>JAFGMV010000053.1 GCA_016927315.1 Anaerolineales bacterium | reverse complement strand
CGACAATGTGAACCTGACGGTGGAACTGATCGTACCGGTGGCGCTGGAGCAGGGTTCGAATTTCGCCATTCGTGAAGGCGGCCTGACCGTTGGTGCGGGCGTCGTCACCAAGATTATTGAATAAGATAGGTGAAATTTCAATGACCAAGCAAAAAATTCGTATCCGCCTGAAGGCTTATGATCATCGTGTGCTCGACCAGTCCGCAAAGCGGATTGTTGAGACAGCAGAACGAAGCGGCGCGCATGTTGTTGGGCCTGTACCCTTGCCAACAAAGCTGGAACGGTTTACAATACGGCGCTCTACCTTTATTGATAAAGACTCTCACGAGCACTTTGAGATCCGTACACACAATCGTCTGATTGATGTTCTCGATCCCGACTCAAAGACGATTGATATGCTGATGCGTCTTAACCTACCGGCGGGCGTGGACATTGAAATAAAAATATAGATATTCAGTGAGAGAAGTCGGGCGTCGTCGAAACGTTATGGCGCCTGACGGATCGAACTTTGTATTAGGCAGTGCAAGAGTTGTTTTGTTCGCAGACCTCAAAAACAAGCTCTGCGGCAGGCTAACTAACTGTGCTGCTAGCGAGATGATGCAACCTCAGCCCAGGTTGACAGTCTTGCGGGCATATAGATCTATGTGTCCAAATACTCTTTTGAAGGAGAAAATTGAGCATGTTGAAAGGGCTTATTGGAAAAAAGGTTGGAATGACCCAGCTTTTTGATGATGCGGGCGCCGCACTTCCGGTTACGCTCATTGAAGCTGGGCCTTGCTATGTCACCCAGGTTCGTAATCCTGAAAAGAACGGGTATTCTGCGGTCCAACTTGGCTTTGGAGAGGTAAATCCGAAACGCCTGACTGGTGGTCAATTAGGCCACTTAAAGGTGACTGAGTTACCTCCTTTGCGTTTTTTGCGTGAATTCCGTACCAAGGATGAATTGAATGTTGGTGACAAGCTGACTGTTGAATTGTTTGCCGTTGGTGAGCGCGTCGATGTGATTGGCACCAGTAAGGGGAAAGGCTTTCAAGGAGCCATGAAGCGTCATGGTTTCAAGGGTGGTCCAATCACCCATGGTCAGTCAGATCGTCAGCGCGCCCCAGGATCAAGAGGCGCTGGAACCACTCCGGGTCGTGTTTATAAAGGCGCACGTGGCCCTGGTCATATGGGACGTGAACGTGTTACATCGCAAGGATTGAAAATTGTTCTGGTAGATACGGAACGAAATTTAATCGGTGTAAATGGCGCAGTCCCCGGGCCAAAAGGCGGCCTGGTAATGATTAAGGAAGCGCGCAAGCAATAAGCGCTGATTGAATGGGAGCAAGACTGCGATGAAAGTAGATGTTTTCAATATGGAAGGCAAGAAACTTCGCGAGGTAGATTTACCCGCCAAAGTTTTCGAAGCCCCGATAAACGTAGACCTGATGCACCAGGCTTATGTCCGTCAGATGGCGAACGCACGGTTAGGTACTCATAAGACCAAAACACGTTCAGAAGTAAGCGGCGGCGGTCATAAACCCTGGCGTCAAAAAGGTACTGGCCGGGCACGAACCGGCTCAATCCGTGCTGCGCAGTGGGCTGGCGGCGGAAAAATCCATACACCCCAACCCCGTAGTTATACACAGAAAATGCCCAAGAAGATGCGCCAGAGTGCCTTGCGCTCGGCTCTTTCTGTGAAGGCAAAGGATATGGGTGTTGTTTTGGTCGATGAGTTCGCCCTGACAGAACCCAAAACCCGGTTGATGGCTGAAGCGCTGACACGTCTGGTTGGCGATTCCAGCGCCCTGGTGTTGTTGCCAGAGAAGAACCAGGAATATGAAGCAGTGATGCGCTCGACAGATAACCTGCCCGATGCCAAAGTTTTATTGGCCAGCTACCTGAACATTCGGGATTTGCTGGGTTTTGAAAAACTGGTTCTCCCTGTCAAGACGCTTGAAGTTTTGGAAGCGCATTTAGGATAGGAGGTAAAAATGATTACGATTTATGATATCCTCCGCCGCCCATTGATTACAGAAAAATCAAATTATCAATCCAGCAAGCTTAACCAATATGTTTTTGAAGTTGCTCAAGAAGCTACCAAAACCATGGTTAAAGATGCGATTGAGCGTCTGTATGAAGTGGATGTCGTTCGTGTAAATATAATCAACACCCCTGCAAAACGTGGTCGCCGCCGTAATCGTCGTTTAATGGTACGGAAACCCGGTTATAAGAAAGCGATCATCACACTGGCAGAGGGTCAATCCCTAGATATTTTTGAAGGGGTGCAGTAATGGCTGTAAAAAAATACAAACCGGTAACCCCTGGTCGGCGCGATATGACCGGATATACTTTTGAAGAGATCACAAAATCAACCCCTGAACGTTCTTTGCTGGTTCCTTTGCGAAAGCATGGCGGCCGTAACTCTTTTGGTCGGGTGACCGTTCGGCACCGAGGTGGTGGACATCGTCGCCACATTCGCCTGGTTGATTTTAAACGTAATAAAGCCAACATCCCTGCCAAGGTTTCGGCGATTGAATATGATCCTAACCGAACTGCGCGATTGGCGCTGTTGTTTTATGCTGATGGTGAAAAGCGCTATATCATTGCCCCGGTGAACCTTAAAGTGGGTGACACGGTCATGTCTGGGCCAAATGCTGAGATTCGGCCTGGTAACAGTTTGCCGATTGCAAATATCCCGGTTGGTACCATGATCCATAACATTGAACTCAATGAAGGAAAAGGCGGGCAACTTGTGCGTTCAGCCGGTGCTTCTGCTCAGTTATTGGCAAAAGAGGGTGATTATGCCCAAATTCGTATGCCTTCCGGTGAAGTACGTCTGGTACGCCAGACTTGTTATGCTACGATTGGGCAAGTTGGAAATGTTGATCATTCCAACATAAAATTAGGAAAAGCCGGGCGGAAACGCCATATGGGTATTCGCCCGACGGTACGCGGCTCTGCGATGAGTCCTCGCGACCATCCACATGGAGGCGGCGAAGGACGTCAGCCAATTGGTATGCCTGGGCCAAAGACCCCTTGGGGTAAACCGACATTAGGTTACAAGACCCGTCGGAATAAGAAAACTGATAAGTTCATTGTGCGCCGCCGGAGCAAGTCAAGATAAGGCGGCTGATAATGGCGGTTTTGAAAGCGTATCCGGTTCGTAAGGTACAGACATGCCGCCAGATAAGCAAATGAGGTAAGCAGATATGTCACGATCGTTGAAAAAAGGGCCATTTATTGCCCCGAAGTTGTTACAAAAGATCGAAACGATGAACCAGAAAAACGAGAAGAAAGTAATTCGTACCTGGAGTCGCGCGAGCGTAATCTTCCCGCAAATGGTGGGGCATACGATTGCCATCCACGATGGCCGTCGCCACGTTCCGATCTATATAACTGAAAATATGGTCGGTCATCGCTTGGGTGAATTCGCCCCGACACGCACTTTTCGCGGGCACCTGACAGGAAAGGGGAAGGAGTAATCCGATGACTGATGTCCATGCCCAATTACGGTTTTTACCAGTCTCATCCCAGAAGGTCCGCTTGGTGATAAATCTGGTGCGCGGTAAGGATGTTGTCCAGGCTATGCAGGTTTTGCAGTTTATCCCCAAACGGGCAGCAAAGCCGGTTCGTAAGTTGTTGGCTTCGGCCATATCCAATGCTGAAGAAAACTTTGGTGTAAGCCGGGATGACCTGTACATTTCAAAAATTGTTGCGGACGAAGCTCCTACCAGAAAATGGCGTCGTTTTGGAGCGCGTGGGCGTTTCAAACCGATTCTGCACCGTGCCTCCCACGTTACTGTTGTGCTGAGTGAGCGGGAAGCCTGACGGAAAGGATCAAGGAGATATTATGGGTCGAAAAGTTCATCCAGTTGGATTTCGATTGGGGATCAACCAGGTTTGGCGAGGCCGCTGGTTTGCTGAAGGTACTCAGTATCGTGAGCAGTTGAAACAGGATTTGGCCATACGCGCCCTGTTAATGGGTGTCACCTCAAAGGGTGGGACCGCGGCTAATGCTGAAGTTGAGGCTTTGCGCAAGAATATGCCTGAGGCGATTATGCAGAGGCGGGCTGGTGTTTCGAAGATCGAAGTCGAACGTTATCCTGGAAAGATAAGAGTTGCTATTCATACAGCAAAGCCCGGAATTTTGATTGGTCGAAAAGGTGAGGCGGTCAAGAAAATCCGTGAATGCCTTGAGACTTTGGTTGGCAAGAAGGTAGATCTGGATATTAAGGAAATTGGATCTCCGGATACAGACGCCTTCCTGGTTGCTGTGAATGTGGCAGATCAACTTCAGCGGCGTATCAGTTATCGACGCGCTATGAAACGTGCGATACAGCAGGCCATGAATCAGGGAGCTGAAGGAATTAAGATTCAGGTTGGCGGCCGTCTGACAGGCGCTGAAATGGCGCGAACAGTCTGGCTGCGGGAAGGTCGTGTGCCTCTGCAGACTCTGCGGGCGAATATTGATTTTTGTCAAACAGAAGCTCATACTACCTATGGCAGCATTGGCGTCAAAGTATGGATATACAAGGGCGAGGCTGTGCCCGAAATTGAAGAGAAGGCTGAAACGACTGAAGGCGTGTACGTAAGCAAATAGTCGTTGTAAAGAGAGGTTTTTGCGATGTTAATGCCAAAACGTGTAAAGTGGCGAAAGCAGATGCGAGGTCGCATGCAGGGAAAAGCGCTTCGAGGTGCAGAAGTCAGCTTTGGTGAATTCGGGCTGCAGGCTCTGGAACCGGGCTGGATTACTGCACGGCAGATTGAAGCTGCCCGTCGAGCGATCGTGCGCGCAATGAAACGCCGCGGCAAGATTTGGATCCGGATATTTCCGGCCAAACCATATACTCACCGGGCCGCTGAAACCCGGATGGGGAAGGGGAAAGGCAGCGTGGAATATTATGTTGCAGTGGTTAAACCTGGTCGGGTAATGTTTGAAATCGGTGGTCTGTCTGAGGAAATTGCAGTAGAGGCTTTACGCCTGGCCCAGTATAAATTCCCGATCAAGACCAAGATTGTAACCCGTTTGGATGCAGGAGAGCAGTCATGAACCCCAGTGAATTACGCGCCTTAGAAAGTGAAGAAATCAAGGCCAAGCTGGCGGATGCCCGTGAAGAGCTGATGAATTTTCGTTTTCAGCAAGTTACTGGTCAGTTGACTGATACCAGCCGTCTGCGCATCATGCGTCGTGAAATTGCCCGTATGGAAACAATTTTGAACGAGCGCGTGGGCAATCCTGAAGTAGAAGGTGAAGCATGAACAATCGTCGCCGATTAACTGGTGTTGTTACCAGCAACAAAATGGATAAAACAGTTGTAGTTGAAATCACGCGGACTTATCGTCATCCATTGTACAAGAAAACCGTTCATTCCAGTAAACGTGTCAAGGCTCATGATGAACAAAACTGCATGATTGGTGATCAGGTGCAAATTGTCGAGAGTAAACCGATATCCAAGGAAAAGCATTGGGTGGTTGAAACCGTATTGAAGCGCGAGACACGTACAGCGGATGCTGGAGTAGGAGAGTAGGTCATGATTCAGCAGGAATCGCGTCTAAAAGTTGCTGACAATTCCGGCGCCCGTGAATTGCTGGTTATCCGGGTTCTGGGTGGTTCTGGTCGGAAAAACGCAACGATTGGAGACCTGGTTGTAGCGACTGTAAAATCCGCTACTCCGCAAGGTTCTGTTAAGAAGAGTGAGCTTGTACGTGCTGTGATCGTGCGCTGTAAAAAAGAGTGGCGACGCGATGACGGTTCCTACATCCGCTTTGATGATAATGCTGCAGTAATCCTTGATAACGATGGCAAGAATCCTCAAGGCAGTCGTATCTTTGGCCCTGTTGCACGTGAACTGCGTGAAAAAGGGTACACAAAGATTGTATCGTTGGCGCCGGAAGTGCTTTAAGCCAGCGTAGGAGCAAAATCATGAAGGTAAAGATTCGAAAAGGCGATACAGTAGAAGTGATCAGTGGTCGCTTTGAAGATAAAGGAAAGCGTGGTGAGGTGATCAACGTCTTGCCAGAAGAACATCGGATTGTTGTACAAGGCGTCAATATCCGCACCAAGCATCAGCGACAAACCCAGTCAAAAGGGAAGAACATTCCTGGTGGGCTGATCAAATATGAAGGTCCAATGGACATTTCAAATGTTATGCTGGTTTGCCCGAAGTGCAATGAAGCGGTTCGAGTTGCTGTACAGCGTGAAGAAACTGGTGCCCATCGAATATGTAAAAAATGCCAGGCAGTGATTGACTAGGCAGCGAAGTTGGAGCGTTGATATGAACCGTATGAAGGAAAGGTATCAAAAAGAAATCGTACCAGCTCTGTTAAAGGCATTCGAGTGCAAGAATGTTATGCAGGTGCCAAGGATCGAAAAAGTAGTTGTCAATATCGGTCTGGGTGAAGCTCTTGATAACCCGAAGGCAATTGAATTTGCGGCGGAAGATCTTACCAAGATTGTTGGCCAGAAACCGGTGTTGATTAAGTCTCGAAAGAATATTGCAGCATTTAAACTGCGCGAAGGACGCGTGATTGGCACAAAAGTTACGCTGCGTGGTGAACGCATGTGGGCATTCCTGGATCGTTTGATGAATATTGCCTTACCCCGTGTTAGAGACTTTCACGGTATTTCCAGTGAAGCTTTTGATGGCAGAGGAAATTACACATTGGGTTTGAAAGACCAACTCGTATTTCCGGAGATTGAGTACGATAAGATCGATAAATTGCGCGGGATGGAAATCACAATTGTGACCACCGCCAAGACAGATGACCAAGCACGCTTGATGTTGCAATTGCTTGGGATGCCATTCAGAAAGGACGCATAATATATGGCTAAGAAATGTATGCAATATCGTGAGATGCGAAGACGGAGATCTGTTCAGGTCCGAAATCGCTGTCACCGTTGTGGACGTCCGCGTGGATACATTCGCCGGTTTGGCTTATGCCGTATTTGCTTCCGAGAATTGGCGTTGGAAGGAAAAATCCCCGGCGTAGTGAAATCATCCTGGTAGCCGGTCGGAGGTGATAATATGAGTGTATCTGATCCCATTGCTGATATGTTGACACGCGTTCGAAACGCGGTATTAGCTGGACATGTTTCTGTCGCGATGCCCAATTCTAAAATCAAGTTGGAAATTGCCAAGATTTTACAAGATGAGGGTTACGTGGAAGATTATGAAGTAGTTGATGGTCAAAGCGCCAATCATAAAATATTGCGCCTGCGCATTAAATATGTTGGTGAGCGCCGTCAGCGTCATCCAGTGATTACTGGCCTGGAGCGAGTTAGTAAACCGGGTCGTCGTATTTATACAAAGAAACAGGATATTCCCTGGGTGTTATCGGGGATTGGCATTGCTATTCTGTCTACACCAAAAGGTGTAATGACCGGGCAGCGTGCTCGCCAGTTGGGTGTGGGCGGCGAAATCCTTTGTAAAGTTTGGTAAGCGAGGAGGTAGGTACTGTGTCTCGCGTAGGACGTTTGCCGATTGAAGTCCCAAGTGGTGTTGATGTTAGCATCCAGGGATCGAATGTCAAAGTGAAGGGCCCGAAGGGTGAACTTCAGCGTACATTTTCTCCATTGATTGGAATCAAAATGGAGGATGGTGTGATTACGGTTAGCCGTAATTCGGAAGCGCCAAGTGAAAGAGCTTTACATGGAACAACTCGAGCAATATTGGCGAATATGGTCCATGGAGTTAACAACGGGTTTGAAATTATCCTTGAAATTGAAGGTGTAGGTTACCGGGCAGAAATGAATGGTGACAAGCTGGTCTTGAACCTGGGCTTTTCACATCCAGTTGAACTTGATCCACCACATGGAATAAGTTTCGATGCGGATGGAAAATTACGACAGATTAAGATTATGGGCTATGACAAAGAACAGGTTGGACAGATTGCCTCGGAAATTCGAAATCTGCGTCCCCCCGAACCTTACCATGGCAAAGGCTTGCGTTATGCTGGCGAAAGAATCCGTCGTAAGGCAGGCAAAGCAGGGAAAGGAGGAGTGTAAGTTATGGCTAACAAGAGTCGCTCTGCAGCTCGTATTCGAAGACATATTCGTGTCCGTAAGAAAGTTTCCGGTACCCCAGATTGTCCTCGTTTGAGTGTTTATCGAAGTTTATCTGGAATCAACGCGCAGGTAATTGATGATCAGAATAGCCACACACTGGCTTCTGCCTCGAACCTGGATCCTGATTTGCGAAAAAAGTTAAAAGGTAAGACAAAAACTGAACAGGCTGAATTGGTTGGCCAGGCTGTTGCAGAAAGAGCCAAAAGCAAGGGCATTACAAAGGTAGTTTTCGACCGTGGTGGTTACCGTTATATTGGACGTGTCAAAGCTGTCGCTGATGGTGCTCGTGAAGGTGGCCTGCAATTCTAGGCCTGATTGGAGAATAATATGGCAGAGTTCAAAAAAGCCGCTGATCAAGTTGAACACGATGGGTATGACGAGCGCGTAATTGAGATTGCGCGTGTGGCCAAAGTAGTAAAAGGTGGACGTCGTTTCCAGTTTCGTGTGACAGTTGTAATCGGTGATGGAAAGGGCAGTGTCGGTATGGGAGTTGGTAAAGCCAATGCCGTACCGGATGCCATGCGAAAGGCCTCGGAACGGGCTCGAAAAGACCTCCATCTTGTAAATTTGGCTGGAACAACAATTCCGCATCAGGCATTAGGAAAGATTGCGGGTGCGCGCGTTTTGTTGAAACCGGCATCACCTGGTACCGGCGTTATTGCAGCTGGCGGCGTGCGTGCAGTATTGGAAGCCGCGGGTATCCGTGATATCCTGACCAAATCAATGGGTAGTGCAAATGTACTGAATGTTGTACAGGCTACTTTCAGAGCACTGGAACAGATGAAGTCACCTCGTGAAGAAGCTGCCCGGCGTGGTAAGCAAGTTCAGGATCTTATGCCGTTCTGGGAACGGAGGAAACAAGATGCCTAAACGCAATGGAAAAACAGTGCGTTTCACACTGGTTAAAAGTCCAATTGGATATCCCAAGGATCAAAAGGGTACTGTCAAAGCTCTGGGACTGAGAAAATTGCATCAGACTATTGAGCATGTAGATACTCCGGTTATCCGCGGGATGATGAATAAAGTAATTCATCTGATACGGATTGAAGAGTAGGAAGTAAAAATGAAACTACATGATCTTATGCCCAATCCGGGTTCAAAAAAGGACCGTAAGCGAGTTGGCCGTGGTATTTCTGCCGGTCAGGGTAAGACTGCTGGACGTGGTACCAAAGGATATGGTGCGCGTTCTGGATCCAAGGGAAAGTTATATCGACAGGGCGGTAACCTGCCGTTCTATCGCCGATTACCTTTCTTGCGCGGTCAGGGTTTCACCCCGATGAACCGGGTAGAATATAACGAGGTAAACCTCGATCAACTTGCATCCGTGTTCAAAGCCGGAGCTGAAGTTACTCCTGAAAGCCTGGAAAAGTCTCACCTGTTGCGTGATAAGCGCAACCCGATTGTCATTCTTGGACGTGGCGACTTGAAAACAGCGCTTAAGGTTCGTGTCCATCGTGTTAGTCGTGGCGCAAAGGAAAAGATTGAAGCTGCTGGTGGTACCGTTGAAGTGATAGGTTAGCTTATAGCTTTTCAGGAGAAGAAAAAATGAAGCAATCGGCGTGGCGCTTCCTGTGGAAATCACAAGATATTCGCCAGAAATTGTTGATAACACTTGGCATATTAGCTTTATATCGCCTGGCTGCAAATGTTCCGGTTCCCGGAGTTGATCGGGCTGCACTTGAATCTATGTTGTTCAATGTTGGCGCATCGGGTACGTTTTTGAGTTTTCTGGATTTGCTTTCTGGTGGTACGGTGTCTAACTTCTCATTGCTTTCAATGGGTGTTTATCCTTATATTACGGCCCAAATCATTATTCAATTGTTGATCCCGATCATTCCTTCCTTACAACGCCGTATGGAAGAAGACCCACGTGAGGGTCGAAAATTGATGGAGAAGTGGACCTACATGCTGGTTGTACCGATGGCATTATTGAACGCCTATGGCCAGGTGAACATATTCAATTCCTTGTCTCCAGGCGCTCCCATTGTCGAGTTTGGATTTACCAGCGAACTGTGGCTTCACTCAGTGACTGTCCTGTTAGTAATGACCGGCGGAACGATGTTCGCTATCTGGTTAGGTGAATTGATATCCGAATTCGGCATTCGCAATCAGGGGCTGTCATTGATCATTTTTGCTGGTATCATCTCGCAGCTGCCTGCAAACCTGGTTGGTTTATTGAGCGATCTTCAAACTGGTTGGTGGAAACTACTGATATCGATCGTAGTAATCATTGTGGTGGTTTATGCCATTGTCTGGGTGCAGCAGGGCCGTCGGAATGTCCCCGTTATGTATCCGGGACGTCGTATGGGTAATCGTATGTCGATGCCAGTAAAGGGGACACTTCCCCTGATGGTAAACCTTTCAGGAATGATTCCATTGATTTTCGCAAGTGCTTTGCTTCAATTCCCTGTGATACTATCTGGTTTCTTGGTTTCGTCAAAAACCCTTTGGGTAGAGAACTTAGCACGTTCAATTCAATCGACATTTAACGGTACCAGTTGGGTTTATTGGTTGGTTTATTTCCTGATGGTTGTTGCATTCACATTCTTCTATACCGATGTGATGTTCCAGCAGCAAAATTATGGTGATAACCTGAAGAAGATGGGCGCCCAGATCCCGGGTGTGAATCGAGGCGCTCCAACCCAGCGTTACCTGACGCGTGTTCAACGGCGGATCACTCTTGTTGGTGCTTTATTCCTGGGTACGATTGCTGTGCTTCCCTACGTATTGAACCTGGTATTCAGGTTTGGGTCACAAGGTGCTGGTGTGTTCCTGGTATCTTCTGCGGGTCTGTTGATTGTAGTTGGTGTCGTACGTGATACGTTCCAGAACATTGATGCAGAGTTAAAGCTGCACGGTTACCAAGACTCGATCCTGGTACGCTAATGAGGTAATGTTGATGGCACAATACATTGTTATGCTGGGTCCTCCAGGAGTAGGAAAAGGGACACAAGCCAAGATTCTGGCTGAAAAAACAGGTTTGGTCCATGTTTCTTCGGGCGATTTGTTTCGTGAGAATATCAAAAACCAGACTGAGTTGGGACTACTGGCCCAATCTTACATGAATAAGGGTGAACTGGTGCCCGATGATGTAACGATTGGTATGGTGCGTGAACGTGTTTCCCGGGCAGACTGTAAGGTTGGCGCGATATTGGATGGCTTTCCGCGTACCCCTGTACAGGCAGATGCCCTGAAAACCATGTTGGCTGAATTTGGCGCTGATGTGGATGTGGTTCCTTTTGTGACTGCGACAGAACAGGTTCTGGTTGATCGGTTGAGCGGACGTTGGACTTGCCGGGCAGAAGGTCATGCCTATCATGAAAAACATAATCCTCCCAAGCAGCCTGGTGTGTGTGATATAGATGGATCTGAGTTGTACCAGCGGGATGACGATAAGGCTGAAACTGTAAAACGTCGGATTCAGGTCTATTTTGAACAGACATCTCCATTGATTGAGTATTATAAAAATGCTGGTAAACTGATAGAAATTGATGGATCCCAGCAAATTGATCAGGTATCCGAAGCGTTGCTAGCTGCGGTACAAAAATAGAAGCAGCTACTATGGATTGGGCTCGTCAGGTACACATAAAAAATTCATCCGAAATTGCGGTCATGCGCGCGGCAGGAAAAATTAATGCAGAAGTCCTGGCAACGGTTAAAGGACTTTTCAAACCCGGTGTGACCACTGCTGACCTCAACGCGGCAGCTGAGGAAATATTGAGGAAACACAGTTGTGTATCGCCTTTCAAAAATTATGGTTATCCACCCTATCCGGCTTCAATAACGGTAAGCATTAATGAAGAGCTGGTTCATGGGATCCCCTCTACCAAGCGTAGATTGAAAGAAGGGGATATCGTGTCGGTGGATTGCGGTACGATCTATAATGGATTTGTGGCCGATTCCGCTTTTACTGCGGGAGTGGGTGAAATCTCAACCCATGCACAGAAATTGTTAGATGTAACGCAAGGTGCGTTGGCTGCTGGCATTGATAAGATGCGTCCAGGAAATCGTACTGGTGACATATCAGCGGCAATACAACAATATGTTGAAAGTCGCGGCTACCACGTCACCAAAGAATACACAGGCCACGGAGTTGGGCGTCAGATGCATGAAGGACCGCAGGTGCCCAACTATGGTACGGCCGGACGAGGCTTACTATTGCGTCCGGGAATGACCATCGCCTTAGAGCCGATGGTTTTAGTTGGAACCGCGAAAACGCGGGTAAATCCTGACCAGTGGACAGTAGTTTCTGCAGATCAGTCATTGACGGCTCACTTTGAACATTCGGTTGCCGTCACCGAAGGAGATCCTCTACTCCTGACTGTCCTGTGACATGTTTGCAGAGAATTCTGATTACTGGACGGAATATTAGATAAAGAGTATAATCCAAGCTTTGGCTATACATCATGTGGCCACATGTAAGGAGACCGTAATGAAAGTATCACCATCCATTCGCAAGCGTTGTGCAAAATGCAAAATCGTTCGTCGTAAGGGCGTTTTGTATGTCATTTGCGAAAATCCCAAGCATAAGCAGCGACAGGGTTAAAGTGAATCATGGCAAGAATTGAAGGTGTTGATCTCCCCCGCAATAAGCGGGTAGAAATTGGCCTAACCTATATATATGGTATAGGTCCGACGCGTGCGCGAAAAATATTGTCTGAGACAAACGTAAATCCTGATACTCGTATCAAGGATTTAACGGAAGGAGAAGTAGGCGCACTGCGTGATTACATATCCAAATCCTACAGTGTTGAAGGTGATCTGCGTCGTTCTGTTCAGATGAACATAAAGCGCTTGATCGAAATTGGCTGCTATCGTGGGTTACGCCACCGCCGCAATTTGCCGACACAAGGACAACGTACACGGACAAATGCCCGTACTCGTAAAGGCCCCAAGAAGACAGTTGCCGGTCGCGGGCGGCGTCGCGGTGCACAGAAGTAAGGTTAGAGAGGCAATATGGCTCAAAGTGTAAGGTCATCGCGCCGTTCTGGCGCTAAAAAGGTCAAGCGCAGTCTGTCTTCAGGACAGGTGCATGTATTTGCATCTTTCAACAACACAATTATTACCATTACAGATAATGATGGTAATACTGTTGCCTGGGGTAGTTCAGGTTCGGCTGGGTTTAAGGGTTCCCGAAAGAGTACGCCCTTTGCAGCCCGGTTAGCCGCAGAGCAGGCTGTGAAAACCGCCCAGTCGTTGGGCATTCAAGAAGTTGACCTTTTTGTAAAAGGCCCTGGTCCTGGGCGAGAGAATGCAATTCGTGCGGTCCAGGCAGCGGGAATTAAAGTGCGCTCAATTTCGGATATAACTCCGGTACCCCACAATGGTTGCCGGCCTCCGAAGAAACGCCGCGTGTAATTCTTTTGTGAGGATAGAAAGATATGGCGAAATATATTGGTCCGGTATGTAAATTGTGCCGACGCGAAGGTGAGAAGCTGTTCCTGAAAGGTGAACGTTGTTTCACCCCTAAGTGTGCGTTTGAACGACGAAGTTTTGCTCCTGGTCAGCATGGACGTTCAGGCAGTCGTGGTCGAAGCGGTGGGGGGCGCGAGTCGGACTATGGACGCCAATTGCGCGCCAAGCAGCGAGCACGTCGTGTTTATGGTGTTCTCGAACGCCAGTTCCGGCGTTATTATGAAGTCTCTCTAAAACGTCGTGGGCTGACAGGGTTAAACCTGCTGCAGATCCTTGAGTCTCGATTGGATAATGTAGTCTATCGGCTGGGTTATGCATCCAGTCGTGCAGAGGCTCGTCTTTTAGTAACCCATGGGCATTTTATGGTAAACGGCCGCCGGACTGATGTCCCTTCAATGCTTTTAAAGGATGGCGATATTGTTACTGTCCGTGATGGATCAGCCCAATTAGCTTATTTTAAAGATCTGGCAGCATTGGCCGAAGCCCGAAATAATCCTGCCTGGTTGGATCGTGATATCAAGAAGCTGTCTGGAACCATGCAGCGCTTACCAGAGAGAGCTGAGATCGATGGTAATTTAAATGAACAGCTCATTGTGGAATACTACTCACGGTAATTGTTGATTGTGCAAACCAAAAGGTTTGCAGTGGGTTACTGGAGTTCGTTTAGTATTGGAGAGGTGAACCGTGACGGGTATCACGAACATGGTAATGCCAAAGATCGAACGTGAAGCTGAGGCTCGAAACTACGGTAAGTTTATTATTAGCCCGCTGGAGCGAGGATATGGCGTAACGGTTGGTAACGCGTTGCGCCGGGTGCTTTTGTCTTCCCTGGATGGTGCGGCTGTTACTTCTGTCCGGATTGTGGATGTTTTGCATGAATTCAGCGATATTCCCGGGGTGCGTGAGGATGTTATCCAGGTGATGCTGCAAGTGAAGCAACTGCGAATCAAGCTGGATGGTGTCGATAGCACTCGAATGCACCTGGAAGTACGCGGCGAGGGAGTTGTTACTGCCGCCGATATTATTACTCCTCCTGAGGTTGAGATCGTAAATCCCGATCTTTATCTCTTTACCGTAGACAGTGCAAAAGCCAAACTGGATCTTGAATTTATGGTCGAGCGTGGGCGAGGTTATTCCCCGGCAAATGATCGAGGTGGTCACTTACCGATTGGTGAATTACCGGTGGATGCTATCTATAGTCCTGTAAAACGTGTAAATTGGGAAGTTGCTTCAGCCCGTGTCGGCCAGAGCACCAATTATGATAAATTGATCCTGGAAATCTGGACAGATGGTACATACACTCCAGAACAGGCATTGAGTACTTCTGCCAAGGTTATGATTGATCACCTGCGGTTTATTGCGGGCGTAAGTGAAGAATCTTTGGCGGTAGCTATTGAAGAAGAAGTTACCGGCAGTCGGATTACAAGCGAAGTGGCTGAGACCCCGGTAGAAGCCTTGGATTTATCTGTACGTGTTTTCAATTCTTTGAAACGAACAGGTATTACTACGGTTGGAGATGTGCTGGATTTGCTGGAAAAAGGTGAGCAAGCTGTCATGTCTATCCGTAACTTCGGTGAGAAGAGCCTGGATGAGTTGCGCGTAAAGATGTTGGAAAAAGGCTATATGAAAGATGAAAACGAAGAATCTGCGGAGTAATAGAAGATGCGACATCAAGTAGCAGGTTACAAGCTGAATCGTAGTAAAGGTGCGCGTACTGCGTTGCGTCGAAATTTAATTAAACAGTTATTTACTCATGAACGAATAAAGACGACTGTGGCTAAGGCATCCGCAATCCGTGGTGAGGCTGAACGATTAATCACAATTGCGAAAAATAGTGTTGAAGCTGAAGATGCACAAAAAGTACATGCGCGTCGTCTGGTGATCTCCCGGCTGGGTGATAATCAGATTGTCAGAAAATTGTTCGATGATATTGCCCCCCGCTTTGCCAGCCGAAACGGCGGTTATACCCGCATGTTGAAGCTTGGTCCGCGTCCGGGTGATGCGGCAGAGATGGTTCTGCTTGAACTGGTTGAAGAATAGAAATGTTTGTAACCAGCAACCAGTTGCATTGACTTTGTAACTGGTTGCTGAGAATGGCACGTTACCAAATTATCCTTGCCTATGATGGCACTGACTTTTTTGGGAGTCAGCGACAGGCCCGAACTCGGACTGTTCAGGGCGAGTTAGAAAAAGCTCTCTGCAAACTGGGATGGGCCGGGAAATCCGTCTTGCTGGCAGGTCGGACAGATACCGGTGTTCATGCAGAAGGTCAGGTGGCTGCATTTGACCTGGATTGGGTACATGGGATTGAAGATCTTCTCAAAGCTGTCAATGCGAACCTGCCTACCGATATGGCGGTGAAGGAAATTCATGCAGCCCAGGATGATTTCCATCCCAGGTTCGATGCAATTTCCCGGCGGTATCGTTACAGGTTGTTTTGTCGGGATGTGCGAGACCCGCTGCGGGAACGGTATGCCTGGCGTATTTGGCCTCCGGTTGACGGGGCGCTGTTGTCGGTTGTATCCCAGGTTTGGCCGGGAGATCATGATTTCTCTGCTTTTGGAACTTCTCCACGACCGGGCGGGAAGACAGTTCGTACTGTTATGTTTGCGGATTGGAAGAACGATGGCGATGAATGGCGTTTTGAAGTACAAGCAGATGCTTTTCTATATCGCATGGTTCGACGGATGGTGTTTATTCAGGTAATTGTTGCTCAGGGAAAGCTTCAGGTAGAAGAATTCACCCGGGCTCTCTTAACGAATGACACTTCTTTGGTCGGTGCAGGTGTACTTCCTTCTGGCCTGGCTCAACCACAAGGATTGAGTTTGGTACAGGTATGTTATTAGAACAAAGTCAATCAGGATAATTAGGTTTCAATAAGTAAGAGTTGGAGTATTTACCGTGTTTAAAACGTACTATCCTAAAGCAAGTGAGATCGAGCGTAAATGGTACGTCGTGGATGCCAATGGTCACAATTTAGGCCGTTTGGCTACCCAGGTTGCGGCTGTCCTTTTGGGCAAGCATAAACCGACCTTCACGCCTGGCGTGGATATGGGTGATAACGTCATCGTGATCAATTCAAAATTGGTTAATGTGACGGGCACACGCACGACATCGAAACTGGACTCAAAAATGTATCATCGACATTCGGGTTATCCCGGAGGATTGAAAAGCAGTTCATTGCGCGAGCTGCTGGCTAAAAATCCAGAACAGGTTATTCGTACCGCTGTTTGGGGTATGCTTCCACATAACCGCATGGGGCGCGCTGTTTTGAAGCGTCTCAGGGTTTATCCAGGTATGGACCATCCTCATGAAGCTCAAGACCCTGTTACTCTGGAGTAGAAAGAGACTGAGAGGCAATTATGTCAGTTCAATATTTTGAAGGTATTGGCCGCCGTAAAGCAAGTACCGCCCGTGTGCGTGTAATGAGCGGCTCCGGTAAGTTTATGGTCAATGAAAAAGAAGCTGAAGCTTTCTTCACCCGCTTTGGTGATTTGACCAAAATCCTAAGTGCTTTTGAGGCTGTTGGAGAAGGCGCTGAAAAATATGATGTCAGTGTATTGGTCAGAGGTGGTGGGGTGACCGGTCAATCAGAAGCTGTAAGGCTTGGATTGGCTCGCGCATTGCTGAAAATCAATCCAGAATGGAATTCTTCATTACGTAAAGGCGGCCTCTTGACTCGGAATCCGAAGGTCAAAGAGCGCAAAAAACCCGGTCTTAAACGAGCGCGTAAGGCCCCAACCTACACCAAACGTTAATCCAGTTGGTGTAAGTAGCAAAGGTGAGAACGTAATGTGCGAAATGATAAGTGCGCATTACGTTTTTGCGTTAAGAAGGAGCGTAAATGCCTGGTATTATTCTGCTTGGACTTGGTCCTGGCGATCCCAATCTGTTGACCCGTCAAGCCTGGGCTCAATTGTTGATATCAAGTGAACTCTGGTTGCGTACACGAGAGCATCCTGTCGTGGCTGAATTGCCGCCTGAAATAAAAATTAATTCATTTGATGATTTGCAAACGCAGGGGGAAAATGCTGGCAGGGTTAACGATTCAATTGTTGCCAAAATAATTGAATTAGGAAAACGCCCTGTGGGGGTGACCTTTGCAGTGCCCGGTCATCCCCTTGTTGGTGATGCAGCTTGTTTGGAAATTGCCAGAAAAGCGCACGAGACAAGACTTGAGCTGCGAGTCATAGCCGGAATATCATTTCTTACTCCCATAGTTACTGCATTTGGCTTAGGTCAATATCCAGGTTTGTCCTTTTGTGACGCGATTGAATTAAGGAAGGCTCATGTTCCTCCTTTTTCACCAGAGGTACCTGTTTTGATCACCCAGATTTCATCACAGCTGATTGCAAAGGAGGTGAAGAAGGTATTGTGTTCTGTTTATCCGGAACACCACAAAGTGAACTTAATTAATGCGGCAGGAACGACTGATGAACTGGTTGAAGAAATATGTCTGTGTGAACTTGGCCAGCGTCAGCCTATAGGGTTGCTGACTTGTTTGTACCTGCCGCCGTTGGGAGAAGGAACTTCATTCGAAAAATTACAGGAAATTGTTGCTCACCTGCGTGCGCCGGATGGTTGTCCCTGGGACAAGAAGCAAACCCATCGTTCTTTACGAGCTCATTTGATAGAAGAAGCGTATGAAACATTGGATGCACTCGATTCTGGTGATTCGGGAAAGATACGGGAAGAATTTGGGGATCTGATGCTGCAAATCGTGTTGCATGCGCAAATAGCGAGTGAAGAGGGCGAATTCAGGATGGCTGATATACTACAGGGAATATGTGAAAAACTGGTGAGACGGCATCCACATGTATTCGAGGGTATTGAAGTAGATGGCGTTGGTAAGGTACTTGAAAACTGGGAGGCGATAAAAAAGGCTGAGCGTCAGGCAAATGGCGAGGAGGAAAAAGGTATCCTGGATGGGATACCACTGGCCTTACCAGCCTTATCTCAGGCGCAGGAGTATCAAAACAGGGCTGCCCGGGTTGGATTTGATTGGCCTAAAATTGATGGGGTGTTGGAAAAAATTGAAGAAGAGATCAGGGAAGTGCGTGATGCGACGAATCGTGATGAACTGGCGGCAGAACTGGGCGATCTATTGTTTGCACTGGTCAATTTCGCCCGCTGGAAGGATATTGATCCAGAAGCGGCTCTGAGAGGTACGAACACTCGATTTAAGCAAAGATTTTCTTTTATTGAACGGCGCGCCCGGCAACAAAAACGAGAGTTGAGTACACTATCTCTGGATGAAATGGAAACGCATTGGCAGGAAGCGAAAACAGCCGAGTAATCAAGGGTAATCGCAAATGAACTTACTCAGGCTCTCCTCAAGCAGGTGAATTCCGATATTCTCTTCAGCGGTATAAGCTTTCCAGCCAAAAGCTCGATTTCCACATGTCCAGGCGGCGATAGCTCCATATGGGAAAGCCGGGCTGGCTTGTGTTGTGATTGAATAAAAATATACATTCAAATCTCCATTGATTGAGATATCCATATTGCTGCTGCGCGTATCCACCTCATCCAGTACCAGGTCCATCATGAATTGTGGATCACCCTGACCAGTCATACTTTGCCAGCTGAGCAGGATAAAACGGTTCTGGTTATAGGTGACTACCATCCCTTGGGCATAGGTGCTGGGGTTTTGTTGGTCGCGGGCAGCGCTGATATCGTAAAAATGCATCCCGACCGGGTGGCCTATGCAGAACTGGTATTCACAGAACAGCCCATTCAGGTCATGTGGAGTGGGGGTGGGGTAGGGAGTTGACGCAGAAAGTGGGGTTTGAGTTGGGATTGAAGCGATCGTTGCAGCCACGGCTGAATTGATTTGGGTGTATGGGTCGAAAGAATTCATCTGGTTACAGGCGGATAAATAAAATACTAGTATGATAATCAAAACAATTAGGAATCTTTTTGGAATTGACACCAGGAAACCATCCTTTGGTAATTTGACCAGCTTGTCGACTTGATCGACCATTAAGTAAATGGATGCTACTGTTGATTATAATGCGATATTTCAGTGTTTCCTGCCTGAGGTTCAGCAGTTAAATAATCCGGGAAAGGTTGTGTTCCTGAAAAATACTTGACAATAAAGGTCAAGAAAAGTATAGTATACCCATCCCCCTAGGGGGGGGAGGAGAGGACTTATGGCAAATGAAAAAACAATCCGCAGGTTGAAAACCATTCAGGGACATTTGAAAGGTGTAACTCGAATGGTTGAAGAAGAGGCTTACTGTGTCGATATCATCCGTCAGATTCAAGCCATCCAGGCTGCCTTGAACAAGGTCAGTGGTTTAATATTGGAAGAACACCTGAATTCCTGTGTGATTACTGCTGTTCAGGGGGAAGATCCCACAGAGCGAGAACGTGTCCTGAAAGAGATCGGCGAAGTATTTGAAATGTCAAATAAAGTTTAGGAGGGCGCCATGAGCATTATTGAAGAAACGAAACAACCAAAACCGTGGGAAACAGGAGCCGTTATTGTCTTTATCTTTTTAGTGCTGTTTCTCTCAGTTACTATCTTTTTTGGAAACCTGCTGGCATGGTTTCTTGAAGAACTTGCTCTTTCTTCTCTCAGTATAAAGATATTGTATCAGTCTGGCTGGATCTGGTTTCTGATCCAGGCATTTATCTTGGTACTGGTATCGGGAATCGCATTTTATGTTTCCCGCAGCGGGTTTCGACCAATATACAAGAGCTGGTTTCTGGCGACGATACTCAGCTTCCCGACAATCGGTTTGAGTATCCTGGATCCAAACCTAGACCAGGCGGGGGCATTCCTGCAAATTCTTATTGCACTGATCTCGGCAGCGATTATGTTGTTTGTCAGGCGGAAGGAACTGGAATGGAGCATCAGGCAAGTTCCTGCAGTTCTTTTGGTCGTTTCCCTGTGTACCTGGCCTTTTGTTTTGTGGGGGGCATTGGGATCTGTAGGAGAGGTTATTTCATATCTGGTTGCCGGTCTTGCGATTGGTTTGCTGACTGCGGGTTTGATGCCCACCCACAGTGGAAACCAGTTGTTTGATGGTCTTGGAATTGGTACCTTACTTGCGATTCTGGGGGCAGCCTTTGGATATGATGGCAGTCAACTTCTCTTGTTGGTTGCTTTGCCTTCTTTTGGTTTTGCAATTGCCAGGTTGGGACGATCGGTTCCGGTTGTTACGCTTGGGGTAGGACTTCTGGCGGCTGCACCTCTGATTTTCATCGATCCAACGGAACTCTCACCATTAATTTTAGCAGACCTGTTCCCATGGGCTTTAAAGGCCACCCTGCTTATGTCTGTGTTTGGCTTGCTGGTTGGCCTGGCGATGTGGATACTTTCATTGCTTAAATTAACAGCCCTCTCCCCAAAGTTAACAGCATTGATTGCGGGTACAGGCTGGATCCTGGTGATTGCCATATATATCTTGTTTGGTCAAAAGGGATTTCATGGGGATAGAATCCTTGTCATTCTCTCTGACCAGGCTGACGTTTCTGCGGCGGAGAAGATTGAAGACCGGGATGAACGATTGACATTCGTTTATGAAACTCTGACGGAGCACGCCAATGCAACCCAGGTTGACCTGCGGCAGCGTTTGGATCGATTGGGTGTTCAGTATGAGTCTTATTATCTGGTCAATGCCATTGAAGTCAGGGGAGGTGTCTTGCTGCGGCTGTATTTGTCGACCCAGCCAGAGGTCGACCGGATCGTTTCCAGCCAGCATTTGCGTCCTCTTCCAGAATTACCGTTCGAAGGCAGTGGAATGGAATACACACCGCCAGTTGAAGCGGGGTGGAATATTCAGATGATTGGCGCCGATAAAGTGTGGCAGGAGTTTGGCGTAAACGGTGATGGGATCGTAGTCGGTCAATCTGATACAGGTGTAGATCTCAAGCACACTGCGCTGGCAGATTCTTATCGAGGCCGGGAAGGTGGTAATGATTACAACTGGTATGATCCATGGGGAAACACAGATATACCAAGTGATCGCACCGGTCATGGAACGCATACTCTGGGCACAGTTTTGGGGAACGACGGTATCGGGGTCGCTCCGAATGCCCAGTGGATCGCCTGTTCCAACCTGGACCGTAACCTTGCAAGCCCGGCTTTGTACCTCGATTGCATGCAGTTCATGCTGGCGCCGTTCCCGCAGAAGGGCGACCCCTTTCTTGACGGTGATCCAACTCGTGCTGCACATGTGTTAAATAATTCCTGGGGGTGTCCCTCGATTGAAGGTTGTGACCCGGATACCTTGAAACCGGCCGTTGAAGCGCTGCGAAGCGCCGGGATCTTTGTGGTTGTTTCTGCTGGCAATGATGGCCCGGCCTGTGAAACCCTTCAGACTCCAATGGCATTGTATGATGCGACCTTTTCAGTAGGCGCTGTGGATCAATTTGGTAATATTGCCGAGTTCTCCAGCCGAGGCCCAGTTACAATCGATGGTTCCGGGCGTACCAAACCGGACATTATGGCGCCGGGAGTTGGTGTTTTTTCTTCCTTACCGGGTGGTTCTTATGGGGAAAATTCCGGGACTTCAATGGCTGGCCCGCATGTCGCCGGTGCGGTTGCCCTTTTATGGTCTGCACAACCCTCATTGATCGGTGATATTAACAGGACAGAACAGATTTTGATTGAAACTGCACAGCCATATACCGGGTATGTTGGAACGGCTTGTGGTTCTGGAGATCATCCAAGCAATGTTTATGGGTATGGTCTCTTGGATGTTTATGCTGCCGTAAAAAAGGCATTGAATGAATAAAGGTATTTTTAGAAAAGGAGAACAAATGAATACGGTAACTTATCTTGTGCCAAATATTTCCTGCGGACACTGTGTTCATACGATCCAATCCGAGGTGGCTGAACTGCAGGGAATCGCCTCGGTTAAAGCCGATCAGGAAAGCAAAACGGTTGTGGTTTCCTTTGAAGAACCTGCATCCGAACAGGCCATTAAAGAACTGCTGGCCGAAATCAATTATCCGGTCAGCGCCTAGCAAGAGGATCTTGGGACTGTCCATAGAAACCGGGATCGGTATTTCCATATCTTCTACCCGGATGGTTCAACCAGATAAGGGATCTGACCCTGCAGTCCATATGCTCTCGGATATGATTGTTGTATTCCGTAAAAGGCAGGGCGTCTGTTGACAGAAGGAATAATAATGCCGCAGGACCAGGTGCAGCGGCGTTTTGAGGCGCACAATAATTTATCAGGCCGCGCGGAAATATTATAGGTAGAGAATTATGCTTGAGATGAAACAATTAACCCTCCCGGTAACCGGGATGACCTGTGCGAATTGTGTTGCCGCTGTTGAGCGGAATGTTAAAAAACTGGACGGGGTGAATTCGGCGGTCGTAAATCTTTCTTCTGAACGGGCTACAATTGCATACGATCCGGCCCTGCTTGGGATCCCTGAAATTATTGCCCGTATTGAACATGCAGGGTATGGAATAGCTTCTGGTGAAGCCGAATTGGTGATCAAACGTCTTGCCGATGACAGCGATGCCCGTCGGTTGGAAAAAGCCTTATTCAATTTGGAAGGTGTTTTGGGGGTGCAGGTAAATTTTGCGACCGAAAAGGCGAGAGTCAGCTATATCCCAACCGTGATCAGCCAGGCAGAAATTCACCGGGCTGTGTCTGCTTCTGGGTTTGAAGCATTGGAATTGGGCGGCGATGTAGAAGATGTAGAAGCCAGGGCTCGGCAGGCAGAGATAGACCAGCAGCGCCGGCTGCTCATGACCGGGTTATGGTTCACCATACCACTGTTTATTTTTTCAATGGGACGTGACTTTGGATTATTCGGGATGTGGGCGCATGCTTCCTGGGCTCCCTGGTTGATGTTTATCCTGGCAACCCCGGTGCAGTTCTATGTTGGTGGGCAGTATTATATCGGAGCCTATAAATCACTGCGCAACGGTTCTGCAAATATGGATGTGTTAATTGCCATGGGGTCGTCTGCGGCTTACTTTTATTCCATTTATGTTCTATTAAGTCCTTTAACGGGTCATGTATATTTCGAGACTTCAGCTGTGATCATTACCTTGATTCGGTTAGGAAAATTCCTGGAAGCACGTGCAAAAGGACGCACCAGTGAGGCGATCAAGAAATTGATGGGACTGCAGGCCAAAACAGCCCGGGTGATCAGAGGCGGAGACGAACTGGAAATTCCAGCCGGTGATGTTGTCGTTGGGGATGTAGTTGTTGTGCACCCCGGAGAAAAGGTACCGGTAGATGGTGTCATTGTCGACGGGCGCTCAGCAGTTGACGAATCTATGCTGACCGGGGAATCTTTGCCGGTTGATAAGCAGGTAGGCGATCCGATCATGGGAGCAACTCTGAATAAATTTGGAATGCTCAAGTTTGAGGCGACCAAGGTCGGGCGTGAAACCGCCCTGGCCCAGGTCATCCGTCTGGTAGAAGAAGCTCAGGGAAGCAAGGCGCCCATCCAGAAGATGGTGGACCGGGTTTCAGCGATTTTTGTGCCCGCGGTTTTAGGGGTTGCGGTATTGACCTTCCTGGGTTGGTACTTCCTGGTTCCGGCTGATCCGCTTCAATCTCAGTTTACTCGCGCCTTAATCAATATGGTTGCAGTTCTTGTAATCGCCTGTCCATGCGCTATGGGATTGGCGACGCCAACGGCAGTAATGGTCGGGACCGGTAGGGGTGCGGAGGCAGGAATTCTGTTCAGGAATTCGGAATCACTCGAATTGGCCGGGAAGGTTACAATGGTTGTGTTGGATAAGACTGGCACGATCACCCGGGGACAGCCTGCGGTTACCGACATTGTTGTTTCTACCGGCTCCGCTCTAAACGAAAACGGACTTTTGCGTTTGGCAGCCAGTGTTGAAAAAGGATCCGAACACCCATTGGGAGAGGCCATCTGGGCCGAAGCGACTACTCGGGAACTGTCCCTTTCAGAGCCGGCGGGATTTAAGGCCGAAGCAGGGTTTGGTGTGGAAGCAGAAGTTGAAGGACGCCAGGTCATCGTTGGCAATCAAAGGATGATGACCATGCGTGGATATGACCTGGATGAGTTTGAGAGTGAGGTTAAGCGGCTTCAAGCTGAAGCCAAAACAGTAATTCTGGTTGCTGTCGACCAGACTGTATCTGGTATGATTGCTGTCGCTGATACACTCAAGAGCGGATCAGTCAAAGCGATATCCGATCTGCAGCAGATGGGCCTCGAGGTGGCGATGATAACCGGCGATAACCAGAAAACAGCAGAAGCCATCGGCAAAGTGGTTGGGATTAAGGCGATACTGGCCGATGTCCTTCCGGAAGGCAAATCCGCTCGAATTAAGCAGTTACAGCAGAGGCAGGATGGAACCGCATCTGCTCTACATGTTGTGGCTATGGTTGGGGATGGAATAAATGATGCCCCTGCTCTGGCTCAGGCTGATGTGGGTTTGGCAGTTGGTACAGGGACTGATGTGGCCATAGCAGCGGCTCCGGTGACCTTGATGAGTGGAGATTTGCACGGGGTAGTTCAGGCTATTTCCCTGTCTAGAAAAACCTTGCGGACGATCAAGCAGAATCTGTTCTGGGCTTTTTTCTACAATGTTGTCTTGATCCCCGCTTCAGCATTGGGCTACCTTAACCCAATGTTGGCCGCCGGTGCGATGGCGTTCAGTAGTGTTTTTGTGGTTACCAACAGCCTCAGACTGCGTAATGTTGAATTCTAGTCTCCGATGACAAAGACATCTGGGTTGTTGTGAGACCCCTAAACCCAACCGTGATCGTTTTCACCCAGGTTAATGGCTCAAAGACTGTTCCATTTCGCACAGGATTTCATCGACATCCTGGTAATTCGAATCGCATAACAGTATTACCATTCGGGTATTGCCATTATAATCTTTTCCAAAGTTCCTGAGTGACTGTTTCAAGCCTTTCCTGATACGTTCCGCAATCACATCCAATGCCTCCTGGCCGGGAATATCTTCGATCAGGATAATAAACCTGGAGTTGTTGTAACGGCCAATTGTATCCGTTGGTCGCAGCATACGCTTGATTGAATCTGCGGTTTCTTTTAGCAGGTTGTCCGTCATTTCTGACCCGAGTTGGTCCAGTATATCTTTAAGTTGGTTCAAGACGATTAGGATCACTGCAAAATGATCCTGGGGTAGTTGTTTGGAGCGAGCCAGAGCATAGTCGAGGCGGCTGATAAAAAAGGGCTGGCTGTATAAACCGGTTAGTTCGTCATTGGGTCTGGTTTCCACAGCACCATCGGTTGGCAGGAGACGTTTGATCAGGTTGAGCAGTTGATCGACATTTACCGGCTTCAATAAAACCAAATCAGCTTTATAAGGTGTACTCTCTACTATATTGGAATAGCCGGTGATAACAACGATCCTGGTGTTTTTATTGTTTTCATCTGAGCGGATTTTTTGGATGATCTCCAGTCCAGTTATACCCGGCAGGTTGAGATCCAAAAGAATGATGTCTGGTCGGTTTTTCTTGATCAGGTCAAGGGCAGCCGGACCGTTCAAGGCTGTTTCAGTCTGATAACCGGCAATATCCAGAACATGTTGAAACAATGCGACGATATCGCGATCATCTTCGACGATGAGAGCCAGTGGTTTAGCCATTTTCAACTCCGGAGAGAACCTTTTGTTGCTTTTTCCAGCAGCCGCACTGTTTACGGAAACGAGCCATGATCGTCCCCGGGCGGAGTAACGAACATGTAAGGGATCCAGATCAGGACTTATCGCCTTGGAAGAAACAAAGCGTCCAGCGGCTGGTGCCTTCTATTCAATTGTAGCAAATCTTTTGTAGAATGAAAACCCGCCTGCAGGTTGTTTTGCTGCAATCCTTTAATTCGACTACAATTGCGGACATGGAGAATTTTCTTCCAGCGCTGGATATCCGGGAGTTGTACGATCGGTTTGATGTTTCCGTAACCGGGGTAGACTGTGGAAAGCACTGTGCTCTTCATAATCCGAGCGGTAAACCCTTTTGCTGTGATATCTGCCTCGCAGTTCCTGTGGCGTACCACCAGGAGTGGGAATATCTTTGCCGGCATACGGACCTATGGCATACCTGGATGGCAGGTGAATGCCCAGACCTCTCTCCAGAATCGGATTTCGCGCAAGAAAATTTTCCTGAACATATGTGTTTACTAGCCTGCCAGGGACCGGCTGACTGCCAGCGCAGTTTCAGGGCTTTGAGCTGCCGGCAATTTCCATTCTTTCCGTATATCACCTCGGATTATCGTTTCCTGGGGATGGCCTATGATTGGACTTTTGAAGAGACCTGCTGGGTGATCAATAACCTTGTCCTGGTGACAAATGATTACCGCCGGGCGTTTTTCCAGACCTTTGATTTCCTTTTTTCTTTGTGGGATGAAGAGTTTGAAAGTTACATCATCCGTTCGAGTGAAATGAGATCCGATTTCAAATCGGCAAAACGGCGTATCCCGGTGCTGCATCGAAATGGAAAAGCCTATATGATCAGCCCCCAAAGCGAGCGCATGAAACCAGTCGATCTTTCTGAACTGCCGCGATTTGGGCCGTACCGGTGACAGGAAGCTGGTAAGGGTTCTTGGGAACTCTCGAGACTTCTTGAAAGGAATGCTGTATGAGAAAAGGAATTTTGTATGCAGTTTGCGCGTATGGGATGTGGGGAATACTGCCTGTTTATTGGAAGTTATTGAAACTTGTACCAGCGACCGAGTTAATTCCTCATCGCTTTGTATGGTCCTTTTTTCTATTGGCAGGATTTATTGTATTTCGGAAACGCTGGCAGGAATTCCGTGAAAAGGCTTTGCGCTGGCAGGCGCTGCGTTTTTACCTGATCTCTGGTGTTTTGTTATCCATAAACTGGTTGGTCTATATTTGGGCTGTAAACGCGAACTATATCGTTGAAACCAGCCTGGGGTACTTCATCAATCCCCTGGTAAGTGTCTTGCTGGGTGTGATTGTATTTCGAGAACGCCTGAGGATTGGGCAATGGGCGCCGGTTGGTTTGGCTGCCGCAGGAGTTATTTACCTGACATTTGTCTATGGCGAGCTCCCCTGGATCGCGCTGACCCTGGCCCTGTCTTTCGGGTTTTATGGTTTGGTCAAGAAAGCAGCCCCGTTGGGTCCAACCCTTGGCTTGATGCTGGAAACCGGTATTCTGTTCGTCCCTGCTTTGATCTACCTGTTCTTTGTTCACAGCAATGGGCAGGGTGCTTTCTTTCAACAGGGAATCTGGATCAGTCTGCTGCTGGTTGGGACAGGATTGGTAACCGCGGTACCTTTACTGTTGTTTGCTTCGGCTGCGCGCAGTATCCCGCTCTCTGTTGTTGGGATATTACAGTATATTGCCCCAACGCTGCAGTTTCTGATTGGGGTGCTGGTCTATGGAGAATCGTTTTCCCGGGATCGATTCATCGGATTTGCAATTGTATGGGTTGCCTTGCTTGTTTTTGCATTTGAGGGGGTATGGTTTTCTCAATCGCCAGGGGCTGTTCGCCAACCGATAGACGGATAGTAGGTTTTTTCATAGAGTGATAGAGTAATTTCGTTATTAAGGTCCTTTTTTTAAACACAGAACAGGAAATTATAGCAATTGGAGGCTATCGTATGCAAAGAGTACTCTCAAGAGAAAAAATCGCAATCCTGATCGGCTTGTCCATGTTTATGTTTGCCTGTCAGGCTCCAACCAGGTTGGTGTTTGGGACTTCAACGCCAACCCCGACTGCAACTCCATTGCCTACTTCAACTCCGACGCCGACGCCAACCATTACGCCCACACACACCCCGCTTCCAATGCCGGACCTCTCAGGAGTTGTTCTTCACCTTGAGGATTTGCCCGCTGGATTTAAAGAAATCCCTGCTGACGAAGTGGGACTTGATCCGGAACAACTTAGCGATGAACATATGCAGGTAGGGGATTCCTTCGCTTTTATGGACCTGGGCGAAATGACGATAATTATGGGGTGGAATGTATTGTTGGATGATATATCGAAAATTGGTTTTGAACTGATGGTGGAACATCCGGATCTAATGCTTGGTATTATGGGGGATGCAGCCGGGACCGAAGATTTCGAAACAATGTCTGAATTGGAAGGTTATGGAGATATATCAACAGCTGTAACAGGTACTCTGGTATCGCAGGGTATCACGATGAGGGGTGATGTTGGTGTGATCAGTCGTGAGGAGATTGGTGTGTTTGTAATGGTTATGTATTTCGATGATGATAAACCTTCCTTTTCACTTCAGGAGATAATGAAAATACTGGATGAACGTATCCTGGAAGCAGTAGAGTCCTTTCGATAGCAGTTCGTTTGTAGAAAAGGGAAGACCTCTATTTTCGTCGGGGTCTTCCCTTTTGCTGTCTTATCCTTGTTCTTTCGAGGGCGGAGTATTATTGTCTTTTCCAGGTCGTTTGATCATTGATGAAGCAATGATCAATGCTCCCAGTGAAACGACCAGCAGTGGGCCAATCCATTGTGTGATCCACCAATTGGTTACCAGGGCGGCCGACATTCCGGCGAAGGCCAGGCCTGCAAAACCGCATAGTATGATCCCAGCCAGTTTGATGCCATCGATCCCTCGGATTAGTCCGATCAGAAGTAATGGCAGGCCAATTGCCAGGGGTTCTATTGTCCACAGTACGGCCCAGGCGTCCCATGCACCGGTCAGAGCACAGAAGATGAGGACAAGTCCGTTCATCCCAATGATCGAGGCAGGGATATAAAGCCAGATCACCTGCATGAAGATAGCCGCCAGGATGAAGCCAAGCGCCACTCCGAGTACCTCAAAAGGCCATAGGATCGCCCATAGATCCCATTGACCGGTAACGCTGGTGATAAACAGGATCACACCTGTTACCAGCACCGGGATCCCCGGAATGAAAAGACCACCCAGGCCTCGCTGCCGGTTGTATAGGAATGGTGGGATACAGAACAGCAGGCCAATCCCAATGACGATCAGCGGCCAGGCTCGCATACCGGTAATGAAAAAGCCGCCATAGATTTTGAGCAGCACATTTCCTATCAAGGCCAGCACCCCAAGTGCGATCAGGGTTATTCCAAAGGCGAGAGATGTATTTTTGTGCATGGATATTGCCTCCAACTTACTATTATTTAGGTACCTGCGTCGCGTTCCTGTACTCCGGCAGCTTAAAATTCCTGTTTGCCAGTGTTCTGCTGTATAAGCGGGTCTGTCAGGCGGGAAGAAGCAGTGCTTTGATGAGACTCATGAAAAACACGACTGTACCCAATGTGATGCCTGCTGCAATCATCAGCAAACCGAACCTGCGGGTAAGCCAACGCCCTTTTTCGTTGTTTTTGGAAAGCAGCATGGCGCCTACAATGGCGCCGCCGATCAGGATGGGTTCCAGCGGCCACAGGATAGCCCAGTGGGTCCACCAACCAGTGACTGCGTAATAGGATAACAGCAGCCCGTTTCCAAGGACAATTCCTGAGGGTATCATTATCCAGGGATTGGCAGTGGAAGACATGATGGCTGTAAGCAGGATGCCTACACCAATGACCTCCAGCGGCCAGGCGGAACTCCAGATTTGCCAATCGAAAGCCCCTCCAGCCCAGAGCAGGATCATGTTGATAAATATTAACCCTGCAACCGAAGCAAGCGTAAACTGGCCGACATTCTGCGGCTCTACCCGGTCCAAAGGCGATGGTGGTTGGACAACAGTTTGAGCTGACTTGATCACATGATTGAGAAGCTGGTTTGCGTTCCTGGCATTCAGGCCAAGCGTTTTCCCCAGGCTTTCGTCCGTTTCCCCGGAGGCAAAGTCTGCATTCTCGATTTCCTGGCGGGCTGACCCAGAGAAGACCGGGATTGGACCGGTTGGAGCGTCCGGTGTAACGGTAACCTGCGGCAGTTTTACATTTTTAGGGATTTTAATCCCGCATTCCCTGGCTGCTTTTTTAAGGGCTTCGCTCATTTCGCCGGCATTCTGATAACGGTCTTCTGGACGCTTGGCCAGGGCTTTCAAGACGACACGCTCAAATAACTCGGGAATGTTTGGGTCAAGGTTGTGGGGCAGCGGCAGCGGGTCATTGAGGTGTTTCATCAGGATTGCCAGCGGAGTATCCGCATCAAACGGCACCCTGCCTGTAAGCATCTCATAGTAAGCAATACCCAGTGAATAGATATCACTACGAACATCACAATGTCCATCCAGGCCTTGTTCCGGAGCCATGTAGTTCAAAGTGCCCATAAGGGCGCCTGAAATTGTATATTGTGTTCCACCAATGATCTGGGCAATGCCGAAATCGGTCAGCACCGCCTGACCATGTTTGGTCAGCATAATGTTGGCAGGTTTTATATCGCGGTGAATGACACCCTCGCTGTGGGCATATTCCAGTCCGGAGAGGATATCTACCAGGATACGAACCATTTCTCCCTGGGGCAGCCGTTCGCCCTGGACACGGCAGGCATTCAGGTAGGTTTTTAGCGTATCTCCTTCAAGAAGCTCCATGACCATGTAATAATAATCATCGTGGACATCAAAGTCATAAACCTGGACAATGTTTTCGTGGCGCAGCGCCGCGACGGAGCGGGCTTCCCGGCGGAAACGCGCCAGGAACTCTTCATCATCTACAAGGTCAGAACGAAGCACTTTAATGGCCACATAACGGTCCAGCTGGGGGTGGTAAGCCTTGTGAACCCGGGCCATACCACCGCGTCCCAGGGGATTCATGACGCGGTACTTACCAAGGGTTTGCCCTTCAAGGGATGGTGGTGACATTTTATGTTTGTTCTCTATGTTTGTTGCGACCATTGCAGGGTTCTCCATTAACAAGATATTACCCTGAACGGCCAAATTCAACCTATCAGCCAGCTATCGTATGGATATTATTCATCCATCAGGAAAGCATACTTTCATCGTAAGGATACGTACAACGAGAGGGCAAACCGCCATCTCGCTGCTAAGCGACCAGTAATTTGTAACCCAGGCCTCGCACAGTGACCAGGAGTTGGGGGTCGGCGGGGTCAAGTTCGATGCGGGTGCGGAGGCGTCTTACAAGGTTTTCTATCTGGTAGTCAAAGATGCCTCCGGATTCGTACTCTGGCCAGACAGCTCGTCCGATCTCATCTTTTGAGCATACCTCACCGCGATGATCGTAAAGATAGGCTGCCAGCAGGTATTCTTTTGGCGAGAGTGAAACAGCACGGCGGTTAACACGCACAACTCCGGCGGTGGTATCAACTTCCAGATCAGGGATAGCGCTTTCTCGGGTGGTTGTATCAGGATCGTGGAAGGTGAAGATGACATCCCCGACAGAGATCGTATCTCCATCCCGCAGTTCCATGGGGGTGACCACCCGTTCTTCATTCAGCAGCGTTCCATTGGTCGAACCCAGGTCTTCCAGGAACCAGCGATGCCCATCAAGTCTTATCCGAGCATGTTCGCGGGAAGTGCTCTTACTGCCGATCACGATGTCACATTCTACAGCTCTGCCAATTGTAGCGCAGGCGGTCTTCAATCTGTGTTCTTGATCGTTCGGATCTTTCAGGAAGGGGCCTGGGAATTCAAGGGTCATCACATCTCTCACCTTATCAAGATTTTATACATTATACCCTTTTTAGTTTTGTACACTCAGGCATAGTACCAGTGACCTGACGCTTTGCAAAAATGGTTTGCAAGCGCACTCACCCGCAGATTAATCCCCGGGCGCCCAGGAAAAGCCGTCGAAAGGCGGCAAAAAGCAATCCGCTTAAGCGGACTCGAGTCCCCGGCGGAGAAGGCAGGAAGGCGTTTTTGACCCCACCAGCTAGAACTGTCCGGCGGCTGGATGTAACAAGCTGTACAGGTGATTTCTCAACGAATGTGAGGCGATGAACGTTCCGAATGTTTTCCGACAGGCTTTGTGACCTCGCGAATAGATACCCGGAAATGCAGGCTCCCGACCGTACAAACGGTCGGGAGCCTGCATTTGTAGTACAAGACGTGAAGCCTAATTTTCAATGACCGGTTTCTTGGGGCGTTTGCGGGTGAAGAGGTGGATCACCAGCCAAATGACCAGTATCGGTGGGGCTGTGATCGGCAGGACCACAATGAAGAACCAGATTGCCATTTCAAAGATCCCCTGATACGCAGAGGTAACGGTTTTTGACGCCTGCTTGAGGGTCTTCTCCGGCTCCCAAGGTGGGGGCAGCGGCGTGGGCGTAGGTGTCGGGGTCGCAGGGATAACAGGATCGGGCAGTTCGGGTTCGATCAAAACCGTGATGGTCGAGTAGGCCGAACGGTCTGAGAGAAAGTTCATACGACCCTGCACCTGTTCGATTTCGGCTTCGACCTTCGCCAGTTCTTCGTTTACCTTCAGGGCCTGTTCGACTGTTGTGGCCTGGTTCAGGAATTCGCGTATGCGGTCACGGGTTGCTTCCAGGTTTTCCAGGCGGGATTGGAGATCGACAAATTGGTCTGTGACATCTTCGCCTGAGGCCGATTCGTCAGTGACCTGGATAGCCAGTTCTCGGAAACGACGCATAGCTCGTTCAAATTCTGAAGCCGGGACCCCGATGGTGATGCTGGCGTATTTGTAATTCTTGCCTTCCCAGGCTTTGTACCAGACGCGGGAACTGATGATATACCCGCCGGTATCGGCCACAACCTGGGTAGCCCGGTCGATGGCGATATCTGTGTCTTCGACCAGCAGGTTTAATTCGGCGTTCTTGATGATCATGCGCTCGGTGTATTTGATATCCGATGGGGCGTAGTCCGGTCCGGAGAGGGAAGGCAGGGTTGTTTCTCCGGAAGCAGGAGACCCTTCACTGCTGTTGGTATAGGAATCCTCTGCAGGTGATTCGGCTGCTGGCGCTTCGACTTCCCAGGCCTTGGCGGCTTGCGGCGCCTCGGTGGCAGCCGGCCCGCAGCCTGCCAGGAGCACTGCCGCAACGGTCATCCATAGAATAAGATATTTCTTGGGGTTCATTTCTCTTTCTCCTTTTTTGAAGTTTGGCGTATTTAAGAACTAGACGCCGGATACAGTGAAATGGTTCCCGCGGGATGGAATCCCGTTCATTCGGAACGATCTTGGTACGTGAGCGGGTTCATGCTCCGGTCTGCGCTTGCTTTCTGCCGGCTCCGGCTGCCCTTGGATTTTTTTTGGATTATTGATATTTCTCACGGATCAAGTTTGGTATAATTACGCTCGGTCTGTAGTTATTCTGGATAGATCTGGATGTATGAATACACCAGGCGATCCAATTCCGAGTTGGTCAAATCGATATTCTAAATTTTGCTCTTTTTGAACTTGTTTTGTTCGAATTCATAAAAATCCCATCGAAGATGTAAGAAGGAGATTCCTATGGCACAGAAGAAAGGCACAATCGCTATTTTAACGGGGGGGGGCGATGTTCCGGGTTTGAATCCGGCTATTCGCGCAGTAACCATTCGGGCTCGACGGGAAGGATACGATGTATATGGTATCAAGCGTGGTTGGGGCGGCCTGGTTGATATTGTTCGCGATAAAAAAGCTGACAATAGCAATAACTATATTGAATTGACCGACAATGTGGTCAATCGCGCGGGTCGAACCGGTGGGACTTTCCTGCACTCGTCACGCACCAATCCCAGCAAGGTTAAAAAGGCGGCCGTCCCGGCTCATTTGAAGGACAAGTTCACTGATGAAATAAATGACCTGACGCCGGAAGTCCTCAAGAACCTTGAGTTCCTTGGTATCAATTACCTGATCCCGATCGGCGGTGATGATACGTTGAGCTACGGTGTCCGCATGTTCCAGGAAGGCATGAAAGTTGTCGCCATCCCCAAGACAATGGACAATGATGTCCCCGGCACTGATTACTGCATCGGGTTCAGCACCTGTGTCACGCGTACCATTGCCCTGACCAATAACCTGCGAACCATTGCCGGTTCTCATGAACGTTTCCTGGTCCTGGAGGTTTTTGGGCGTTACGCCGGGTTTACTGCTCTGCTTCCTACTATGGCCGGTGCTGCCCATCGCTGTGTGATTCCGGAATTCAAGTTCAATATTGAACACCTTGCCGAGTTATTGACGGAAGACCGCAACCATAATCCCAGCCAATATGCGATCGTGCTGGTTTCGGAAGGTGCAATGTTTGAAGGCGGGGAAATGGTCTTCAAAGACGGGGCCACAGATGCCTACGGCCATGCCAAATTGGGCGGTATTGGAGAACTGGTCGGTTCGGAGTTGAAACGTCATTCTGCTAAATTCAATAACGGGACACCGATCGATGTTGTTAACCAGAATCTGGGTTATATGGTTCGCGGCGGCGACCCAGACGCCATGGACTCGATCGTTCCGATGGCCTTCGGTAACCTGGCGCTTGACCTGATCCTGAAGAACATCCATGGCCGCCTGGTTGTGGTTAAGAACGGCCGTTATGATAATGCCCCGGTCGATGTCGTTACCAGTACCAAGAAACTGGTCGATGTAAACCAATTCTATAACATTGAACGTTACCGCCCTCGCTACTCCTCATTCGAAATGAAGCCAGTCTTCATTATGACCGGCGAAGGGTAGCCGCAGGACAACCCGAATAACGAGACAGTCCGCCGCCAACCGGCAGCGGACTGTTTTTTAGTATGGTATGCGGCCGCAGGCTCCGGCAGTTGGCCCGCACCGGAGGCAGTCACAATAACTTTGTGATGGAATACCGGTTTGTGGGTACCCCCTCACCGCGCTGCCCCTGACGGGGACCCTAGGGGGCGCCTGGATACAGCCTCACCATAGACCGCCCCGGCAGCGAAATTGTAGCGCAGGAAACGCTCCCTATGTCGGCGATCTACTTGGAATATATCGCACACCCAGGCGCCATACATCGCCCATCCAGGCAGCGCAGGTCGCCCACTTATGCACCCTGGATGGGCGACTTTTGCCTCCTGAATAAGGACGATTTTCCGATAAAGTAAGGTTGAGCGCCTGCATTGGGAAATGTCCCAATGATATCGTTTGTCTGAAGCATTAGCAGACAGGTTTCCTATTTGACTTCATTCCTGTTGTGCTGAAGAAGACCTGTAGATTGAGCTCGGCTATGATCATCTTTCGACTGGCCATTACGGACTCTCTGGCTGGAGTCTACTACATCGTAGCCTGATGTCAGGTGTTATGGGTTCACTACAATGACCACTCGGATCGATTCGGTTGATGGGCTATTTCGAGTATATGAGTAGCGATGGAATGCCTGCATCCCCTGTGTGGCAATGGGTATAATTATTTCAGGCTGGGAGAACCGGTAAATATAAGACGGTAGAAGCGGGCGTTGTCCCCTCCGTTCCACTTCGGGGATGCTGCGCGATTGTCTATCAGGCCGCCCATACCGCTGTCAAGCTCACGCTGGCCAGTATAACCAAAATCGGTCTGGGTATTGGTATCCACATCCGACCGCAGAGCGCCAATAGGCAGGCAGCGCGGGTCGCTCAGCAATGCACCGCTGTCGTCGGTCACCGACACGGTCCAGCCCAGGCCTGTCCCGAGCGAAGTGAAAGATGGCTGGCCAAGCGATGCGAAAGGTCCCAGACAACCCCCTGCACATCCCGGGTCTGTAAAAGCGGAAAATTTGTGTATGGTCCCATCCGCCTGTATTTCAGAAGCGCCCGTGTAAAATGTTGGTGTCGGCGTCATTATCCTGATTATTCACATTTAATGAAATACCCGGCCTAGACGGTTCCCATCGCCGTCGCCATACTGGAAGATCCAGGTTTCCACCCGCGGGTTGTTTTCGTTCAATCGGGTTGAATTTACCAGTCCAGATCTTTCTCAGGATGGCTATGTATTGAATTCGATGAATTCTTTGAGATGGGAGACTGTCCCCAGGTGCAGTTCCAGGCCGAAGAGGCTGCCAAAATCAGTCAGCTGCGAAACAACCGGGCTGCCCCGAAGCCACACCCAGCCGCTTTGTGGTATCGCCGCTTTCAAAACCATCGGCAAATAAAACGTCGGCCTTATTGGTCTTCTCCAGGTAGCCGGGGGTGAAGCTTGCGGCAAAGTCGTCTTTGTCGTAAACCACCGTTCTACCCTCCCTGCCGCCAGCATGGCTGCCAAGGGAGGGAGCATCGTCGCCATACGAAGTTCATACAGTCTGGATACTTGTAGGGCGCCCCGCCAAACCGGAAGTCACTGCTTTTGCGGCTATATGGCGGGGGATTTGTATCTGCGCTGGTTTCAGGTTATGTTTGGGTTGGGACGGTTTTTGTTTGCGCGGCCGCTTCTTGTGTACCCTTCCTGATGAAAAGCAGGCTGGCGATGAAGCCGGTCAGCATGATCGATGCGCCTGTCAGATAAGGAAGGTTCAGATTTCGGTCCAACAGGAAACCCGCCAGGAGTGGTCCGATGAACCTTCCCAAACTCATAAAGGCATTGTTCAATCCCAGGGCGCTTCCCTGACCTTCTACGGCACGTTTTGAGATCAACGAGGCGATACCCGGGCGCAGCATGGCATTGCTGAAAATGAAGACCGAGCAGGTGATCATCACGGTTGTGAGGTTAAATGCCTGAAGCATCAGGATGAACCCAATGGCGCTGCCGATCAGTGAAACTTTGATCACTACGGCTTCCCCAAACCGCCTGGTGGCCGGGCCGGTCAGCGCCCCCTGGACCACGGCCGATATGAGACCGATGACGGTTAGGATCAATCCGATGGTTTTGGCATCATAGTCGAAGCGCCGCTCGCCATAAAGGCCGAAGACACTTTCGAAATTCGTCATCGCAAAAGAAAGCAGGAACGCCAGGATCATCAGGAAGCCCAACGGCCCTGCCAGGGCAGAGCGCATGGAATTGAACAATTTCATCAGGCCGGGTACACCGGAAGAGGCTGCCCGTGCGGTTTTCAGCGATTCTGGCAAAAGCAGCCAGATCAGGATGGCAGCCAGTAGCGACAAGCCCGCAGCCAGGAAAAACGGCATTGATAGTGAAATATCTGACAGTATCCCGCCTACTCCGGGGCCCAGCACCATGCCAATCCCCATGGCCGCACCGATGATCCCCATCCCGCCGCCGCGCTCTTCTTCGTTGGTACTGTCGCTGATGAAGGCCATTGCAGTCGGGATGGTTGCCGAAGAAAGAATACCCGCCAAGGCCCGGGAAGAGAGCAGGGTGGGCAGGTTACCGGAGATACCCATAAAGAACATGGCCGCGGCATTACCAATGATCCCGATCATCAACACCGGTTTTCGGCCGATACGGTCAGAAAGACTGCCCCATAACGGGGAAAAAAAGAACTGCATCAGGGCAAAGAGGGACATCAGCAGACCCATTTCAAACCCGCCCCCACCCAGGCTTTCGACATAAAAGGGCAGGATCGGGATGACGATCCCAAAACCGATCATCACCACGACCAGCGTAAAGAACAGGATGCCAATGTTTTTGTTCATTGAGACCTCATTTGTCATGAAAACGTGATTATAGGATGTGACGGCCTGGCTGTCAAACTGAGGAAAGTGTGTGGAAAGTGTGAATTGCTCGGACTCCTCCCCGTCTGCCGTCACAGGAGACAGCCGGGCCTATCCCAGCACCCAGGCGCTGCAGGGTGAAATACGACACAACACTTGCTCTGTTTGATACGGCGGTGGGATATTCCTGTGGTTAATAGGCACACCGGTCCAACAGCTGGACCGGTGTGCAGCGCGGCTGAACAGGGCTGAGCGGGTCAGCCCGGGTGGTTACCTGTTTTCCATCCTGATTGCATGGACGAATTTTGCACGGCTTTCCACTTCAGCCAGTTTATTGGATGCATATTTGCAGGCGTCGAGCATCATCTGAAAATACTCATGCTTTGGAAGTTCTGTGACAGTTTTTCGAGTAAGACCATATTGTTTCAAATACTCACTGATAAACTGTTTTTCGAGATGATTGGCAGGGACTGTGGGTTGAACTTTAATTTTCATAGTACCCTCCATTTCTGGAGCCCAAAAAAAATCCCAGCCATACACCTGGCTGGGACGGGAACTGGATGGGTGCCCATTAATAGTATTACATTAATCAGAGCAGATTACTAGTGCGATTTGTCATGTCTGCTGATGATGCTGCCGTGCTGCCGGGGAGCCCTGCCAGCAAGTCCAGGACCTGCCTTACGGCTGCCGCCGCCGCCTTAGCTGCTTCGGGGGATAGATCTTCGGAAAACTCATAAGTAATTTGGGTTTCAACGGCGACGACCATGACAGTGGTTGGCAGGTGAGCCTGCAGCTGCCGGCCTACCTGCAGGGCAGTCATCAGGGTTGTATCGTGGGTTGAAGCGCTGTGACCGGCCATGGGGTTGGCAAGGTTTTCGATTGGGAATGAGTTCACTGTGCCAACCGGGAATTGACCCGTTTCGATGGCGTCAATCAGGATCACGTGGTCGTAACCGATCAGGCGCTCCATCAGGCTGATCCCACCGAGGGCGGCAGTATCGACCTCGATCTCTTTGTCGAGGACTTTTTTTCGGACTTCTTCCGCAACTACCCAGCCAATGCTGTCGTCGCCCAGGATTGGGTTTCCAAGGCCAATGATCAAAGTTTTCATAAGGTTAATAAATCCAGGGGCAGGGGGAACCCTGCCCCTTTCAGGTTTGAGGTTGGCGAGGTTCAGGCTATAAATTGTTTGAAAACGTCCATGATCTCGCCATCGGAGCTGCGGAGGGTCACTTCCAGGGGCATCTGCCCCGGTAGTGAGTGGGTTGCACAGCCGAAGCAGGGATCGTAGGCGCGGAAGGCCATTTCAACCATGTTGAGCAGACCTTCATTGACGACCGTACCTTTTTTGATCAGGCTGCTGGCCGCCTTGTTGATGGACATGCTCATCGGGGCATAGTTGTTGGTTGTGCCGACGATCAGGTTGACCTTGGTGACCACGCCGCGTTCATCGGTCCAATAGTGGTGTGTGAGCGTCCCTCGCGGGGCTTCCACAATGCCAACCCCTTCGGTAGGTGTCTGGGTTGGTTTGGTATGGAAATTATCTGAAGTGATTTCTGGATCAGAGGCCAGTTCAACCCAGCGCTCGGCTGCATACAACAGCTCAATCAAACGCGCCCAATGGGTTGCCAGCCGCTGGTGTACGGGTTTGCCTCCCAGGGTTTCGTACATTTTTTCGAAGTGTTCCTGGGCCAGCGGCGTCGCCATACCGTCTGCGGCGTTCAGCCGGGAAAGCGGTGTAGCAATGTAAACCCCTGAGTCTTTTCCGTCAACGAAACCTTTCCAGCCAACGTTTTTCAGGTAGGGGAATTTCAGATAGGTCCAGGGTTCGACATGTTCAGCAATGTGCTGTGTATATTCGCTGGGTGCGTATTTGACATATTCATTGCCGTCCGGATTGACGACCCGAACCTTCCCGTCGTAGAAGTTGACGTGGTTATTCTCATCCACCAGGCCCATATAATAGGTTTTGTGGGTGTAAATATCCCCAACGATCAGGTCCAGGTAGGTTTTATTCCCCAACACAATGTCATTGAAGAGCTTCAGGCTGAACTGGGCAAAATCAACAGCCCATTTGCCCATCTCAAGGATTTCCTTCTGTTGTTCTTTGGTGATACCCTTGGTCAATCCGCCTGGGATGGATGTGCAGGGATGAACCTTACGGCCACCGATGATTTCGACCACGGCGTGCCCATACTTGCGCATCTGGATCACTTTACCGCCGATCTCCAGGCCGACTTTGTGGATCACACCCAGGATATTCCGTTCGGCCACCGGGGCATCTGGTCCCATCACGAAATCCGGGCCGGCCAGGGCATAAAAGTGTGTGGTGTGGTCGGTGCAGTAGAAGGCGCTGTACAACAGCTCGCGCAGCATCTTGGCCGTGCGCGGCGGATCGATACCGTACACGGCGTCGGCGGCTTTGGCGCCGGCCATGTGATGGGCTTCCGGGCAGACGCCGCAGATGCGGTTGGTCAGCAGGGGCATTTCTTCTACAGGGCGGCCTACGCAGAAGCGTTCGAAACCGCGCAGTTCAGGGATCTGGAAGTAGGTGTTCTCGACATTCCCTTCATCGTCCAGGAAGATTTCGATCTTTCCATGACCTTCCAGGCGGGTTATTGGATCTATGGTTATTCGTTGTGACATGTTCTCTCCAAATCAGCTTCCGTTGGCTTTGAATGCGGCTTTGCTGGCCCGAAGCATTGAACCGGCAAGGTTGAACCGATAGAATTGGCCAGCCGGGTCAACCAACCCGTCCAGTATAAGATCGATCTCCTCCGGGTCGGTTGCATCGATGACAGAGGCAAATGAAGAGATCAGGCGGGCGCCATAATCTTCCACACCTTCAGCTGGTCCGTAGCAGCCGATGCACTGGGCTCCGGCAGAGGGGCATTTTGCGCCGCAGCCGCTGCGGGTTGCCGGTCCGTTGCAGGGAATGCCCTGTTCCAGCAGACACAATTCAGGATCGGTCTGGCTAAATTGAATGCGATCAAACTCTTTGATCGTTTTCATGTTGCGGGTGCGTTCGCATTCGTCACAGACGGTGGAGTTGCCGGCGCCAATTGTGGTTCCCTTGGGCGGCAGTTCTGCTTTTCCCTGCAGGACCTGGATCACCAGGTCGATCACAGCTGCGATCTGGTGGCTCTCCGGTGGACAGCCTGGCATATAGTAATCTACATCGATGACCTGGTCCAAGGTCCTCAAGACCGGATACAGAGTAGGTATCCTGATCTGGCCTTCCGGCATATCAAAAGCCGTTTGGGGGCGCAGGTTGTCTGGGTTATCCGTAGAGATGGTTGAGAAGGCGGTGCCCAGAATTTCATGGATGGGACTGAAATTTGCCAGCCCAGGGATACAGCCTTCGCAGGCGCATGAACCAAACGCGACCAGGATCTTTGATTTCTGGCGCAGCAGTTTGGCAATGTGTTCGTTCTCGTCATTGCGGATACCGCCGTTGAATAATGTCAACAGAATAGATCCGTCTTCCATCGCTTCAACGTCTTTATATTTGGCATCCATTGCGACTGGCCAGAATACAACATCGAAATTAGCGTCGACCTCCAGGATCTTTTCGTGGATATTCAGGACGGCTATTTCACAGCCTCCGCAAGATGCGGCCCAGTACATGGCGAATTTCGGTTTGTCGCTCACGCTGCTACCTCCTCTTTAGCGGGTTCAGCTGCTGCAATCCCGCCGTTCTGTTTGTTCCAGTTCAAAGGACCCAGTTCGCGGACCTGATCGACGAACTTGCTGACTTCGGATGCGAAAATTGCACCCTCTGCCGCGCTGGCCCATAACAGTTTTATTCGTTCCGGTTCAATGCCCATCTGGCTCAAGACGCGTTTCATCAGGTGGAAACGCCGCAAGGCTTTGTAATTCTGATCGACGTAATGGCAGTCTCCGGGGTGGCATCCCGAAATCAAGACAGCATCTGCCCCATTGGCAAAGGCCTTGAACACGAATGTCGGGTCCAGGCGTCCGGAACACATCAGGCGGATCAGGCGTACATTGGGGGCATATTTCATCCGGGCTGTGCCGGCCATATCGGCGGCACGGTAGCTGCACCAGTTACAGGTAAAGCCGATGATTGTGGGTTCGAAATTGTTGTCACTCATTCTTATCCTCCACCTAATCCGTTGCGGCCGCTTCGATGTTCAACATCAGCAAGCCCTCGATCTGTGACAAGACCTGCTCATTGCTGAAACCGGTTCCGATGATGGCGCCAGCCGGGCAAGCCGCTACACAAGTGCCACAACCCTGGCACAGCGCCGGGTTGATCTCAGAGACCATACGATCTTCATGGAACAGAATGGCATTGAAGGGGCACAGGTTGTTGCAGATACGGCAGCCGGAGCATTTTTCCTCGATGACAGAAGCGCGGATAGGCTCAAGTTCGATTTCTTTCTTTTGGATCTTGCCGATTACCCGGGCTGCTGCGGCTGCTCCCTGGGCGACACTGGATGGGATATCTTTGGGACCCTGTGCACACCCGGCGATGTAAATGCCTTCTGTCATGGTTGCGACCGGATCAAGTTTGGGGTGCCGTTCGATCAACCAGCCGTTGGCGCTGCAGGAGATGCCAAACAATTTCCCAACTTCTTTGGCATCCGCCCGGGGTTCAAGCGCAGCCGAAAGCACGATCATATCGACCGGGATACGCCGCTGTTTTCCAACCAGAGTATCTTCAACCTGGACGATCAATTTGCCTTCTTCTTCAGAGTTGCGGGCAGTATCACTTACTTCCGCGACCTTACCGCGTATGAAGTTTGTGCCTTCTTCCACCAGGCGCAGGTAGAACTCATCATAGCCCTTGCCGGGAGTGCGGATATCGATGTAGAAGTTATACACCTCGGCCCCGCTGCGCTCGTGAACCAGGTGGGCAAATTTGAGACTTTGCATGCAGCAGATCGAAGAACAATATTCATTGTAATTCTTGTCGCGTGAACCGACGCAGTGAATGACCCCCACCGATTTTGGAACAGTCTTTCCATCGCGCAGGACAATTTCTCCACCGGTTGGTCCGGAAGCGTTCGTCAACCGTTCGAATTCAAGGCTGGTGAAAACATTCGCCAAGCGCCCGTAACCATAATTACTGACTTTACGGGCATCGAACAGGTCGTATCCCGTTGCCAGGATGATGTTCCCGATTTCGATGGAAATGAGTTCATCTTCCTGTTCGAAGTCGATTGCATTGGTTGGGCAGAATTTCTCACAGACCTTGCAGGTGCCCTTCTCGAAATAGGTGCAGTTCTCGACATCAATGACGGGATAATTTGGGACCGCCTGGGGGAAGGGGGTATAGACTGCTTTTCGGTAGCCCAGGCCGGCTTCGAAGACATCGTCAATGACCTTCTTGGGACATTTTTCTTGGCAGATACCACAGCCGGTGCAGTCTGCTTCTACGATTTTGCGGGCTTTCTTACGGATGGTTGCCACAAAGTTGCCAACATACCCATCGACCTTTTCAACTTCACTCCAGGTGTAGAGGTTGATATTGGGGTGGTTTCCGGCTTCGACCATTTTGGGGGTCAGGATGCAGGCGGAGCAGTCGAGGGTGGGGAAGGTTTTATCAAACTGTGCCATATGGCCGCCAATTGAAGGTTCTCGCTCAACCAGATGGACAGGATAACCCGCGTCGGCAATTTCAAGCGCAGCCTGGATACCGGATATGCCACCGCCAACGACCAGCGTGGCAGGGTGAATAGGAACGCTCATGGGTTGCAGCGGTTCATGGTGTACGATCCGTGCAACGCCGCCTGAGATCATGGATTTTGCTTTTTCTGTAGCGATAACCTTGTCCGTGTGCACCCACGAGACCTGTTCACGGATGGAAACCATTTCGCACATAAAAGGGTTTAGACCACCGTTACTGGTGGCCGTTCGAAAGGTTTTCTCATGCAGGTGCGGCGAACAGGCCGCGACAACGATCCGGTTCAGGTTGTGTTCCTTGATATCCTTCTCGATTAGTTCCTGTCCGAGGCTGGAGCACATGAATTTGTAGTCGCGGGAAACAACCACGCCTTGTGTACCCAGTTTCTCCTTTGCCCATGTGGCCACATTTTCAACATCAACCACACCGGCAATATTTGTACCGCAGTGACACACATAAACACCAATACGGGGTTCTTCATTATTTTTTGTCATTGGGTCGCCTCTTTTTCAGCGGATCGGGGCATTTTTGGAAGTGGTGCGGGCATTGGCAGTTCGCCTTTTGGGGGTTTCTTGACTTTTGCGGCAGAGTCTGATTCGGGGGCTTTCATCCCCAGTTTACTCAAAGCAGATTTAGCGCTGACCAGTTCAAGGCCAAAGCCCAGTTCGCTGGCTTCGTAACCGAAAGCCAGTCCAACCAGTTGGGTGAAAAACAGGATTGGCATCTTGAAATTGGTTTTAAAGTGATGGTTCATTTCACCCTGGAATGCATCCAGATTCATCTGGCACATCGGGCAGGCAGTCACCATCAGATCGGCTTGCTGATCATCTGCTGCCTTTACAAGTCGATTGATCAGATCAAAGGCAGTATCGGGTGAGATCTGGGTCATGTGTCCACCGCAGCAGGCTGTTCGCAGCGGGAAATCGACGACCTCTGCACCAAGGCTTTCGAGCAGCATGTCAAGTTCCACCGGTTGTTCGGCATCCGAGAAACGGGAAGCGTAGTCTGGTCTGGGCACCATACAGCCCAGATAAGGGGCCACTCGCAAGCCTTCCAATGGCCGTTTTACTTTACTCTTGATTTTTTCCAGGCCAATATCGTTGACCATGATATCCAGGATGTGTTTGATTTCAAGGGCTCCTGGTTGGTAGCTCAATCCTCCTGCTTCAAGTGCCTGGTTGATTTTTATTCCAAATTTTGGATCAACGGCCATATTGTGATCGGCTTTGGTCAGGTTCAAATAGCAGGCGCTGCAAGAAGCCATAACGGTATTGGATCCGTTGACCTGCCTGGAAGCCAGGGCAAGGTTGCGAGCGATCAGAGCATACGCGGGCGTTGCGCTGATGCTCAAATACTCTGTCGCTCCGCAGCAGTTCCAGTCGTCAACATCCTTTATTCCGATACCCAGTGTTTTTGAAATGGCCTTCAGGGATATGTCATATGCCCTGGCGCTGCTTTCCATTGCACAGCCGGGGTAGAAGATATAATCGCTCATACGGCCTCCAATTCCTTGGCGCGCTTCAAGATCTTTTTTAACTGGGCCATACCTTTAATGCGCTTGGGGGGAGTGATTGGCATCCCTTTTTTAGTGAGCATTCCAATCACCATCGGGGTCATACCAGGCAAGCGGCCGATGAAGTGTTTCAGATTATGGATCCCGGCCAGCCCTACCTCAAAACTGCGTCCGTAATTCTCCACCATATTGATAAAGGTTTTTGAGAAATCGGGTGCAGTTGAGTCTGTGTAAATTTTCTCTTCGACTGCAATATTCTTCAATGTGTACATTACATCTGTGATGTGGATGTCCTGGGGACATCGTACGGTACAGTAGTAGCATGATACACACATCCAGGGCGTGTTGCTTCTGAGTGCCTCATCCCGTACGCCTGCTTTAAGCAAAGCGAAAATTGCACGAGGGGTATGATCCATATCTGCTGCGGACGGACAGGAACCTCCGCAGGTGCCGCATTGGATACACATTTCGATATTGGATTTCCCGGCAGTTCTTGCAGCAACTTCGGATAACAGGGATTTCTTGTGTTTTGGAATCGTAGTCGGAAGATCGACTGTTTGGAGCTCGGTCATAATTCTAGCCTCTCTGCTTAAAAACACAAATTTACTCCGCAACTGGTTTTAGACGGAGCAATACGACGACATTACTAGTATGGAGGAATCGGGTTTTCAAATCTAGTGACTGATAGCACTCATTTGTTGTGACGATATTCACGTAAAATAATCTCTACTCCGAGTGAAACTGGCTCCCGGCTTAGGAAATCGAATTAGATGAAATCTGGAGAAAGTTTTCATCCTGGTGGATTTGTCCTTTGTGGTTGGCGAAGTGAGGCCTGATCAATGGACTGTGATTTCGTGTGAATATTTACACTCCAATGTATAATTTCTTACAGATATGGGTTCTCGTTATTCATTATTCTAATGAGGATGATAAAAGGAGAGAGATTTATGAGTGTTGACCTGGCTATGTGGCGTAAAGCCTTATGGGAATTGGTTAAGATGGAGGATAAGGCAAAATGGGATAAACTGGATATCATTTCCAAGTGGTTGATCGCAACTCGCTCTGCTGTTACCACGGTTACCATTTATTCTGCAATCATTGCCGGGCTGCTGGCTTGGCGGGATGGTTTCTTTTCATGGCTGCCATGGATTGTTGTTACTCTGGGGTTGTTCATTGCTCATGGCGCGAATAACCTGTTAAATGATTACACGGATTTCAGCCGCGGTGTGGATAAGGACTACTATTTCCGTACCCAATACGGAGTGCATCCTTTGGTACAGGGTTTTTGGACCAAGAAGCAGCAGATCCGCTGGTTTCTGGTCAGTGGGGTGATTGCTTTTTTGTCTGGAATATATGCGCTGTTTTTCACGCAATTCAATCCGGCTGTCATCGGTCTGTTTGCGTTCGGATCATTGATCTTATTGTTTTATACCTGGCCGATGAAGTATTTGGCGCTGGGAGAACTGGCGATCTTCCTGATCTGGGGTCCGATCATGATCGCCGGTGTATACCTGGTGCTTTCTGGTGCTTGGGATTGGTGGGTGGCGTTGGCAGGTGTCCCGTTTGGGATGAGTGTTGTCAGTATTAACCTTGGCAAGCATATTGATAAAATGGAGGATGATAAGGTCAAGGGGGTAGGGACTTTTCCGGTTCGAGTTGGTCAGACATTTTCCCGATACACAACCATGGCTGCGATTGTGATTGCCTATGCCGTTACCATTTACCTAGTTGGTACAGGTTACTTTTCGGTTTTTATGCTGTTGATCTTGTTTGCCGGGCTGCGGGCATTTTACGCGATCGCGGTGCTATCCAAGCCACGTCCTGAAGGTCCCCCTGAAGGGCTTGAAGTATTCTGGCCGACCTGGTTCTCCGGATTTTGTTTCTATCATAACCGGATGTTTGGTGGTTTATTTATTCTGGGAGTATTCCTGGATGCATTATTCCGCTGGTTGCCGATGACGCTGCCGGTATCCATGAATTGGATGGGTGTGATTGCCCTGGTGGTTGGCGGGCTGATTGCGTTGATCAGGTTTTTCCGGGACAAGCAGAAGGAGGCGGCTAAAGCACCGGCGAAGTAAACAGGAAATCAGGACTTTCCCTGTAGTAACCGAAAAAGTGTGCCCGTTTTTTCCCAGGGTACACTTTTTTGCTGTTGTTCAGAGATGCAGATCTGAAATCTCAAGCCAACTGGCCGGGTTGGCTGCCAATCCCCAGCCCAGAGAGCCATCTGGCCGCCAGGCGGCATATTGGTTATCGATCCACAAAACCAGGCCCAGTGGACCGAGAGGGGAGATAGTGGATTCAAGTACGGGGACATCATCCACACTCAGGCGGACATCCATTGCCTGCCAGTCCACCTGATAGGTGTGCCATTGGGTCTGGTCCAGGTCGATGGATTCAGTATCCATTTGTACGATCCGGCGGCTTTGCCGGCGCAGCCATCTTGACGTTCTGCGCATAGTCAGTAATGGGGTGAGTAATGCCAGCGGGGATAATGCCAGCGTTGGCCAGTGAAGGGAGCGGATACTCATGGCCAGAAAACCTTCTCCAGCACAGTTATTCTGCAGAGACAGGTAATTGGGTCTGGCGGCATGGAAGAACCAGACAGCATTTGGCAGGCAGGGTAAACGCAGGGCGCGGCCTCCGAATCCAACCCCAATACCAAACGGATCATTCCAGAAACCAAACCCCCAGGTTCCCGGCAGGGAATTCTCTGAGACACGGGCGCGCAGTCTAAGCTTCACCGGATTACGGTAAGGCAGTTTGTTTCTCGCCACCCCGGTGTAGTTATCCAATTGAGCCAGTTGGTATTGAGTCCCATTGCCGGCAGGAATTGAAAAACGCCATCCGTTTGAACGAGTAGCTATATTTGAATTCGGGGATCGATTTTCAGTCAGGTTATACATGGTCCGCTGCTCTTTAGCTCTGAAGTTCGGAAGAAATCTGTTTTCGAATTTAAAAAATCCTTGAAGTTAATCTTACAGGGTATAGCAAAATTATAAACAGAAAATACTGTCAGACAAAAGGCAGCTTCTTGAATTAATCATGGCTTTTTCAAGCAAGAGAAGTGGTGATCAAGTATTGTATGTAAAGGGGTTTTGCGAGAATTTCTTTTTGGTTTCTCGTGTAATCCGTTCATTAGTGCTATTCGTGATTGTTATTTCTTGCCCGCAACCATCCCAATTCATTTTGTCAGGTTTCTTAAAGTAACCGTCTTGAGTTAATAGATGAATCCCTGGTTTGGAAATTGGGATCTGTTTGATTTTTACGGATGGGGAGGGATGCGGGTATAATATTGGCGGAGGCTAGAACATGGAAATTACTTGGTACGGACACTCCTGTTTTCGGTTAACAGAGCGTGGATTGGCGACCGTCGTGACAGATCCATTTGATCATAATGAAGTGGGATATCAGGCGCTTAAGTTGAAAGCTGATATTGTCACTGTCAGTCATGATGCTCCTGGTCACAGTTATTTAAAGGCGGTAAGAGGTGTATCGAATGTGATCACTGGACCTGGAGAATATGAAATTGGCAGTGTTTTTATAACCGGCATTCAAACGGATGGAATGGGGAAAACGAACAATGGTAAACAGAGAAATACGCTGTATGTTTTTGATTATGAAGGAATTTCTGTTGCACACCTTGGAGACTTGCGTGAAGTACCAGCCCGCTCGGAAGTAGAATCCATGGGAACCGTGAATGTAGCTCTGGTACCGGTAGGGGGAGGAGGCGGACTGAATGCAGCCAAGGCAGCCGAGGTGATTAGCTTGCTGGAACCCGAAATTGTCATCCCGATGCATTATGCGACCCCGGATACGAAATTAGAACTCGATCCGATTAAAAAATTCTCGAAAGAGATGGGACTAGGCGAAATAGAAACGCAGCCATCTTTGAAGATCACAAGAACAGGGTTACCGGAAGAAACGCGTGTGATTGTATTGAACTATCAATCCGACTAGGAGTGTTGATTGACTGTCAAGGTAATCATGACCTGGGATATTTCTCCCGATCGTGAACAAGAGTATTTTGAATTTGTTGTCGGCGAGTTCATCCCTAATGTTCAGCGTTTTGGATTTCAACCGATTGAAGCCTGGGCCACAATTTTTGGCGCATATCCACAGATCCAGGTAGGGTTGTTGGCAGACACTGCAGCGATGGCCGAACGAATATTTGTTACAGATGAATGGGGAAAATTACAGGAACAATTGTTTTCATTTGTCAATAATTATTCTTATAAGATTATCCCTGCCAGGAATGGTTTCCAGTTCTAATCGCATCAATGAGAAACCTATATTCAGGAGAGTGCGCCTGTCGTTCAATTGGCGTTGTATGTTCTTGATTGGGGTGCATTAAAAATCTGTTGAATCACAAAATCCGAACGTCCTACAGGGAGACCATCTACCGGGCAGATCAACCTTCGAGACGCTGCTCCGAGGATACCATATCTACGATAAAATTTTCAACATTTATGGGAGCCCCTTGATTGAATTCATTTTTCTTATCTACGCTCCTGAGTTACAATAATTAACCCCAGTTGGTAGATGCAACCGACAGGATTACCGGTCCATTAAGTGCCGACAATTGATACCGGAATTGGAAACGACGAATAGTGAACCTTGAATAATAATTGATTTATGCAGGGGTATCGTAGGATTAAGATGAGACTTGCTGATCAGGATGAGACGATGGATGATGGTTTGCAGATGTATTCCCGGATGAAGGGATGGCGCTTATTCTTTATTTTTGTTTTTATAATGGGGTTCATCACTTTTTTGGGGTTGATCTTAATCCCGTCTGACCCGAAGAACAATTTTCTTCTGGGGTATTCCCTTTCCAGATCGATATTACTGCTTGGGATGCTGGTTGTTCTGGTTTCAATTCTCTTAATAGCATATGGTTTCAGACGTGGACGAGAGGGAATAATTTACTGGCTTAATCCTTCACTTCACCTGCTGGTGTACGAACGGCTTATATGGGTGGTGGGTATTGCTACCCTGCTGACAGCAGTAGGGATGTTCATCTTTCGCTATTACGACCCGGACCGTTTTTTACCATTTTATATTCGGGTTGAACCGGTCTTGGTGTTTGTCTTGTTGACCGGATTTACTTTGACTCTGTTCTTGTTGTGGTTGCTCAGAGGCCTGACATTTACCCATGCCGTGAGTCGAAAACCGGTTTATCTTTATTCTGGAATTATTCTGCTGGTTCTATTAGTGGTCTGGATTTTTGTGGCAATTACCGGACTGGGCATTACACCTGATTCGGCTTATTGGGGAGAACCGGGTGTTCCTATCCACGGTTGGATGATGGGCCTCGCGGTTTTGTCTGGGTTGTTTGCCATGTTGGCATGGATCCATCTGAAAGGTAAAACCTTATCCTGGCTGGGGATGATGCTTCCTTTAGCTATATGGGGGATTACTGTACTCATCTGGCAGAGTGTGCCGATCACGATTCTAAAAAACAGTTTCTATGCACCGATCACTTTACCAGATAACCGGCCATATCCACTTTCTGACGCTGCTTATTATGATTACAATGTCCAAAATGTGTTGTTGGGAAATGGATACACGAGTGTGATTCCCCCGCGACCCTTATATATTGCTTTCCTGACGGGATTACATGCCCTGTTTGGAGAGCGATATGATTTGATCATATTTGGGCAGGCTTGTTTGTTAGCATTATTCCCGGTAGTACTCTACTATCTAGGGAAAATGCTCCACAGCAGATATGCTGGGGTGCTTGTGGCTTCACTGGCTATTTTCAGGGAGTTATCTGCTTTACTGGTTTCTTCGCAGACGCGTGTCTCAAATTCAAAAATGTTTTTAACCGATATACCAACCGCTCTGGCCGTTACTGCCGCCTGTTTATTTGTCATGCGCTGGTTACGGGATAAGGATTGCAGAAAAAGTGCCGCACTGGTTGCCGGTGGAATGTTTGGATTGCTGCTTTTGCTTCGCACGCAATCCATGCTATTGTTACCAATTGTTATTTTGACGGCCTGGTTGGCCTATTGGCCGAAGTGGAAAGATTGGAGTATCGCGATCGTGATTTTCAGCCTGGGTGTCATCGTAACCGTGACTCCCTGGTTGACGCACAACCGGATGGTGAGCGGTTCTTTCACTTTGGATAGCCCCAACCAGATGGGAATTCTATCGAGCCAGTATTCACTTAGCGATAATTTAAGTTCACAGGCTCTGGATCCTTCCGAAAGTGTGGTGGACAATGTTATCCAATTCACCATCGAGCACCCTGCTTTTGTGGCCGGGTTTATTACCAATCATTTTTTGGCAGTAGAAATTGATGGTCTGTTGGCTCTGCCCTTGATTGAAACATACAATGGTCTGAGAGCCCCGGTCAATCTTTACTGGATGGAGTGGGATGGAACACTGGCATGGTATAACATTTTGGTGGTCTTGTTCTACCTGGCTTTGATATCTATCGGGATAGGAACAGCCTGGCAACGGTTACGCTGGATTGGTTTGACGCCGATGTTCTTCAGCCTGGGATATGCTCTGACTTTAGGCGTTGCGCGTTTCTCTGGCTGGCGTTACAATCTGCCTGCTGATTGGGGTCCATATATGTACTTTGGGCTGGGGGTGGCGGAATTATTATCTGGAGCAGCGCTTGTGTTTGGTGTTTCGAAAGAAAAAGTCTATCACGATGATCTGCCGAAGCACTCCCCAATTGTCAAAAGCAGGTATGCATTACGCTGGAGTTGGATTGGTATAATCGCTGGATTTTTCCTGGTCGGAGCTGTTCCCTGGATATTGGAAAAAGCAATTCCGGCTCATTTTGAAGACCTCGATCGTACAGCAGTGATTGGGAAGTTAATTGAGACGCCTGCTTTTGAAACCGCCAACCTGGATCCCGTCCAGTTAAGGGATATTTCAGAACAACCAGAGACAGTCATATTCATGGGACGCTTGTTGTACCCGCGTTTCTATAGATCAAATAGCGGGATGTCGGCAACAAAACCCTGGCCAGCCTATGCCCGCAGAGATTTCCCCCGTGTTGGTTTTTTGGTTGTGAATAAATCGATTCTCCAAGGGGTTTTGCCTTTGAAAGAAGTTCCTAAAAATTTTTCTCATGGATCTGATGTGATACTTATTGGTTGTCCACGCGGAGAAGGTCGAACAGCTTATATTGATGTAATATCCATCGCTTTCCTGGATGAGGGGTTGATATACACATACAGCCCGCTGCCAGACAACTGCCAGGAATAATGAACTTCGTTACAAAGTTATTAGAGTGGTATGGAACTTCTGGCAGGAAATTGCCCTGGCGAAACCATCCCAATCCATATGCGGTCTGGGTATCCGAGATCATGTTGCAGCAGACACGGGTTGAAACCGTGATCCCATATTTTGAAAAATGGATGAAGTTGTTTCCGGATATCCGATCTTTGGCTGGTGCGTCTGAAAGTGAAGTGCTCAACGCCTGGGAAGGATTGGGATATTACACTCGTGTTCGCAACCTGCATACAGCTGCAAAGATCCTGGTTAATGAATACCAGGGAAGGTTGCCAGCTGATGCGGCGAGTCTTCGTAAGTTGCCTGGCATAGGGCGATATACCGCCGGAGCAATTGCCTCGATGGCCTACGGGTTGGATGAAGCGGTCCTGGATGGCAATTTAAAACGTGTTTTTGCCAGGGTATTCAACGTGCAAGAAGTCATCGATGCACCTGCCGGGGAGAAAATCCTGTGGGATCTGGCACAGAGGCATTTACCATCCGGGCAGGCAGCAGATTATAATCAGGCGCTGATGGATTTGGGGGCGATGATCTGTGCACCGCTTAATCCCGATTGTGCGATTTGTCCGGTAAAGGAGTATTGCCAGGCATATAAATTGTATCTTCAGGGAATGCGCCCGGTGAGAAAGCCTAAAAGAAGTGTTCCTCATAGACTCCAAATGGCGGCCGTTATTGTTCATGGAGAACAGGTTTTGCTGTCAAAACGACCATCCAAAGGTTTGCTGGCTGGGATGTGGGAATTTCCCAAAGTGGAAGTCAGTGACAGAGTTCGAAATTGGGAAATTCTTTTAGAAGAAGAATATGGAGTCAAAATCAGGAAGGGAGATGAATTCGCTACAATCGACCATGCTTACACTCACTTCACTGTGACGGTTTGTGCATTTCGTTGTCAGTCGGATCTGGTATGTGAAAAAGAAAACCTTCAGTGGAGCGGGATCAACGCCCTTGATGATTTTCCAATGGGAAAGGTTGATCGCCAGATTGCCCGAAAATTGATATTATAAGGGTATGGAAAGTTGCGATTATTCAGCGTGGCGGCAGCAAATGGTCGCTGAGCAGATTGCCCGGCGCGGTCTGATGGATGAGCGTTTGCTGTGTGCTTTTGAAAAAGTCCCCAGGCACTTGTTTGTCTCAAAAGTCCAGCGCTATCGGGCCTACGATGATAGACCGCTAACCATTGGGTATGGTCAGACAATTTCGCAGCCTTATATCGTGGCGCTGATGACCGACCTGCTCAAACTGAAAGGAAACGAGCGGGTATTGGATGTAGGTACCGGATCGGGTTACCAGGCTGCGATCCTTTCTCATATGGTGAACGAAGTCCACTCGATAGAAGTTATCCCCGAGTTGTATAACAAAGCCAGGAAGCTGCTAGAAGAACTTGAACTTCAGAATGTGTATTGCCACCTTGGAGATGGATCGACTGGTTGGCAGGGGGCGGCTCCCTTTGGTGGGATTGTTGTGGCAGCTGCGGCTCCAGAAACCCCGCAAAGTTTGCTTAACCAATTAGAAGAAGGGGGAAGACTGGTTGTGCCGGTTGGAGGACAGGGAATTCAGCAATTGGAACTCTGGCAGCGCGATGCTGGCGTATTCAAGCACCAGGTCATTACAGGGGTCGCCTTCGTACCACTGCGTGGTCAAGAAGGTTGGGGGCGGGATGCCTGGTGATTGAACCAGTACCGATTTGTGTGCCACGCGGCTGTTTCAACCAGTGTTAGGTTTTGCTGAGCGTCACAAACACCATTGGGCGTCGTTTGGTTTCGTTGTACAGGTATGCGCGAACTGCACTGACAATATCGTGCTCCCGATCCAGTCCGCCGCCATTTACCACATCCATAATACGTTTGCGGGCTTCCGGAACCAGTCGTTCGGCTTCTTCATCTGAGACAAAGCCGCGTGTGATGATTTCAGGATCGTGCATCAACCGTCCTGTGAACTTGTCCACATTCAGGTCAATCAGAAAGATACCACTGCGGGCCAGTTTTTCTCGCTCGCGCATGACGTCCCAGTTTATCTCGCCGATGCTGGCGCCGTCAACAAAGACATAATCCCCAGGGATGCGTTCTGTCACATTGATCTGTCCGTTTGAGAGTTCGACTACTTGGCCGTTTTCAATCACAGTGATATTTTCCTCTGATACCCCAACCTGTCTGGCCAGGTAGGCGTGGTGTTTGAGTTGTCTCAGTTCGCCATGAATTGGGATGAAATACCTGGGGCGTACCAGGTTGAGAAGAAGTTTTTGTTCTTCCTGGCTGGCATGACCAGAAACGTGGATGGGGGCGATTCCATCGTGGATGACATTCGCTCCGCGCCTGAAGAGACGGTTAATTGTGCGGCTGACACTCTCTTCGTTGCCTGGTATGGGGTGGGAAGAGAGCACAATTGTGTCGCCTGCATGGATATCGAAATGCCGGTTGGTACCGGTTGAAAGACGCCCAATAATAGATGATGGTTCTCCTTGGGTTCCGGTACACATCAGGGCAATCTTCTTTTTGGACTTGATCTGCAGGGCCTGGTCAATTGTTACCAGCGTTTCTTCAGGCACTTTCAGGTAACCCAGTTCGCGTGCGATCTTAGCGTTATCAACCATGCTGGTGCCAACAAATGCCAGTCGTCGATTATGTTTCACACAGGCGTCAGCTACCTGCTGCATTCGTGAGACCAGGGAAGCAAATGAAGCAAGGATAATCCTGCCCGGGGCTTCTTCAAAAACCTTATCCAGCGCCGGACCAATTACCTGTTCTGATGGCGTCCAACCGGGACGTTCAGAGTTGGTTGAATCTGACAGAAGTAATTTAACCCCGCGCTTCGAAAAATCAGCCAGCTTGGCATAATCGGTTGGCCAACCGTCAACCGGTGTATGATCCAGTTTAAAGTCGCTGACGTGAACAATCAGGCCGGCAGGTGTGGTAATCCCTAACCCAACAGAATCCGGGATTGAGTGGCAAACATGGAAGGGTTCCACCTGAAAAGGACCGATCTGGATATTATCATCCGCTTGGAGCATTCGCAGGTTGACCTTGTCCAACATACCCTGTCGTTCCAATTTGACTTGGATTAAGCCGCGTGTCAGATTAGTGGCGTACACCGGGGCTGACACATGTTCCAGCAAATGGTGAATAGCCCCAATATGGTCTTCATGGCCATGCGTGATTACAATACCGCGCACCAGGTGTTTTTTGTCACGCAGGTATTCAAAATCGGGGATTATGTAGTCGATCCCCAGCATGTCATTCTCAGGGAACATGATGCCGGCGTCGACAACCAGAATATTCTCCCCGTATTCGTAGACCATCATATTCTTGCCCACTTCCCCCAGGCCTCCCAGGGGAATAATTTTTAATGTGTTTTTCTTTCCCATAATTAATTTTTACCTCTTAATATTTAAGATAATTACAATTTCTTGATTGCTTTCCTGCAGCGAGCGCGACGTGTGGTCAGTGCATCACTGGCAGGCGTACTACCAGGCAGGCATTTGGGCAGAAGTGAGAATTTCCCTTGACGGGATCGGTAGGGGATACCACCTGGCGAGCGAACACGTTCCTCCCAGCCTGTTGTATATTTACAAATTGACCTTGTTGAAATAAAAAACCGGACCCTCATAACACAAATGTGTAATAAAGGAAAAATACCCCAGCGGGATCTTTCTTGCCGGGGTTTCTTACAGACGGTTCAATTTGTCTTGCAAAAAACTGCCTGTTGGCAGTGTAAGTCATATCCAATGAGGTGAGTATAGCAGGGGCGGGCAAATTTGTCAAAAGTTTGTATATAAGAGTTTTATAACAATTTTGATGTTTACTGCTGCCTGTCTTGGTCGGGCGGTCGCTTTGCAATTTTTAAATGGGAACAACGCTGGCAGAGGACTTTTTATACCTTCCGGCAAAAAGGCAGCCGGATGGGAGAGTAATCGCTGCCCGCTGGATTAAATCCGCCCGCCGTTCGATTTAAACGACTCGCCGGCGGATTAAAAGCGGACCGTACCTTTTTTGCTTGACTATCGATCGGTTGGAGAGAATCAATCGACCTGGTGGTGACCCGTATCAATAAAATTTGAACAATTATAAATAATATTGATATTGATATTGACAATATTCATATTGTGAGTATAATATACTCAATAATTAACATGGTGAATTTTCGAATTTTGTTTCAGGAGGTCCCCTGATGTATCCTGCTTTGAACCGCTGTCCGGTATGCAAAAGCGAGCTGACCGTCACTCGCCTGCACTGCCAGTCTTGTGATACTGTGCTGGAGGGGCGCTTTACGTCCGGTCCGTTTGTCAACCTGTCTGCACCGCAGCTTGAGTTTGTGATCACCTTTGTGCGCTGCGAGGGCAAAATCAACCGGGTGGAGGAAGAATTGGGACTCTCTTATCCGACCATCCGCAACCGGCTTCATGAGGTTATCCGTGCGTTGGGATTCGAACCCGGCAAGGAAGACACGCCTGATGTCACGGATGAAAAGCGCCGCATTGTGCTGGAAGACCTGGATGGCGGGAAGATCTCGGCAGAGGAGGCCATGCGCCTGCTGCGGGGTGAGGAGTCGGAGAAATGAGTGAAAAAGAGCTCAAAGTTGGTACTGAACCGCAAGTTCAGCTTGCATCGATCAATGGCAGTGTGCGAATTGCGGGTGTCAAAGGCGATGCCCTGATTGCCCGCTCGAATGACGAGAACATGGAAATCACCCTGGAATGGGACCGGGTCACGATTACCGCCGCTGCAGACCTGGAGCTGTCCGTTCCCCAAAAGGCGCAGGTAACCCTGGAGCAGGTCGAGGGCGATGCCAGCCTGGAACACCTGCTCGGCGCACTCACGATCAAAGCTGTCTTCGGCGAAATTACCCTGCTGAATGTCGCCCAGGCCAGAATTGAAGGCGCCTCCAGGGATCGTTTTGCAGACTTCGCAACCCGTCAAGCAGACCGGATTGCCAGGAAGGTTGAATTGGAAGTCGGGGATTCCATGAAAGAAGCCGGGCGAAAGGTACGCAGTAAAGTTGGGCGCAAGTCCAGGAAGTGGAATATCAACTGGTCGTCTGGAGCACAGCCCAACCCGGATCCCGTTTCAGACGAAGAACGGCTGACCATCCTGCGTATGCTGCAGGAGAAGAAGATTACCTCAGAGGAAGCTGACAAGCTTCTGTCTGCTTTGGAGTAAATTATGTCTACGGAAGAACAAAAACGAGTTTTGAAAATGGTCGAGGATGGGAAGATCTCAGCCGAAGAGGCCAATGCGTTGATCAAGGCCCTGGAAGAGACCAGCCAGCCGGAGATCGAAATCATCCAACCAGCACCGGGAAAGGATTTCGGTACCGATGATCCGAACCTGGAAGAGGTGGTAAATCAGGTCCGTACTTACTGGCACTTCCTGCTGTGGATAGGGGTGGGGCTTGTGTTGTTGAGCACCGGTCTGATGTACTGGGCAATCCAGGCTTCGGGGTATGGCTTCTGGTTTTACTGCACCTGGCTGCCGATGCTGCTGGGATTATTGGTCCTGGTCATGGGCAGCAGCGGACAAACGGCCCGCTGGCTTTATGTACGAGTGCAGCAGAAAAAGGACTGGCCAGGGATCATCGTATTTGGTTTCCCACTGCCGCTGCGTTTCATTTCCTGGATCCTGCGCACCTTTGCATCAGAAATTCCCGAAAAGGAGCGGGAAACAGCCGCCCAGGTGCTGGAGGTCTTGGAAGTCACCTCGGCGGAAGACGGTCCCTTGCTGGTCAACGTTGACGATGATGAAGATGGTAACCGCGTTCAGGTCTTTATTGGATAATTCAGGAGGTTCCTATGACAACCGCAGAAGAACGGATGAGGATTTTAAAGATGATCGAAGAAGGTAAAATCAGTGCTGAAGAAGGGGCTAAATTACTGGCAGCTTTAAGTGAAGGGCGTTCGAGTGCTTCCGCCTTCCCGCAAGGCCCCGGCGCCCCGCGCTGGCTTCGCATCCGGGTGACTGATCTTTCCACCGGGCGCTCCAAGGCCTCGGTGCAGATCCCCCTGACACTGGTTGATGCCGGGATGAAGATCGGCGCCCACTTCGCCCCTGAAGTAGAAGGCGTCGATATGGCCAATGTTATGGATGCACTGCGCACCGGGATGACGGGAAAGATCATCGATGTGGTCGACGATGAAGATGGAGAACACGTCGAGATCTACGTGGAGTAACAACGGTCAGCGTAACGTTTCATGCTGTGCCCTGATTGGAATAATACCGAATGTGCAGGTTGGTCTGCAGGTTGTTCGCAGTTTGAGACCGTCATTTGCGCTTACCCTGGTGATTACCGTCCTGTCGGCGGTTGTTTCCCTTGCAGGAGTGCTGCACCCAGACTTTCTTTATCCATCCAAAGAATTGCGCCAGTCCTTTCTGGTGACCGGCCTGATCAATCTTTTTCTCGGACTGCCGGTCCTGCTTGCGTCCGCGTGGCTAACCCTGCGAGGAAAACTGCTTGCGCTGCTTTTCTGGCCGAGGGCTTTGTTCTTTTTTACTAATCATTTCATTGTATATACCTTTGGGATGCCGATCAATATGTTTTTCCCGTTTTATCCGCTTTTGATGGTCTTAAGCGCCTGGGCGACTGTGCTTCTGGCCGCAAGTATTGATTGGCAGGACGTCAGGGACAGGATGGCTGGGAAGGCGCCGGTCCGGTTCCCGGCAGGGCTGCTGGTGTTATTCGGGACCGCATTTTTTCTGCGGGCAGGGTGGATGCTCCTGGGTCAGGCGCCTGGCAAGGTTGTGGTATCCACTGTTGAAATGCCTGCCTTGATCTCCGGTATCCTCATTGCCCCGGTCTGGGTTATTGGCGGGGTAAGCCTCTGGCGGAGAAGGCTTTTTGGTTATGTGTCCAGCGTTGGTCTTCTTTTCCAGGCCAGTATGCTATTTATCGGGTTGATCGTCTTCCAGGGCCTGCTGCCCGTTTTGACTGAAGCGGTCCCGGACCCGTGGGCCGTCTTTCAGGCGGCGCTGATGGGGATGGTATGTTTTGTTCCTTTTGGGCACTATTTTGTAAGCCGGGCAGACTGGGTTAGGGGCTCGATGGAACCGGCCAGCAAGAAGTTAATATTTTCTAATAAAGTGAGGTGTGAGTAGTATATGAACGAATATATCGAAATTAAACCGGATTATGGTAATTGGGTATCAAGTAAGTTGTTGTATGTCACAAGTGTGCTGGGACTGGTTTTTCTGGGGTTGTCATTTTGGAAACCAGGTTTTTTGTTCCCGGCCTCGTTTTTTTTGCTAGCCTTTGGATATTTCCTGTATGCCCGTCATCAATTTTCTCCACATGGTGGAGATCTCCAGAACAGGATCAGGAACCTGGTCCTGGAGTATCTTGAATGGGATGGAAATAGAACTGCACTGGATATCGGTTGTGGGAATGGCCCTCTTGTGATCCGGTTGGCCAAAAAATATCCGCATGCCAGGATAACTGGAGTAGATTATTGGGGAGAGGCATGGGATTATTCACAAGGTGAATGTGAGAGAAACGCAGGGATAGAAGGAGTCTCTGAACAGGTACTCTTTGAAAAAGCCAGCGCTTCAAAACTGCCCTATAAAGATGAGAGCTTTGATGCAGTGGTCAGCAACTTTGTTTTTCATGAAGTGGCAGATACAAAAGATAAGACACAACTAATCAGAGAAGCACTTCGGGTGCTAAAAAAGGGGGGGGCGTTTTCATTCCAGGACCTGTTTCAGGTAAAGAAGTTGTATGGAGATATGGATGAATTGCTTTTAAAGCTGCAAAGTTGGGGGATCGAAAGTGTTGAACTGGTGAAAACGAATGAGTTGGAATTCATCCCCAAGGCCTTGAAACTTCCATTCATGGTTGGAGAGATCGGTATACTGCACGGCAAGAAATGACCTTCGCCGATCTGGCTGGCTGCAACCCGTATTAAAATGTCATCCTGGGGACAGCGGGTGCGGGTGATGATCTCAGACACTGAAATTTCGAGACTCTTCGACTGCACGCTACTCACACGAACCCGTGGTTTTCCAACTCCCTGTCAAGAACTGCGGTGAAATTGTCCAGGAAGGCTTTGATGGAGCCGTACAGGGCGATTCCCTGGCTGGGCAGGCCGCCTGAGATTGAGTCATTATTGAGAATGCGCCCAAAATTACGTTTTTGCATTCCCTCAAAAAAAAGGCTCAACTGCACAACCGCTTCTACATTGATCTGCAGCATTTGCCAGGCCGTCTCCCTGTTCATCTCGTGACCGTACCATACCAGCCGACGCCGGCGTTGTTGAGTCAGGATATCTGCCCATCACAGATATCCTGACTCGCTCCAGAACTTTCCTGCGATCATGTTCCTGGGTCGGGTCTACAATTAGAATTTCCGCTTTCCCGCCAGGGTCTCAAAGTTGCCGGGCCAGTTCTTGCAGGCATTCCAGGCGGTGGGCAACCAGAACCAACTGTTTGTTTTTCTCTGCCAGCTTCCTGGCAGTAGCTGTCCCGATACCACTTGAAGCTCCGGTGATGACCACGGCCTTAGCTTACCAATTCTTTGCCTCAAAGTTCCCCCAGTAGAGAAACCCAAAAAGGAATACTCTGAGCCGGACGGGTCATACGCATCCGGGTGTGGTTGTGTAAAGGATACCTGGCAGCCGTGTTAATTTGACAGGCTTTTGGCGAGCTTCTGGTTGGCAGCGTCAATGAACCAATGCACAGTATCGGAGATTGAATCGTACAGGCCGCGAGGTTTGTATCCCAGTTCCAGGGCTGCTTTCTCATGGCTGATATTCGAATTGCTTTGTAAGACTTCCAGCGAATAGGGAGTAAAGCGCGGTTTGGTGTTTGTCAGTCGATAATAGGATGGTGTAAACCTGGCGGCCAGTTCGGCCAGTTCGAAGGGGATTTTGATACTGGTAAATGCCCGGCCACTGACCTCACGAACAGTTTCCAACAGGTAGCGAACAGATATCTTGTAACCGCCCAGGATATAGCTCTCACCGCTGCGACCTTTTTCTTCGGCCAGCGTCATGCCTTCGGCAACATCACGCACATCCACAAAGTCATACGCCCCGTCGACATAGAATTGTGGTTTTCGAAAGGCTGCCTGCTGGATGATATTCCCAACTTCTGATCTACGAAAATCATAGGGTCCAATAACGCCGGTTGGGCATACAATGACTGCATCCAATCCTTCCCTGATCGCTTTTTGTACTTCCAGGCTGGCGGCAGCCTTGGAGCGGTCATAGGCGCCATAAGGATTATCAGGATCGAAAGGCAGGCTTTCGTCGATCTTGACGCCGTGTGGAGCCCGGGTCAGGGCATGGATAGAACTGGTGTATACCAGGCGCCGGATGGCAGCCTTGCGGGCGGCCTCGATTACATTCCGGGTGCCCTCGACGTTGACTTTCCAGACCAGTGGATCATTCCCTGGCATGATAGAGATCACTCCGGCCAGGTGATAGACGGTGTCGATCCCATTTAACGCGAGTTCCAGGCTTTTGGGTTCCAGAACATTTCCCTCGACCATTTCCACTCCCAGGCCATCCAATGGGGATGTGTCTTCCCCGCTCCAGACCAGGGCTCGAACCCTTTTTCCTTTTTCTGCTAATTTACGTACCAGTACATTACCGATATGTCCGGTTGCCCCGGTGACCAGGATCATTGTTTCTCCTTATAAAATAACCTGATTAAAGTGAAAGGCCGATATCTTCTTTACCTAATCCATTCATCAGGATCTGGATACTTTCACTGGCAACCTTTTGCCAGTCGGCGCCTTTTGGATCAAGAATTCCTTGAATCAACAGTCCCACGGCCAGGGAGACAATTACCTGGGCTGCGGCTTGTGGATTAATCGTTTTGAGTGTGCCTTCAGCCATGCCTTCTTCGATCAGTTTGGCAAATAGATCCTGATAATGACGGTAGGGGGCCAGGATGGCAGCGCGAATAACCTCATCGTGACCGGCCAGGAGCCAGTATTCCAGCACGATTGGCAGGTGTTCGTCGGCTGTTTCGAAGATTAACGGGATCATGTTGGTCAGGTAGAGCAGTGTTTGTGGGATATTCTCCTTGTGCATTTCTTTCATGCCATCATCAAGGGCAACAATCCAATCTTCGAACAGCGCCACGAAAATGGCTTGCTTGGAGGAAAAGTGGTGGTAGAAGGCTCCTTTGCTGACGCCAGCCTCTTTACATATCTGGTCAACACTGGTTGCGTTATAACCGGCGTTGGCGAAGAGTCTCGTGGCTGCTTCCATTATCCGCTTGCGGGTGATCTCACTGCGCTGCTGCATGCTGGTTTTCTCCTGAAATAGAATGCCTCATTCCCATCTCTTTTGTCGAGAGATGGGAATGAAAAAGAGGGGAAACACAGTCGACAAAAAACATACCGACCGGTCGGTATTATAAATACTTCACCTGGCTGCAGGTGTCAAGGCCAACGGTTCACAACCTTGAAAGGTTTTCTCTTATGATCAGGAGGTTGTTCCAACGGGAGTGGATAAAAAACAGGCTCCGATCAGCGGAGCCTGTTTTGGGTTTATTTTCAATTGTATTCTTACTTGACATCAATATTGACTTCTGTACTCATGCCCCAGCGGAGATCCGGCAATGTTTTATCAAGCGTGATCGTAACCATGAAGACCAAATCACCGCTCTTTTCGGTTGCCCGGGGGGCTATTTGGGTCACGCTTCCGGGAAATTCCTGGTCGAGCGCCTCAATATAAACGGTTGCATCCTGTCCAACCCGGACTTGCGCTATGTTCAGTTCGCTCAGGTCGGTTGTTTCGATCTGTAAATTCTCAAGGTTTGCCAGCAGGATGACAACCTGACCAGGCTGAACCATCTCGCCGGGTTGGACTTCTATAGATACAATCGTTCCGTCAAAGGGAGCCTGCATGGTTGCCTGGGCCAGGGAGGCCTGTGCAGAAGCGAGAACGGCCTGTGCTTCAGCAACCCGGGCTTCTGCCAGCTCGCGCCTTTCGGGCGGCTTATACTTACGGGAAACAGAGTAATAATTCACGTCTGCCTGGAGCCCACGGATAGACGCTTCTGCCTGGGGGATAGCCCCTTCCAGAGCTGGCATGTCCAGCGATACCAGGGGTTGTCCAGCCTTTACCACATCCCCGGCTTTTACCGTGATATCCTTAACCGGGCCGGCGATCGAAAAACTGAGTTCTGAGGTGAGGACCGGTACGACTTCGCCAGATGCAATCACCTGTCCGCTGATCGATTTGATTTCTGGGGGTGCTGCTTCTGTCACAGCCGGGGCAGGGGTCTCAGCAGGCGCCTGTCCACAACCTGCAATTACCACAATTGTTAACAGAACCAGAAAACCGCGATTTGTTTTCATAAGATTCCTCCAGGGTTTGCGGCTCACTCGACTTCGATTTCGACTTCGGCGCTCATTCCCCAACGAAGGCCGGGCAGTTGTTCATCAAGTTCGATCGTAACAGTGAAGACCACATCACCTCCAATGGTGGAAGCCTGGCGCGCGACATCGACAACTTTCCCACCGATGGTCTGGTTGAGGGCTTCGATATATACACTGGCGCTATGCCCGGGACTGACTCTGGGAACATCCCGTTCACTTAGGTCGGTCGTTTCTATTTTATATCGGGTCAGGTCCCCAATGATGGTTACCACGAAGCCGGGCGTGACCGTTTCTCCGGGGGCCATATCAACGGTGACAACTGTCCCAGCGATGGGTGAGATCAAAGCCGCCTGTTTGAGGTTTTCTTTTGCAGCATCCAGGGCAGCCTGGGAGCGGTCTACTTCTGCCTGGGCTGCATCCAGATCTTCTACGTATGTCTGGATGCGCTGCAGGTAACGGACCTTCGTTTCGGCTGCGGCCAGGTTGGCTTCCGCTTCGGAAACCCTGGCTTCCAGTACTTTGGCGTCGATTGTCGCCAGGGTCTGGCCGGCCGCAACCGTATCGCCGGGTTCAATTTCAACGCTTGTCACAGTCCCGGTCAGTGGAAAACTTAACTGAACATCAAGAGCTGGCACGATCTCTGCTGAAGCCGAAACAGGCGCAGCGCTTGATCCAGTTGAATTGGTTTCTAGCACAAGGGTTGGAACCGCCTCGGTCTGGAGTTCAGATCCGGTACCACAGGCAGCCAATACCGGCAGCAGGATTACTGCCACAATCAAAATAGTTTTTTTCATTGTATTCCTCCTGACAGCTTAGCTTAGGCTTCTTTGCTGTCCTTTACGATCTTGCCGTCTTCCAGGGTAATTACCCGTGTAGCGTATTTGATCACGCGCGGGTCGTGGGTAGCGAATATAAAGGTCGTATCTGTTTCTTTGTTCAACCGCTTCATAATCTCCATAACCTGTTCGCCATTTTCGGTGTCCAGGTTAGCAGTTGGCTCGTCGGCCAGGATCATTTTCGGATTGGTTGCCAGGGCCCGGGCGACGGCCACCCGCTGCTGCTGGCCGCCGCTCAATTGGTCGGGGCGGTGGTTGGCACGGTCGGTCATGTCTACGTCTTCCAGTAATTCCTTGACGCGTTGGGTCCGTTTTCCATTACCTTTGCCTGAGAGCAGGAGCGGCATTTCAATATTCTCGTAGGCCGTCAGGGTGGGGATCAGCGCAAAGAACTGAAATACAAAGCCGATGGCGCCTTTTCGTAAGTCGGCGCGTTGATTTCGACTGAGACCGGTGGTCTCCATGCCGTTGATCACAACCTGGCCGGAGGTAGGTTGGTCGAGACAACCGATCAGCTGTAAAAGCGTGGTTTTCCCGGAACCGGACGGACCGACCAGGGCGGTGAATTCACCACTTTTGATGGAAAGGGTAATCCCATTCACGGCGTGGGTTTCTACTTCACCGATTTTGTAAATGCGTGTAACATCTGTTAATTTAGCGACTTCCATGATATTTCTCCTTTAGGGAACACCCTAATCTGAGCCATGCAGGGCTTCGACTGGTTCCATGCGGGAGGCCAGCCGGGCGGGATAGAGTGAAGCGAACAGGGTGATGATAAGGGTCATGACAGTCAGATAGAGGCTGTCACTCAGTGTCAGGTATGTATAGATGCGGTCTCCTATCAAGAAGCCGGTCATTCCCAGGTCTCCAAAGTAGATGCCCACCCTGCCAAAGTAGGCTGAGAGACCCCAGCCGAGCAGCAGGCCGAAGGCAATGCCGCCCAGGGCCAGGATACTGGCTTCCGTTAGGAACAGGGCTGAGATCTGACGGCCCTTCATGCCAATGGCGGTCAGGATCCCGATTTCACGTGTGCGTTCGAAAACGGACATGACCAGGGTATTCACGATCACAGTGGCGGTTACACCGACCACGATCAGGTTCAGGATCAGAAGGTATGCGTTTGAAAAATCTTCCATGAGTACCAGGATTTCATTCAGGTCTTTCCAGGTTTCCACCTGGTAGTTTGAGCTTTCCAATGCGGCAGCTAACGCACCAGCCTGTTCACGATCTTTCAAGAGCACGAAGATGATACTGGCACGATTTTCTGCACCGGAAAACGCCTGTGCTTTGGAGAGTGGCAGCAGTACGATCCCCTTGTCGTAGGTGGTTGTACCGGTGGTGAAGATCCCGCGTACTGTGAAAAACTGTTCATCCACAGTACCATTGGATGTGTTTACCAACAGGTTGAGTTGATCTCCTGCTTTTAATCCCAGACTATCTGCCAGCGGGTAACCGATCAGGATACCTTCACGATCATCTGTTGTCAGAAATTGGCCGGAAGTCAGCCGGCGGTAGGGATCGCTTGCGCTTGAGGCCGGATCGATCCCCATGATTTCTACACCGGCTGATTGATCTCCTACGGCCACGATACCGCTGGCGATTAAGCGCGGTGTAGCGACATCAACCTGGTTCAGCTTTGCTGCCTGCTCTGCGACCTGTCCCGGGTTCTCGATCAGGTATTCCCAGGCAACGCTGAGTTTGTCGGGGTCATAATCCGCAGCCCGGATCTGGAGATGGCCGCTGTCAAGCCGCAGGGTAGATTCCATAGAACTGCGCATTTCACCTTCGTAGAAGGAAGCAATGAAGAGCATCAAGGCCAGGCCAATGGACAATGCCAGTGCTGAAAGCAGTGAGCGGCGGCGGTTACGGCCCAGGTTGCGGTAAGCCATTTTGAAATAATTCATCATGATGAAACTCCTATACGTAATGCAGCGCTTCAGCAGGTTCACGCCGGGAAGCCTCACGAGCCGGATAAAGGGCTGCCAGGGCGGCGATAAGCGCTAATGTAATGGCGTGATTGAGTACTTTCAGGGGCAAAAATTTCGGGTAGATCTTGCCGGTGATCAGGGCAGTATATTCCGTCAGGTCGGCAAATTGTGTGTAATCGATACCGATCTCACCCAGGATTGCTGTGAATGTCAGCCCAAGAATGGCGCCCAGAACAGCACCCATAACACCGATCAGTGTGCCTTCCAGCAGGAACATGAGCATTATCTCGCGTGGCTTCAATCCCAACGCGCCAACGATGCCGATCTCACGAGTGCGTTCGAAAACGGCCATCATCAGCAGGTTGAGGATCCCGATGGCTGCCACTGTGAGCAAAATGATACCGAAGACACTCATCACGGAAGTTTTCATATCCATGGTTTGTTTCAGTTCGGGCATGCTGTTCACCCAGGTATCGATCTCATAACCGGGCAGCTCGCGATTGATCTGTTCAACCACAGGAGGTTCTTGCCCGATTTGTTTGAGCGACACTACAATTTCGGTTACCTGACCATCCAGCCCGAAGAGGCTCTGTGCCTCGGCAAGCGACAGATAGATCATACCTTTCTCGACGGTGGGAACTCCCACATCATAGATACCGACCACGATCATTGTGCGCTGGCGTGTTTGGTCATGAATGGAACCCCCGGCCATGGTGACACGGTCACCAACACTGAGATCCATGGCGGCAGCCAGACCCTGGCCAATAACGATCAGGTCTCCGTCGTCGGGTTTCAGGTAACGCCCGGCAATGATATTATCTGCTACCGGGCTGATATGGGCTTCTTTATCGGTTTCCACACCGATAATTGAGACCGAAAACGCACCTTCGCGGTTGGTCACCAATCCACCTGTGACAATACGTTTGGCCGCAACAACAGTATTGGGATTGGATTCTGCTGCCTGGATGAGACCATCCGGGTTATCGATCGGCAGCAGGGGATTTTGTCCTGTCTTGGCGTTGTATCCGGGAGCATGGATCTGGATGTTGCCGCCCAGCAGTTGGATGGCGTTTCCATAAATGGATTGCTCGAACCCAACTATGACTCCGTCGAATAAAACCAGCATGGACATGATCACGCCCATTGCGATGGCGATCAGTAATGTCCTCCGGCGCTGGCGCCAGACATTGCGCCAGGCAATTTTCAGTAGTACTGCCATGTTTACCTCCGTGTTGGTAACTGTCATAGATGCCCCAAGCATGCTGATGGACAGTTCGTTTTTATTTACAAACTCAAATACTCACCTCGAACACTGGTGAGAGCGTGATTTCTATGAGATTTGATAAATTAGTCTACAAGTTTATATTTATTACTCGAGCGCTATCATATTCTGATTTACCGGCTTTGTCAAGGTTTAAACGGTTAAAACGGAACAGGTTAAAAACGGAACGTAAAGGAATCCTATTCGAGAACGTATAGTGCTTGAATTTATCGAAACCACATGTTGGTTTGAGAACAGCAGTCAAAGGTTAGTTTGAAGTTTCTGGAACAGAACCACAGGCGTTTTGTCGTATCCGCAGCAGGAGTTGTTGGAAAACCAGTCCGCTTCTCCAGAAGGCAACCGCTGCCATGCCGTGCGCCAGGACAGCAAAGAGGGGCGGCGTCTGAAAGGTATAGTATGTCCAACACTGACGGGTGGTTCCCCACAGTTCCAGGAAATAACCCAAACCCGAGCCGGCCAGGAAATGCAGTAACGCCCAGAAGTGATCGGTCGGGGTCAAGATCAGGATCGTGCAAAGCAGCAAGGCTATCCAGGTAAAGGACTTCTCAAGGGTTGGAGTAACGAATACAAGCATCAATAGATAAAAGGAAATGAACGTGATCCAGTATAGCAATTTTATCCCCGCCCTGGTTTGCCTGGCTTTCCCGACCAGTGTGGATAGGATACGCGCCAATCGATCGATTGATAAACTGGCAATAGGCCAGGCCGGGATAATCCACAAAGGCGGGCGTTCTTGGGTATAGTAGAACCACAAATTGGTCTGGGTTCCCCAGGATTCGATCACCAATCCGCCAAAAGTTCCAATAAAGATAATTAACCAATCGACGCGCAGATTTGCCCGGGCAATGATCAATAAAGACATGAAAAGGAATATTCCCAGCAGCAGCCAGTCGAAGTAGCGCCACCAGGGACCCCGCCAGTCGATATAGGAAAGGTACTCTTCAGCCAGAGGCCGCCAGATATAGATAATCAAGCCTATGGTGAGCAGGAAGGCGCTCATCAGGTAGTAACTGTGGCGTGTCCAGGACAACAAACTGACCAGCTGCCGAAGACGGGATGGAGGATTGGTTGTGCGCATGTTAATTAAAAAGACCAGGACATTTCAAATCGAAACATCCTGGAAATTCGATTGCCAGGAGACAAAGTTACTCTTCTTTTTCAGCAGACTCCGATTCTTTTTCTGTCTCGCCTTTTTTCCCGTCACCTTTTAATGATTTTTGAAATTCCCGAATACCAGTACCTAATTCACCGGCAACCTTGCCAATGCGGCCAATGCCGAAGAGCAGGATGACGATAATCAGGATAATAATTAATTCAGTTGGTCCTAAGCGCATGGGCATTTCATTCTCTCCTTATCAATAAATCTGTTTGCTCTGCAATGAAGAATAACGACAGTAATTTTTGAGCAAGTGGAATCATGATACCACATTTTTATAATCGCCCATGATGCCTTGGTTTTGGGTCCTCTGGGAATCTCCGTGGTAGTTTCCACGTGGCAGGGGAAAAATTTGTATTTGGCGCAGCATCACTCTCAGGGAGAGGGGACGCCGCGGCAGACCCAAAAAAAAGCCTTGGTTTGACGGGAACAAATATTGCCTTATGGTATTACCTTTATTGAGTGATACGATCGATTGAGATCAGGTCACATAGAATGGCATATCCCGTTGCGAGTCGTCCAGCACCGGGACCGATCAGGGTCACATCACCCAACAAGGCAGTCGTGAAAGTGACTGCATTGGTAGGACCTCCCACTGAGGCTAATGGATGATCAACGGCCAGCCTGGTTGGGCGGACACTGGCTTTGATCCTATCAGGGGTTTTCTCAACCCCGGCAATCAGTTTCCAACGTTGGCCTTCGGCCTGTGCGGCAGTGATATCGTCCACCGTTAAACCAGTGATGCCTTCTCGTTCGACGTCATTCAGTGTAATTGAAGCCCCCATCAATACATTCGCCAGAATAACAACCTTCCCGGCTGCATCAAATCCTTCAACGTCGCCAGTGGGGTCTGCCTCGGCATATCCTTTCTCCTGGGCGTCTGCCAGGACATCCCCGTAGGAGATACCCTGTTCCATCTGGGTCAGCATGTAGTTGGTGGTCCCGTTGAGGATCCCCTGTATTTTTTGTACCTCTGCCCCCGCAAGCAGGTCAAGCCCCAGGTGCAGGGTTGGGGTTCCGCTCATAACGGTGCCCTCGATGCCAACCTGGACATGATTTTCACGGGCGATTTTTAATAACTCAGGGAAATGCAGTGCGATCGGGCCTTTGTTGGTTGTGACAGCATGCATACCAGCCTTAAGCGCCTGCCGCAAATGACTGGCGGCAGGTTCGCCGGTCTCTAGATCGGTGTAGCTTAACTCAACCAGCACATCCGCACCACAGCCGGCGATTGTCTCCTGGGCGTCCCACCCGCTGGCTTCGGTTTTCAGTGTTTCTAGACTTTTACCAGCCTGGACGGTATCCAACAACAGGGCAGGGTCCAAACCTTCCGGATGATAAAGGCTGCCTTTGAGCTTGTCACAGACCGCGACGATTTTGTATTCCGCACCAAATCTTTGGGCTAAGCTTTCAGATTGGTCACGCAGGATCTGGGTGAACCCCTGACCAACATTGCCAAAGCCAATCAAGGCCAGTTTATATGTGCGCATGATTATTCTCCTCATTATTGAATCGGCGTGTGTACATCAAGGGATGCTGTAACTGTCAAGGAATTAATCCAGGTAATCTACATCATCGACAGTCTGGTTGTAGATTTTCCATACCCCATCGTCTGGTCGTAAAATCATCACACCAGAGACCTTGTTATTTCGGAAATCAGGTCCGCGCAGCTTCTGCGTCAGCAGCACATAAGAAACCCTGACCTCATTTTGGGATTGTTCGATGATATCTGCCTTGACCAGGGTGTAGCGCAGATCATACAACTGGAACGCTTCCTGCAATGTTGACAGGGTATCATTGTAGACCGGACTTTTTGAGTGGATTGTTGACATGTATAGATTGATGTTTTCAGTGTTGGCAGCGTTGAGGTTGGTCTGGATGACGTTATAGATTATTTGCGGGGAGACAGTTGGCTGTGAAGTGGAGCCAGGTGAAGTGAAATTCATTTCACCCTGGGAGGCGGCTGCAAGAGCGGCGCCAATGCAGCAGAAGAGCAGGAAAGCAGCTGCTCCTACAATGTAAATAAGCGTTCGGGACCCCTTTTGTTCACGTTTTTCGGTTGTCGTGTTCTTTCTGCCCGCAGGGTTGGATGGATCGGATCCTCCTGAACCTGGTGAAGATAATTGTTTCTGCTCCGGGAGTTGATTGGGAATTGGAGCAACAGGGTTTTCCTGGCTGGCTTGTTGCGGGGACGAAGAGAGTCTCCCTTGAAGTTGATCCAGCTTCTGACGGGCTGCCTTATTTTGAGGATCCAACTTGAGAACATTTTCCAGGCACTGGACAGCGTGCTCTTTTTTCTGGGCAACGTGTGCGAATAAAAACCATGCCTTGACATCACGAGGGTTTTGCGCAATCAGCCCTTTTAGGATTGCACGCGCCTCAGCAGGCTGCCCCTGTTTCATTGCCAGTACAGCTGATTGAAATTCTTTTGTCTGGTTATTCATAGGCGTCTGGATAGGTGAGGGTAAACGTGTACGACGACGATTAAGTATAGCACGCCCTTGAAGTTAATCTGGATTAAGTTACTTGGTTAATAGGGTAATCGCATTAGAAAAAAATTACCCATTATAACGATGTCATTGCTTCGGGTTAATGCCTTTGCAATGACAGTTCACTCTTGTTTTTGACTGTAAATAATCCAAATGCGCTTACCCTACTTGGTTATAATGAAGTTGATCATATGATCGTGGTATTTACCTGGATAATGGTTAGGAGATAAGATGAAAAAGATTTTGGATGCCCTGCTGGTGGAAGAACAAGACCTTCAGTTCAGTAAGTTTAATGAAGAAACCGCCTGGCAGATTGGTACCTGGCTGGTGGACTATGCCCGAAAAGAAAACCTGCCGATAACAGTTGATGTAACCCGAGCCGGTCACCAGCTTTTTCATGCCAGCCGTCCCGGAACTTCAATCGATAACGATGATTGGATCCAGCGCAAAGTTCGCCTGGTCTATCGCTTTGGACACAGTTCTTTTTATCTTGGGCAGTATTTGAAGAGCCTGGGAAAATCGATTGAGGAAGTCTATTTATTGCCTGAAAGTGAATATGCTCCCCACGGCGGCTGTTTCCCGGTGATCCTGAAGGGAACGGGGATGATCGGGACGATCACTGTCTCGGGTTTGCCGCAGGAAGAAGATCACAAGCTGGTTGTGAAGGCCATACGGGAAAATCTAACCTGAGAGAAGGAGTGAAAAAATGTTACTACATCCTGTCATCAACATGTTGGGACGCAGGCTTCGCCTGGCCGTGATCGGCGGCGGGCCAGGGTCTTTCATTGGAGAAATGCATCGTCAGGCGGCCCGGATGGATGATCGTTATGAGCTGGTGGCCGGGGCTTTGTCTTCAAACCCGGAGCGGGCAAGGCAGGCCGGCCTCGAACTGGGGTTGCACGAAGAGCGTGCGTATAAAGATGGGCTGGAACTGATCAGGGCAGAAGCCGCCCGGGAGGACCAGGCGGATGTCATTGCAATTATGACCCCCAACGACAGCCATTACCTGTATGCCTCGGCTGCGCTGGAGAACGGGTTTGATGTTATCTGTGATAAGCCGATGACCAATACCCTCGACGAAGCGGAAGCATTGCACCAGCAGGTTCTCGATTCCGGCCTGGTCTTCTGCCTGACCCATAACTATACCGGCTACCCGATGGTCAGGCAGGCAAAATCCATGCTGGAGGCCGGGCAGCTGGGGACGATCAGGTTGGTACAGGTTGAGTATGTTCAGGGAGGCAAGGCGGATGAAGATGATCCCGACCCGAATGGCGAAGTTCCCTGGCGATATGATCCGGTGCGGGGAGGGCCGTCCTTGGTGATGGGCGACATTGGTACGCATGCCCACAACCTTGTCCGTTTTATCACCGGTTTGAATGTCGATGAGGTCGCTGCCGAGGCAGGGGCGATTGTCCCCGGGCGGGTGGTCCATGATTATGCCGGGGCCCTCCTGCGCTTCGAAAATGGCGCCCGCGGGAGCTTCTGGGTTACCCAGGCGGCTGCCGGCGTAGAGAACTGCCTGCGCATCCGTGTCAGCGGCACAAAGGGGAGCCTCGAATGGATGCAGGAACTGCCCCAATTGCTGACCTTCAAACCACTGCACGCACCGGTTGAACTACGGACGCCGAATGGACCCGGTACCATGCCCCTGGCGGCGCGTTCCAGCCGGATCGTAGCGGGTCACCCGGAAGGATTCCCCGAAGGGTTTGCCAATCTGTACTCGGATGCTGCCGAGGCGATCGCCGCCCGCCGATCAGGTCAGGAAGCTGATCCGCTGGCTTTGCATTTCCCGAATTCGTATGATGGCCTGTTGGGTGTAAAGTTCGTGAATAAGGTCATTGAATCCAGTATTGCCAATGGGCAGTGGATAAAGTGCTAGTCCCGCATTGGTAAAGAGCAGCGGACCGGGAAGAGAACCGGTCCGTTTTTATGTGCGCCCAGGAGGCAGTACTTCAAATTACCCGGCTATATATCGTGACCAACATACTCCTGCTGAAGTGGTTGGTTCACCGGTACAGCCGTCAGATCATAGACCATCGCGCCGGTAATTCGCACCGGCGCGATCTGGCCGACCTCCAGTTCGCAGCCCTCGACCAGGACCAGGCCGTCGATCTCTGGGGCGTCACGGTACGAGCGGCCAATTGAAAGGTTTTCGCCAAATCCATCGACCAGGATATCAAGGTTTTTTCCAACCAGGGATTGATTGACCTGCAGCGAGATGGCCTGCTGGCGTTCCATCAATCTCTGGTAGCGTTCTTCCTTGATTTCTTCAGGAACCGGATCCCCAAGCGGTTCACTGGATGTACCGGGTTCGAAGGAAAACTTGAACGCGCCGACACGATCCAGCCGGACTTCATCGATAAAATCTACCAGAGCCTGGAATTCTGTCTCGGTTTCACCCGGGTAGCCTACAATGAATGTAGAACGAATTGCCAGTTCTGGCATGGCCGAGCGCATCTTATCCAGTGTCCGGTAGACCCAATCCATGTTGGCTGGGCGGTGCATCCGGCGCAGCATTTCAGGATGCGCATGCTGCAGGGGGATGTCCAGGTAGGGGAGGATTTTTTTCTGAGTGGTCATTACATCGATCAGGCGCTCGGTAATATAACCCGGATAAGCGTACATGATCCGAATCCAGTCTATCCCGGGCGCTGTGCTGGTCAGGTTTTCAAGCAGAACTGCCAGACCATCCTTCATCCCCAGGTCGTGGCCGTAATCGGTCGTGTCCTGCGCTATAAGGATCAGTTCACGAACACCTTCATCCTGCAGCAGCCGGGCTTCCTCCAGGATGCGGTCCACCGGGCGGCTGACTGTGGTTCCTTTGATCAACGGAATGGCACAAAAGGCACATGGCCGTCGGCAGCCATCCGCAATCTTCAAGTAAGCGCTGGCGCCTTCCAGGCTGGCCCGTACAACTCCTTGTTCATCGGTCCCAACTGTTTTGACTTCTTCGGGCAAGTGGTAGACAGGTTTTGGGTGAGGGCTCTGGCGCAGTTTGCTGACGACCCTGACAATGTCCATCCAGCGCCGGGTGCCAAGGATGCCATCGATCCCGGCGACACGGCTGGCTACTTCAACCCCATAACGTTGGGTCAGGCAGCCGGCTGCAATCAGGAGTTGTCCGGGTTGTTTCACCCTGGCCAGGTTTCCCAGGGTATTGATCGACTCTTCTTTTGCCGGGCCAATAAATCCGCAAGTATTGACGATCAGCACCCCCGCCTCTTCCGGCGTTTCAACCATCTCATAACCATCCTGCAGCAGCAGTTGGGCCATGGAATCCGAATCAACCGTGTTTTTGGCGCAGCCAAGGGATACCAGATGGAAGGTTTTCGTTTCTGTCATTCATTTACCCGGAAATTTACTCTTCAGCCGTTGGGGTTGACCTTTGTGTATTGGTCGGTGTGACCGTCACCGGCGCGGTAGCCGTTGCGGTGGCAGTTGGCTGCGGGGTTGGGGTTAAGATCCCGTTGATGGTAAAAACGGCTTCAGCGATCTCACCATAGCTGCCCAGGAGCCCTAATTCCCTTTGATTGTACGTTATCCGGATTGCCGCGGCGTTCCCGGTCAGTACGGTTACCTGTTCTTGGGCTTCAAAGGCATAAGCTGTATCTGGTTGGACGCGGCCCTCAAATTTGATTTCTCCATCAACAGTCACCCTTACCCAGGCTCTTTCAACCGCGACCAGGTTAATGATCACATTGGCGGCTTCATCTGGAATATCTTCGGGGGCTTCGGCAGGGTTTTCGATTTCATCACCGAATACAGCCTGTTGTGCCTGGGTGGCGGTCGCATCAATGACTTCACCGGGACCTGCTGTTGCTAATAACACATCTGATATAGAAGGTACGGTCGGTTCAATGTTTTGTGCACGTTGAATGGAAGAGATTTCGATTGCCTGCCAGATGGCAAATGCAGTCAGCAAGATGATGATACCGGCGCCAAAGATCAGGTCTGTAGTTGCCAGACTTCGCAAACTGAACCTGTTTTGTTTGAGCGGCATTTCTCTCTTGGTCTGTCTGTTCTGTTCGGGATACCGTTCAAGGCGCCTTTTTTGCAGCCCATCAGCAAAATGCAGCAGCAGGGCGTCACTGTCCATTCCAAGGAAATTGGCGTAATTTGCCAGGATCCCTTGGGTTTGTACTGTCGAGGGCAGCCCTTCAAAATTACCATCTTCCAGCGCCTGCAGCAATTGTGTTCGTATATGTATATGCCGTTCAACTTCATTGATTGTCAGGCTGAGCATCTCTCTTTGTAGCCGTAGATCGATACCAATCTGCTTGAAGATTAACTGGGAAGTGCGTGTGGGCGAGTGCTCCAATCGGGTAAAGGGAAATTCGGGAAGTGCTGGCCCGTATTTTGCGGCCTTTACTTCAAGTTCCGGTTCCGGATCAACCGGAGACCTGTCGAACAGGCTGCTCACCGGCTCGAGCCGTTTACTCCAATAGTTTGCCTGGCCTCGTAAGAGTGCATTGGCATGATCGCTGAGTTGTTCCCACCTGCTTCTGAGAATAAGTTCTCCGGTTGTTTCGCCGAGCATACCGGCCGCCGTTTCCGGTTCCGGTGTTTCTGGTTCCAACAATTCTTCAGTTTGAGATGGTTGTACTGTTTCCTCAATAGCTACTTCACCGGATGTTTTTTCTGGCCAGGAGATGCGCGGCAGCAGGCTTTTCCAGAAAGGCGTTTTTTCTTCTACGGCAGTTTCTTCATTTTCTGGTTCATCTTTCAACTCAATCATTGGTTCCAGGTTAACTTCCCGATCGGATTCGATTGGACCAATGATCTCCGGTTCAACACTTTCGTTGTTCCGTCGTAGTTCTTCCAGAACCTGGTCGATATCCAGTTCGAGAAATTCAGCGTACATGCGCAGGAATCCACGTCCCTGGGCAACTGAGGCCATCGCTGAGTAATCATCTTCCTCAAGTGCTTCCAGGAAAATCGGGCGGATGCAAGTCAGTTCAGACGCTTTGTTAAGCGTCAGAACGCGTGCCTCGCGTGCTTTCTTGAGTATTTGCCCAATCGTTTCTGGCATAATTCCCTTAACAGAACATCACCGGTTCCCCTTGGGGTGAGATGAACCGGTGATGGCGCTTCATTCGTGGGAAGGATGGGTGGTTAGTTTTCGGTTTCGTCGCTGGTTTCTTCTGCCGATTGTTCGACTGCGGGTTCTACCGCCTCAACAGTTTCGGCAGTTTCAGCTGCAGGAGCTTCCTCGTCTGTTTGTGGCTCGAGTTCAACGACTGCTTCAGCAATGCTCAAGCCCTCGGGCTCCTGTTCTCCAATTTCCACCGCACTTTCGGGTGATTCACCTTCACGGTGGACCAAAACCCTGACCTCAGGTACCAGGTCCATGGTCAGGCGCACACCAATTATATGCTCACCCAGAGAACGGATCGGCTGCATCTCAAGCTGCTGGCGCTTTATTTCGAAGCGTGTTTTTTCCTGGATGTGTTCTGCAATTTCTTTTGCAGTAATCGATCCATACAGCTTGCCGGTCTCACTCGCCCGAACTGGGAAACTCAGGGTCAGGCCAGAGATCTGGCCAGCAAGATCTTTGAGCTCTTCGTTGAGTTGTGCCCGGTGGATCTCGGCCTGGGCACGGATTTTGTCTGCCTGTTTTATGGCTCCCGGGGTGGCCAGGATTGCCAGGCCTTCCGGAAGCAGGTAGTTGCGACCATACCCGGCGGCAACACGTTTGATGTCACCGGCGCGCCCCAATTTGTAAACGTCCTTAATCAATAGTACTTTCATTTTTACAAGCCCTTTCTTTCAAAAATTAAGGAGCGAAGGGTACAACGCTCCAGCGGAATATTGTATCAGAGGCTCCTGGGGACGTCAAATCAAAAATGGGCGTCAAAAATGGGCGTTTTTTCACAAAAGCACGGGTTTTGACTCTGGTGATCTTTCTTTGATCCTCGTAACATCCTTGCTGAAACCGGCTGAAGACAGTTTCCCAGCCAGTGGTGGCTTGTCAGGGGAAACAACTAAGGGTAAGATTATGCTATGGACAGTTGGCCAATCAACATTCGTCGAGTTGCAGCGATTGCGGGGATCATGTTATTGGCGTTTCTGGTGATGGATTTCAATACCCGCCTGGAAAAACTTGACCGCTTAAACCGGCAGGCGACCCTGGTATATGCCCATGCTACTCAGGTGATGCAGACCCAGGCTGTGTTGCAAACCCGGGTTGTGGTCGCTGAATCTGATCTGCCGGTGGAAGATTGGGCGCGTGGGGAAGGGAATCGGGCCAAACCTGGCGATTTCAAAGTGGTCCCTCTCCCGGAACCGGGCAGCGAACCGGTGGTAACAAAGGCGCCGACCAGCCTGCCGACGCCACTGCCTCACTGGCAGGTCTGGTTGGAATTGTTCTTTGGAGGTTAATCAGAAAATCAACGTTCGCTTCATGTCATTCCATATTTACCTGCCGGTCATTATTTGACTGTTTGAGCCAGTTCTCCTAATTTTTCCTTATTTGTGATTGTAAATTCTGTGCGCGTGATATTGATGATGCCCTCGTCTGAAAACTGATGCAGGAAGCGGCACACCATTTCACGGGTGCTTCCAATACGGGCAGCCATTTCGTCTAATGTCAGGCTGCGGGCGATAGCCCCCTCATCTTTATTAGACTGTAGTTCCGACAATAATCGAGCCAGCCGCCCTGCTACCGATTGGAAGGCCAGTTCTTCAATGATTGTGTTGGCCCGCAGCATCCGGTTGACCAACAGGCGGGATAACTCCCAAGACATTTCCCCATTTTCCAGCAGGGTCGGTAAAATACTCTCCCGTGACCATAGATAGATCTCAGTATCCTGACTGGTTTTCAACGCAACGGGTATCGGTTGTTCGGGAGAGAAAAATGCCGGACCCCAGAATACTTCACCATCACTGAAAGTGGCCACAATCAGGCTGCGTCCTTCACTTGATTCTTTTGCAGCCACAATTTCTCCCTTTGTTATGATGAAAATGAACGGCCAGATATCTCCATTATGGGCCAGGAATTCGCCGGCATGGTATCTCCGTGGAGATGCTTTCCCCAGCAAGGTTTCCCGGTTTGCCTCATCCAGTGTGGTAAAAATGGCGTTACTTGCCAGCAGATTTCGTATAGGCTGGGTCACCGATGTTTTCTCCTGAGTTTGGAATACTACCTGAATTATATAACGGTTAGTTCGGGGAGTGGGAAGTCGAATGTTTGGGGTGCGCAAAATGTTGTAGATTTTATCGTCGCTATGGGATCACCGGAGCAGCCACCCGGGCTTTTGTTCAATTAGTGAATTGTGATTTATGTTACATACCGGGATGAGTATTCATGTCATAATCGCATTATCGAATACTGGCTCTTTATGAATTAGGAGAATGCACATGAATCACCCGACTATCCTGGATATCATTTTGCTCTTGCTGACGGGGCTGACTGCGGTTTACCTGGTCTGGCGTTTTTGGCAGCGCTGGGGCTGGGAGAAACAGCCCTATGTCTGGTACTATATCATGGCCTTCGTTGTGCTGTTTGTCTCGGGAGTATTGCTCATCTTTCTTGGATATGACATTCTGGGGACGCCGTTCGTTTTGACTGTCGCAAGCCTGATCCCTCTGGGCCTTTCCATGGGAATTGCTGAACAGTACTTCCAATCGTGGAAAAAACAGTTCAAATGGTTCGCGACAGTAGGTTTCCTGGCAATTGCTGTAACCAGCTTTGCCGGTTGGGAAATGGTTCGTAAGATTGCGGTTCCGCTTTTTCACGGAATCGCCGGTCTGGTGATTTTCCTCGGCCCATTTTTTGCAAAGAATTCTGTCACTGGCGCAAAACCTGCCAACGGTTTTTGGTGGGTTGGCGTGGGCGGCGGGTTGATCGGTATTGGTGGTATTGCCCTGGCATTCTTGAGCATGAATACCCCATTGTTAGGGATTTTCACCCCAGAATTGGTCTACAATATTCTTGCCCTGTTGCTTTTCCTCATGACCATGGCATTTGCTTGGGGGTTTGTCAAGGATATCAAAAACTGATTGATATCATGGTTACTGCTGTAACCGCCAGGTAGTATGCAGGTTTCATGAACAAAGCCCTGGCAGAAGGATAGGTGAAATTCCAGGATCATGAAGTCGTTGGCTATTGTCCTGGAGATGAGTTCTATACATTTTAAGCATGAAGTAAGAATTGATGCCGGTGATTGGATGTTTTTTCCACTGTAGGATGCCACATAACGGGTAAGTTTTGATGGCTCTGCCTGCACTGTTCAAGCCGGTCATGAAATTCATCCTATGGCAATGGTTTCGTGGTTTGGCGCCAAAGGCTATTGTGATTATTATGATTGGCGCCTTCCGGCCGCGTCGGTATGGGAGAAACCGCCCAGGGGACCGCTGGCCGCGCTGGTATATGCCAGCCCGGGAGTTGGCTTCAGGTGTGTCAGATAATTGTTGGTAGAGGATTGTTGATTGAGGATTGTTGATTGAGGATTTACATTGGAAGACTTTTTGCTTAGAATTGGGAACTGAAGATTTCCTCAAAGGTAACTTTGATGAGTATGGATGCAAAATCGAATATCAATGTGTTTAGATCCAAGATTGATCTGTATTGGCCTCTGATCAAATCACTGCAGACAGGCCTGCTTTTACTTTCCTTTGCTATAGTCTTTCGGCCTTCAGAACGGATCAATTTCAGTTTGTTCAAGTATGCTTCGTTGTACATGCTTGCTTCCATGATCCTGCTCTCGATCTAAACTTGAATGAAGATCACTGCCTTTGATCGTATCTTGCTGCTGATCACTGCTCTTCTGGCTGCATACCAGGTTGCAGTCGGGATCGATGGGCTGGGATACGTTCCCATCACAGCCTATACAATCGGTTTTGGGGTACTGCTGGTTGCTTGCTTGCTGCTGGTTATTCTGGGGTTTGAGGTTCTGGACAGCCGGATTGTGGTCATTATCTCAACCATTATTCCGCTTAGCCTTTCTTTGGGACTGGTATGGGAACACCTGGCAGCCTTTCGAAGCGCCTATTTATATTTCGCCATCTTTGGTTTCCTGGCTGTGCTGTTTACTCGCAGTATCCGGTTGGCAGGCAGGCTGCCGGTTATTGTCCTGGCTGTTGTGCATGGGGTCGCCGGGTTGACTATTTTCCTGCTGCCGATTGTATTGGCAGCCCAAGGGATCGCCAGGCCAGCATATGCCCTGGTTGGTTTTGGAGGTGCGCTGATCGGGATTGTTGGCCTGATGTTGTCATTCTTCAGGATTGGGCGGCCAATTTTACCGCAGGATACCATCTTGAGAATCCTGCCTGTTTTGTTAACCTGTACCACAGCTGCATTTGTTTTGGGCTTTCTTTTTGGTTAGTCTTGTTTTAGGAAAAGGAGTAAGACATGCGTAATACATGGTGGGGCCGGATATTGCGTATCTTTGGAATTGTATTGATGGGATTGACAGCCGCATTCACGCTTATGGGAGGCGCTGGTACAGCCTGTTCTGCCTTTAATCCTCAGAATCCACAGTGGTCTGCCTCAATGAGCCCCCTGGCCCAGATGCAGGGCTTGTATATCTTCTATGTGATCGCGACTGTCGGAATCGGTCTTAATGGAATCTGGAGTGTTGTGCTGTTGATCCGCGGCAAAGCCAATGCGTACAAATATGCAGTCTGGACCCTGGTTGCCGGTATGCTGGTTGGCGGTTTGCACATCTATACTTCGCGTATATTGCGGGGTGCTTCGATGCCGGTAGATATGGTGGTATTCACCACAGGATTCACACTGCTGGTATTCCTCCTTTTCCGGTTTCCACCGGTCTGGAGAGGCGCCAATTTTGACTGGAATGCCGATGATCCAGACACTGGAGCAAATGCGGCAGCAATCACCGTAATTAGCTGCGGTTTGCTTACACTGGCTGCGCCGTTGTGGGGCGCAGCCTCGCATACCATGACAGCCGGAGGCGTCAACTGGGCAGGTGCATGGCCTCTGGTCATGAATGGTCTTGGGTTAGGCCTTGTCCTGAGTGGGGCGGGATTGTCGGTTGGTAGAAATAGGTCCGGGAAACAGCAGCTGGAGGAGGTTGTCAGGACTGTTGTATCATAGGCTAGCGCACCAGGTTCAGATGCCTTCCACTGGGAAGGCATTTTTATTTACATCTTCATATTAATTTTTTGCCCCGGATCATTTTATTGGTAAACTTTTAGTATGATGAATGATTCTCTCTGGTATAAAGACGTGGTTTTTTATGAGGTAAATGTACGTGCTTTTTACGACAGCAATGGTGATGGATACGGGGACTTGCGCGGGTTGATGAGCAAACTGGATTATTTGAAAGAGCTGGGGGTAGATTGTCTTTGGCTGCTGCCAATCTACCCGTCACCGCTCAAGGATGACGGCTACGATATTGCTGATTATTACAATATCCATCCTGACTACGGTACCCTGGATGATTTTAAAGCACTGCTCGATGCTGCCCATCAACGGGATATGCGGGTGATCACTGATCTGGTGCTGAACCATACTTCTGACCAGCATCCCTGGTTTCAGGCTGCACGGAAAGATAAAAACTCAGTCTACCGGGAGTATTATGTGTGGAGCGATTCAGATCAAATGTTTTCAGAGGCGCGCATAATATTCCTGGATTCAGTGGAGTCCAACTGGACCTGGGACGAGGAAGCCGGGCAGTATTACTGGCACCGGTTTTATGCCTCGCAGCCAGATTTGAATTTTGATAATCCTGCAGTGCAGGATGAGATACTGAAAGTGATTGCTTTCTGGCTCGACCTGGGGGTGGATGGTTTCCGTGCAGATGCTGTTCCGTACCTGATTGAGCGAGAAGGTACCAATTGCGAAAACCTGCCCGAAACGCATGCATATTTGAAGAAGATTCGGGAGTATTTGAACGAAAACTACCCCGATCGGATATTATTGGCCGAAGCCAACCAGTGGCCGGAAGAAGTCCTGCCTTACTTTGGTGACGGTACGGATGAGTTCCATATGGGTTTCCATTTTCCGGTAATGCCGCGTCTGTTTATGTCCATTCGAAAGGGGGACCGCTCAGCTTTGCAGTGGATCTTGGACCATACCCCGCCAATTCCGGAGACCAACCAGTGGTGTATTTTCCTGCGTAATCATGACGAACTGACGCTGGAGATGGTGACCCCAGAAGAGCGGGAGTGGCTGTGGAAGGAGTACGCTCCTGAACCACGTATGCGTCTAAACCAGGGGATTCGCCGCCGCCTGGCGCCGCTGCTTGATAATGACCGCAGAAAAATTGAACTGCTGAATTCAATGCTGTTTACATTACCCGGTTCTCCCATCATCTATTATGGTGATGAGATTGGTATGGGAGACAATATCTGGCTGGAAGATCGCAATGGCGTCCGTACCCCCATGCAGTGGAACCAGTCTATGAATGCCGGGTTTTCCCGGAATGAAACAACGTATGCCCCTCTTATCGATGATGATGTTTATGGATATCATCGGGTGAATGTCGAAACACAGATGCAAACCCCCGGATCACTCTGGCAGACAATCAAAGGGATGATCTCGGTTCGCAAGGGCGAACCGGCTTTTAGCCGGGGAGACTTCGAATGGCTGGATTGTAACACCAGGGCTGTGGCAGGGTATGTCCGTAACCTTGGCGGCGAACGATTGATTATCTTGAACAATCTCAGCGACCAGGTACAAACCATTTCTTGTGGAATGCATGGACAAAACTTGATCGACTTGCTGCACCGGGATACCCCTTCTTTCCAGAAGGGACAGATTGAATTCCAGCTTCAACCATACGAGTACCGTTGGTTGAAAGTCCAGGCTTTATGGGAACTGCTGTATTGACCTGTTGTGGGGCCCGGTGGTTGTGTGGTGATTTGAAGGAATACTTGATTGAAAACAAGTCAATTGTCAGGAGAGACCAATGGCTAGACTATACGGCGGTATTGAGGGTGGTGGGACAAAATTTATGTGTGCGGTTGGCAGCGGGCCAGAAGATATCCGGGCTGAGGGTCGTTTCCCGACAACCACTCCTGAAGAGACCATGCAGCAGGTTGTTGCATTTTTCAAGCAGGCAGAACAGGTGCATGGCAGACTGGACTCGATAGGATTCGCTTCTTTTGGCCCGTTGGACCCCAGGCCTGGTTCTGTGACATTCGGGCATATCTTGTCGACTCCCAAACCAGGATGGTCAAATGCGGACGTACTTGGGATGGTAGCGGCTGACTTCGATATTCCGGTTGCGTTCGATACGGATGTCAATGGCGCCGCCTTGGGTGAGTGGCGTTGGGGGGCGGCTCGCGGTCTGGATACCTTTATCTACCTGACCATTGGCACCGGAATTGGCGGTGGCGTCATGGCCAACGGGGAGTTGGTGCACGGTTTACTTCACCCCGAAATGGGCCATGTTCTGCTGCCAAGGAATCCAGAAGTCGATCCTTATGAAGGATTCTGCCTTTTTCACAAGAACTGCTTCGAGGGTCTGGCAGCCGGCCCGGCTATCGAAAACCGCTGGGGGCAGCGGGCTGAAACCCTGCCGCCTGATCACCCTGCCTGGGAATTGGAAGCGCATTATATCGCACTGGCGCTGTCTGGGTATATTTGTGTTTTGTCGCCGCAGCGGATTATCCTGGGTGGGGGGGTATCTTCACAGCAGCAGCTCCTACCCATGGTGCATCAAAAAGTTCTTGAGATTTTGAATGGCTACATACAATCACCCTTGATTCTCAACCATATCGATGAGTACATCGTACCAGTAGCGCTTGAAGGGAAAGCAGGCATTCTGGGGGCATTTGTGATGGCTGAACAGGCTTTGTGAAGATTCTCCCTTTCTTTTCCCGGCATAACCAAGTAAAATAAGTCTGGCTGCCCTGCAACCGGTTGCATTAATAAATACACAGGAGTCTCTTTCCCATGGATATCAACCAGCGAGTAGATGAATTGAATGACCAATTGACCCTGCTAGAGAAAATTTCCCTGCTTTCGGGCAGGGATATCTGGAACACTGTCCCCATTGAGCGCCTGGGCATTTCTTCGATTGTTATGACAGATGGCCCCCATGGGGTGCGAAGCTGCAATCCCGAGGTTGGGCGTAAGGTTGGCCCGGCAACGGCCTTCCCGACGGGCATTTCGATGGGCGCTTGCTGGAACATAACCTTGATGGAACAAGTCGGACGGGCACTTGGCGAGGAGACGCGTGGGATGGGGTGTGATATCCTGCTCGGTCCCTGCGTCAACCTTGTGCGGGATCCACGTGGGGGCCGCAATTTTGAAACCTTTTCCGAAGACCCATACCTTGCAGGGAACATTGCAGTTCCCTATATTAAAGGTGTACAGTCGTGCGGCGTAGGCGCCGCACTGAAACATTATGCCGTCAATAATTATGAAATCGAACGTTTCCGGGCCAGCTCTGAAGTTGACGAGCGTGCCCTGCGGGAGCTGTACCTGACCCAGTTTGAGATCGCGGTGAAAGAAGCCCAGCCATGGACGGTGATGTGTTCTTATAACCGTGTCAACGGGACCTATGCGAGTGAAAACGGCTACCTGTTGAATGACATCCTGCGGGGTGAATGGGGCTTTGAAGGGGCGGTCATCTCAGACTGGGGCGCCGTGCATAGCATCTGTGAACCGGTTGCCAATGGACTCGACCTGGAGATGCCCGGTCCGGCATTGTATTTCAAACTGCTGCTTGCCGCAGTACGGAACTGGCAGCTTGATCCGGTGGTCATCGACCAGGCAGCCAGGCGTATCCTGAAGCTGGTGATCCAGTCTGGGCGTATGGATAAAGATGGTCCGGCGATGGAAGGTTGGGTCAATACTCCAGAACACCGCGATATCGCCCGCCGTTTGGCAGAGGACTCCATCACACTGCTCAAGAACGAGAACCAGGCTTTGCCAATCAGGGACCTCAGTAATATTGCCATCCTTGGTCCGAATGCCGCTGAAGCCGTGATCGGCGGCGGCGGCAGTTCACGGGTCATCCCTGCCAGCCGGGTTAGCCCGCTGCAGGGGTTACAAGAACAACTGGGAGACAAGGTGGAACTGGTTCATGAACCCGGCTGTGATAATTTCGACGAGCCTTATGATGTACCGGCTGGTTGGCTGGCGCCGCTGCGCTGCACCTTTTATGCGCGGAAGGATTTTACCGTTGAACTGCTCGTGAATGAAAATGTCGGTACAGATTTCTTCTTCCACATAGACTGGTCAGACCTTGATGAGACGCCTGAATCAGTCCGCTGGGAGGCTCCGTTGACTGTACCGGTTGATGGAAATTACCACCTCACCCTGCACCATGCTGGTCCTGCCCGGTTGTTGCTGGATGGGGAAATCATCTTCGATACGGCTGAAGTGTTTTACCGCGGTTACAGCAAGGGAGCCCGGCAGCTTAAAGCCGGGCAGTCTTACATCCTTCAAATCGAATCGGTTCGCAACCCGGACCAAAACCATTTTCATATCAAACTTGGTATTGGCCGGGTATATCCCGAAGGCCAGGACTTCCGCTTCGAGGCCGCTGTTGAAGCCGCCCGCAATGCCGAGGCGGCCCTGGTCTTTGTCGGGATGCCGGAGGCTTTTGAGCGTGAGGAGATCGACCGGGAAGGTATCGACCTGATGAGCCGGCAGAACGAACTGATCTCGGCCGTGGCAGCCGTCAACCCGCGCACGATTGTGATCCTGAACGTCGGATCGCCAGTGCATATGCCTTGGGCCGGCGAAGTGGCCGCTGTCCTGCTGGCTTACTATCCGGGTCAGGAGAACGGGAACGCTGTAACACGGATCTTGACCGGAGAAGTCAACCCATCCGGAAAGCTGCCGGTCACCTTCCCCAGGCGCCTGCAGGATGGTCCGGCCTGGCTCAATGCAGCCCGCACGGCGGCGCGCAAAGTCCATTATGGCGAAGGAATTTTCCTGGGCTACCGCTGGTTTGATCATATGCAGATCGAGCCGCTGTTTCCCTTTGGGCATGGTCTCTCGTACACTACCTTTGAATACAGTGATCTGTATGTGCCCGGTAAGTTTAAACCCGGTGAAAACCCGGAAGTACGCCTGACGTTAAAAAATACCGGCGATGTCACCGGTCAGGAAGTCGTGCAGTTGTATGTGGGGGATCTGGCAGCCTCCCTGCCGCGCCCACCCAGGGAATTGAAGGGTTTTACAAAAGTCGCCCTTGATCCCGGGGAGAGCCGGCAGGTAAGCTTCAGCCTGGATGAACGCGCCTTTGCTTTCTATGATCCGGTTAAGAAGTCCTGGGTCGCCGAACCGGGAGAGTTCAGGATCATGGTGGGGAGTTCTTCAAGGGACATCAGGCTGGTTGGAAAGACAATATTGGAATAATTGCACAGAACGTCCCAAAGGTCTTTCACCCTTCGGGACGTTCTGCTCACGAACATCGCTGGTTCTTTACCCACGGGCACTGCTTGTTATGGATGTTAATAAGCTTGAAGGAGTCCCCAGTCTTCCAGGTGGTTGTATTTTGGATGGGTTGATTCAAAATGGACGATCACCCGGGCCTCGTCCACCAGTGGATGAGCGTGGATCCATTCACGATCACCGTGGCGGAATGCCTCGAGTACCAAAGGCAGATGATGGCGAAAAATATTATATCTCCAGCCCGCATTACCAACAACAATCCCTCCACTGACATGGCAATATACGTGCATGGATATTCCCAGATTGTCTTCCAGTAACTCTGCGATGGCTTCGTCGCGCATCAGGCGGGTGTAGAAACCGGAAATCTGCTTCCGGTCGTATTCTGCGCCGATGGTGAGGAAAAGATCTCCTGTAAGGTCGGAATGAGTGAGCGTATACCTTCTGGGCAGTGAGATCTCTGATGACGACAAGCCTTCTTGAAAGGTGACATGAAGTTTCAGGGGATTTAATGCACTCATGTTATCTCACTCCTGTAGTTCCAGTACCAACAGGTCTCATTATTATGACAGGGTACCGCACTTTGACAGGATGGATAGGACAATAATGATGATCACTGCCAGTAAGGCGTAAAGAAGGGATGGATCTGTATTCCTGTCGGATGGTCTTGGCATGGTGATTTCCTGAGTTCAAACTTGATCCATATAAAATTTTATCATAACAGGGGTACGGAAAATTGCGAACAATGGCTTCCCTGGAACTATGTTTCGAAGGTTGGCTTGATGGGAACATTGTTTGGCAGAGACCCTTCAGACCGGTTTTCTTCGAGAAAAAAACAGTCCTGGTTCACAGGACTGTTCTGAGTGGCAAGGGTGGGGGTTGAACCCACGACCAAGAGCTTATGAGTCTCCTGCTCTACCACTGAGCTACCTTGCCAAGCGGAAAGAATTTTATTATGGAGTGAGTATTTTGTCAACGACCGAACACGATCGAACACGAACGAACGAACGATTTCAGATCGCCTGCTGGTAGATCCGGTAGCGGCGCAGGGGCGTGGCATTCAATTTCTTGATGGCGTTGATCATCGGCCAGTTATCTTCCAGGACGTAGTTGATTTCCATCCACAGCTCCTCCGTGAACAGAGATTCGTACAAGGCCCGGTAGAGCAGGCTGTCGACAGCTTTGCCCTGGTATTCGGGTATCACGCCCAGGGCAAACATCCGGTAGCGCTTCAGGCGCGGCAGTTCCCACAACAGTTTGGGCAATGTGAAGGGAAGCAGCCGGCCGTCCAGACCTTTCAGCAGTGTATTGATGTCTGGCAGCGCCAGTGCAAATCCGATCGGGCGCCCGCTGGCATCTTCAGCGAACAGGCACCCTTTGGGCTGCAGGATCATGCGCAGGTCTCTTGCAACTGCCTGTGATTCAGCTTCCGTGACCGGGGAATAGCCCCAGTTGTCGAGAATGCTGGTGTTGGACATTTCCAGAAAGCTCTGGACTTCCCTGTCATAGTGCTTCATATCTACCTGGCGAATGCGCACACCATACCGTTTGGCAATTGTGTCGGTCAGGGTCAGGATGCGTTCCGGGATCTGGTACCCTTCCTGTGCGGATATGTACCAGCACAGCAGGTCCTTGACCTTTTCAAGTCCGGAGGCTTCCATCTGTTCACTGTAGTAAGGCGGGTTGTAGGGCGCCATGATGACCGGGGAAGGCTCAAAACCTTCCACGACCAGCCCCCATTCCTGGGTGACGAAGCTCCAGGGGCCACGCATAGCCTGCATGCTGCGCGCCTGCTGCCATTTCCGGGCTGCGCTTATCAGCATCTCAGAAGCAGCTGGGTTGGGAATACAATCGTAGTGACCAAACAGGCCGATCTTCTCTCCCCAGAAATCGACAGCCAGTTTATCGATGAAGCTCGCAATACGGCCGATGATTCTGCCTTTGTCTTCCAGCAGGAACAGCTGCCACTCACAGTGTTTGAGCAGCGGGTTGCGTTTGGGATCGAAAATCCCACGCTGGTCATCCCGCAGCGGCGGCACCCAGACCGGGTCATCTTTATAGAAATGGTAAGGGAATTCGACAAATTGTTTGAGCTCAGATTTATTCTGGACGGGGAGTATTTGCATGGCGGGCCTCTACTGGCAGGTGGGTTCCTGCCTGTTCCGATGGATCAGGTTCTCTCGTCAGCTGCCTGGGCGTGGGCTTCCAGGCCTTCGGCGCGGGCGATAATGGCTGCCTGCCGGCTCAATTCAGTCGAGGCTTCCTTGTTCAGGGCCACCAGGCTGACAATGTGAACAAAGTCCCATACGTTGACCGGGGATGCGAAGCGGGCTGTGCCGCTGGTGGGCATGATGTGACTGGGCCCGGCAACGTAGTCTCCGAGCACCTCGCAGGAATAATCTCCCAGAAAGACTCCACCGGCGGCATTGATCTTCTCAGTTAATGCCCATGGATCCGCGACGGTCAGGCAGAGATGCTCGGCTGCATATTCGTTTGCCAGTTGGACGGCTTCTTCCAGATCGCGAGTCAGGATCACCCCCGAGTTGTTCTCCAGGGATTGGGCCAGGATCTCGGCCCGGGGCAGGTCTTCTATCCTGCGGGCTACCTCAGCCTGTACTTCCCGGGCCAGTTTCTCTGAAGGCGTCAACAGGATGGCTGAGGCCAGCACGTCGTGTTCGGCCTGGGCCAGCAAGTCGGCTGCTACCCAACCGGGGTTGGCGCTCTTATCTGCAATCACCATTGTTTCGGTCGGCCCGGCCAACCCGTCGATCCCGACCACACCGAAGACCTGGCGTTTGGCCAGTGTAACGAACAGGTTGCCGGGGCCAAGGATCTTGTGGACGGGTTTGATCGTTTCAGTACCGTATGCCAGGGCCGCGATTGCCTGGGCGCCGCCGATGGCGTACACCTCATCGACGCCGACCAGGGCGGCTGCGGCCAGGGTTACGCCAGCCACCTCGCCTGTGCCGCGGACCGGTGGAACCGCGATGACGATTTCTCTGACGCCTGCGACCTGGGCTGGTACGGCTGACATTAAGACAGAAGATGGCAGGGGGGCTGTGCCGCCGGGTATGTACAGGCCAACGCGCTGGATTGGACGGATTAGTTGGCCCAGGGAACCATCCCCTTCCTGCATCAGCCAGGAGTGCAGGGGCTGGCGCTTGTAGAAACGGCGGATGCGTTCTGCCGATAATTCCAGCGCCTGCCGCTGTTCATCCGGGATGGAGGCGAGTGAGGCCTGGAGCTTTTCAGGCGGTACGCGGAAAGTTTTTTCAGGATAATCATCCAGTGTTTGCGCCCATTCCTGCAGGGCTGCATCGCCCCGGCTGCGGACATCTTTGAGGATGCGGGAAACAGCCTGCTCCGGGGTCAGCGTTTCACCGAAAAAAGTTTTAATACTGTCCAGCACACGCTGTGACACCGGGAATTCATCGGGGGGCAGGCGTTTCAACAATCTTTCCCGGGCAGTTTGCGGATCAAAAATATTTAACATACATGACTCCTGAATGATTTCTTTTTATTCTTCAATTTCAAGGCAACGCACCAACACCTGCCGCTGGTGCGGGCGGGCGCGGTGTTCGAACAGATACAGCCCTTGCCAGGTTCCCAGGCTTAACCTTCCGCCGTCGATCGGAATGGTCAGACTGACATCAGTCAGCATCGAGCGGATATGGGAAGTGCTGTCATCATCACCTTCCAGGATATGTGTGAACCAGGCCTGGCGTTCAGGGACCAGCTTTTCCATAAATGTCTCCAGGTCTGCTTTTGCGGTCGGGTCCCAGTTTTCACTGACTACCAGGGACGCGCTGGTGTGCTGCAGGAACAGGTAGCAAATGCCTGCCTGTATGGCCCAGGTACGGATCTGCTGCTGTACCTGGTCGGTCAATGGATACAGAGCTTTACCCCTGGTCTGCACTGCGATGCTGGTTTTATGCCACTTCATGGCCCTATTGTATCGCACAAGGCCGCAATAATTGACTGTTCTTCTGTTATCAGTCCGGTATATAATAGAAATATGAAAATACTGGTGTATGACGGTGATATTGCTGAGCGGCTTGCCATCCAACAGTCCCTGGAGAAAGCTGGTCACGAGGTACTCCTGGCGGAAAACAGCCAGGCAGTCTTGCAGCAGGTCGAAAGCGGTGAGGTCCAGATGGTTGTATCGGACCAGAATTCCCTTGGACCGGAAAACAAGAGCCTGGTCCAGATCGTGCGTTCTGCGCAGGTCCCCACCCGGATTTACCTGATCTTGATGCTGGACAAGGGCAAAGATGCCGCCTCTGCAGTCATGACCGGGCCAGATGATATCCTCTCGAAGCCCATCAGCACGGTAGAACTGAAATCCCGGGTCATCATGGCAGAGCGTATCCTGACCCTTGAAAAGAACCTGGTGGAAGCCCGTGAGAAACTCAACGAACAGGCTCTACGCGACAGCCTGACCGGATTGATGAACCGGCTGGCGATCTACCAGTATGCCCAGGCCGAGATGGAGCGTTCCAGGCGCATGTCTGCGGCATACAGCCTGATCATGATGAACATCGATGGCCTGATGCAGATCAACAAGCAGCACGGCCAGGTCGTCGGTGATGATGTCCTCAAGGTGATCACCAGGACGGTGCGGGAAAAGAGCCGCCCATACGATGGCGTCGGGCGTTGGGCCGGGGACCGCTTCCTGATCGTGCTGCCCGATACGGAAGGCCCCGATGCAGAGAAGATCGCAGAGCGCATCATCCATGGTTTGAAGGGCATTGAATTTTCGATTGACGGGAAGGATTCGCTGGCGGTCAATTTGAGCGCCGGGGTGGCCTGTGTGTATAAGATCAGCCAATCATCGAACCTTTTGGATAATTTGATCCAGCAAGCAGAGCAAGCCATGAGCGCCGCCAGGGCCGCTGGGGGAAACCAGGTATATATGGCCTTCGTCTAGAGCAGCCAGTTCAGCAGAACCAGGGCAGCCATCCCGGCCAGGATGGTGATGATCGTATTACGACTCCACCAGGCCGCCAGCACTGCGGCGATGCCCGCGATCAGCCGGAAGTTTTCAAGGCTGATCATCAGGGCGCCGGAGGGCATGACCAGTTCGGGGATGATCAGGGCGGTCAGTACTGCCGGGGGGACAAAGCGCAGGGCGCGCTGCAGTTGTTCGGGAATTTCGATACGTCCCAGCAGGAAGATCATAGAAAGCCGGGTGGCATAGGTGAGCAAGCCGCCTAGAAGGAAAACCAGCCAGATGTTCACTTGCGTCCCTCCAGCCAGGCGCCAACCAGGATACCCACCAGGGCCGCGGCGACCAGGCCAAGTTTGTAGGGCAGAGTATAAGCCAGGACCGCCACCAGGCCGGCTGACAGGGCAGCAGAGATGCTGGGCTGGTCCTTGAGGGTTGGCATGACCAGGGCAATGAAGACCAGCGGGATGAAGAAATCCAGCGACCAGCCGGCGGGAATCTCGGTCCCGAGGAAGACGCCAATGCCGGTGCTGACCTGCCAGCTAAGCCACATGATCAGACCGGCCCCCAGGAAGTACCAGTGCGAAAAGGGAGTTTGTTGTTCTTCGTAGTGCGTGATGACGGTCGCATAGGCTTCGTCGGTCAGCAGGTATGCCAGCAGGGCTTTCCAGCGCATTGGCAGCTTGCGCAGATAGGGGGCAATCGAGGCGCTGTAGAGCATGTGCCGTAAATTTACCACCACGATTGTCAGGACGATGATCAGCCCCGGTACGGCGTCCCGTATCAGTTGTGTGGTAATGAACTGGGCAGATCCGGCGAAGACAATCGACGACATCCCCTGGGCGGCCGCCCGGCTCAGTCCGGCATTCAGCGCCAGGGCGCCGTAGATCATGCCAAACGGCAGGACACCGATCAGCAGGGGCAGCTGGGCTTGAATGCCATCCAGAAAGGCGCGTAGTGAAGGCTTCATAATCACTCCTCGCATAGTAATCGACCCCGGAGTGTTTGCCCGGGGCCGGAGTGATTATACCTTGAAGCAGGTTATTTTTTGCTTAATTCATCGATCTTTTTGCGGACCTCACGGATATCTTCCCACATCAATGCTTTCGGAGATCCGGGTGCTTTGGAGGGGTTGCGCAGCAGGTAGGAAGGATGAAAGATTGGCATGATCCAACGGCCCTGCTGTTGAAACCATTGGCCGCGCAGCCGTGTGATGCCGGTCTGCCCGAGGATGGAATAGCAGGCTACATTTCCCATCAACAGCATGACATGCGGGTCAATCAGGCGTATGATCTCCCGGACGTATGGACGGTAGTATTCGATTTCTTCGTTGCCTGGCTTGCGGAAGGCTTTTCCGTCCGTACCGGGCGGCATACGGAAGACGGAATTAGTGATGTAGATATCCTCGTCCGGGTCGAACTCGGCAGCCTGCAGGATCTTATCGAGCAGCTTTCCGGCACGACCGACAAAGGGCCGGCCCTGGATATTTTCCTCGGGGCCGGGCGCCTCACCGATCAGCAGCAGTCTGGCCTGCGTGTTTCCCCGGCTGATGACGATCCGGGTGCCGGCGGTAGCCAGTGGGTCGTCATCCATCTGCCGGATCGTTTCGAGCAGTTCTTCCAGCGAGGCATATTGAGAGTTTTCCGGTTCCGGAGCCTGGACGGGTTCCGAATTGAACATATCTAATTGGTCCATGGCGGTTATCCTATGTAAAGACCTGGTTGATCCGCTTATTATTTTACATCATCATCATCTTTGGCCGGTACTGTAAAGCCTCCGCCAGGTGCGGCAGCCGGATCTGCTCGCTCCCGGCCAGGTCTGCGATGGTGCGGGCCAGTTTGAGCACCCGGTGGTAGGCGCGCGCCGAAAGCTGCAGCTGGTTCGCAAAACGGTGAAAACGCACAGCTTAAACAATCGATGGCGCACAGTAGCGGGATAGACTTGCGCTGGTAAAGGAATTGTACCCTAAGTGTGCGGCATACCCCGATTAGCGCTGAGTTTCTGTTGGGATTCGCCTTCAGGTTGAAGGCGATAGGCGCTGTGGACAATGCGATCCAGGATGGCTGTTGCCAGAACGGGGTCCGGGATACGCAGATGCCATTCAGCGTCAGGCGTCTGGCGCTGCCTCAGGGCTTGCAGGTGCGGCAGTGCGGCCCATATTATCCCCCTTGGGCGGCGCTTGCAAGCCATCTCTTGCTTCCACAAGTTCGCCGCTCCCAAATGGAATGCACATCCGTTTTCCATTTTCCAGTTCGATCACCCAACTCCCCCTGACCTGGCTGGATTGCCTGGCGTTCCGCACCACCGGGTAACTTTTCCCCCTCAACGGAGGATGT
>JAFGMV010000052.1 GCA_016927315.1 Anaerolineales bacterium | reverse complement strand
TGCTGGCATCCTCAGCGCAGCATCCCGAAGGTTGATCTGCCCGGTAGAGGGTTTGATAGAAACCCTTCGGGACGTTCAGATCTTGTGGTTCTACAGATTTTTAGTGTGCCCAGAGCAGATTGTCTGCCTGTTTCTCTCCACAATGCCCGGGTAAGAGTCAGAACGCGCGGCAGGCCCTGTATCCGTTTGTCGCTATACCCAAGCCGGGATCACCTGTTGTTTGAATTTTCGCCTTTGAATTGAGTTTCATAGAGATGTGCATAGGTCCCGCCCTGAGCCAGCAAATCCTCATGCGTACCGCTCTCAAGGATCTGTCCCCGGTCGATGACCAGGATCAGGTCGGCGGCCAGGATGGTGCTCAGACGGTGGGCGATCACGATGCTGGTGCGCCCGGCCATGACATGCTTGAGCGCCTCCTGGATCAGGGCTTCGGATTCGCTGTCCAGGTGGCTGGTGGCCTCGTCCAGGACCAGGATGCGCGGGTCTTTCAGGATGACGCGTGCCAGGGCGATGCGCTGTTTTTCCCCGCCGCTCAAACGGTAACCGCGTTCCCCGACGACGGTATCGTAGCCATCAGGAAGGTCGATGATGAAGTTGTGGATATTGGCAGCCCTGGCGGCGGCTTCCAGTTCATCCCGGGCGGCATCCGGCCGGGCGTACAGCAGGTTGGTGCGGATGGTGTCGTGGAACAGGTAAGTCTCCTGGGTAACCATCCCGATAGCCTGCGAGAGCGAATCAAGGGACAGGTCTTTCAAATCATGGCCATCCAGGCAGATGCTCCCTTCGTTGGGATCGTACAGGCGCGGGATCAGGTAGGTCAGGGTGGTCTTGCCGGCGCCTGAAGGCCCGACCAGCGCTACCAACTGCCCGGGTGCAGCGCTAAAGGAAATATCCTGCAAGGTCAGTTCCCGGGCCTGGGATCTGGCCGTGGTTTCTCCAAATGCTGTGCCCGGTTCTTTGTCTTTTTCGTGCCTGTCATCCGGCTCTTTCTCTCCCGACAGCACCGTGCGGACGTTATCCAGGCTGCCATAGCGCTTGACCTCGCTGAGCAGGTTCTGTTCGTCGACGCTGTAATGGAAGGTAACCTTGTCAAAGACCAGTTCGCCCTGTACTTCCGTCAGAGTATGCGGCTGTGTTTTTTCTTCGATATCGACCGGCAGGTCGATCACCTCGAAGACGCGCTCGAAGCTGACCACTGAAGTGGTGAACTCGACCGGGGCATTTGCCAGGCCTCCCAGGGCGCTGTACAGGTTTCCAAGGTAAGAACCAAATGCCACGATTGTACCGATCGTGAAGGCGCCGTCGATCACGAACCAGCCGCCCAAACCGTACACCAGGGCGGTTCCTACTGCACTGACCAGTCCGATGGTAATGAAGAAAGATGACCCAATGGTGGCTCGCCGGATGCCCATATCTCGCACGCTGGCAGCCCGCTCCTGGAAGCGCAGACTTTCTTCGCGGGCCCGGCCGAATAGTTTTACTAACAGAGCTCCACCGATGTTGAGGGTCTCGTTCATATGGGCATTCATGGAAGCATTGACTTCCATCTGCTGGCGCGTGATATCCCGCAGGCGTTTGCCCAGCTGGCGGGCAATGATGAAGAACAGCGGCAGGATGACGACACTGACCAGGGTCAGGCGCCATTCGAGAGAGGCCATCACAACCAGGATCGCCGCTGCCTGGATCAGATTGGTGATGATATTGACAATCGTGTTGCTGATGGCATTCTGGGCGCCGATTACGTCGGTATTCAGGCGGCTCATCAACTCGCCGATCTTGGTATGGGTGAAGAACCGCAGAGACATACGCTGCAGCTTGTTGAATAGGGCGATGCGCAGGTCGTAGATCACGCCCTCGCCGATGCTGGCGTTCAACCAGCGCTGTACTACGCTGACAGCGCCGTTCAAGGCTGGGATGAGAAGCAGGGCAACTGCCAGCCACACCAGCCGGGTAACGTTTTCGGCAGGAATGACTTGGTCGATCATGTACCGGAAGATCAAAGGGGTCAGCAGCGACAGGACGGTGCTAATCAGGATGACCAGCAGCATGCCGAATATTTGCCTGGTATAAGGACGGGCATAGGCCAGCACACGCTGCAGAAGCTTACGTGTAACCTGTGGAGGGGTATCTGACCCTGAACGAATATATTGGTACCAGGCTGCATGCATGGGAGTCTCCAGAAGATTAGTTGATTAGGCGAGTAGTGATTAGGGATCAGCGATTAGTGATCGATGAACTACTCCCTCCCTTCAATTTTGCCCTTTACGCTCCGGTTTGGCAATGTTTGTGGAGGAATGATTAATGAAAGTTATATAAAAACGCATCCAAAGTAGGAAGGGCAGATAGAAATTCCAGGTTCCTGTGCCCCGGTTTGGCTTGTGCCTTTCCAGGCAGAGACTTTCTGCCTCTGACAAGAAAAGTGTCCGGTGGTCAGGAAAGAACATAAAAAACGGCAGCAAGTAAATGTCTGATTTACTTGCTGAAAAGTCTGGAATGATGGGTAAAACCGGTGCTGCCCTGCCGGGAGATCATTCTTGTGCCGGGCGTATTCTACCTTACTTGCTTTAATCCTGCGAACTACTATGAAAGCGGCAGCAGATTGGTTGGCTTGCGGGGGAAGAGGGCATCCAGCAGGACCCGGTGTTCTTCGTTCTCCCACCAGCAATCGGTGAAGGAGCGCTCCAGTTCGGAAAAATTACGATAACCGAAGACCATTTGCAGAAAAGTCAGGTTAGGAAAAGCAGCCTGCCCCCATTCTTTGGGTGTTGGCTGCCAGGTTTCGATCCCGGTCAGTTTTCCCTGTTCCAGCTTCAGATGCAGGCCGCTGTTGTAGAAACTGATCTTGATTTCACCGCTGTGATTGGGAATCAATGATTCTTCCAAACGCTGTTCCAAAGCCGGGCGAATATGTTCCAGGAAAGCCGGCAGGTCCGGGACTCGCAGGTACCAGCTGTAGGGTTGGATCACTTTGGGAAGGTTCTCTCCAAGGATCTCGTAAACAGGATGTGCTTCCCCCAGGCTGAACATGAAACGGTTGCGGGGTTTTTCTTTTGTGGCGTAGTCCCCACCGGTTTTCCATAAATAACGCACCACGCTGGGGGTAACGGCTAGCCAGGAAACCCCTGCTTTCAGTTCGTAACCGGTGGCGGCCAGCTTGTCGCCCCAGTTGAAAAATGGATGCAGCAGGTAACCGACCGGTTCACCCTGCGGCGTCTCGATGATTCTCATTTCGCTGCGGTTGACATTGTTCTTCAATTGCCCATCCAGTTCATACTCCCACAGGGTCTTCTCACGCGGCATCCAGATGGGATAACGCTGGTGTGCCCTGTTGTAGACCTCCACGATGAAATTCAGGTCTTTGCTGGCGGCTGGACGGAGCAGGTAAGGTTCCTTTTGGTCCTTTTCCAAGGTTGGTACCTGGGCTTCAAATCCCTCGCGGCTGCCGCCCAGGTTCAAGCACATTTCATAGCCAAACAGACGATAGTAATAAGGGATGCCAGTAATTGCCTGCAGCAGATCGCCGCATTCAGCACTCCAGCGGTGGATTTCTTCGAATTGGGCCCGCACCAGTCCTCGGTTACGGAAGTCTTCTTCCGTCCCAACCAGTTCTGGGCGGCCGACCTTGAACTCGATCCCTTCATAGGACCAGGTTTGGGGGATCAGGCACAAGGTGGAGACGATATGGCCTGTAGTGGTATCCTCTACAACGGTGAAGGCCTGTGCTGTGCTGGTCGGATGGGGCCTGGCAATCAAGTCCTGTGTCCAGGCGGCCAGGCGCTCGTCGGGTTTGTCTGGTCCATCGTCACTGTGAACCCGGGCATTGAGTCTTGCGATGGCATCCAGGTCTTTTACAGAAGAACGGCGCAGGACCAAGCCTGCGCCTAAATTCTTGATAACATGGGTCGTTTCTTTGGTATTCATGTTGCTTTCAATACTCGTTCCAATTCGGTTTTGGCCTGATTGATCTCGCGGAAATGAATGGTATACATGCCAAGCTCGCGAGCAGCAGTGATGTTCTCGACGAAATCATCAACAAATACGGCTTGGTTGGCTTTGACACCCAGCTTCTCAAGCGCTATCTGGAAAATCGCGGCTTCCGGTTTAGCAATCCGGACTTCAGCGGAGATGACCATAGTGTCAAACACATCCTCAAACTTGTTTTGTGCGATATATGCTCGCAGGTCATCCCAGGCATTGGAGATCAGGCCGATTTTGTACCGGGGCCGCAGCAAACGGAGTTTGTCCAGCAATTCCCGGTCGATGATATCACCGCCGAAAAACTCGTTGATGACAGGCTGTATGTGCTTTTCCGGCAGGTTGAGACTGCTCAGTACAGCCGCCCAATGGTCGCGGGCGCTGACCTGCCCCACAGTCGCCTGTCGGGCGGAAGGGCTGTTAAAGACCAGGTTGACCAGGTCTTCATATTCAATGTTTAACCTTTGGGCCAGGTGCTGGCGTGGGGTTTCATGCTCTGTACGGGCAATCACTCCACCGAAGTCAAGGTAAATGGCTTTAATCGTCACGTATTCGTAATCCCGATCGTACCCTTGAAACGGTTATTTCTTGGGAGTTTTCTTTGCAGTAGTTTTCTTGGCGGCAGCTTTTTTGGCAGCGGGTTTGGCTGCGGCTTTACTGGGTGCAGCGGATTTCTTGGCGGCTGGTTTGGCCGCAGCTTTACTGGGTGCGGTTTTTTTTACGGCAGCTGGTTTGGCTTTGGCTTTGCTGGGAACTGCAGTTTTCTTGGCGGCCGGTTTTGCACTGGCTTTAGTGGGGGTTGTGGCTTTCTTTGCAGCAGGTTTTTTGCCCGTCGGTTTTTTGGGTGCGGGTTTGGCTTTGGCTGGTGCTTTGGTGGGTTTTTCCGGTACTGCTTTTCTGACCTGGCCAATCGTATTTTGCCAGCCTGGTGTCGTGTGCTCCAGCTGCTTGCGAGCAATACGATTTGCACGACCACAGCGTGGGCAATGTGCATTGTAGTGTTGATGGTTTTCGGCGATCATGTCTGGCAGCGCTGACAGGATTTCATCCCGGCTGATCACAAACATATTCTGGCAGTAGATGCAGCGTATATTCATGCTAATTCCTTTCTCCAGGTGCCTGGAAGACTCGCTTGCTCTTAGTCTTCCAGTGATTGTACACTGATTTCTTTGCCGGGGCGAATCTCTTTTTCGTACATGTCGAACTGCTGGTGAACATGCATCCCGGCTTTTTTGTAAAACCTGAGAGCTCTGGTCAGGTTCTGTGAATCCACACCCAACCCAGCCTTGTGGTAGCCGCGGCGGTAAAATTCGCCGAAGGCATGCTGCAGGAAAGCCAATCCCAACCCGCGCTTACGCCAGGGACAGCACACCCCCAGAATGTTTACGTAACCCATTTCGGGGTCATCAATGGCACACGGGCGGCACAGGCACATCCCGGCGATTTCATCACCGTCCATGGCCAGGTACCAGATGCCGGGATCGAAATCTGTGTATCCGGTGTTAAAGTGCATGAACCGCTCGAACCCAGCTTCGAAAGGTTCCTCAATATAACCAAAATGATCCCGAAAGGCTTCTACCTCCGTCCGATAGACAGCTTCTGCATTGGTATCCGGATTGTAGGAACGAATGGACAGGCCTTCCGGCCAGACTGGTTCAGGAGGCTGTGCCTGCAGATCGATCTGCAGGCGGTAGCTGCTGCGAATGTACGTGAAGCCGCTCTCCCGGAACATCTGATGGGCATCTTCTGCCAGGCTGTAGCTCCCAATGCGATAGGAAATGCGCAGATTTTCTGGCGGTTGGCCTGTAACCTGACCAGCACGGATTTCGGCCCAGTTTAGCAATGCAGAGCCGATACCCCGACCACGATATTCCGGATGAGTACGTCCCCATATCCAGGGGTGGACGGGCAGTTCCCCTTTCGTCCAGACTTCAACGTACCCGCTCAGGGCGCCATCCGGCGCAAGCGCCAGGAGGATATCTGTCTGCGGGTCAAATTCCGATGAAGTCCATTCAGTATGAAGCTGTTCGCTGCCGCTGAATTCATTTTTCCAATGTCTTCCTGTGAAGACAGGTTGAAAATCTCCATTGCCTGGTCGATATCTTGCAGGGTGGCCGGTCGTACGGTGAAACCGGCCGGTAATTGATGAAGGGTGTTTTCTTGAGTTTTGTTGATCATCCTTTATTCCATTTCTTCCAATTCGCGCCCGGGGCGCAGCACTTTTTCATACACAACATATTCTCGGGCGACCTGCATCCCGGCTTTTTCGTACAGGCGGGTGGCGCCAGTCGGGTTGGCCGCATCGACGCCCAGGCCGATATGTATATCGCCGCGCCGGTAAAATTCACTGAAAGCGTGCTGCAGCAGGGCCAGGCCCAGGCCGCGCTTGCGCCAGGGGCGGCGGACACCCAGGGTGGCAATCCAGGCCAGTTTATCACCCCGGTGGGTACAGATCAGACCGGCAGCTGGTTCTTCGTCTTCCCAGGCCAGGAAGTATAGGCTGGGGTCATAGGTCGGTGAATTGAAGGTACGGTGGCTCCATTGTTTGAAGCTGCGCGGGACATGCCCCCAGTGATCGATAAAGGCTTCTTCGAGAGTCTTGTATAGTGTGAATTCATCCCATTCTTCGCGCAGCGGACGGATAGCAAGACCCTGTGGAAGTTCGGGTTCAGGCGGAGCGCTCTCCAGCCTGATCTCCATATGCCAGAAGAAGCGTACTGCCTGGAACCCTTCCGCGGTATGCAGTTCACGGGCTCCTTTTTCCTTGATGCCCATTCCATTGTGCAGGTATACGCGAAGATCGGGCGCGGCCAGCGCCATGACTTCCCGGGCACGACATTCCAGTTTTCTCAGCATAGCTGTACCGATGCCGTTGTTGAGGTGTTCAGGATGGACATATCCGTCCCCTATCAGGGCTGAATACCCGGAGCGATTATTCAATTCTTCATACCCGACAATGTCTCCGTTGGCAGCAGTCACCACCCAGGCATCCGTCTCCGGGTTGAAGCCGGGGGACTTCCACTCATTATTAAACTCTTCCAGGTTTACCCCAGCCCCGTGCGGGTCTCCGTCGGCCTTGCAGGTGGTATCGATCAAAGTCAACACCTTTTCGGCATCGTTCCAGCGAACAGGCCGCAGTTGATAACCGTCTGTCAATAGTTCTTCCATGGTATTCCCTTTCGATTACATGGCGGTTTCAAAGCATTCCGGGTAACGCAGTGTGCCTTGAATACCTTTTAGCGATCCCGGCGTCAGTTCCAGGATCATCCAGGCTTCTTCCGGAATCGATTCGTCCGGGGGCAGGATACCCAATGGTCTTGCCTGCGTGAATCCAAAACGGGGATAATAATTTGGGTGTCCGAGCACATTGACAATTTTGTAACCCAACTGGCGGCAGGTTTCCAGCCCGTTGCGGGTCAACTGCGTACCAATGCCCTGGTTCTGGTACGCTGGCAAGACCGCCAGCGGTGCCAGCGCCAGCACGGGTACATCACCCTGTCCGGTTTCGATGCGGACAATACTGAACAGAATATGGCCAACGATGGTGTCGTCTGTGACTGCAACCAGTGACAGTTCTGGGATGAATCCGGAAGACCGGCGGATGGCTTCCACCAGCTGCGGCTCTTCATCCCGTCCATCAAAGGCCTGTTTGTTGACCTGGTAAACTGCCGCTTGATCTTTGTGTTTTTCCTGTCGAATGATGACTGTATCAGCCATTGCGGTGCAGCTTTCCGGTGCGTTTGGCGTAACGTTCTGCAATCTTGAAGACCCACAGACCGGCTGGAATGGCTGCAGCGCCGATGATCAATGTCGGCCAGATGTATGGCCACAGGGTCCCGGTTGAGACGCCCTCCAGCAAGGCCAGCCGCACCCCGCTCAAGACATAAGTAGCCGGGCTGGCGACGGACAGCTTTTGAAGAAGTTTGGGCAGCACGTCCACGGGATAGTACACCCCAGAAATCAACAGCAGGATGGCAATGATGATATGGGTCATTTGGGATCCCCGCTCAGGGAAGAGCAGCGGCAGAGTTGAACCCATGATCCCAATCCCGACAAAGGACAGCGATCCGGCCAGCAGCATCAATGTAGCGCCAAACAGATTGGCAGTGCTTAAGTCCAGGTCGAACATTCCGACAACCACAGCCAGGATCACACCAGTGAACAGCAGACTGTAGAATACGGCAAAAAAGGTCTGACCGGCCATATGTGTCAGGCGGCGGATGGGCGCCATTAAGGTGTACTCTATGGTCCCTTCCCAACGTTCGATACTGATCAGGTCGGTGATCCAGTAGAATATGACCGACAGGAAGCGCCAGACCAGTGTACCGATCACCAGGTAGAGGACCAGGTATCGTCCATCGATATGGTCTGCGCCGCTGATGTGTTCCATTCCCAGGCCGATGTAGCTGACTGCCAGGGAATCGGCGATCGAATATACCAACCAGACCAGTTCCCAGGACCAGTAGCGTTTGACCAGGTTGGCGTTGCGTTCGATAAAGGCATACGTCGCCCTGAATTCATGTGTAATTGAGGTCATTTCGATTCTCCTATGGTTTGTATAACTGCATCCATTCTTCTTGCAGGATGCCCATGTAGATCAAATCGTAGCGTTGGTTATTGCGCAGCAGATACTGCCGCTGGCGGCCTTCCACGCGGAACCCGACTTTTTCATATGTGCGGATTCCGCGTGAGTTGTAGCCGAAGACGTTCAGTGAGAGCCGTTCCAGGTTCAATTCGGTAAAGGCGTAACGCAGCAATATATGCATGGCGTCGGTGCCATAGCCTTTGCCCCAATGGGAGCGATCACCGATCCCGATCCCGATAAAGGCTTCCCGATTGTTCCAGCGCAGGCTACCCAGGGTGATGTCTCCCAGGATCTGGTTGTCTTCCAGCCTGTGGATCAGGAACCAGAAAAAATCAGGCGGTGCCTTTTCCTTCAGTTCTTCCTCGATCCACTTTTTGGTGGCCTTGGCTGAATGCAAGCGGGCAGGTTCGCTATCTAGCAGGCGTTGGTATTCGCTGTCTTGTGACCACTCTGTAAAAGCTTTGGCTGCCTGCTCTGCCTCGACGGCCGAGAGACGCACCAGTTCACCGGTAAAGATATCCTTGCTCATCGGGTCGTCTCCTTCCGGTTGGTTTGCCATTCTGATCGTAACAGCCCAAAGAGGAGCAGGTCCCAGCGTTGGCCGTAGCGGTTAAGTGCCGAACGGCGGCGGACTTCTTCGGTAAACCGGAATTTGTTGAACAGTTTGATGCCAACGGTGTTGTATTCCTGTACTGCCGCGGATACACGGAACAGGTTCAATTCGCCGAAAGCATAGTCCAGCAGCATACGCAGGGCTTCACTACCCCAGCCGCGGTTGCGGTCGCCTGCATCACCAATGCCCAGTCTGATGAAACCATTGCCATTGGTCCACTCGACCCATTCGATCATGGCCAGCCCTACCAGGCGATTGTCTTCGCAGGCGCGAATGCGGAAGGGGAATATGTTCCCTTTTTTGTCAACCTGTTTTTCGAGTGCTTCATTGCGTTCTTTTACCTGCTCTGCAGAGAGCGGGTAAACCGGTCCGATTTCGAGTAAGCGCATGAATTCACTGTTATGTGTCCAGCGAGACTCGATTTCGGGGTCTTTTTCATAATCAATGTAGCCCAATCGGACAGATTGTCCTTCAAAGAGTTGGGTTTGAATACTAAGCATGATCTTGCTCCGATATTTTTCCAGGGGACCCAACAGATACTCACGAACCGCTGTCAGGTCCTGTTTATTCGTCTTCGTCCTCTTTGACCAGTTTCTTGCCGGTTAGTTCGAGGAACACATCCTCCAGGGTCGGTTCAAGCCCATTTTTGGGGATGATTTTCTTCAAGGCTTCAGGAGTATCCAGGGCGACGATCTTGCCGCCATCGATGATGGCTACCCGGGTACACAGGTTGTCAGCCTCAGTCATGTCGTGGGTGGTCAGCAGGATGGTGGTACCGCTGTCGCGATTCAATTCTTCGACGATGTCCTGTACATCCCGCTTCGAACGCGGATCCAGACCGGTGGTGGGTTCATCCAGGAGCAGTACTTTCGGCTTGGAGAGCAGCGCCCGGGCAATGGCAACCTTCTGCTGCATACCGCGTGACATCTCTTCCATAGGACTGTAAATGGAACGTTCTTCCAGTCCCAGCCGTTTCAGTATCTTAACTACCTGCACCCGGGTTTCCCGGCCTTCCAGACCATATAGGCGCGCGCCGTATATCAGGTTTTCCATCGGGGAAAGCTTCTTGAAGAAGCTGGCCTCGACCGACACGCGGTTGATCAACTGCTGGACTTTCATCGATTGGCGTACAGCATCGTGATTGAACACCTGGATGTTACCGCCATCCGGCAGCATCAGGGTGGCAATCAGGCGGATCAGGGTCGATTTGCCGGAACCGTTTGGTCCCAGCACCCCGAAAATCTCACCTTCCCGTACGTCGAAGGAAACGTGGTCCAGGGCGATGATCTCTTTCTTTTTTTTGGCTTTTTTCCCGTTTGAGTTCCCATTGGATGAATGGCCTTTCACCAGGTTTTTCCAGAAAGGCTCAGAGGGTTTCCCAAAGCGTTTGTAGACATTATTGATTGTTATGGCATTGGTCGTGCTCATCTCTTCTTTTCCTTTCGTAAAGATCATTGTGGTTTCGTTGGTTTCTATTGTTGGCGGGTTTGCTGTTGTCATATCTTTCTCCAAACAAAAAACGGCCAGGGCTTATGCCCATGGCCGTCGTGAGGCGAAAGAGTCTTCGCAAAAGAAAACGGCCACAGGCGGGGAGCGCTCCGTGGCCGTTAGTTTACTTCGTATAACCTAACGTCAGCAGACGCACTCCACCAAGGAATCAGCAACAATACCACCAAAATTGGCGATCAATTGGCAACCGATGTATTTATTGATTTTTGCCATGTTACGTGGCCATTCCTTTCGTCAGGATTTACTGCCTGTAGCAGCATAATAATTCGAACGTGCGGAGTTTATCATGTATATCAGGATTTGGTCAAGATGTTTAGGGAAAATTTTGTTAGGGAAAATGTGTTAGGGAAAAAGCAGAAATTCGTAGAAATTCCGTAGTGGTTTCACGAAAGAATAGGTGCAAGGCAACCTCTGTCCAAAAGCCATTTCGGATGGAAAATTCGGATGGATGTTACTCGCCTCTGGGCTTTATTCTGCCAGACAGCAGACAGCTCCCCACGCATGTTCTTGTTTAAACCGGGAACAAATTGGAGAGCTGTATTTTTACAGGTATTGAGAAACGTTTTTCTGTCTGGGTACCCTGGATCGAAGAAGCTTGATAAGCAATTACTGGATCCCGGTGAAGATACTGCCTTCCAACAGCTTCAGCAGCACCTCTTCCGCCTGTAGCTGCCGGCCAGGGCTGAGCAGGTTGGGATCCACGTTGGTGATCTGCGGCGGGGATTCCACATTCAAGCCTCCATTGCCGGCCAGCAGGTTAGGCCAGGCGGAGTAAATGGCCTGGATGATGTCCGGTTGGATACTGGCTACCATACCCGGCAGCGGTCGTTCAGGTGTAACCGTGGTGATAAAGTAGGCGCCGTTCACAGATAGGGCTTCCAACAGCTCGGGGGAGGTGATATCTGGGTGGACGTAGATATACTCAACAGTCGACTGGACTTTCAATACATTGACATACGCCCCGTACTGGTCGGGTGAAGCCTCCGGCGGAATAGCCTGTGGGATGGGGTAGTCATAGAATGGGCCAGCCCATGGGTTGCAGATACCGCAGTAGTAGACCATCCCATTTTGGAAGGCGGTGAACTCATTCTTGGCATCCGGGGAACCATCCGGATACAACATGCCGATATGGTAATCTTCAATGATCATGGCCCCGATATAGCCGGCCAGGAATGCGATCAGGTCGGGACGGTTGTTCTGGGCGACCACGCTGACATTGCCGCCGGCGGCAATGTCAGGGATGTTCACCGCCAGGAACTGGGTCTGTGGGGCGGCTGCAGCCAGTGTCATGATGCCAAAATCAGGAGGCAGCGCAATCACAACTTTCAAGGAGGATTCCAGGTCAGCTTCTGTCAGGGTATTGCGGAGTTGGAAGCGCATCCCGGTTTGCTGCGTAAGGTCGTAGACGATCTTCTGGTATTGGTTCGACAGATCAGGATCCATATTGGTCGGCAAGACCAGGATGGCCAGCGGGGATAGTTCCTGGGTTGGGATTGCAGTCGGCGTTGGGAGCGGTGTCTCGGTGGGGATAATCGCGGGTGTCTCTTTCGGAGCCTGACCACAACCTGTCGCGAAGAAGGCGGTAAGGATCAGGCCGAGAAAGATGGAAATAGTAATTTTAGCTTGCACGATGTCCTCTTTCATAGCTGGGGTCAGTCAATACCCTGCATTATACTGTGTCTTAACGATGCACAAAAGCCCGCTGTTCAGGCGGGCTTTTGTGCATTCAGAGAAAGAGATGGTTGGAACTTATTTGACCAATACTTTGATCTTCTTGGGTTTGGCCGATTCAGCCTTCGGCAGGTGTAGGGTCAAGACACCATCAATGATTTTGGCCTCAATCTTGTCGGCCTCGACTTCAGATGGCATCCGCAGCGTACGGCGGAAAGGACCACTGGGGAGTTCTTTCAGCAAGTATTCGGTTTCGTTAGCATGATACTCCCCTTCAATGTGGACAACGTTTTCGAGCACCTGGATGTCGACGTCTTCGGATTTCAAACCAGGTACCTGTGCCGTGATAACAAAAGTGTCTTCTTCTTCGAAGACATTAACCGGCAGGTAACGGGCATTGTCAAGATTGTAATGAGCAACCATTTGATTGCGCCCCAGACGACGGTAAGGTTTAATGTAGAAAGTCATTTTGTCTCTCCTGGATACCAAATAAATTGATTGTTTGAATTGTGCTTATGATACTTTGGCTGTATATGAAAAAAGAAAAAGAAAGATAGATTTTTTATAAGAACTTCCGATTACTATTCACGGAAGGCGCACTCCTTTTTGCAAACCAGTGGTCTATCAAGTAAGAAATGATGAGAAAGAATACCCGATAGGAGTAAAGCGATGATCGTCTCTGCCTGTGGTACATGCGACTTCCACTTGGATATACTCAATGTTCGCTCAGAGATTGGAAGCGTTTTCCATCAAATTGCACCTGGCAAAAAACGATCAGCAACTCTCATTGAAGAAAAATTTATATTCCTCACGGATCAGAAAAGAGCGGCCGGGAGGCAAACCTGCCTCCCGGCCGCTTATCTTGAAGAGCCAGTCTGGTTAGTGGACACCGAAGACGTAGCTGGATGTGAGGATATGGTCTGCATGGTTGGAAACAATGGAGACGTTGACCCGTCCGGAGCGAAGTTTAGTTGTAGATATCCGATCTGAGCCAGACTGCGTTTCGGGGTCGACATCCATCACATTCACGCTGTGCAGCGTCATGGCATTATTCCCGGCTGGTTCCGGATAACGATCAACTGGTACCCATTTTGTGTCAATTGTGACCACACTAATCCCGTTGGCCAGGATGCCATCAGTGACATACCAGCCAGTGCTGGTCCAGTCACCTTGCCCGGCCTCAACATCATCCAGGAAGCCGATTTCCGGGATAGAGATCTCATCGACGTACATCATTTGTAAGGTGTAGGCGCCATCCTGCCAGGTGGTGAAGTAGATCTCGATCAAATGGCCGGCAAAGGCAGACAGGTCCATACTGACCGGTATCCAGCCGCCGCTGTAACCCGTGAAAGCATTCCAGCTGCCAGCGGTCTCGTAGGCCGACGGTTCGCGCTCACCAGGGGTATTGGGATTGTCCTGCGGATGGGCAACATAATTTACGGTGTCCGCCGCACCCAATGTGACCCACTGCCCTGTTACCAGGTCGTGGACCTCGACATAACCATAATCCCAGTCTTCCTCAATATCATAGTAGGTCTGGAAATTGAGCGTGGCGCCTGAAGCGGGGATATCAAATGTCTGGTAGAAACTGCGCCAGGCCCAGGCGTCGGCATCCGAGTACCATTCGTTCATCCCGCTGTAGGCTATTGTGCCGGAGAAGTCATCCCCGTCAACCAGGACAGTAGCGGCTTTCTCATTGGTGAAGCGATAATAATGAGCTGTATATGGTTGAGGTTCAATCTCGTAGAACCAATCAGATGGAACAGTAAACGCAGCCTGGTCCGGTGGACCCCACCACATATTCATCAGGGCATATTCTATCGAGTACCCCCAGGTGTCTTCTGTGCCCAGTTCCAGGGAATCGTAACCGTATTTCCCGCCGGCCTTTTTGGAATTATCGAGATAGTTGGCAATGGTCCAGTTATCAAAGATTTCGTTGAAGCTTTCCGAATAACCAAAAGCAGCCAGGGTATTCTCAACACCTTCGATACCATTGGCCTGTTCCTGCACCAGGGCGGTGACAAATTCAGACCCTCCAAAATGCTCATACAGGTATAACTGGAACAGGTAGCTGGCGCCATAATCTTCCAGCCCATTTCCCCAGAAAGTCAGGGAGACCATGGGATGATACACAAAATAATAGGCAATATGCCCGGATGAATGACCATAACCGCACAGGAAAGCAGCCAGGTCAGCCAGCCCTTCATCCACCCAGGATGGTTCATCCGGATCCATGTCGAAGTGGATCAGGTGCTGGAATTCATGGGCAAAGACCCCCTCATAAAGGAAGGGACGGTCTGAGTCCGGTCCGGTCCTGTTCTGCCAGTCATAAGAATCGATGTGCATCATGTTCTTATTATTCTCAGCGTCTTCACTGGCAGAGAAATAACCGGCGATATAGGATTCGGCCTCGCAATCGTAAAAAGCCTCATCACGGATGTTGTGGATCAGGATCCAGACTTTTTGTCCTTCATCCCCGCGCGGCAGTGGTTCACCGAATACGGATGTGTTGGTTGGATAGATAGTATTGTCGAATTCGTCCAATAGGTAAGCAAGTTGGGTTGTTGAAATTCGATCTTCCGGCCGCCAACAATTATTCGGGTTGGGGAATACATACTCACCGGCAGCTGCGTCATAGTTATCATAAGCTGCTTTCTCGATCAGGATGATCCCATGTGTGCCATCCATCAGGACTACAAATGTCTCATCATAATCAACCCCAAGCCCGTCGTCCGAGACTGTGACCGTGATATTTTCTCCAATTGTAGCCGGATTGCCTGAGGGAGATGCGTTTGTCGCCACAGCTGGCCCGATTTCGGCAGCCAGTTTGCGAATGGCGATCTCATCTTCGCCCAGCATTTCGACGCTCAAGTCCATCGGATCAAGGCCGGCCGGGGCCATGTTATTGCGGGGGAACTGCTCCGGTGGGGTGACGGGGGTGTTTGCTGCGACTGAAACGGGCAGGAACGCAGCAACCAGCATAAAGATTACTGTTATATCTAAAACTTTTTGTTTCATTTTCCGATTCTCCATTTGTGAATATTTTTTATCAGCCTAATACGGGTATTTGTATTTTATCGGTTACCTCCTTAATACTCCCATTTATGTCGGGCAGGACAATCATGAGTACTGGTGATTACCCTCGCGGTTGTCTGACAGGGAATGGCTGCCAGACAACCTGAAGAAATACCAGGGAATGAAGACAGGAAGGCATCAAGGATTCCCTGCCAGTCATTTTCATCTTTATTCAACGCTTGATCTATTTTTGTGGATGAATTCTTTTGTGAGCCCCACCAGTGAATATTGCCAACGATTCAATAATACTCTTTTTAGAAAATGGAATCAAGATACCCCTGTTGTACTATCGGCTGGTATGCCTGAAATGCACCGGGTTGTAATTTTTCTTACCGATGGACAGGGAAATCACAGGGTTACACGATTCTCTGGTATATCCCGGCTGTAGAAGGCTTTTCAGTGATCTTGAATCCGTAATTCTCGTAGGAATGGAGTGTTCCGTGGTGAGCTATCAGGCTGACTTCAAAGCGTTCATAATCAGGCCTCCCCCTCTTTTTTCTGGTGTTCCCGGAAGGAAGCGATATCAACAATTTCAAAGTAACAACCACTGTCTCCTGCGATGCGTTCGATCCCGATAGGAGTGTCCTGGTTGTAGACCACTGTGCCAAAGATATTGTTCGACAACCTGATCCGGACGGCCCCTTCAGATTTTCGGCTCAAGGCAGCCCAAAGACGGATATCGATAGAATCCCGAACCCCCGGCATTTCGTTTTTGACGGTGTATTTCATTTTCCCCCCTCCTCATTCTGGCGATGGGCGTAAACGGCCTTCCTGCAAGGATCAAGCAGGGATTACAACATCTATTTGCTTAACGATCTCAGGGAATTCAAGACCAAGACTCTTCGCTGAGTATACACCAGCCATCAGAGGCAGTATAATCCCGCCCATGTCTAAAAGATTCTTATTGTTCTCGATCGTGGTTGTTGCTGTTCTAACGGCAGGATACTACCTGTATCGCACACAGCGACCAAACTCAACCCGCACTATCAAGGTCCTGAACTGGATCCGTAAGCCGGACCTGAACTCTTCCTGGATCATTCAGGCGGGCACGCGCTGCCAGGAGGCCCCTTTTATTTTCCCGACGACCGGGGTGGTCGGTTTCTTATGGGATGACTCGTTCCGGGTGGGTCACCATCATCAAGGGATTGATATCTTTGCCGGTACCGAGATTGGGACCACAGAGGTTATCGCTGTCTATCCGGGTTACCTGACACGCCTGTCTGATTGGAGGTCTTCTGTGATCGTGCGCGTGCCTGAAGATCCGCTCCATCCGGGACGACAGATCTGGTTATACTACACCCATATGGCGAATAAGGAGGGTGAGTCGTTTATTTCTGAGGAATTCCCGCCCGGGACATATGAAAAGTGGATCGATACCGGGACACTACTTGGTTACCAGGGTAACTATTCTGGTGATCCCAATAACCCGACAGGCATCCACCTGCACTTCTCGATAGTCCTTGATGATGGACAGGGTAACTACCGGAATGAGCTCGAAATCAAGAATACCCTGGACCCCTCGCCTTACCTGGGGTTGGACTTGAATGCCCATCACAATGATGGTGAAATCCCTGTTTGTGAGTGATTCGTCTGCTGGAGATGATTCATGTACAATGAAAGCATGAATGAATTCAAGGGTAAGGTGGTCCTGATCACAGGCGCCGGGCGCGGCGCCGGGCGGGCGATTGCGGAGGCGTTTCTTGCCCGTGGCGCCCTGGTCGCCGTCAATGATATTACCCCGCTGAATCTGGATGAACTGGTGGCTCAGTCCCAGCTTAGGAACCAGAGCAGCAAAGATTTTATCGGTGATATCTCCAAGAAGGTGGCTGTGCAGGCCCTGGTAAACGAGGTATTAGAGACCTGGGGACAGATTGATATCCTGGTCAATAGCGCCGCTGTTGAGCCGGCGGCCCCGCTGCTGGATATGGATGAATGGGACTGGCACCGCACCCTGGATGTAAACCTGACTGGCGCATTCCTCACCGTTCAATCGGTTGGACGGGTGATGCGCCAGCAAGAGGGGGGGGTGATTATTAACCTGATACCGGTAGCGGGCAGGATTGGCCAGCAGGACCGCTCAGCGTATGTGGCCAGCAAGTTTGGCCTGGTCGGTTTGACGCGCCAGGCCGCACTGGAACTGGGTGACTACGGTATACGCGTACACGCCGTCTGCACCGGCCTGTCGGAGCTGGCAACTGGCCCTGACCTGAGCATGGATGTTGTTGCTGCTGTGATGTCCCTTTGCAGGCCTGAATCTGACCACCTGAACGGTCAGGTGGTCAATATCATCTGATCCGTGAAAAAAAACGGTTACAGCGATCAGGCAGTCACAAAGAAAACGGCAGCCACAAGGCTGTAAATAGTGGACAATGCCAGGGTGACTGCCATTGTCAGGCCATACCGGGATAAAAATTTTGAGTTCCGCCGAAATATCTGGAGGTTAAGTACAATCCCAATGACTGCCAGGATGGTACCCAGAATGTATCCCCTCCAGCCATACCCTGCCCAGATCAGCATTACTGGTAGTACACACCAGCCCCATTCATACCATTTCATCGGTGCGACAATGTCGATGGTTTCTTCCCCTACCATTAGTTTGGGAATATCCGGGAACTGCCATATCCATCTGGCAGAAATTTCTTTCCCATTTTTTCGACGCAGCAGAATTTCCCCACGTTTGGCGCCTTTGGGTGCTTCTTCACCATTGATGAACAATTTTGTTCTGGTAAAGAACCTGTCTGTCAGGACTTCGACCGTCTGATTTTCAAAACCTTTGATCTTGACATTAAATTTCATGATGAGCTCCTAAGGAATAATTACCACAAGGCGATTCCAACCAGGGACATAATCCAGTTCAGAAGGGGGGCATAAACCTGCAGGGCAACCACGCCGACCAGTGTTCCCAACAGCATGCCTGCAATGATATCGGAAAGATAATGAACGCCCATTGATACACGCGCCAGGGCGACCAGCGGAGCCCAGATCGCCAGGATAACTGCCAGCCAGGCCGGTCCCAATCCTAGTCCAAGGACTGCCAGCAGGAAGGCGCGGGCTGCATGTCCGGATGGGAACGAATGTGGGTCGGTACTGCGGTAAAGCAGTCCCCATTCTCCTTCAGGGCGGCGGCGTTTCACTGTGAATTTGATCACCAGTACGGCGGTTGCCAGGGCGCCAATGCCGCCAAAAAAAACTACAGCCCATTCTTTCCAGAATGAATTTCCCCATAACCAGAGAATGATCAGCCCGGCTCCCCAAAACCAGGAATCACCGGAATGGGCCAGGAAAGCCGCAATATTCCGCAGGAGGCCCGGTTTTTCAGATACCTTTAATTGTTCAGAGAGCTTTGTATCCAGTTCAAGAATTTGCTTGAGCATACGCAGTGTTACCTTCATTCCATTTATTGAAAAAATACTACTGTGCTGGCAAGCATCAGGAGGTGCAAGCCAGCAAACAGGATACCGAGGCCGGCGCCGCCCAATACATCCAGTGGGTAATGCACTCCCAATGCAATACGCCCGAGTGATACCAGGGCTGCCAGCACCAGGGCGGCCAGGAAGAGAGATAGTGGGATGTTGAATGAGAATGCCAGCGCCAGAGTTAGAAACCAGATGCGCAGGCTGTCTCCACTCGGGTAGGATGGATCATTCGGGCGGCGGGGCTGCCCCATGCGGACATTCGGCAGGGCATTGAATGGGCGTTCCCGTTTGAAATGTATTTTAATCACTCTTTCAACGCTGACGGCCGCGGTATACACCACAGCCATCACTCCGCATGTGAGCAAGTCGCGGGTCAGGATCAGCGCCAGCACTATGATACCCAGGGAAAAAGGGGTGGTTCCCGGCAGCCACAGGACACGGAATACCTTTGCTAGACCGGGAGTGCTCAGGGGGAGATGGAGTACCCGGAATATATACGTATCCCACCTGGAGATCGGACCAAGCCGATGGGCAAGGCTGGCTGAAAAGATGAGCAGACCGATTGTCGTGAGCGCCGCAGGTAACCAGGTCATCTTTGAAGACTTCGTACAACGGGGATGGTTTCAGGCCAGATCGGGTAGTACATCAGCCATTGGTCAGGTCGCTGTGATATTGCCTCTTCAATCACCCTTAATATTGTTTCACAGTTTCTTTGAATTTCTTCTTCAGGATCGGAATAAGGTTGTACGGAAAGCGGGTCAGAAAATAGTGTCTGGTATTTCCCATCCGGGTTCATTTGGGTAGCGCCAACCACAATGACAGCTCCGGTCGCCTTGGCCAGGCGGATATGTCCAGTGGGGAGCCAGTTCGTGGGACGGTTAAAGAAGGTCAATTCACACTTTTCCGGGATTTCAGTCGGTCTGTCTACCCCGGTGATGACAGTGCCTCCGTTCTTTAGTAATTTGATGGCTTTTCTAAGGGAAGTCTGGTTGATAGGGGTGATTGCCAGGCCGCTCTTTTCTCGAATTTTGTTATGGAGTTCATAGCCACTGGTGGGGTGGTTGTACGTAAGTACCTGTGCTTTTAATCCCCGGTAGGCCAGAGCCATCAGCGCCAGGTCAAAATTACTGACATGCGGTGTAACCAAAATGCAGCCTTTCCTGGCTTCCTGGCTTTGTCTTATTATTTTCCTTGTTTCGGGAGTATCTAAAACCTGTGCTTTAAGTTTTTCTGGAGCCCGGATATATTTATAAAGATCAATGTTGCAATATCCGGCGTGCTGTATCACTTTCAAAGTGATCCGTTCCAGTTCTTCCATCGATAACTTTCCACCATGGATGACCCATTGATTGGCCATCACTGTTTGCACAAGCGCCATTTCTTTGCGTCTGGCAATCAGCTTGGCAGCCAGATCAGCCAGGGCATATCCCGTCTTTTTGGGGAGCATTGTGCCAATTAACATACTCAGGCGTACTGCAAAGCTGCTGGTGGAGAAGTTTTGCCGGTTCATCAAAATCGATTATCTGGCAGTTTGCTTTCTGAAGAATTTGCCTCCCTCGAACAGAACAGGTAATCCCCGGGTAACGTTCAATATAATTGCCAGCCAGGAGATCCACAGTGTTGCCTGGTGGACCTGCAGGCTGTGCGGCGCCTGGCCGCTCTTCATGGCTAGCGTGATATTCAATAGGACAAAAGCGAGAGTTTTGGTTATCCCATAGAGCTCGCGCATGAGACGTGAAGATACCAGGAACCTGCTGATGGGAGTCCGTACCTGGTCAAAAGCTGCCAGGCCTTTACTCATCCCGACCGCGCGGATGCCGTCGACAGTCGTCCCCCGCACAATAGCGATAATGGGGATGATGATCGGGATCAGTCCCAGGTCGGAAAAGACGACCCACAGGACGATTTCAAGAGTCCTGTCTGTAACGATATCGAAAGTGCTTCCGAACAGGCTGACTTCTCCAAAGCGGCGGGCGATAAAGCCATCTACGTAGTCCATCAGGAAGATGACAATCAGGAACGGGATGCCCCAATAGAGAACGGTCTGGTTGCCGAAATACAGGATAGCGATGTACATGAACAGCAGCGGGAAGCGTAACAGTGTTATCAGGTTGGCCATAGGATTATTTCTGCCGGCAGGATTGAATTGAGATTCAAGGGATGCGGTTTACTTTCGTGTTTGGTTTCCTCCAGTGCAGTTAGTAGCAGTATACACTGAGAGCTATAAATTGCCAATTCAAACTCACACAGAATAACAACGCACCCGGGGAAAGGGTACCTTACTGCAGTTGTTCAGTCAGCCGGCTCAACCGGGCAGCTGCCCGCCAGCGCCTGGGCCATGACATCATGGATATGGGTATTTTCATAGATACCTTCCAACTGCGCAGCGCAGGGTCCCTGTGCACTGACCGGGACATCGGCATCGGTGTGGCTTTCACTGAACCACTGGACGTAGAACCTGGTTCCGTCTGGCATGACGAAGGGACCTTTCCCGCTCTCCAGGTCGAGGGACATCCCCCCGGTTTCGTGATCGGCAGTGACGATCAGCAGGACATTCCCCCGACGATCTGCGAAATCCTTGGCCAGGGCTACCGACTGGTCGAGCTCGAGCACATCCGAGATGACGTTGGCAGCATCGTTGTCGTGTGCTGCCCAGTCGATCTGCCCGGCCTCGACCATCAGGAAAAAACCATCTGGGTCACGGGACAATAAGTCCAGGGCGGCCTGGGTCATTTCGGGCAGGGCGGGTTTGAAGGGACGCGCCATGCCCTCATCGCCAAACAACCCCAGCAGGTGTCCGGTCGTATCCAGATCGAGCGCCTCTAGTTCACGGGCTGAACAGATATAAGTGTAATGATCATCAATCGCTTCACCAATCAGGTTGCGCTGGTCCTTCGTGCGGTTTCCATTCCCGGGATAACAGCCGGTCTGGGTTTCCGGCAGGAAGTCGTCTTCACCTCCGCCTAACAGGACTTCGATATCAGCCTCCAATAGTTGGCCAGTTATGGTTGTGGTCCATTCCCGGTTGAAGACACTGACTGCAAAGGCTGCCGGAGTGGCGTCGGTGATCTTTGTGTTCGTTACCAACCCGGTAGAGAGCCCGAGCGCTTCGGCCTGTTCCAGAATGGTGAGCAGGTCGTTCCCGGCTGCATCCTGTCCCAGGGTTTCATACAGGGTTTTCTGCCCGGTTGCCATCGCGGTTGCTGCGGCGGCTGAGTCGGTGGTTGCACCGTCGCTGGTTTGGGTACGCGCCCAGCCCTGTGCTGGCAGGCTGTCCATTACCAGTTGTCCGCCGGGCCCCGCCGACTGCCAGCGGGCGGCTGCACGGTGCCCTTCTCCCATACCGTCGCCGATGAACAGGATGATCACCGGGGGAGGACCGGGCGGGGTTGCGGTTGGGTTGGGAGTGCGGGTGGATGGCTGGAAGGGGGTGGCCGTGACCGTAAGCGTCGAACTGGGAAGCCGGATGGATTCCTGTGCCGCCGGCGTCGCCTGCTGGCCGCAGCCCGGCAGGACTGCAAGCACCATGAGAAATGCTGCCAGGCAAAAAGGGCGTTTCAATTTCACCGGGTATTATTACTTCAACAGGACAGGTTTTTGTGTTTCGGCCGAGACAAGCAGGGCCCGAATGGCAGCGATATTTGCACGGCTGTCCTGCAGGCTGATGCGGGGCGCTTTGCCCAGCAGGACGGCATCTGCCAGGTCTTCAACTTCACCCTGGTACAGCTCTTTTTGCCCGCGGATGCGGATCGACCGGGTCCGCTCACCCGTTACCAGTTCGATGCGGGTGTCCATCTGGGGGCTGAAGGGTACCGGAACGTGCAGGCAGCCCTGGCGGCCTGTAATTTCGATATAGGTCCGGAAGGGGGTCCTGAAGCCGCTGTCGAACTGGGCATACACCTCACCCGGGAACCTCATTTGCCCGATGAAGCTCACATCGACCCCGCCTGGACCCAGGACCTGCTGGCCAAAGACTTCCTGCGGTTCCTGTCCGAGCATGGTGCGTATATAGCTGATCGGGTAACAGCCCACATCCCAGATGCTTCCGCCGCCCATCTGGGGGTTGAGGCGGATGTCATTTTCATTTGAAAGCATAAATGTGAAGGCGCCTTTGATCAGTTGGATCTCTCCAAGTTTGCCGCTGTCCACGATCTCCTTGACCTTGAGGGTCTGCGGATGGTGGCGGTACATGAAGGCCTCGGCCACGACCCGGCCGTACTCACGGGCGGCGGCTGCCAGCTCGTCGACGGCTTCCAGTGTTAGCGCCAGCGGTTTTTCACACAGCACATGTTTCCCGGCCTGCATGGCCTTGATACTCCACTCGATGTGCAGGTGGTTGGGCAGCGGGTTGTAGACTACATCAATCTCAGGGTCAGCCAGCAGGTCTTCGTAACTGCCGAAAGCCCGCGGGATATTCCACTGCCGGGCATAGGCATCTGCGGCTGTCTGTGTGCGGGAAGCGACCGCAGCCAGCTGGCTGCGTTTCGAGGCCCGCAGCGCCGGGATCAGTTTGCGGTTGATCCGGGCGGTACTGATCAACCCCCAGCGTAGAGGTTTGTTGTTCACGATAAGCTCCTGTTAATCCTGGATCAGCTTTTCCAGTACTTTCTTCGACTGCTCGCTGACGACGGCATGCAGTGATTGGCCGTGTGCGTCCATGGTTACCACGGCCGGGAAGTCTTTGACCTCGATCACCCACATAGCTTCAGGTACACCGAAATCGAGCTTGTAGACTTCCAGCACGCGTTTGACGCTCTGGGCAATATAGGAGGCTGCTCCGCCAATGGCGTGCAGGTAAACAAAGGGCGCCTCCCGGCAGCCGGCCAGGGTCTTGGGCCCCATGCCTCCTTTACCGATTACCCCGCGGCTATTGAAGTGGCTCATGACCTCGGCCTGGTAGGGTTCCTCCCGGATGGAGGTGGTTGGGCCGGCAGCCGTGAAGCGGTATGCCTTGTTTTCCAGGCCAGCCACAACCGGGCCGCAGTGATAGATGATACCATCCTGCAGGATGGGCCGGATAGCCTCATAGACCTTGAGATCATCCCCTTCCGGCTGGCGGGTCTTCCTGATAAAGGTTTCAATCATCCACTTATGGACCGTATCGCGGCCGGTCATCATGACGCCGGTTAACCGTACGGCTTCACCAACGTGCAGGTCGCGGATAGTTTCAGCGCTGATCGGTATGGTTATCTCTCGCATAATCTCTCCGTTGTATCACCACAAAGGATTTTTGTATCTAATCATAGGCGATTTCATCGCCGCTGACGGTCATCTTACGGCGGCGGTAAGCCCAGCACATATAGGAGACAGAAACAAAGTAACTGGCCGGCAGGCGGTGCAGGCCGGTGATCTTGGTCCCTAGGACCGTCGACTTGCCGCCGAAGCCCATCGGGCCGATCCCCATCTGGTTGGCCTCGTCGGTCAGCTGCTGCTCGAGTCTGGCCAGGGTTGGGTCCTGGCTGTCTGCGTCCATCTTCTGGAAGAACACTTCTTTCGAGGCATAATAGGAGGAGCCCCGGTCGCCGCCGATGGCGATCCCCAATACCCCCGGGGCGCAGCCATTGCCCTGGGCTTTGTGGACCGCATCCAGGGCCACCTTGCGGACGCCTTTCAGGTCGCGTCCGGCCCCCAGTTCATTGTTCGGCAGGGAGTACTGTGCGCCGACGTTCTCGCAGCCGCCGCCTTTGAGCATCAACTCAATCGTCAATGGTTGGTCTGCGTCGACCTCTTCGAAGTGGATGTAGGGGAAGTCATCACCGCCCAGGTTGTTGCCGCTGTTACGGTCGTAGACTGCATCCACGGCGTTCGGGCGCATGTAGGCCAGACGGGTAGCTTCTTCCATTGCATCCCGGATCTGCTGTTTCAGCCTGCGCGTCGACCAGCCTTCGGGATAATGGACGTAAAAGATCGGCGTACCGGTGTCCTGGCAGATGGGGGTTGAGTTCTCACGGGCCAGTTCGATGTTCTTCAAGATGGTTTCCAAGGCTCCATGGGCCGCAGAGCCCGGTTCTTCTTTGTCCAGGGCAGCCTGCAGGCGTTTGACGACATCCCCCGGCAGGTCGGTGGATGTGCGCCGGATCAATTCGATCATCGCTTTGGTCAGGTCTTGCATACAACCTCCAGTTCGCGTATAGCTTAATCATACATCATTATAACGCGCACACAGGTCTCCCGGTTTGGAAGACCTGCGTGCTGCGAATGAGGAGGAATCCCGAATGCGTTCGGGGGATTTTTTACAGGTTGACCTGCGGTAGGTCTTTCAGGGCTTCTTCGATGGCTTCTTTGGGATATTCGTAATCCTGCAGGCTGCTGTTCAGGTAGGCTTCGTAAGCGGCCAGGTCGAAGTGGCCGTGGCCCGAGAAGTTGAACAGGATGACGCGTTTTTCTCCCTTTTCCTTGGCGTCCAGGGCTTCGTCGATGGTCACGCGAATGGCGTGGGCGGTCTCGGGGGCCGGGATAATGCCCTCGGTTTTGGCGAATTTCACTGCGGCTTCGAAAGTGGAACGTTGTTTAACCGCTACCGCGTCGATGTGCCCGGCATCACACAGGGCCGAGACCAACGGCGCCATACCGTGATAGCGCAGGCCGCCGGCGTGAATGGCGGGCGGGATAAAGCCGTGACCCAGGGTGTGCATCTTTACAATCGGCGCCATCTTGGCGGTATCGCCGTAGTCGAAGGTGTAGGCGCCCTTGGTGATGGTCGGTGTGGCGGTCGGCTCAACGGCCACCAGGCGGGCGCGCTGCCCGTCCTTCAGGTTCTGGCGCAGGAAGGGAAAGGCCAGCCCGGCGAAGTTTGAACCACCGCCGACACAGCCAATGACCACGTCCGGGTACTCGCCGGCCAGGTCCATCTGCTTGAGGGCTTCTTCGCCGATAACCGTCTGGTGCATCAAGACGTGGTTAAGTACCGAGCCCAGGCTGTACTTCTTCTGGCCTTCAGAGGTAGCGGCGACTTCGACCGCTTCCGAAATGGCGATCCCCAGCGAGCCGGTGCAGTCGGGATCTTTTTCCAGGATCATACGCCCAAACTGGGTGCGATCGGTCGGGCTGGCGTAGATATCGGCCCCGTAGGTCTGCATCATGATGCGGCGGTAGGGTTTCTGCTGGTACGAGACCTTGACCATGTACACTTCCAGGTCGAGATCGAAGAAGTTACAGGCCAGCGAAAGGGCCGAACCCCACTGCCCGGCGCCGGTCTCGGTTGTCAGGGCTTTGGTGCCGGCAGCCTTGTTGAAAAAGGCCTGTGCGATAGCGGTGTTGGGTTTATGACTGCCGGCCGGGGAGACGCTTTCGTTCTTGTAGTAGATGTGGGCCGGGGTGTCCAGGGCTTTTTCGAGGCGGCGGGCTCTTACCAGCGGTGTGGGGCGCCACAACTTGTAGATTTCCTGTACTTCTTCAGGGATATCGATATAGGCCTCGCTGGAAACTTCCTGCATGATCAGTTCCATCGGGAACAGGACAGAGAGGAATTCGGGGGTGACCGGTTCCATCGTGCCAGGGTGCAGCACTGGGGTGGGCGGTACCGGGCTGTCTGCGTTGATGTTGTACCACTGCTTTGGCAGGTCGGTTTGACGCAGGTTGAAACGGGTTTGCTCAGACATGAGATGCTCCTTCGATAATGAATTGGATTTTGGGATTACTACTGCTTCTTGCATAAATATCTAAACTTGGATCCAATAAAGCACCTTCAAAAACCAGAATTTCAGTTCAGATATTTTCGCAGCACT
>JAFGMV010000006.1 GCA_016927315.1 Anaerolineales bacterium | reverse complement strand
TTACGCGGGTACCCTTCTGAAATGCCCGATATTCATGCTGAACTCGAAATAGTGTTGGGAAAATATTCAGCAGAAAAATTAGCTGGTCTTTTCGCCGTGATTGAGAAAAAACGCCACCGAGTCAGGAAGGTCTCCCCGTAAATCTACAGTGGCGAACTCTTCAAACAGGGTGGATTTGATCGTTGAAAAACTACAATCCCCGCTTTTACAGTCCTTATCTTACCTAATTTTTGTCACTTTCAATAATGGCATAAAAAGTTTCAGGATAGTTGGTAAAATTATCTATCGTTATCATTTAGGGAAAGGACGTACATGCATAACTCATCACAACGTGGAATTGCGTCACGCACCTGGGCCGTAATGGTCGCCCTGGCATTGACTGGACAGATCGCATGGGCAGTTGAGAATTCATGGTTTAATACATTCGTCTTCGATACGATCACCCCGGACCCGCGTCCGGTGGCCTGGATGGTTGCTGCTAGTGCTATCACGGCCACCATGACAACGCTTTTGATGGGCACGCTCAGCGATCGCACCCGATCGCGCTGGGGACGCCGCCGTCCATATATCCTGATAGGTTATTTGCTGTGGGGGCTCTCTACCGTTATATTCCCAACCGTTTCTTACATCAAAATTACCAGCCTGGCAGTGATCATGGTAGTTGTCACCGATGCGGTCATGACCTTCTTCGGCTCCACTGCCAACGATGCTGCCTTCAGCGCCTGGACGGCCGATATCGCCTCCAGCGAAAACCGCGGACGTGTGGAAGGTGTGCTAAATCTGAGCTTGTTCCTGGCGCAGATCGTTGCTATGGTGGCGGCCGGTATCCTGATCGACTCGTTTGGCTATTTCATCTTCTTCTATAGTCTGGGCGGCATTGTCATGTTGACCGGCTTGATAGCAGGTAGCCTGTTACGCGATGCCCCACACCCTGAGACCGACGAACAACGTTCATCCTTCTGGGTTGAATTCACCGAACTCTTCCGCATGGATGTGCTCAGGAACAATCGTGATCTGTTTATACTGCTGCTCTTCATCATGATCAGTAGTATCGGGATGCAGGTATCTTTTCCTTATCTCATTGTTTATCTTGAGAACTTCGTTGGCGTCACCAAGACCGAATTCAGCATCATTGGCGGGGCGGTCATGTTGGGAAGCGCCATATTCGCTATCCCCTTCGGTATCCTGGCAGACCGTTGGAACAAGCGTCTGATGATCGCTGTTGCCATTATCGTCAGCAGCATTGGTGGGATCCTGCTTTCTCTGGTCAACACGCTGCCGCTCCTGGCACTCACCGGTTTGTTCTGGCAGGCTTTCTCAGTAGCTGCAAGCATCGCTTCGGTCGCCTGGCTCAAGGATTTGCTGCCTGAGCAAAATCGCGGCAAGTTCCTCGGGATACGCATGATATTCTGGATTGCCATCCCGATGGTGCTTGGCCCCTGGATCGGCTCGACGCTTATCCAGAACTTTGGCGTTCCGACAACCTTTAACGGCGAAGCCGGTTTCATTCCGGTTCCGATCATCTTTCAGGTCGGCTCGGTCATAGCCCTGCTCTCGCTCATTCCGCTTATTTTTATCGGCTCAAGGAAAACCGCATGAACCGGGCGCAGATCACATCCGGTTTCTGGCATGATCGCCTGATTATCAATGCAACCTCCGCAATTTTCCATCAGTGGGAACAGTTGGAAGCATCCGGTTGCATCGAGAACTTTCGCATAGTTGCCGGGGATGTAGACGGCTTCCGCGAAGGGTGGTTCTTTGCTGATTCGGATGCCTACAAATGGCTGGACGCTGCCTCCCGGATCTACGCCTCGTACCCGGACCCCAAACTTGCTGCCCTTATGGATAAATTGATCGGTCTCCTGGCGCGGGTCCAGGAAGCGGATGGCTACATATACACCTACAACCAGATCCACTTTCCCGATACACGCTGGGAGAACCTGCAGATCGAACACGAACTTTATTGCCATGGTCACCTGATCGAAGCCGGTGTCTCTCACTATGAGACCACTGGTAATACAGACCTGCTTGAGATCGTACGCCGCGCTGCGGACCTCATTGTGGTGGATTTCACCGGCGATGGCCCTTTCTACACACCAGGTCACCAGGAGATCGAGATCGCATTGTTGCGCCTGTATCGGGCTTCTGGTCATACGCCCTATCTTGACATGGCGCGTCAGTTCATTGAACAGCGTGGACAGAAATCGTTCTTTGCCCTATCGATCCTGAAACAGAATATCAGTGTCGAGGCGCGGACCAAACTTGTTCAAGAAAAACGACAAGAGTACATCGCTACTCACCCTGATTTCAAGCCCTTCCAATCCCCCCCTGGCAATGAGGCCAAAAGACCCCGGAACGTTAGCCTGCGTTGGAACATCAATGCCCTGACAGGCAAATATTTCCAACAGCACACCCCGGTGCGAAAGCAGACTGTTCCCGTCGGGCATTCGGTTCGGTTTGCCTACCTGGAAACCGCCATTGCCATGCTGGCGCGTGAAAGCGACGATAAAACCCTCATTCCTGCGCTTGAACAGGTTTGGGAGCACATGGTCACACGGCGTATGTATGTTACTGGCGGCATTGGTTCCTTGCCTGCGCTTGAAGGCTTCGGCAACGACTACGAACTTGATCCCGAATATGCCTATGCTGAAACTTGTGCGGCGCTGGCCAGTATATTCTGGAATTGGGAGATGGGGCTGCTCACCAGAGAAGCCAAATACAGTGACCTGTTCGAGTGGCAGCTATACAATGCGGCCGCGGTCGGCATGGGGCTTGATGGCAAGAGTTATTTCTATAACAATCCACTCACCTGTCGTAGTGGTGTGATCCGCCAACCCTGGTATGCCGTACCTTGCTGTCCGTCTAACCTGTCCCGCACCTGGGCGGACATTGGAAAGTACATCTACTCGCAAACTGATGACGCAATCGAGATACATCAGTTCATCAGTAGCCAATTTTCTACTGAGTTGGCGGATTTCGAGATACATTCTGACCTTCCCTGGAAGGGCAAAAGCACTATCAAGGTTACACCATCTAAGGCATCTGAAAGATTTTCGATTAACCTGCGTATTCCTGGGTGGAGTTCTGATACTCACGTGCTGTGTGCTGGTGAAGTTATGGAACTCCCCTCGATCCCCAGATCAAGCGATACCGCTGCTGGTGGGTATGACCCGCGCCAGGGTCAGTGGTTATCCTTGCAGTGTGACTGGAAAGCAGGGGATCGGATCGATATCGAATTCGATATGTCCATTAAAATTCGAAAAGCTCATCCAAAGGTCAAGGGACACCAGGGCAAAGTTGTGGTTTCACGTGGCCCGATTGTTTATTGTCTGGAAAATATAGACAATCCCGATGTAGACATTTTCACGATCCAGCTCGATGTTTCTACGCTAACAGAGATATTTGCGTCAGATCTATTGGGTGGGACGATGATCATTAAGGCAAGCTCCATCGACTCCAAAACACTGACTTTTATTCCCTATTTTTTGTGGGGCAATCGTGGTGAATCGAATATGACTGTCTGGGTGAACGCTTGAGAACGCCCTGGTCTCCCAACAAGCCAACGCCACTTCCTGAATATCCCCGCCCGCAGATGACCCGGCCAAGTTGGGTCAATCTCAATGGCGCATGGGACTATGCCATTCTACAGAAAGATGATCCGAAACCTGAAAGATTTGACGGAAAGCTCCTGGTTCCGTATGCAGTTGAGTCGACCCTTTCTGGCGTACAGAAACCCTTGTTACCTGACGAACGCTTGTGGTATCGGCGCATGTTTTCCCGACCAGGTGCAAAAGGATCCGCGCGAGTATTGCTCCATTTCGGTGCGGTTGATCATGAGTGCAATGTGTGGGTCAATGGAAAATATGTCGGCGCCCATCGAGGGGGTTACCTGCCCTTTGTATTCGACATCACAGATGTGCTTGGGGATGGGGAGAATGAACTGCTGGTTGCTGTCTGGGACCCGACCGACAAGGGCTTGCAGCAGCGTGGCAAGCAGGTGCTCCAACCCAAAGGAATCTGGTACACGGCCATATCCGGCATCTGGCAGACGGTCTGGTTGGAAGCTGTACCGAAGATCAGCATCGAGTCGCTGAAACTCACGCCAGACCTGGATGATCGGTCGCTGATGGTGGATGTCAAGATTCGGGGTGAGGCGGAAGGCGTCCAGGTGCAGGCAGAAATATTGTCAGATGGAGAAAAAGTTTCGCTTGGAAGCGGACAAGGTAATCGTCCGATACGATGCGAAGTGCCCGATCCGCGAGCGTGGAGTCCGGCTGATCCTTATCTATATGATCTGACCGTGCGACTTGTCTGTGATGGGAAGATACTGGATGAAGTTGGCAGCTATTTTGCGATGCGAAAATTCGGGTTGGTGACGAATAAACAGGGGTATCTGCGATTTGCTTTGAACGATGAGCCGTTGTTCCTGTACGGCCCGCTCGATCAAGGCTATTTCCCGGACGGATTGTATACACCGCCTTCAGAAGAAGCGATGTTGTTCGACATTGAATACACGCGAGCGATCGGATGCAATATGATCCGCAAACATATAAAGGTGGAACCGCTGCGCTGGTATTATCACTGCGACCGGCTGGGAATAATTGTCTGGCAAGATATGCCCAATGGTGGTTTGATCGATGGAGAAGTGGTAGCAGTGCTATCGTTGATCTTTGGCTTCCACCGTAACGATTCCTGTCGACTGGGTCGTTTTGGCCGGGCTGGTGCGCAGAATCGGGCTGAATTCAAAGCAGGGCTAGAGGGCATGATTGACCACCTGTACAACTCGGCTTGTATAGCGGTTTGGGTCCCGTTCAATGAAGGTTGGGGACAGTTCCGAGCGAAGGAGATCGGGGATTGGGTCAAAAGGCAGGATCCAACCCGATTGGTGGATCATGCTTCAGGCTGGTTCGATCAGGGTGGTGGGGATCTTCAAAGCAAGCATGTATATGTCAAGAAATTGAAACGACCAAAACGGGATGGACGTGCTTTTGTGTTATCAGAATTTGGCGGTTATAGCCTAAAAGTGGATGGGCATCTTTGGGATGCGGGGAAGAAGTTTGGCTATCGCCACTATGATTCCAGAGAAGCCCTGATGGAAGCCTATCAGGAATTACTGGAAAACGAATTGAAACCGTTGATATTACAGGGATTGACGGCTGCAATTTATACACAGACAACCGATGTGGAAATCGAGATAAATGGCTATCTGACCTATGACCGCCAGGTGGAAAAAATGGATCCGGATAATTTGCGCAAAGTTCACACTACGTTGTATGCTAAGTTCAATGAGGCAACGAACGGGTAAGCTTTCCCCACTCCGATAACAAAAATAAATAGAAGCCGCTCAACACCTTTTATTGGTGGTTTCACTACCGTGCATTTTCACGAATAACAGAGTTTGCTTTCCATACCCATAGCTGGGCACTGTATCTGTCAGGAAGATGTCCTTAATCAAGGAGAAGACAATGCATAAGAAGCTTATTGCGCTGATCGGCATTCTGTTGGGATTGCTGATCAGCGCCTGTTAACCCACTTTTCCTACTCGCCAGGTAACTGAAAAACCTGAGCGAACCGCAGTACCCAGCGAACCTCCTGCTGAAGTAGCCACCCAGACGGCTGCTGGCAACCTGCTATGCATCATCGTGCCTGGTGTGGAAAATCCTTACTTCCGCGTCCAACAGGAGATCACTGCCCGGAAGGTGGAAGAGCTTGGCTATTCTTCCCTGAAGCTTGTCTATGATGATGATCCCAACAAGGAGAGTGACCTGATTGACCATTGTATCACCCAGAAGGCGGTTGCCATCATCCTCAATCCTGCCGGTGCAGGTGCCAGTGTTTTCGCCATCCAGAGAGCGAAAGAGGCAGGCATCCCTGGCTTCCTGATCGACCGCCAGATCAACCAGGAAGGTGTAGCAGTCTCCCAAATTATTGCCGACAATGATATGGGCGTTACTCTCGTGGCAGAATATTTTGCCGATCTAATGGGCAAGCAAGGCAAATACATTGAGTTGACCAGCAGGGACACCGACCTCTTGGCCCAACCCCGCTCTGATGGTTTCCACAGCGTACTCGATAAAATACCGGATTTGGAATTGATTGCGCAACAAACAGCTAATTGGTCTGCTATTGAGCCTTATGATACAGTGTGAAACACTGCTTATAATGTATCCTGAAGTTAACGGCATAATCGCCGGAAACGATTCGATGGCGGCAGGCGCTCAAGCCGTACTGCTGGCCACAGGCCGCATAGACGTGATCGTGGTCGGCATGGACGGTTCTTATGATGTGATTGAATCCATCATGGAAAGTGAAATCGATGCAACCATGATGCTGCCAGTCTTTGAAATGGTCACCCAAGCCGCCATTCAGGCTGACCGTTATCTTCGTACCGGTTCGACGGACATGCCTGAAAAACAGTTCATTGACATGGTTCTGATCACTCCCGAGAATGCCTGCAAGTACGCCGCATTTGTACCCAACGGGAAGAGCAGTTGTCCATAAGATTCGTTTGTTCGAAAGAAATTGTTTCGGGAGTGCAGCACAAAATCAAGGAGGTAATCATGCGCACCAGGAAGCTCATCGCGATCCTGAACATCCTATTGTCTTGTTGCTCAGCGCCTGTCAACCCATTACAATCTCTATCCAGGCTGTTGAGATATCTGATGTAACCGTCATTTTTTCGCCACGACCAGAATTACTTACCCCATCATAATCTTCGGACGATACTGCAACGCCTCTGCCAGGTGCGGCGGCTGGATCTGCTCGCTCCCGGCCAGGTCTGCAATCGTCCGGGCCAGTTTGAGCACCCGGTGGTAGGCACGCGCCGAAAGCTGCAGCTGGCTCATGGCAGATTTCACCAGATTGTTCCCGGTCTCGTCCAGCTGGCAGTATTTCCGAATCTCGGCAATGTGCATATCGGCGTTGCAGGTAATGCCTTCTTCCTTTTCCTCGTTGTGTGAAAAGCGTTCGCTCTGTCTGCGCCGGGCGTCTTCGACCCTGATGCGTACCTCGGTTGAGGTCTCTCCCAGCCGGCTGCTGGAGAGTTTCTCATAGTCCACGCGCGGTACCTCGATGTGGATGTCGATCCGGTCTAGCAGCGGTCCCGAAATACGCTTCTGGTACTTGGTGACCACCGAGTGGGCACAGGTGCAGGGCTTCTGCGAGTCCCCGTGCCAGCCGCACGGGCAGGGATTCATCGCTGCGATCAGCTGGAAGTTAGCATCGAAGGTGAAGGCGCCCTGGGCGCGGCTGATGGTAACCACCTTGTCTTCCATCGGCTGGCGCAAGACTTCCAGGACGCGTGATCCGAACTCGGGGAATTCGTCCAGGAAGAGGATGCCGCGGTGGGCCAGTGAGATTTCCCCCGGGCCGGGAATGTTCCCGCCGCCAACCAGCCCGGCATGGCTGATGGTGTGGTGGGGAGAGCGGAACGGGCGGTGCTGCAGGAGCGGCGTTTCCGGAGGCAGTTGGTCGGCCACGGAATATATTTTCGTCACAGCCAGGGATTCTTCGAAACTCATCTCGGGCAGGATCCCCGGCAGGGCGCGTGCCAGCAGGGTTTTGCCCGACCCTGGGCTGCCCACCATCAAAACGTTGTGCCCCCCGGCGGCGGCCACTTCCAGGGCGCGCTTGACGTGTTCCTGGCCTTTGATCTCGGCGAAGTCCGTGGCGATTTGCAGCGGCGTCGAATATTCCCCGTCGGGCTGGTAGGGGCTGATCGGGCTGGCGCCGGTCAGGTGCTGGTAGAGATCGGACAGGTTTTCCACCGGGATGACTTCAAGGTCGGGGATCAGGGCCGCTTCGGCCGCGTCTGCAGCCGGGACGATCACCTGTCGGTACCCCTGATCGCGGGCTGTGGCCGCGATTGGCAGTACGCCGCGCACATGACGGACCGCACCGTCCAGGGAGAGTTCGCCGACGACCAGGGCATTCTCGGCGATCCCGCGGGGCAGGAAACCTGCCAGCAGGATCGTTCCCAGTGCGATCGGCAGGTCGTAGGCTGGTCCCTCCTTGCGTACCGAGGCCGGTGCCAGGTTGACGACCACACGACGGCGGGGGAACTGCAATCCGGAGTTGCGCACGGCGGCTTGCACGCGCTCGCGGCTTTCCTGGACAGCCGCATCAGGCAGACCGACGATGGTCACGCCCGGCAGCCCCTGGCCGTAGTCGACTTCCACTTCTACGATGACCCCGTCCAGGCCGACAACGGCACAGGAATATACGCGTGCAAGCATGAGAGAAGTGTAGAACATGTTTGGACAAATGTCAAATGCCTTGCGGTATTTCAGGGCTTTGTTGACAGGATTCCTGGTGAGTGGATCTTACCAAACGTGGGCCAGAACCGCAGCCTGTAAGTCCTTTCGAAAGGCTGCGATTCCAAAAACCTGATAGCTTTTGATAGCTTTTTATGGTTATACTTATGATTGTCGCCTGCGGAGCGGTAAGACGTCAACCAGTCTCCGAACTAAAATGCTCCTCACATGAGCAAGGCGAGGGACCTGCCGTTCGGCAGGTCCCGCTGCTTCCATGTGAATCTGGTTCAAAAAATGGGGGGGGAATGATGCCTGGGCGGACACCTCGGTGCGAAAATCAAAAACGGTAAGGCATTCGCAACGACAATTCCAAGGTTGAAAATGGACAATATGTGCCGCAGATTATATCCAGGTTGCTGGCTGATCGGGACCGATCTTGTGGCTTATGTGGCCGGCAGACGGCTTATGTATCCTGTACCCATGGCCGGGATATTCACCAGGGATGGCCGATCTTTTCGAGACCAATCACCGATCTGCGGCCGGAGTTCCCTGGGTAATGGAAGGTTGGCCGGTTAAGAAGCTCTGGCCAGAGCGGTCGCTGCCAGGATTAATACCCCCAGGATGAAATTCAGGCGCAGCAGACGAGTTTCCTTTTTGCGCAGTGACTCGAATCCTTCTTCATCTCCCTGTCCCTTTTCGAGCCGTAAGAGAGTTTGCCGGATAGCAGGCAGGATTTCCCAGGTCTGCACAGCGCTGACGATGACCATCCCCATTACCAGCAGGTGCTTGCCCAGGATGGCCAGCGACCACTGGCTGCTGGTCGACAGGAACCCGTCATAATGCGGGTTGACGCTCAGCTGGAACATGCCGGTCACCAGCAGCAGAGCCAGACAGAACCAGGCGATGGGTTCCAGGCGCCGTTGCAGGGCAGACAGAAAGGCCAGCTGGTCAGCGGGCTTGAGGGTTTTCTTGGCTGCAGGGAGTATTAAAAAGGAAGTGGCCGCCAGGCTGCCGATCCAGGTAACGGTCGCCAGCATGTGCAGCCAGAAGATCAGGGATAGTACCCAGAAGGGCATAATACTTTAGGGAGTGACTTCTGTTGGAGGTGCTTCTGTGGGCGGCTCCTCGGTGGGAGCTTCAGTGAGGATAGGTTCAGGGGTTGCTGTGGGTGGGTAGCAGATCAGGTAGGCTTCTTGGGCATTCTTGGCAGACTGCGCGTCCAGGTTACCGTATGCCATGGCGTTCCCATACTGGTTGTACGCTGCACAGTATTCTTTTTGTTCGAAGAGTTCGTCGCCATAGCGCATTGAGCCGATGCGGTACCGTTCACTGGCGGTCATGGTGCCGTCCCACATTCCAGGCCAGCCCACCCCAACCTGAGAGAAGTAGGCTACAACCTCGCTCCAATCGAGTTCCCAGAAGCTGGAGCCGACCAAGTACATGCGGGCGCCTTCCCGCATGCCGTTGGAAGCCGAATCCAGGGGGGCGAAGCGCTCAGCCAGCGAGAGGTGGTAGATACCGCCTTCCAGGTTTCCCTGGTTGATCAGGTTGACGCCATGGTTGCGTAGGGAAAAATAGTACATGCCGTCCACTTCTGCGGTTTTGTAGGTGGGGTCCTCGATCCGCACCTGATCCAGGGTGGTCAGCGCACTGGGCCAATCCTGGGCTGCGATGAACTGTTTGGCGCTGCTGTAGAGCGCATCGACGCCGCGTATGTCTGGGGTTGGGGTCAGGGTGGGAGTGTTGGTGGCGGTTGGGATAGTCATCAATACCATGGTCTCGGCTAGTTTTTCGACCGCACCCGGGAAAGCGGCATCATATTTGATGATGTATTCCAGGCGCTGCCTGGCTTGTTCATAATTGCCGGATTGGATATCTACCAGGGCCCGGGCATATTGGTCAGCCAGATCTTGGGTTTGCTGGGACTGTTGGGCAGCCAGGCGGTCACTGATACCGCTCTGGTAGCCGCCGAAGCCGCCGAAACCGATGATCAGGAAAAAACTCAACACGCCGATCAGGATGGCAGGCCAACGGCGTTTTTTTGTTGGAATTGGTTGAGTGGAACTGGTGTTAATTTCAGACATGGCGCTCATTATACCGCACTGTCAGCGATCGGAGTGATCAAGTCGGGTGCGGGCATTGTGTGAATTTAGAGGTCGAACAGCAGCCTGATCTCTTTCCAGGCAAAGGGCAGAGCGATCCCCATTCCGGCAAGCATACCAGCCAGGGCTGTGGTCACCGCGCCGCCGGGCAGGTAAGTTGCGACCAGGAAGGTAACCACACCGGCTGCCAGTGCGGCGGCCAGGCCTCGCATGAGTGAGTTCCAGCCGGATATCTTTTCGGGCAGTTGTTTGTTCAGCCAGATAAGCATGATGACTGCTTCGACGGTGATGGCCAGTTCCAGGGCGGCAATGACCGGGGCGCCGGGATGGGGGAAAACCTTCAGGATTGTCAGACCGATTCCAATATACAGGAAGATCCGCAGCACGACGGTCGCCAGGGGGACGAGCGCCTTCTTGCGGGCATAGAACGCCCGGGCCATCAGTTCCTGAACCGCATAGCCGGCCAGGGTGAGCATATAGACCCGCGTGGTCAAGGTCAGCAGGTTGGTTCCTGCTGCGTCGAATCCGAAGGCGGCTTGCACCAGCGGCTTCAAGCCGGCGGCTATGATTGCACCAATGGGCAGCAGCAGGGCGACGAAGATTTGCAGGGCTTTATCGAGGGTTTGTTTGAACCTGGACCAATCTTTTTGGGCGGCATATTTGGACAGGGTCGGCAGCATGACCGTGGCGATGGCGGTCGCCAGCAGCGTCTCCGGCACCATGACGATCATCCAGCCGTAAGTCAGGGAAGAAGCCGCCCCGATCTGGTCCAGGCGGGAGGCGAAGTTATCCCGGGCGATGAACATGAACTGGATAAAGAGCATGGTGAACACACGCGGGACGATCAGTTTGACGGCCTCGATCATGCCCTGGTCCAGTTCGATGCGGGGCGTCCAGCGGAATTCATATTTGATCAGGCCGGGGACCTGGATGGCAAGGTGCAGCAGGGCGCCCAGGATGACGCCGTAGACCAACCCGTGGACGCCCAGCCCAAGGGCCGGCAGGGTGACCGGGCCGAACGTGTAGGGTTCTGCGGGGGAGAGCACCAGCGCCCCGGTGATCTGGCCGAGGTTGTAAAGCAGGGGGGCCATGGCCGGCAGCAGGAAGTGCTGGTTGGCTTGCAGTCCGCCCATCACCAGACCACTGATCGAGAAGATCATGGTTGCGATCAGGTTCAGGCGCATCAGGTCGGCGATCAGGGTCTGCTGCTGGGGTCCAAACCCGGGTGCGATCCCCATTTCGGCTGCCACGAATTCATTGGCAAAGACTGTAATAACGATGGCCAGCCCGCCGGTGATCAGGAAGGTCAGGTTGGCGATGCTCGAGAAAACCCGCCAGGCAGCCGGACGACCTTTCAGGGTCAGCACTTCACTCAAGACCGGGATGAGCGCCATGGTCATGGCGCCGCCCGAGATCAGGGCGAAGAGCAGGTCGGGCAGGTTGTTGGCGATGTTGAAGGCGTCCAGTTCGAATGACAGGCTGAACTGGCGGGCGATGATGATCGAGCGCAGGAAGGCAACCACCTTATCCAGACCGAAGAAGATGATCAGGATCAGGGACGAGCGGGTCAGATGGGAGAGTTTTTTCATGTCAGCCTGGGGGATCCAACAATCTACAATCCTAAGATGGACAGGCCCCGATTGTACACCGGAACGCCGGGAATTCGAAGTCCTGAGCGGTTTGAGGTGATTGCCTAACTGTCGAAAGAAGAGAACGCAACCACAAAAGACACAAAGAGCACAAGGTTTTCTTCAGGTTGATTGTCCTGATGCAATCGTTCTGAGACCACATGGTTAAGTCTCTGGCTTGCATTATACGATAGTACACAGGTGGATCAACCGGGGACGGACTTTTCGTAGGGTGATCGTATATCAGCTGGCGGGGAGTTAGCGCCAGGGAAGGTCCGGAATTACAAGATTCCTTTATACATCCCGCCGTCAACGCTCAGCATGATGCCGGTAATGTAAGAGGCAGCAGGAGAGGCCAGGAAGACGGCCGCCCGGGCGAACTCTTCCGGTCTGGCCATGCGGCCAAAGGGACTCTCGGCGGCCTGTTTTTTGAATTCGTCTTCGATGGTGGCGCTGTTGGCTTCGGCGCGGGCCGTCATCAACTGGGTGACGCGTTCCGTCTCGGTCCAGCCGGGCAGGATCGAGTTAAAGCGGATCCCTTCTCCGCCCAGTTCCAGGGCCAGGGTCTTGGTCAGTCCGATCGTGGCGGCGCGTACGCTGTTCGACAGCACCAGGTTGACAATCGGCTGCTTGACAGAGATCGAGGTGATGGTCAGCACGCTGGGTGCATCGGATTTGCGCAGCCAGGGCAGCGCTGCCCTGATCAGGCGAACATGGCTCATCAGCGACAGGTCGACGGCCTGCTGCCACTGCTCATCTCCTATTTGTTCGAACGCCCCGGCAGGTGGGCCGCCGGCATTGGTAATCAGGATATCCAGGCCCTGGAAGTCTCTGGAGACGGCTTCGACCAGCGAGGCGGGTGTCTGCGGGTCGCCAAGTTCGCCGGCCAGTCCGATCACCTGGCTGCCGGTTTCTCCGGTGATCTTTTCGGCGGCGGATGTAATCGCTTTTTCATCCCGGCTGTTGATTGCCACCCGGCAGCCTTCCCGGGCCAGCGCCAGGGCGGTGGCGTACCCTAGTCCGCGGGAAGCCCCGGTGACCAGGGCGGATTTATTGCTCAAACCCAAGTCCATTTATGCTCCTTATCGATAGCATGATTCTGTGTCGGCGGCTTTCGCCGCCTCGTACGTGCCCGTGCCGGATGGTCTGCCTGCAAACAGCGCCGGTGGTGTCATAAGATTTCAAGCCGGTCATCAATCACCGCACCGTCAGGCCAGTTGCCTTCAACCCACTTCAGGACGGACTGCAGCGAACGCTGGATATGAATCATGTCAGTATTGACCAGGGCGCAGGCGATGACGGCTTCCTGCCAGGCATCCTGCCTGTCCATTTCGGCCGCCGAAACGTTGAACTTATTATGCAGACGGGCGATCAGGGGCTTGAGACGTCTGCGCTTCTCTTTTAAGGAAGTACAGCCGGGCAGGTGCAGGTGGATGGTCAGGATACCGATCATGCTGGCAGGAGTATTTTACTGCTTCTTGCATAAATATCTACACTTGGATCCAATAAATCACCTTCAAAAACCAGAATTTCAGTTCAGATATTTTTGCAGCACTCTGTAGGTGTGCGGTCAATGCGGCCGCATCCGTTTCTTCGCGGGTCAGGTCTTCGATCAGGAAGGCCAGGCCGCGTTCTTCATCTTGAGGTCTCCTGGGCGTCCGCCAGGTGTGGAAGTGGGGGATACCTTCCAGCAATGTGCCCTGGCAGATGCGCTTGGCGCCGGTCAGGGTTTTCAATGCCGGGTATACTTTCCCTGGCAAGACTCCATCGCTGGAGGTCTCGGCGGGAGACAGCTCTCCAAAATCGACCATGTGGCGCCGGGACTCAACGAACAGAGTACCCAGCGGGCCTTTTTCGAGTGGTACATGGCAAAACCGCCAGTGCTCACCCTCATAAATATTCCCGCCGGGCGGTTGGGCGATTTCGTCCCGGTGTTTCTGGCAGAGGGAGCAATCCGCCATTACCTCAATTCCCAATTCCCTGATTCCGAATTACAATTTTCATATGACAGACAGCGACTGGGCCTACAACCAGGCCCTCGATTATCTCTATTCCTTCGTCGATTATAGCCTGAAACATGTCTCAGAACTGGCACAGGCTGACTTCAACCTTGACCGGATGGCGGCGCTGCTCAAGCAGCTTGGGGACCCGCACCGGGCCTACCCGACGATCCATATCGCCGGGACCAAGGGCAAGGGGTCGGTGGGAGCAATGTGCGCCAGCATCCTGTCGGCGGCTGGGTATCAGGCCGGACTGTACACCTCGCCGCATTTGCAGGAGTTTACCGAGCGGATGCAGATCAATGGGGTGCAGATATCGAGAGGCGAACTGGCCGGCCTGGTCGAGGAGATCAAACCAGCTGTCGCCGGGGTCCCTTATCTGACGACTTTTGAGATCACCACTGCGCTGGGCTTTCTGTATTTTGCCCGCCGGATGGTGGACGTGGCGGTAATTGAAGTCGGGTTGGGGGGACGGCTGGATGCCACCAATGTAGTCACACCACTGGCGGCGGTAATCACCTCACTATCCCTGGACCATACTGCCGTGCTGGGAGATACGCTGGATAAGATCGCAGCCGAAAAAGGGGGCATCATTAAGGAAGGTGTGCCGGTAATCTCTGCCCCGCAGGAGCCGGTTGCGCTGGAGATACTCGAAAGGATTGCAAACGAACGACATGCACCCCTGACAGTGGTCGGACGCGAGATCACCTATGAAATCATCCACCAGGATCTGGGTGGGCAGAAATTTATTGTGTCCGGGCCTTTTTCGACACTCGAGGCCGGTATTTCACTGCTGGGCGCCTACCAGGTAAAAAATGCGGCCGTGGCAGCCGCTGCTGTGTGGGCAGCCCGGGGTAAAGGGCTGCGGGTGACAGATGCGCATATCCAAAAGGGGTTGTCAGATACCAGATGGCCGGCGCGCTTTGAAGTGGTCCGGCGAGAACCGCCGGTGATCCTGGATTCAGCCCATAACCAGGATTCTTTCGCCAGGATGCATGAGACCCTGGATGTCTTTTTCCCCAGCCGGCCGTTGATCCTGGTCTTTGGCGCATCGGAAGACAAGGACTTGATCCACATGCTGTCTGAACTGAAACCCAGGATTCGTACCTTGATTGCCACCCGGGCGGACCACCCGCGCGCCTTAGCTCCAGAACGCATCCTGGCAGCTGCCCGGCAGGCTGGTATCGCCTGCGAACAGGTTGAACCGGTAGAAAAAGCCCTTCACCGGGCGCTGAAATTATCCCAAAAAGATGGTAGTATTGTGTTATCTGCCGGGTCGATGTTCGTCACCGCCGAAGTAATGACGGCCTGGCAGGAATTGAATTTCCACAAAGACTTTCAACAAAAATCCCGAAAAAAGAGTAAGAATGCATAACGACTGGCAAGAAGAAGAAGAAGATAATTTCAATGTGGCGCTTTCACAGCGCACAGAAGAGTTATACCGGGTACCCAACCTGGAACCGGACGGCGCCGGGGTCATAGAAGCCCTGGTGCTGCCCCTGAGAGACTTGGTGATCTTTCCGCGCATGGTCTCGCCTATCTTTGTCGGGCGCGAGCCTTCCCTCTTGGCAGTCCAGCGGGCCCAGATCGAAGACTGGACCGTGGTTGGGCTGGTCCAACAGGACGCGGATCTTGATGACCCTGAAACCCTGGAAGATTTCCTGCCGGTAGGGGTGGAGATGGCGGTTGGACGTCTGCTGCAAATGCCCGACGGCTCCAGTTCAGCTCTGGCCCAGGGGCGCCGGCGTGTTCAATTATTGGAGATCACGCAAACCAGGCCGGTAATGCGCGCCCGCTGCCGGGTGGTCTTTGAACCACAGAAACCGGACCGGACGATGCAGGCGCTGATGCGCTCAGCCCTGGATCTTTTTGATCGCTGTGTGCAGTTGGACCGCACCATCCCTGAAGAAGCACACTTGTTTGCGCTGAATATATCCGAGCCGGGCTGGCTGGCGGATATGATCGCCACAGCTGTTTCCTTGAAGGTAGAAGATAAGCAGGCCTTATTGTTGACGGCTGAGCCGCGTGAGCGCTTGTTGAAGATCAATGCCTTGCTGGCTCAGGAAGTTGATGTGCTTGAACTGGAAGACGAGATTCACAGTCGGGTCCAGTCGGAAGTGGATCGATCCCAGCGTGAGTTTTACCTGCGAGAGCAGATGAAGGCTATCCAGACTGAATTGGGGGAAGGGGATATCTGGACGCGCGATATCACCGAGTTGAAGAAGAAAGTTGCCGATGCAAACTTGCCGGATGAGCCGCTGGTGGTTGCCCTGAAGGAGATCGACCGTCTCAATCAGATGCCGCCGATGGCGCCTGAAGTCGGTATTATTCGCACATACATCGATTGGATTGTCGAACTGCCCTGGAGCAGCCTGACCGAAGATAACCTGGATGTCAGGAATGCCGCCAGGATCCTGGATCGAGACCACTACGGGCTTAAGAAGGCCAAGGACAGGATCCTGGAATATATTGCGGTGCGGTCACTGAAACCCAAAAAGGATCGCCAGCCGATTTTATGCTTTGTAGGCCCGCCGGGGACCGGAAAAACATCTCTCGGGCGTTCGATTGCCGATTCGCTGGGGCGGAAGTTCGTACGGGTCTCGCTTGGCGGAGTACGAGATGAGGCGGAGATACGCGGTCACCGACGAACGTATATCGGCGCCCTGCCGGGGCGTATCATCCAGACTATGAAGCGGGCCGGGTCAGCCAACCCGTTGTTCATGCTGGATGAGATCGATAAACTTGGCGCTGACTTCCGTGGTGACCCTTCGTCTGCCCTGCTGGAAGTACTGGACCCGGAGCAAAATAATTCCTTCAGCGATCATTATCTTGAAATGCCTTTCGATCTTTCAAGGGTGATGTTCATCACAACAGCCAACGCCCTTGGGTCCATTCCCCCGGCCTTGCTTGATCGCATGGAAGTGATCGAATTCCCGGGGTATATCGAGGAAGAGAAATTAATCATTGCTGAACGCTACCTGATCCCGCGCCAGATCGCGGAGAATGGTATCGATGACCTGGACCTGGCGTTAGAGCAGGAAGCGCTCAAGCGGGTTATCCGTGAATATACGTTCGAAGCTGGTGTTCGAAATCTCGAGCGGGAAATCGGCCGCATGTGTCGTAAAGTAGCCCGGATGAAGGCTGAAGGGAAGCGCTATCCGGAAGCGATCACTCCTGACCTGGTTGAGAAATTATTGGGCCCCCAACAGTTCTTTCAAACGGAAGCCGAGGGAGAAGATGAAGTTGGTGTTGTCACCGGCCTGGCCTGGACAGAGAACGGCGGCGAGATCATGTTTGTAGAGGTGGCTGTCCTGGAGGGCAAAGGTGGAATGCAAATCACCGGACAGGTTGGAGACGTGATGCAGGAATCGGCCCAGGCAGGGATATCGTATCTCAAATCGAGGGCGCGTTCGCTGGACCTGGACCCTGAGATATTCGATGGTCTGGACATTCACATTCACTTACCGGAAGGAGCGATTCCAAAAGATGGTCCAAGCGGGGGCATTACGATGACAACTGCGCTGGTTTCAGCCTTTACCGGCCGCCCGGTGTTGAAAGATGTTGCCATGACCGGTGAGATCACGCTGCGCGGTCGAGTCTTGCCGGTTGGCGGAGTGCGTGAAAAGGTTCTGGCTGCCCATCGGGCAGGGATAAAAACGGTCATTCTGCCCAAACGCAACAAGAAGGACCTGATCGAACTTCCCAGGCAGGTTCGTTCGGAACTGAAAATTGTCCTGGTAGAGCATATGGACAAGGTCTTAGAAGTCGCCTTGGGACCTGAAGCCGTTCAAAAACGGCCGCAGCCGCGCAAGCATGATGATGATTCCAGGGACTAAGTAATGATAATGAGACAGATGGCAAGGAAACTGGAAAACAAGGTTGTCTTGATTACAGGCGCCTCTTCAGGATTTGGGAAGGACGCCGCCAGGCTGTTTGCCAAAGAAGGCTGTGATGTGATCCTGACTGCTCGCCGGCTCGATCGCCTGCAAACCCTGGCAGATTGCATCCAGGACGAAGGCGGGACCGCGCTGGCCGTCCCCTGTGACGTTTCCAGCCGGGCCGATATTGAAGTAATGGTACAGACGGTTTTGGATGTGTATGGAAAGATCGACATTTTGTTCAATAATGCCGGCTTTGGCCGACTGGACTGGCTGGACCGGTTGGAGCCGGAGCGGGATATTGAAACACAGATCAGTGTCAACCTGATCGGGCTGATTCAGGTGACGCGGGCGGTACTACCGCATATGCTTAAGCGCGGCAGCGGGCATATTATCAATATGTCTTCAGTGGCAGGATGGATCGCCCCTCCAACCCATAGTGTGTATGCAGCCAGCAAGCATGGTGTCAGGGGCTTCACCGATGCGCTGCGACGGGAAGTTCAGTCCCTTGGGCTGCATGTTTCCGGGATTTACCCGGGACCGGCGATAACGGAATTCGGCCAGCACACGGGGGATAGTCCTTATAAAAAGATCAGGGGCAGGCATTTGTTGTATATGAAGTCTGATTATGTTGCCCGCCGGGTGGTTGGACTTGCGAAGCGTCCACGCCGCAGACTTATCATCCCCTGGTGGTTCCGCCTTGTTTTGGGATTTGAATATCTATTTCCCGGTGTTGTGGATTGGTTTTTGGATCGAACCTTTGTCAGGCCAAACCGGAGTGATCATTATTGAATCGTGTTGGACAGTGATGTTACCACAGGGTTGATAGCCCTGCAGGATCCCTGGATGGTTGCAGGCCTCTTCGGGATATTGCTTTAAGCCCGACTTTGTGTCTTATGAGATGACAAGAGTCGTTAACCCGAAAAAATCAATGCAGGGTTCACCATGTAGAAACTATCATGGGGAAGACTGCTTTTTTGTTGTGCGTACTAGAGACTTGAAGAAAGCCGGTGCATGATGACGCAAACCCGCCTGGATAAAATGGCAGCAGTACTGCAAGATTCAGATCTGGAGGCCGTACTCCTGAACCCGGGTCCTACATTGGAATATCTGACTGGTTTGAAGTTCCACCTGATGGAGCGTCCGGTTGTATTGTTCTATGTGGTTGGACAAAAGGCGCTGCTTGTCCTGCCGGAATTGGAACAGGCCAAGCTGGCCGGGTTGTCCTCTGAGATTACCGCCTTCCCATATGGCGAAGATCCGGCTGGGTGGCGTGATGTGTTTCACCGGGCTGTTCGATCCCTTGGTTTGGATGGTCTGAAGGTTGGCGTCGAACCCGGGCAGCTGCGCTTGCTGGAGTTCCGCTTTGTTCAGGAGCATGCAGCCCGGGCGCAGTTCCCGGATGCTTCCTCTGAGCTGGCAAAGCTGCGTGTTTGCAAGGATGCAGATGAACTTGATGCCATACACCGCGCTGTGCGGGTTGCCCAGCAGGCCCTGGAGAATACCCTGCCGCTCGTCGGGGTGGGTGTAAGCGAAAAGGAGATTGCTGCAGAGTTGACGCTGCAGCTGCTGCGCAGCGGTTCTGATTCGCGGCTGCCCTTTGAGCCAATTGTTTCAGGTGGACCGAATTCTGCCAACCCTCATGCTGTCCCAACCGACCGGGTGCTGCAGCCGGGAGATATGCTGGTCATTGATTGGGGAGCCAGGGTGGATGGATATATTTCGGACATCACGCGCACATTTGCGATTTCTGAAGCGGCGCCCGAATTTGAGAAAGTCCATGCACTTGTGCAGGCAGCGAATGCCGCCGGGCGGCGGGCAGCGGTCCCGGGTCAACCTGCGGCTGCAGTAGATGCTGCCGCCCGGTCCGTTATTGAAGAAGCTGGCTATGGTAAGTATTTCAATCATCGAACGGGTCATGGCATTGGCATGGATGTACATGAAGACCCCTATATCCGGGCAGATAACTTGCAAATCCTGCAGCCCGGAATGACATTCACCGTTGAACCAGGTGTGTACCTGCCCGACCAGAACGGTGTGAGGATTGAGGATAATATGGTGGTAACCCCGGCGGGTTCTGAAAGTCTGACAGATTTGCCTCGGGAACTGCAGATATTGGACCGCAAGTAGGACAGGCTTTTTTTGGGTAGTAAGGGAAACCATGAAAATCATCGCGATCGAGCAGGAAGCTGCTCATGTGGTCTCGGAGCATTTTCAGGTTTATCTTGAAGAAGAAGCCCGGTGTCTATGGGACTTGGTGCAATCGGGGGGGCGCGTGGAACTTGTTTTTGTTCGGATCAGCATACCGCTGTATTAATATTGGAATGCCAGGATTTAAACGAGGCGAAGAAGCGCTTATCTGGATTGCCTCTGGCCCAACAGGGTTTGGTCACTTTTGAACTTTTCCCGCTGGCGCCGTATCCTGGGTTTGCACGCTTATTTGCTGGTCACTAAAAGGAGTGGAGGTTCTTATGAAACGTTCGGTTTTTCAAAGCCTGGTCTTGACGGTTATTGATATTGCTGCCATTTTAATTGCATATGCCCTGTACCGGATCATTGGCCTGCCTTATCTGGTTTTAATCCAGTCGATGGTTGGAGGTTTGCTGGTGATTGTTGGTTTTTTCTTCTGGTATCGGTTTGCGATTTCGCGTGGCTGGGAACTGACCAGTATTCAGGAGGTAATGGGAACCTACCTGGCCGCGTTTATCTGGTTCCTGGTGATCTTCATTCTTTTTCATATTCTCACCCAGGGTTTCCTGACCGGGTTTGGAAATGTCCAGGCCAGTTGGTTATTTCAGGCATTGGTCAATGGCCTGGCTTTATTGGCTATCGTATTGAATAATCCACATTTTGATATGAAAGGTAATAAGAAATGAGTTTAATCTCAGTCTTTCTTCCTATCGTGCTGGTTATTGTTATCCTGGGATTCGTTGCCTGGAGACGACGTCAGACCAGGTTTGAGGAACGCAGGAAAATAGAGGAAGCGTTATCGCGTCCAATCTGGGCTAGTGCTGAAGTGTTGAGCAGTAAAGTATTATCCAAAACATCCTTTGGTCAGGCGCGTGTCCAGCTGCGGCTGCAGGTTCAGCCTGCGGGTACCGAGCGCTATGAAGCCGACGTCCTCTGGCTGGTGGATGAAGATGCGGTCAGGTACCTGACAGCAGGCGAATTGCTCTCCGTCAAGACCAGCCAGTTATCCCCCGGGACAGTATTTCCGGATGCTCCCTGGGCGAAACTGATTAAAACGGACGCATGACCAGTTACTGCGAGTATGTTTTGACTCATCCGGAGGATGAGTTGAACCGTCATTACCATGATACTGAATATGGCTTTCCGCTTGAGCATGAGCATGCCCTCTTTGAGCGTTTTGTGTTGGAGATCAACCAGGCGGGCCTTGCCTGGATTACTATCCTCAAAAAGCAGCCGAATTTCCGGCAGGCGTATGATGGTTTCGATGTGGACCGGGTTGCAGGGTATGGTGAAAACGACCGTATGCGGCTGCTGTCGGACGCAGGGATTATCCGCAACCGCTTGAAGATCAATGCAGCCATCGAGAATGCCAGGCGCATCCGCGAACTACGCAGTGAATTTGGTTCATTTAAGGGTTGGCTGGATATACATCACCCGCTCAGCCGAGAAGAATGGACAAAGTTATTTAAACAGACCTTCTTATTTACAGGGGGAGAGATTGTAAACGAATTCCTGTTGAGTACCGGGTACCTGCCGGGCGCACATGAAGAAGATTGCCCGGTTTACCAACAGGTAGCTGCTTTGAATCCACCCTGGAGGCGGTGAATCGAGGGAGTTTTGTCTGCCTGGGTTGTCCATCTTCGCATCGCGGATAATTCATGGCAGCATATCCTGGGTCTCTGGATTTCGGGCCATTTGCGATTGGGAACATTGCGCCCGATTCTGGCATACCAGATGAAAACTGGGAGAATCTCGAACCGCCGCCGGAAGTAACACATTTCAAAAAGCCCGCCATCTATAGCTGCCTGAACACGGAACAGATGGATGCGTTTGTATCGATTTCAGTTGAATACCCGCAAAAAGCCCATAACCTGTTGTACAATGAACAAATTGTACTGGATAGTGATAGATCCTGTCGCTTTTATCGGTCCTGACACCGCCCGCACCGATCATAAACGGGAGTTAATAAATGCCAGAGATCATTCCAACCGCTGAACCTTTCTTTTTCCCTGCAGGTAAGACAGGCTGCCTGTTGATCCATGGGTTTACCGGTGCACCCAAAGAAATGCGCTGGATTGGGGAGTATCTGGCAAAGCAGGGATATAGTGTATTGGGGGTGCGCCTGACCGGCCATGCCACCCATCCCGAAGATATGATCCGTTCGCGGTACACCGATTGGATTGCTTCAGTTGAGGATGGATATCAATTCCTGTCCGGTGCGGTAGAGAGGGTTTTCCTCGTCGGACTTTCAATGGGAGGCGTCTTGTCTTTGTTAATGTCGACTCGCCTGGCTGTTCGGGGAGTCGTCTCGATGTCTGCTCCCTATGAAATGCCGTCTCGTGGGAAGTACCCCCTGTGGGTTTTCCGGTTTTTAAGCCGCCTGGTTAAATTCCGGCCCAAGACAAACAATGAATCTGGTTCGGGCTGGTTTGATAAACAGGCCTATCGGGAACACATTTCTTATCCACAAAACCCGGTCCGTTCAGCGGTTGAGCTCAAGCTGCTGCTGGCCGAGATGAGAAAGGTATTGCCCCTGGTGGATGTGCCGACGCTGCTGATCCACTCGCGGGATGACGAGTATGTGCTGCCTGAAAACATGCCGCACATTTATGAACATCTTGGTACGGCAGAAAAACAGATGAAGTGGGTAGAAGGCAGCGGCCATGTCATCACCCGGGATGCGGCCAGAGAAGAGGTTTTCCGGGAAGTGAGCGCTTTTATAAAAAGGGTAGATAAGTGACAATGAGCCTGGACCTGATCCTTCTTTCTATTTCGCTGTTTGTTTGGGGGATTGGCGAGGGGATGTTTTTCTATTTCCAGCCGATCTACCTAAAAGAATTGGGGGCAGATCCCCTGCAGATTGGCGTCATCCTGGGACTGGCCGGTGTTGCTATGACCGCGGCGCATATCCCGGCTGGTTACCTTGCGGACCGCTTTGGTCGTCGTTTGGTGATGCGTACTGCCTGGTGTACCGGTTTAACGGCAGCCTGGACAATGGCCTTCGCCCGGTCGCTGCCGGTATTTGTAATTGGGTTATTGTTGTATGGATTTACCGCTTTTGTTGCAGCTCCATTGAGTAGTTACGCAACCGCAGCCCGGGGGAAATGGTCGATTGCGCAGTCCCTGACTTTTATATCGGGGATGTTTAATTTGGGTGCAGTCATCGGTCCGATCAGTGGAGGGTTTCTGGGAGAGGTATTCGGGCTGCATAAGCTTTATATCTACTCGGGTTGTTTGTTTTTTGTTTCGACCACGCTCCTTTTCTTACTGCGTTCACAACCTGTCAATGATCATGATCCGGAAAACCCACCCGGGAGTCTGTTTACCAACTGGCGCTATCTTTCTTTTTTGGGAATTGTATTCCTGGTGATGTTTTCAGTGTATTTGCCCCAGCCCCTGACGCCGGTTTTCCTGGAAGATGTTCGTGGTCTTACTTTAAGTAAAATTGGCACACTCGGTACCCTGGGAATGTTAGGGAACGCCGCTCTGACCTTTCTACTTGGACAGTTCAGCTCTCGTCTTGGTTTTCTGGTTGCTCAGGTGTGTGTGGCACTTTTTACCATCCTGATCTGGCGTGGAAGCGGCCTGCCCTGGTATATGCTGGCTTATTTCCTCCTGGGGGGATACCGCGCGGCTCGTACACTGGTCTCAGCCAGGATCAGGCCGATGATCCATGAAGCTCAGATGGGGCTGGCTTATGGGATCGCCGAAACCATCAATAACCTGCCCACCATCCTGGCGCCTCCATTGGCCGGTTACTTGTATGATAAAGACCCGGTTTCGATCTTTCCGTTGAGCCTGGTGGTGATCACACTAGCTCTGATGATTACTTTGGGATTTACCCTGCGTGAGCGTTCGCTGTCAAAGAGTGTTGAGGTGTCTCCATGTCCTTAGAAATTCAGACCTTCATTTTGGGCCCGGCCCAGACCAACGCATACCTGGTTGCTGATACGCAAACAAACCAGGCCGTTGTGGTGGATCCGGCCTGGGATGGCGGGATTATTGTCAAAGAAACTGTAGCTCGGTCCTGGAAGATTACCGGTTTGTGGTATACCCATGCCCACTTCGATCATATTGGTGGTGCAGCAGAAATTGTCAGGCTGCAGGCGGAAGACTTGATGATCGCCATGCATCCGGGGGATCTGACTCTCTGGCGGGCGGGCGGCGGCGGGAAACTCTTCGGACTTGAAATCGATCCGGGACCGGAACCAGATCGGCTGCTGTCTCATGGAGATCAATTGGAGGTAGGGAGATACGGGTTTGAAGTGAGACATGCCCCCGGGCACACTCCCGGGTTATGTGTTTTTTACTGCCAGGAAGAGAACCTGTGTTTTAGCGGGGATCTGATCTTCTACCGCGGTGTGGGACGGACCGATCTTCCTGGGGGGGATTGGGGCGAACTTGAAAAAAGCATTCGCAGGCAGATTTATACCCTGCCGCCGGAGACGCGTCTGCTCTCCGGACACGGGCCTGAAACTTCCGTGGGGGAGGAAACGGTCTCCAATCCTTTTATACGGGGATAATGGGTCTTCCCTGCCATCACAGAAAGAAGAACCCTGCGCCAGGCTTAAAATTTTTCGTTTCCTATTGACAGAGGATTTTATTTTTGCTACACTGATAACACGAGTTAGTAACACGTGTTAGTTTGGTATTGCAATGAATTTGTAATACAAAGGACTTAGATGACCAAAAAACGAGTTACTAGCCAGGATGTTGCCAATTTGGCAGGTGTTTCCCGAACAACAGTGTCGCTGGTCTTGAATGACGTCAAGGGAGCCAATATACCAGAAGCGACCCGCCAAAGAGTTTTTGAAGCTGTCAAAACGTTAGGATACGTACCCAATGAAGCTGCCCGAGCCCTGGTAAGCCAGCGCAGCAAGGCAATCGGGTTGGTGCTTACCCGTGATCCTTCCCACATTGACACGGACGCATTCCTGCCGCGCATCATCACAGGCTTGCTGGAAGTGGTAAAAAAACATAATTTGCGCCTGCTGATTGAATCGGTCAACGTAGACCACCAGGATCAGGTTTATTTGCAGTTGGCCAGGGCGAAACGTATTGACGGCATGATTCTCTCAACGCCGCGTATCGATGACACTGCCCTGAGACAACTGGAAGATGTTGGTATCCCGACAGTCATGATGGGGTTGTTAAGCGATTCGGATTTGTATTCCGTGGATGTTAACAACCGTCTGGCGGCCCGGAAAGCAGTTGACTATCTGCTTAGGTTGGGACATACCAAAATTGCCTGTATTTCCAATGCCCCCGAGTCATACACCGCCAGCCCAGACAGGGTGCAGGGTTACCGGGATGCCCTCGAAGCAGCCGGGATTGAGATGGATAATGATCTGATCTGTTTTGGCGATTTCGATCCCCAGAGCGGATATGACCGTATGAAGTCACTGCTGGCATTGGACAAGAAATTCACGGCTGCATTTGTAGCCAGCGACAATGTGGCGATTGGCGCCAAAGCGGCCCTTCGTGCAGCCGGGCTGAAGGTCCCCGACGACGTATCTTTGATCGGCTTCGATGATATTCCCTGGGCGCAGTATTCCGATCCACCGCTTACAACTATTCGCCTTCCGGCTCAGGAACTGGCCAAAAGTTCCTGCCTGATGTTGATCGATATCATGCAAGGATTGGAACCTGTTGATAAGAAGCTGATCCTTGAGACCGAACTTGTTGTGCGCAGTTCTTGCCGGAAGTTAGACTGAGAAAAAAGGAAGTGTTGCTTGGAGTAGAACCAACACATTAACTGCATTTTGTATGATCTGCGAGCAGCATTGTGATTGAAATATTAAAAGGAGGTGTACCGGCTAACTTGGCGGAAAGCGGTACACCTCACAGATGACACACTTACAAACCAAGCTTTTGGTATTTTGCATACCTGTGTGTCTTGCATATTATATTCATAATTTCTTTACCGAAAGGAGGTGAGGCCCTTACAAAATTGATTGTATGGTACGACCCCTGTAAGACCAGGAAGAAGTGTAACAAGCTGTAACTATTCATAAGAGGAGAATATGAAGACAAATCGTATTTTATGGACTGTGGCAAGCATGATGATGGCGGCTGCCATGGTGTTAACTGCCTGCGGCCCTGCTGCGACTGAGCCGCCGGCTGCTACTGAAGCCCCGATGACAGAAGCCCCGGAGACCGAGGCGCCGATGGAAGAGATTACCTTACGTGTATTCGCCGGAAACGTTGGTCAAGAGCTTGAATTGACGAAGGAAGCTGCTGGGCGATATATGGTCTTGCATCCGGAGGTTAATGTTGAAGTTGTTGATACTCCCGATTTTGTTGAAGACCGCCTGGGTGTATACCTGCAGCTCTTTGAAGCCCAATCCCCTGAAGGTGATGTTTTCCAGATCGATGTTATCTGGCCTGGCGACCTGGCTGAGCACTTTGTGGACTTGAATGAGTATGGTGCTGCTGATGTTGCTGGTGATCATTTCCCGGCGATTATCGAAAACAACACGGTGGATGGGAAACTGGTTGGTATCCCCTGGTTCACAGATGCCGGTCTGTTGTACTATCGCACGGATCTGCTGGAAAAATATGGTTATAACGCAGCTCCCGCTACCTGGGCTGAACTGGAAGAGATGGCTCGAACAATCCAGGAAGGCGAACGCGCCGATGGGAATGAAGACTTTTGGGGTTATGTATGGCAGGGCAATGCCTATGAAGGTTTGACCTGTGATGCTCTGGAATGGGTGGATTCAAGCGGTGGTGGAACAATTGTCAGCCCCGAAAAATTGATCACGGTGAATAATGACGCCGCGATCGCGGCAGTCGAAATGGCAGCCAGCTGGGTGGGTGATATCTCACCTGACGGCGTTACCGGATTCGGTGAAGAAGATGCCCGGGGTGTCTGGCAGGCTGGAAATGCTGCCTTTATGCGCAACTGGCCATACGCCTACTCACTTGGTCAGGCGGATGACAGTGTGATCAAAGACAAATTCGATGTTTCACCTCTGCCTGCCGGTGATGCCGGACATGGTTCCGCCACCCTGGGTGGTTGGCAGCTGGCTGTTTCCAGATACAGTGAACATCCTGCAGAAGCTGCAGACCTGGCGCTCTTTATGGCTTCCTATGATGAACAGAAGGCGCGCGCGATTGAGGGCAGTTTCAACCCGACTGTCATGAGTCTGTATCAAGATGAGGACGTACTGGCTGCTACCCCATTCTTTGGGAGCCTGTATGATGTCTTTATCAACGCCGTTGCTCGCCCCTCAACAGCCACCGCCCCTCAGTACGCAGACACTTCGCGGATCTTTTATAATGGAGTGCACTCCGTACTGACTGGGGAAGTTGATGCCATGACAGCATTCGAAGAAATGGAATTGGATCTTCAAGATTTGCTTGGTTATGATGTTGGCCAGCCCTAGTTTTTGGAGAAGTCTGGTGTAATAGGAAAAACAATCAGGCCGAGGGGAATCTCCCCTCGGCCTGAACGCTTGCTGTTTTCGAGAAGGAGTAAAAAATGGCTGGCCTGAAGAAGTTGGGAGAATTACAGAAGAGTGAAGAACGACTGGCTTATCTGTTACTGTTGCCAACGTTATTTATTTTGGTTGCTATTGCAATCTATCCCTTGGCAACCGTTTTTTATAACAGCCTGACCGATAAGAAGTTTGCCAGTTCGCAAGAAGTTTCCTTTATTGGGCTCAGGAATTACAGGGAATTATTGAGCGTCACCGTAAAGGAATTACCTCCGGTTATCGATGCTGATACGGGAGAAGTTCAAATTGATTCCGAAACGAATCAACCGGTTTATGAGCGAGCAATTAATATATTACCGCGGGAACCATTCCGCTTCCGGGCGATGAAACAATTCAACTTGTTTGGGAAAATGTATGTCATCGGTGCCACGGATCGAGAGTTTGTTCGCGCAATAGGGGACACACTGGCTTTTACTGTTGTTACTGTTATTTTGGAGACCATCCTCGGTTTAGGGGTGGCATTGGTTGTGAACGCCAATTTTAAAGGCCGCGGTGTGATGCGAGCTGTGATGCTGGTACCCTGGGCTATTCCCACAGCAGTCTCATCGCGTATGTGGGAATGGATGTTTAATTCCACCAGAACAGGTCTTGTCAATGTTGTCTTTCAAAATCTGGGAATTGGAAATGGTCAGATCCCGTTCCTGGTTGACACAGCCTGGCAGATCCCCGCCATGATCACCATTGACGTTTGGAAGACGACGCCATTCATGGCTTTATTGTTGTTGGCCGGCCTGCAGTTGATCCCAAAGGACCTGTACGAAGCTGCTGATGTTGATGGAGCGGGTATGATACGGAAGTTCTTTACGATTACGCTCCCACTGCTGCGGCCAACTTTGGCCGTTGCGCTGGTTTTCCGAACCCTGGATGCAATCCGGGTTTTCGATCTATTTCAGATCGTTTTGCAGAACACTCGTTTCTCAATGGCGAGTTTTGCTTTCTATAATTTGATCGATAGCCAAACGATGGGTTACTCGTCTGCCAGCAGTGTGGTGATCTTTGTGCTGATATCAGTCTTCGCGGTCTTTTATATTCGTTTACTGGGAGCAGAAAATGACTAAGCGTATTACTCATATTATTGGACGGATATTTTTCTGGTTCCTGGTACTCCTGGTTGCGTTTTATATGCTGTTTCCCTTTTATTGGGCAATTAATTCGTCTTTTAAAACTGAAAACCAACTACAGATGACGCCTGCAACTTTCTTGCCTCGTGATCAAACAACCCTGGAATTTGCGCCAACATTTCAAAACTATATTGCCGTTTTCAGAAATGAGCGTTTTCAACATGGTTTGATCAACAGTACCATTGTGGCTGTATCAACGACTTTACTCTCACTGCTTATAGGATCATTTGCAGCTTTTGCCTTGGGGAAACTGCGCTTCAGGGGCAGGACCCCCTCCCTGTACATTATCCTGTCGATGACAATGTTTCCACAGGTTGCTGTTTTGACCGGGTTATACGCGGTTATTCGTGTTTTGGGTATCTCAGCGATCCCAAGTATGATTCTATCGTACCTGCTCTTCACATTACCCTTTACTGCCTGGGTGCTGACAGCTTTCTTTCAGGGACTTCCTGACGAGATCATGCAATCCGCTCAGGTCGACGGTGCAACGCCCCTTCAAACCTTTTGGTTGATTTTGCTCCCGCTGACTGCCCCCGCGTTGGTGACCACAGGGTTACTGGCCTTTATCAATGCTTGGAATGAGTATTTGTTTGCATTGACCTTTACCACGATTGAGGTTGACGCCAGAACAGTTCCGGTCGCGATCGCTCTCTTTACTGGCGAGATTTCTCACCAGGAACCATTCGGTGAAATTATGGCTGCTGCGGTCGTGGTTACGATTCCACTGCTTATCCTGGTGTTGATTTTCCAGAAGCGAATCATGGCTGGATTGACCGCCGGCGCAGTCAAAGGATAAACAGGTAATTCGTATACTGCGAGTTGCAGTTTCAGGGTAACACTACCTGCACCTGTCTCGGGATCGTGTTTCTTGGGGAAAGCAGTGTGTGTCGTCTTTCATCCTGTGAAATTGTGACGCCAACCACAATCGATTGGATAGTGGCAGTTATAGGATTTCGCGTCTGTTTATCCTGGCAGCTGGTCTGGATGGATTGTTTTACTGACATCTGCGATCGATGAATGCCAATACGATTTTTAAATAGTGGAGATAAGTGAATAATGGTGGAGTATCAATGGTGGCAAACGGGTGTGATCTATCAAATTTACCCGCGAAGTTTTTCAGACACAACCGGGAATGGGATTGGTGATCTAAGGGGAATCATTCAGAAACTGGATTACCTTGCACAAACATTGGGTATTGACGCAATCTGGCTTTCGCCGTTCTATCCTTCCCCCATGGCAGATTTCGGGTATGACGTGGAGGATTATTGTAATGTCCATCCAATGTTTGGGAATCTTGATGACTTCGATAAATTGATCATCAATGCACACGAACGTGATATCAGGGTGATCATAGATTGGGTCCCCAACCACTCATCTGATCAGCATCCATGGTTTAAGGAATCGCGTTCATCTCTCGAAAATCCGAAGCGCGATTGGTACGTCTGGGCTGATCCTACGGTTGGTGGTGGTGCTCCAAATAACTGGCTGTCTGTTTTCGGCGGCTCGGCCTGGGAACTGGACCAGAAAACAGGACAGTATTATCTGCACTCTTTTCTAAAAGAGCAGCCTGATTTGAACTGGCGTAATCCCGAAATTAAGCGGGTGATGTTCGAAACCATTCGTTTTTGGTTGGATCGGGGCGTAGATGGATTTCGTGTGGATGTCGCCCACTATATTATGAAAGATCCTGATTTACGGGATAATCCTCCCTCGCCATCTGGCGCTCTGACTTTCCATCGTCCACATGGTGAGTATGACAGTCAGATCCATTTGTATGATAAAGGTCATGAAGATGTCCATCAGGTATATCGAGAATTCCGGTCATTGCTTGATGGCTATAGTAAGGAGAGCCCGCGGATGTCAGTAGGGGAGATTCATATTTTCGAATGGCAGGATTGGGTAAAGTATTATGGCTCTCCTGAGGCGGGTCTTGAGTTTCATCTGCCGTTCAACTTTACCCTGCTAAAAGTTCCCTGGCAGGCAAAGGCCGTTCGAAAAGCAGTGGATGAACTGGAATCTGTTCTGCCAGGATGGGCCTGGCCCAATTATGTGTTCGGCAACCATGATGAAGGACGCCTGGCCTCCCGCTTTGGTGTTGAGCAGGCTCGCGTGGCAGCAATTTTGCTGCTTACATTGCGTGGGACTCCAACCATATATTATGGAGAAGAGATTGGGATGACGGATGTTGAAATTCCGCCCGAGGATCAGCTTGATCCGTTTGGTCTGCAGGTGCCTGGCTGGGGACGGGACCGCTGTCGCACTCCTATGCAGTGGAATTCTGGTAGGCATGCGGGTTTCTCTGACAAACCCGATCCCGGGCTATGGCTGCCTTTGTCTGAAGATTATCGGCGTGTTAATGTTGAAAGTGAAAATGAATGTCCAGGTTCAATGCTGACCCTTTATCGAGAGTTGATTTTACTTCGGAAATCTAGTTTGGCGCTACGCCAGGGTAAGTACCGAAATGTAAATTCTGTACCGGACGATTGTTTTGTTTATATACGTGAAGCGGCAGAAGAGAAATATTTGATTGCATTGAATTTTTCTCCAGATAGGCGCCTGATCAATAACTTTGGGTACCAGGAAGGGAAAATTGTACTCTCTTCTTTACTTGATCGAACCGAATTAATTGATTCCGGTGAGTTGAGTCTCAGGCCCAATGAGGGAGTTGTAGCCATCATCAATACTTGAGATTGTAGCCATCCGAATAAGAAGTAGATAGAGTGAGTTTATAGTCATGAGAGGTGGCATAGTGGTTGTGGAGGAACACTATCGAAACGCTGCTAAATTGATTTTCCCCCAGAGTATCCCAAAGAGCACTGATAAAGGCAGCCGGTACACGGTTACCGGTATGAGCAAAGCGGGAAGCGGGAAATCCGAAACCGGTCAGGCAATTGCAGAAGAACTGCACAGGCCGGAGATCAAGGCGGTTATTTTAGGCCAGAATGATTATTTTGCCTTACCGTCTCAAACCAATGACGCCAGACGGCAGGCAGGATCGGAATGGTTGCGCCCCTGTGTGGATGCCAGAGTGTTCATTGCCCGTGACCGTTTGGATACACTGGAATACCGCCAAAAGTGCGGTCAGGGGCATGAGGTTGGCGACCCATTTGTCGAGCAGAGTCTGGAAACTGAAAATAAGTTTATCACCGGGCATAAGCAGTTATCTGGTTTTGTGATCACCATAGATTATGATGCGGTGGTGGTTGAATAGGGGGAGACCGTATGACTATAAAAAACCAAGTCCAGTTGATCACGTATCCTGATTCTCTGGGTGGGGATCTGAAAGTCCTTCACCGGGTATTGGAAACTCATTTCAAGGAGGTCTTCAAGGGAGGTATCCATATCCTGCCGCCTTTTCCATCTTCCGGAGACCGCGGGTTTGCCCCCCTGACTTACCTGGAAATTGAACCGGTGTTTGGCGCCTGGGAAGATATCAAACGCATCGGTGAAAAGTATAATGTCCTGCTCGATCTGATGGTCAATCACATCTCTGCCAAATCAATATATTTCCAGGACTTCCTGAATAAGGGGCGCAAGTCAGAATTTGCCGACCTGTTCCTTCCCGTCGAAAAACTTTGGCCGGATGGCGGTCCCTCCCATCAGGAGCTTGAGAAGTTATTCCTGCGCCGCGAAAATCCATATTCCGATTTCACGATTGAAGGGAACGGTGAAACAATTCGTGTCTGGACCACATTTGGGAGGACCAATCCGTCCGAGCAGATCGATATGGATATAAACTCGGAGATCTTCCGTCAATTGATAAGGGAATTCCTGACCGGGTTCAGCCAGAACAAGGTCAAGATCGTGCGCCTGGATGCGGTGGGATACGTGATCAAAAAACCGGGAACATCATGCTTCTTCGTGGAACCGGAGATTTATCAGTTCCTTGATTGGATTGCAGAGCTGGCTCGTTCCCTGGATATTGCTCTGCTGCTTGAAGTACATGACTGTTACCGCACCCAGTTCAAACTGGCTGAACATGGGTATTGGATTTATGATTTCATATTGCCCTATACTGTACTGCATACGCTTGTAAACCGGAACAGTAAAAAGCTGATTGAGTATCTCAAGATACGCCCTCACAGGCAGTTCACCATGTTGGACTGTCATGATGGGGTGCCGGTCAAGCCGGATGTGAATGACCTGTATGACAGCGCCGACGCCCACAGGCTGGTTGAAATCTGCCTGGAGCGCGGGTCGAACCTGAGCCTGATATACTCCCCCGAACATCGTGATCCGGATGGATTTGACGTGCACCAGATTTGCGGTACCTATTATTCAATGTTGGGTTGCGATGATCATGCTTACCTGGCGGCCCGGGCGATCCAGTTCTTTACTCCCGGAGTACCGCAGGTTTACTATGTTGGCCTGCTGGCTGGGGAAAATGACCTGGAAGTGCTCAAGTATGCCAAAGATGGACGGGAGATCAACCGTCATAATTACACCCTGGAAGAGATCCAACAGGAAGTGAAGAAGGAAGTGGTCCAAAGACTCCTGAACCTGATTCGGTTCAGGAATAAATACCCGGCTTTTGATGGTCAATTTTCTGTAGTAGATTCAGAGGATGAAGTTGTGCACCTCGTCTGGCAGAAAGGGGAGAAGCAGTGTTGGTTAAAGATTAATTTGGTTGAAGATTATCAATGTATCATCAAGTACATCACGGATGAAGGACAGGCTGTAGAATACCAGGTGTGAGCACGAAATCTTTCCCACGACTTTCGATCTCCCAGACAAATTGACCGCTCTCGGTTTCTTTATCCTTGGGAACGATTAATGACCCGAAAAGGATTTCAACAAGAACAATCCAATAATCAGTAAGGGTAACAACCCAAACAGGCAGCCAGCCCCTCCCGAAAAGGGTGGCGCCCACATAGGACCCCGGTCCCGGCCTGGCCGGTGGAAACCGCCGTGTCTGGGCAGGTATTTGCCGTGAGGTCTTTGGGCTCTCAGCTGGTTCATCCTTTCCTTAACTGGTTCGCGTTCTGTGCAAAAAAATATAGACAAAGGTGGTTAAGATTTGGCACAGAATTGATAATCTGCCTGTTCAGTTGATCCGGATTTGGATTCCGTTTCCTGGTAAAAGATTAAGCCCCCGAAGGTTATGTCACCGGCGGAGGCTTTTTTGTTGAGATCGGGAATAGATTTCTGTTCTTATATTGCTATTCCCAATGAGTTATCTGCTACTTGGCATAATCGACCGCACGGGTTTCCCTGATAACGGTCACCTTAATCTGGCCTGGATACTGCATGGTCTCTTCGATCTGTTTGGCGATATCGCGTGCCAGACGGGTGGCATCCAAGTCGTCGATGTCTTCGGGACGAACGATTATACGTACTTCCCGGCCTGCCTGGATCGCGAATGCCTGACTGACGCCTTTGAATGAAGCAGCCAGTTCTTCCAGTGATTTAATGCGTTTAATGTAGGCCTCAAGGTCCTCTCGACGAGCACCTGGGCGGGCGCCAGAGATGGCATCGGCGGCTTCAGCAATGACCGCCTCGACAGTCTCCTGGTCGATTTCATGGTGGTGGGAGGCAATGGCATTTACCACCAGGTTGTTGACCCCATAGCGTTTACAGAACTCGGCGCCCAGGCCAGCGTGCGTACCTTCCTGGTTGTGATCCATGGCCTTTCCGATATCGTGCAGGAAGCCGCTCTGTTTGGCGATCTCGATATTCGCGCCCAGTTCAGCCGCCAGGATACCAGCCAACTTCGAGACTTCGACGGCATGGGAAAGCTGGTTTTGGCCATAGGAGGTGCGGAATTTTAGTCGCCCCATCATACGCAGTAATTCCGGATGCAGACCGGCAATACCGGCGTCATAGGCAGCTTGCTCACCCGATTCGATGATGATTTTTTCGACGTTTTTGGTCTCTTCCTTAACAATTTTTTCGATATGCGCCGGATGGATACGCCCATCCACGGTCAGGCGGGTCAGGGCCCTGCGGCCAATCTCCCGGCGAACGGAGTCGAAACAGGAGACGGTAACCGCTTCGGGGGTATCGTCAACGATTACATCCACACCTGCGACGGCTTCGAAAGCCCGGATGTTACGACCATTGCGGCCAACGATACGGCCTTTCATTTCTTCATTGGGCAGCGGAACGACTGCAGAGGTTACTTCGGCAACATGCTCTGAGGCTACGCGCTGGATAGCATCAGCGATGAGTTTACGCGCACGCTTTTCCCCGTCTTCACGCGCTTCGGCCTCGATCTGGCGGATGATCCTGGCCATATCGCCGCGGGCTTCTTTTTCAACTTCTTCCAATAATAGTTGCCGGGCTTCTGCATCCGTCATCTGGGAAATCTGCTGGAGCTTCTCCATATGCTGGGAATGCAGTTTTTCAATTTCATTGCTGCGCCGGTCAATCGAACTCTGGCGTTTGTTCAGGTTTTGTTCACGTAGTTCCATGCGCTCGAGCCTGGTATCCAATTCGGTTCTTCGTTTTTGGATACGGCTTTCCTCTTTATTGAGTTCAGAACGCCGTTGGGCCAGCTCGTTTTCGGCATTTTGAATAATTTTAAGGGCGTTATCGCGGGCCTGGATTTCAATCAGGCGGGCCTGTTCATTTGCCCCCTTTAGGATGCTGTCGGCTTTATCCTGTTCCTGCTTGATTTTTCTCTGGGTGATCAGACGGCTGATGGCAAAACCGATCAACAAGCCTAATACCAGGGTGATCCCGATCAGGATGTATGGAATCTGGTTTGGATTCATAGTGTTTCCTCGTTGTGTATATTATTTAAGTCGGTCTCCGCCTGGTTTTCTTCCCACAACCTTTTTACAGTTGTCGCGATAATTGAATAAGGAAACCCTCGTCGTGCCAGGAAATCGCCCAGTTTTCGACGAAAGTCGTTCCATTCAAGCTCACCTAATTTGCGAGCTTTCTTTAGTCCTGCCTGGTACGCCAGAACTTCATCTTCGACGTTGTCATCTAAAACTGATTCGATCAGGGTTTCCTCCAGACCTTTACGGCGGAGTTCAATTGTCAAGGCCCGGCGGCTGCGGGGCCGCAGGGAATTGCGGTTTTCAACCCACAGGCGGGCAAATTGTCTGTCATCTGCAAGCCCGTCCTTCTGCAAGCGCTCGATGGTTTCTTCGATCACCGCATCCGGGATTTCATGCTTGTGCAGGTTCTGCCGGATTTCTTCTTGTGAACGCGGCCGGTAACTCAGGTAGTTCAAGGCTCTCTGGAGGGCGACCTCGCGTGCGTCTTCGATTTTCAACCCGGCAATTTTTTCTTTATTGAGTTCCTGGCCAGGTCTAAGCCAGGCGGCTGTGAAACGGGCTAAGCCAAAAGCAAACTCTCCGTCCAGATAGATGTTCACTCTTTGGTGATTGTTTTTTTGCGTTTCGATTGCAGTTATTTTTGCCATTAAAAATACACAGCCGTTGGCCTGCCTGCTGGCCACGACTGGTATTGAAGGGTCTGGGTATACGAATGTTTCGTCCTTTTCAGGGGACGGATATCCTAAATTTGTACGGCAACAATGTATGTCACCGTTGGGCACAAATCCTGTAGCGAAGTCTTTAGACCGCTCTTCAATTGTTTATCCCGGTTTACTGCTTCTTATCAAACAACCGGTATTTGACTTCCCAAAACAATTCCTGCAAGCAGGAGATTAAACGTACCCAAAAAGGTTCCAGAGTTTCGATTACAAGTTGTGGCCGCTTACGAATTGTTGCGGCAGAAATTGACAGAAAAAATATTTCCCTTATTATACATGAAAATTGTCCTAAAGTTCACAATTTATTGTTAATTCGGGTGCACTAAAATGCTGGAGATTTTATTACAGTGCTGGCATCCTCAGCGCAGCATCCTGAAGGTTGATCTGCCCGTTAGAGGGTTTGATAGAAACCCTTCGGGACGTTCAGATCTTGCGATTCTACAGATTTTTAGTGCCCCCTTGTTAATTCGGCTTCTATCCTGGAGATCGTGAATCTCATCTTCTTGTACGCTTCGACTGCATCCATTGCTAAAGTGATTGCATCGGATGAGTAATCTACAGAGTGCTGCGAAAACACCTGAACTGAAATTCTGGTTTTTGAAGGTGTTTTATTGGATCCAAGTCACGCTTTGTTGGGCTGCTCCACAGGGTAATTCGCAGGTAGTGAATTGAATTGTTGTCACCAAAAGAAAACAGCCACATTTCCGAGAGAAATGGGCTGTTTTCTTTTGGCCGGACTAAAAATTCGTCGTGACCAGTTTGTGAGATCAATTACTGACAGGGCGTGCCGTTTAGTTCAAAGTTGGATGGCGCATTATTCGATCCGCTGTAAGACAGGTTGAAACCCGGGCTGACGGTTCCACCATTAGCCGGGATGTTGGAATTGTAGCTCAGATTAGTGATTATTACTGATGCACCTGTCTGTGTGTAAGAGGCGTTCCACATGTTAGTGATCTGCTGGTTTCCTGGGAAGTCCCAGGTTAACGTCCAGCCATTGATGGGCGCGGCGCTGTTGTTTGTGATGGTGAGATAAATGGTCGCACCGGAGCCCCAATCGTTAGAATTCACGTAGCTTACCGAGCAGCTATTGGATCCTGAGCTTGTTGCCGTGGCAATTGCCGTCGAAGTTGTTGTTGGGACTACTGGAGTATTCGTTGCCGTGGCAATTGCCGTCGGAGTTGTTGTTGGGACTACTGGAGTATTCGTTGCCGTGGCTGTTACTGTCGGAGTATTTGTCGGCCCCTGGGGCGTATTCGTCGGTATCGCCGTGGGAGTATTTGTTGATGGGATGCTGCCGCCTGGCTCATTACCCCATACCAGTTGTCCGTTGTGGTAGAGTGTTGCGCGATCCCAGAAAGTGAAGTTCACTTTGGCGGCGTCAAAGGAATAATCGTCGCTCTCGTCAAAGTTACTCCAATTGACCTTGTTCATACGATTCTGAATTTCGCCGGTGTTGCTGTGTGCTGTCAGTGTTCCGGCGCCAGAATCAAAGGTGATTTCCAGATAATGATCGGCGCCCGTAACCGGATTTGCCATTGGGTAGACTGTACCATTTACGTTGCTGCAATTCACAGCGGCATAGTCACAGTGATATACCATATTCTCACTGCCTTCTTTTGTGAACCAGTAGCGTATGGTTAAGTCGCTCAGGGCAACATTGACGTTGCCAGAATTATCGATGCGAACGTGCGGCTTCATCTGATTATCGGTTACGTTGGTGTCCGCGGCGCGGTATTCAACTTTTAGCGCCGCACCCAGGTCGGGTGTAGGTGTTGGTGTGTTGGTTGGGCAGCCGATACAGGGTGTTGGTGTGGGTTCGGGTGGGGCGACGTTGATCTTACCTTTGACAAACTCCCCGGAGGCCGTTATATCTTCAGCGGGCCAGGGTCCCTGCATGGAGGCAGTCCAGTTGAGGGAAGAGAGTACTTCGCCTTTTACGTTCCAGGCCCAGTTAATCCAGGAGATATTCCTTTCGTCCAGAAAATCTAAAAAGCGGCCAGATTTTTCTAAGTCAATATTGGGAGATGCCCAATCCCAGCTTCCTGTTCCCCATTCACTGACAATGACTGCCATGTTGGCATTTCGGACGGTTTCAATGTTTTGCCACAGACTTTCATCGTGACCTGCTGCATACCAGTGAAAGGTATAGGCTACGTTGACATCGTTAATAGGATTCGCGACAACCAGGTCTGGCCTTTGACACCACTGAGGTGTTCCCACGATGATCAGGTTATGTTCCCAGTTGTTAGCTGTTTCTATATTCCGAATGACTGGAATGATCTGATCAGCGTAGACTTTAATTGGGGCCCAGGAACCCCCATCTGATTCGTTTACAATTTCATAGATGACGTTAGGTTGGTCTCCCCAGGTATTCGCGACATGAGTAAAGAATTCTATCGCCTCGTCAGTGTAGGGCGTCGGATCGACATGTACATGAAAACTGACGGTAACATAGATGCCTGCATCGATGGCATCCTGGATCATTTCGTCTGTCTTTGCTATCATATAATCTTTGGCGGTCGGCCCGAAAGTATAGCCGCCGAACTGCTCCACATACATCGGGATGCGGGTAATTTGTGCGCCGACATCATATGCATAGTTGGCGATCGTGTAATTGTCGATGGTGGGGAACCACTGTATCCCATGCGGAGCAACGCCCCTGAGTTGAATGGGGCTGCCGGTAACAGCGGATGTCAGGTTAACGCCCTGTGCTTGCAGCCGGCCATATTGCGAAACCGGGGAGATATAGCCTTGTGGGGGGGTAGGCACGGGGCCGTAATTATGAGGGACCGGGGTGACGGGCGCTGGCGGGTCGGTCTCTGATTCGATATAGAACCAGTCAAACTCTGCCATGTCATATTCTTCGCCGTGGAAGGTGATTTTGATGACATGTTCGCCGGCGGTAAGAGCAATGTGCTCTATGACGATGTCCTGAAAGATGTGGTGGTGACCGGTGGAATTAATGGTGAAAGGGCTGCCTGTTACAGGTTGGCCGTCAATCTGGAAGTCAAAGGATGCAGAATTTGCATTCAAGCGGGCCATGCGGAAAGTGAACTTCCAAGTATCAGTGACCGGGATGTTGACATCGTATTCCAGCCACTCATTATTCGAAATAGAATTCACACGAAAACCATTATTATAGCCATTTCCATAAAGGTATTCGGGGTAAAAAGTATTTCCGTCATAAGATAAATCGTAAGAAGGTTCGATATCTACGTTGTCGAATCGATACATCATGCCAACGTTGTTGTTGCTGGTGTCATAGTATCTGTCGTAGTCTTCAGCCTGCACACGGACAGCATTTGTGGCGGCTGCAAGCTGGGATAAAGCGTTTCCCGGCATGGTAGGAAAGAGAAGACAGATAATCAGGATAGTAGCTGTTAGTAAAAAAACAGCTTTTCCAATTAGAACAGTGTTCTTCATAGCGGGGATTCCTTTCGTTTACTATTTACATGAGACGATTGTGGTGTCTTGCTGCGAGGTAGAATAAGATCAACCCAGACGAGTAAAAAAAATTGGGGTTGGATGCTGTGTTGTTTTGTGGTGACGGCAAGGTATTGAACTGTACCGATTATATACTATTCTTTTATTTTTGGCAGGCCACCGGGGGGCATAACACCACCCTTGCTAGCCATTGCCGCCTTGCCCCGTCTCTCGAAACCGCAGTCGCCACAGCCTTTCCAAAGAAACACAGGGCCGCGGTTCACCAGAAAAAGTGATCATGACAGGAGCCTGTATTCTGAAAGGCCGGATGAGGTGAAAGTCTCGTGTCCGTTTCGGGAGTGTCGGCGGGGCGGGTGACTGCCCCACCGATCATAAGTAGGCGGCTTTTCGTTGTATTTACTCTTTCCACACTACTTCCATGTACTTGCCAGTATCCCAATATCTACCTTTTTTGCCAATAACTCGAATTTTTGAATACATATAGAAATCATGGGTCATATCTATGATGCCAGCCATCGCCATCGTTAGTAGAACGGGTAACCACCAATTAGGAAGAAAAAAATTTCCCACGAGTCCAACTACCGCGAGTCCAATACTCAAACCGAAGGGGGCTAAGAGAGCCCGCCTATTATTCCGATAATTGATTGGACCGATTACTCTGTAATAACCATTTAAGAACAGGATATATTTACGATTGAAGTAAATGAGAGTACGATTTTCGGGTTTGGCGCCCCGATAGGCGAGACAATGAAGTTGCTCGTGGAGCCATACACCGAAGTTCGTATATATGATCGTAGCAAAAAAATAGATTGCCAAAAAATTGCCCCAACGCCATTTTGTGTTGGGCAATTCCCTGAAAGCCCATGTAGCGAGGAAAATTATTGTGGACAAAGAGATTATGAGAATTACAGTGGAGAACTTGGTATCTGCGTATCCAATACGCATCCACCTGTATCCGCATTTTTGTTTTTGCAATGTTCCTTGCATGTGTTATCTCTCTTTACCTATGGAAGGAGCCATCTGTTACTTATATAAGCGGCGGTGGGCGGACCGGATACCCGCTTCACCAGAATTCTACCCCGGCGCAGAAATTGCTAAAATTGCGCCCGAACCCCTCCGTCCGCGTGCACGCATTGTGTGCGACCTGTTCGCACGAAACCGCCCGAAAAGATGGGGGCTGAGCGGCGAAAGTCGTTTGATTTTCCTACCTGCCTATCCATGCAGGTCAATGATACCGTAAAAAGGAGGAGGGTATCCAATCAATCCCTGCCTCCCAGGTGAACAGGAGACAGCCCCTTCCCTCGGCGTGCGACTGGTAAACTGGGTCGATTGCGGGAAGCCAAGAGCAAAGCTGACAAACTGGATGGCGGAAAGGCTCAGGCAGGCGCCGATAGATAAGACAACGAAAGGTGCATTGATGCGTCTCAACCGGCCAAGACCGGATGACAGGCTGGCCACAAAAGGGAACGGTCTCCAGGTCTGTCGGGCGCAAAGTCGATGGACGTTAAATCGCAAAGAGACCCGGAAAAGCGCGGCGCCCTGTGGGGAAAGCACCGTCCTGACGTCGCGCGAAATGGATATGCGGAACAGAGAACCCGTTTGGTGTTCTCCAGCACTGACAATGGAGCAGGCAACCAGCCGCAAGCCCAAACGGGAGAGATTGCCCAAGATGCTAAAGCCCCAGGGATAACCAGGGGATACGCAGATGTGGGCACGGAATACAGGAAGGCCAGGGTACTCGACGAGCAAAGGTCTTGCACCTGTACCTGGAGTTGGCCCGATACAGTGTGCCGCACAGGTGCACACGTCACTCCGATGGTTGTCTACCTGATTAATTTTGATTGATTTGGGGAATAGACAGGTGGTTGGTAATATCAGAGAAATTACGAAGGTACCTGTTTTATTTTTCTCAATTGTGCAATAATCTTCTTGAGGGCTTGACTCTTGTTATCGATTATGGCGAGGAGGCCATCCATGGGTAGAATTACACGTGAAGATGCACTCGAATACCATCGTTTGAAGGGCAGACCTGGGAAAATTGAAGTGGTGCCAACAAAGCCAATGGACACTCAACGGGATTTGGGTCTGGCATATTCGCCTGGCGTTGCGCATCCGGTGCTTGAGATCGAGAAAGATCCCAGCCTGGCATATGAATATACTTCCAAGGGGAACCTTGTGGCCGTTATCAGCAACGGCACCGCGATTTTAGGCCTGGGAGATCGCGGTGCGTTAGCATCCAAGCCGGTTATGGAGGGCAAGGGGGTACTCTTTAAACGTTTTGCGGATGTGGATGTCTTTGATATTGAAGTAGAGTCGCATGATTCGGATGAAATCATCCAGGTCATTTCGGCGATTGCCCCGACGTTCGGAGGCATTAATCTGGAAGATTTCAAGGCCCCGGAGTGCTTCTATATCGAGCAAACCTTGAAGAAGAAGCTGGACATCCCGGTATTCCATGACGACCAGCATGGGACCGCCATTATATCTTCAGCAGCGCTGGCAAATGCCCTGGAAGTGGTTGGAAAGAAACACGAAGATGTTCGAATTGTAATTTCAGGGGCTGGAGCTTCAGCCATCTCCTGTGCAGATATTGCTATCCGTTGGGGCGTCAAGCGCGAGCATATAACCATGGTGGACAGCCGGGGAGTTCTGTATAAAGGCCGTACGGAAGGGATCAATCAATATAAAGAACCGTTTCTGGTGGAAACCGAACACCGCACCCTGATAGATGCCGTACGCGGTGCGGATGTTTTCTACGGTTTGTCTGTCGCTGATGTCCTGACCCCGGAGATGGTCAAAACAATGGCCGATAACCCCGTAATCTTTGCGATGGCCAATCCTGACCCTGAGATCAGGTATGAAGTGGCCAAGGCAGCCCGCCCGGACGTAATTGTGGCAACGGGTCGTTCGGATTATCCCAATCAGGTTAATAATGTGCTGGGTTTCCCCTTTATTTTCCGTGGAGCTTTGGATGTACGCTCCAGTGCAATTAATGATGAAATGAAAATGGCAGCCTCCCGCGCCCTGGCAAATCTTACCCGGGAGGATGTGCCCGATTCTGTGCTGCGCGCTTATGGGGTCGAGAACATGAAGTTCGGCCCTGAGTATATTATTCCCAAACCGCTCGATCCGCGGGTGATGTTGTGGGTGGCTCCGGCGGTCGCGGAAGCAGCCATGCAGACCGGCGTAGCTCGTAATCCGATTGACCTGGATGAGTATCGGAAACAACTGGCCTACCGTCTTGGGATGGGAGAGCAGGTACGTTACTTTATTATGAATAAGGCGCGCGCCAGCGGCGGCAAGAAGAGGTTGGTGTTCTCCGAAGGAGAAGAGTTGAAGATCATTCGCGCGGCTGCTCTAATCGAAGATGAAAAGATCGGAGTTCCGATCCTGATTGGGCGACCGGCGGTGATTGAAGAGAACATAAAGAAATTAGGATTGGATTGTTGTCCGAAAATTGTGGATCCTTATGATTTCGAACATATTGAGAAATATGCGCAGGCATATTTTGAGTTGCGGAAACGGAAAGGGGTGGCGCTCGTAAAAGCCCAGAAACGAATGCACAACCAGAACGTGTTGGGCTCGATGATGGTGAAGATGGGAGACGCCGAAGCATATATTGCCGGGCTGACGTATGAATATCCCAATGTCATTCGCCCCAGTTTACAAATTCATCACACCATGGAAGGGGTTGCCCGGGCGGCTGGTGTATATCTGGTGATCGTCGACGACCGTGTTTACCTGTTTACGGATGCAACCGTAAATATAGATCCTTCACCGGAAGACCTGGCCGAAATTGCCTGCCTCTCGGCGAAGTTTGCGCGGCAGCTGGAAATCGAACCCAGGGTGGCTTTCCTGTCGTTCTCTAACTTTGGTTCGAGTCCGCACCCCTTATCGAACAAGGTGCATAAGGCTGTCGAGTTGGTGAAAGCCCGCCGTCCAGATTTTGACGTTGACGGTGAGATGCAGGCGGATACAGCTGTGGTTCCCGAGATTATTGATGAACGCTATCCTTTCAGCCAGGTCAGGGACGCCAATGTGCTGGTCTTCCCGTCCCTCGAATCAGCCAATATCGCTTACAAGCTGGTCGACAGGATTGGGAACGCAAAGGTAATCGGCCCGATATTATTGGGCGTGGGCGCTCCCATTCACGTGCTGCAAACCGGGGCAGAAGTGAATGATATTGTTCAAATGGCCGCAGTGGCTGTGATGGATTCGATGAGCAGGGAAGAGGCCGGATAGCCCAAATGCCCAGGTGGACCGACCACCTGGGCATTTTTTCTATTATCGCAATACAAAGATCGATTTCGGGTTCCTTGTTGAGCGGGCAGGTCATCGTTTGTCGGCGGGAAATGTACGCTTGGGCGGCGCCAGTGTATTGGCAGACAATATGCGTGCGGCGCCCGGGAAACCCTCGACTCAGTCCTGCCACTCCAGAGCATATTCTCCGATGTGGACTGTTTCCCCCTCCTCGATTCCGGCTGCGCGCAGCGCTTCCTCAACGCCCAGTCTTTCCATCAATCTTTGGAAGCGACGCAGGGAACCGCGATGCTCCCAATAGGTCATGGCTGCAGAACGTTCGATCGCTGATCCGCTGACGCGCCAGCTGCCATCGTCTTCACGGCTGATCCTAAAGTCCTTCGGATCTTCTTCTGGACGGTAGACCGGTATCGCTGGTTCGAACGTTTCAATGGCTGGAGCTTTTGAAAGCGCTTCAACGGCTTTTCGCAGCAGTTTTCTTACATCGGTGCGGGCCAGGGCGGATATCGGCATGATTTCGTGCCCGAGTTTGTCCATCTGTTTTTTGAATTCCGGCCAGAGTTCTTGGACTGCAGGTTGGTCGATTTTATTCAAAGCTACGATCTGTGGCTTTTTGCTTAAGTTCTTGTCAAATAATGCCAGCTCACTGTTGATTTGGGAGAAATCTGCCATGGGATCAACGGATAGTCCATCCAGCAGATGGATCAGTACTCTCGTCCGTTGGATATGCCTCAAGAAGTCATGACCCAGCCCAACGCCTTCGTGAGCTCTTTCGATCAGGCCGGGGATATCCGCCAGCACGACAGTCGTGTCGTCATCAATCCTGGCGACTCCCAGATTCGGTTCCAGGGTTGTGAAGGGGTAGGCCGCGATCTTGGGTCTTGCATTGGTCAGAGCCGCCAGTAGAGTTGATTTCCCAGCGTTCGGTACGCCGATCAGGCCGATATCGGCGATCAACTTTAACTCAAGTTTGAGCCGTTTTTCTTCTCCCGGTTCACCTTTTTCGGCGGTGTGCGGCGTCTGGTTACGGGCGGTCGCAAAATGGCTGTTCCCCCGCCCACCCCGACCCCCCTTGCAGATGGTTATCAGTTGATCGGGCTGCACCAGGTCTCCCACCAGGGCAGGTTGGTTTGGATCAGAAATGTCGTACACGATCGTTCCCGGCGGGACCTGGATAACCAGGTCTTCAGCTGATTTGCCATATTGGTTTTGTTTGCTCCCCGGTTTGCCGTCCTCTGCAATGAATCTCTGGTTGTAATGAAAGCCAGACAGCGTGTTAAGTGTCTCCCGGACCTGGAGGATTACATCACCTCCTTTACCGCCGTCACCGCCATCCGGGCCGCCGCGCGGGACGTATTTCTCGCGACGGAAGTGGACTGAACCGTCTCCGCCTTTACCGGAACGTACCGTGATTGCAATTTCGTCAATGAACATGATTGCTCCAGGGATGATTATACCGTTATTGTCGAAAAGGATTGACAGGGAGTGAATTTCCTTTTATTATAAGATCGTTCCTATACTGGATCGATCTTATAATATAGTTATCCAATAAAGGAAAAGTCCTATGTCTTTGGATCACGCTATTCTTGGATTTTTGAGTTACCATCCGTATTCTGGCTATGACCTGAAAAAAGTATTCGATGTCTCTGTTCGCCATTTTTGGTCGGCAGATCAAAGCCAGATTTACCGGACGCTCAACCGCCTGACAGAGCAGGGGCTGGCCAAGATGGAGGTAGTTCGGCAGGATAACCGGCCAGACCGTAAGGTCTACCATATTACCGCAGCGGGTCGGGATGAACTGACCCAATGGCTGACCGGGATTCCCCAGATGGATGAACCGCGCAGCGCCTCGCTGGTACAGGTATTTTTCCTGGGACAGTTATCCGATGAAGAAGCCCTTGAAAAATTTGAGGGATTTGCCGGTTTATTGCGCATGATACTGTCCAGATACGATGAAATACCTGAAGATATTAATCAAGTCTATGAAGAGGTTGGCTCGGCGCGTGAGCGATTTTTCTGGAACCTGACCCTTGAAAACGGGATCAGCAGTATGCGGGCTAATCTAGCGTGGGCAGAAAGTGTGATTAATCGCTTGAAATCTGGTCAGGCGCCTCCGAAGTAGCCATTGGGCTACTCCACACTTTGCGCTCCTTTGAGTCCTTTGTGTTGAATAATTCACCTTTTGGGTACATCAATCCTGACTTTGAAAAAGCCGTATACTCTTGAATGAATAAGTAGGAGGACGAATTGTTATCTCAATTTCCATTACGCCAGCGAATTCGAAAAGCATTGATCCTGCTATCTTTCCTGTTGTTCCCCCTGACCATGAATTACTTCTCTCCCTATGTGATCGTAGAAGCCGCCTCACAGGGTATTGTAAATGGCAGCCTGGTTATGTTTACCTTATTGTTCGCGGCTTCCCTGTTTTTGGGACGCGCCTGGTGTGGGTGGCTCTGTCCTGCCGGCGCGATGCAGGAAATCAGCGAACCGGTCAACGTTAAGCCCGTAAACGGCAGAAAGGTTGATTGGATCAAGTGGTTGATCTGGGTTCCCTGGGTCGGTTTGATCGTCTGGTTGGTAAGCAGCGCCGGCGGATACCGGCGGATCGATCTTTTGATGCATACCCAGGGCGGCGTCTCTGTGGCCGGGTCGCCGGATCGTCCAATTTTTATTGCGTATATCATTTACTATCTGGTAATTGCCCTTTTCCTCGGCCAGGCGTTGTTGGTTGGAAGGCGGGCAAGCTGCCATACAGTTTGCTGGATGGCGCCTTTTATGATATCAGGACGCTGGATACGAAACCGGTTTGGTTGGGCCTCACTGCGCCTGACGGCAGATGCCGACGCCTGTTCGGATTGCAAGAAATGCACCTCCAACTGCCCAATGAGCCTGGATGTGAACGCAATGGTCCGGGCCGATCAGATGGAAAATCTGGAATGCATCCTTTGTGGAACCTGTGTTGACAATTGTTCGAAGGAAGTTATTCACTATGCTTACCGTCGAGGTTAATCGCCTTGATATGCAACTTTACTATCAATTCTACGTAGAAAGTAGTGGGTCCCTGCTGTTTTCCCCGGTGCTGTTCGCAGTGATTGCGGTTAAGCTGCCAGGATTGATTCGGATCCTTATTTCATTCATGTTTGGATAATGGAGAACACAGTATGAAAGCCTTGGTCGCTTATGCAACCAATACCGGTACCACAATGGAGGTCGCCAATGCGATAGGCGACGAAATTAAAAAAAATGGCGTCCAGGTTGATGTTTTGCCCCTTGAGCAGGTTTCTGACCTGTCGGCCTACCAGGCCGTGGTCCTGGGTGCGCCCATGATCGTAGGCTGGCATCGCTCGGCCGCTGCATTTTTGAAGAGAAACCAACCGGTCTTGAGCAGTATGCCGGTGGCGTTGTTCATTACCTGCATGAACCTGACCAGGTTAGATACCACCAGCGTCAGCGGTACGCCGGTGACCATTGATGAAAAGCTGGCCGTTCGACCACAGAATCCGGAACGGCTGAACGCCAAGGAGCGCTATACCACTCTGGATCATTATATTCAACCGATCTTGAGAGCCGCTCCGGCAGTCAAACCGGTCAACATCGCAATTTTTGGCGGGAGGCTGGATCTCTATCGTCTGAATTTTCTGCAGAAGCTGTTTGTGCTGTTGGTGATCCAGGCCCAGCCCGGTGACCGTCGGAATTGGGACGCGATCAGGCAGTGGGCCGGTGCACTAGCCTTAACATAAATAAATGAAAGCGGGCAGCATGGCTGGAATGGAGCTTATTGGTCAGGGGCGTACTGCGGATGTCTATAGCCGGGAAGACGCTCAAGTAATAAAGTTATTCCACCAGGACTTTCCTGAAGAATGGGCGGCTTGTGAGTTCAATCTCACCAGCCTGGCATATCAGGCCGGCCTGGCGGCTCCTGCAGTCATCGGTCGGGAAGAGATCGATGGAAGGAACGGGATCATTTATGAACGTGTGGAAGGGCCCTCCATGATCCGGCTTCTGTTAACCAAGCCCTGGTCGATGTTTGGACTGGTGCGTTCGTTTGCAGGAGTTCAGGCCGACATGCACCGGACTGTCGGGAAGGAATTCCCTTCGCAGCGCAAACGCCTTGAAGACAATATTTTGAAAGCTTCCCAGCTGGACAGGAAGGCAAAAGACCGCCTGCTCCAGCGTTTACACACCTTGCCGGATGGTGAGTTCATCTGCCACGGGGACTATCATCCGGATAATGTGGTGTTCTCCCCGAGGGGACCGGTGGTCATCGACTGGATGACTGCGGTAAAAGGGAATCCGGCTGCAGATGTTGCCCGGACTTCCTTGATGTTCGAAACGCCTTACTGGTTGTACAATGAGCAGGGAATTAAAAAGTGGTTATTGCATCTGGGCCGGGCGGTCATGTTTGTTCAATATTTACTTGAATATCGCCGGGTCAGGCCGGTCACTGATGGAGAGATCCGGGCCTGGTATCCGGTTATTGCTGCGGCTAGATTGGTTGAACAGGTGCCCATGGAAGAAGCCTGGCTGTTGGGAATAGTGCAGCGGGCATTGGAAATGGAGAATTGATGAAGATCACAATACTTAACGGAAACCCCCGGTCGTCTGGTTTTGACGATTATCTGCTCGCTCTTAAGAAAGTCCTGGAAGATCAGTCCAACTCAGTCGTCCTGATCCATTTGCGCGAGTTGACGCTGCGATACTGTATTGGGTGCTGGGGTTGTTGGGTCAAGACGCCCGGGCAGTGTGTAAACTCGGACCAATCCCCCGAGATGGACCGGGCAGTGATCAATGCCGATTTTGTATTATGGGCGGCGCCGCTCGTGATGGGGTTCCCGAGCGAATTGTTGAAGCGAGCCAATGATAAACACCTGCCGCTTATCCACCCCTATATGGAAGTAGACCGGGGAGAGGCCCATCACGTACGGCGTTACCCGAAATCACCGCGTGTTGGTCTGCTGCTGGAAAAAGAACCTTTCACTGATGAACGCGACCTGAAGATTGTCACGGATATCTACTGTCGAACGGCTTTAAACTTCAAAACCCGCCTGGAGTTTTCTTTAACAACTGAAACTCCAATCGAAGATTTGGCAGGCAGGATCACCCATCCCTCCACGGGACTGCCGCTGCCGGAATACTATTCTGCCACGCAAGGTGTGTCGATCGCATCTCCGGCGCGGCTGACCCTCTTGAATGGTTCGCCAAGGGGGCGGAAAGGAAATACGCCGATCTTTCTTCAGGAAATAGCCAAAGGGTTCGCCGGTCCGAGTGAGATGCACCACCTGGTATGTTTGAAACAAACGGGTGAGATGGTTCAGGCTTTCGCCAAAGCGGATTGTGCCCTGATTGGTTTCCCGCTCTACACCGACTCGATGCCCGGGATCACCAAGCATTTCTTTGAAGCCCTGGGGCCTCTATTGGAACGCAGGAAAAATCCCCCGCTCGGGTTCGTGATCCAGTCCGGGTTTCCCGAAGGCCTGCATTCCCGCTATGTGGAGCGCTATGTTGAAAGGCTGGCAGAACGACTGGGCAGTCCTTACCTGGGCACGGTGGTTAAGGGGAATGGGGAAGGGACGCGCCTCATGACGGCCGCCATGAATGCCAGGCTATTCAGGAACCTGCAGTCGTTAGGTATTGGGCTGGCATCCGGTGAACGGTTCAACCCCGGGGTTTTGCAGGAAATTGCCAGCCCTGAGCGGTACCCGCGTGTGTTAGGTCCGCTTTTTCGTTTCTTCCTGCGTTTACCGATCGCACATTCCTATTTTGACGGTATGCTGAAGGAGAACGGGTCATACGAGCAGCGTTTTGACCGGCCATTTGAATAATGGCCGGTTGGGACCGAAAAAAGCAGCTGGTCGTATGGGTTCTCAGCATGGTTGGTTTTATCCTGGTCGTCTTCCGGTCCGGACCAGCGCCATCAGGCAAAGCGGGGATAAACCGGTTAGAAAAGGTCCGGCTCGGTGATGAGCACCCGTGGATTTGGCTTCGCGGGTCTGCGACCGGCGCGCCGGTATTGTTGTTCCCGCATGGCGGTCCGGGTTCGGCGAACCTGGCCGGGCTGTGCATCCCAGGGATAAACGCCTTCGCCAGCAGCGCCGGTCCCCGCAGGTTGACCTGATAGCTGGCATCCCAGGTTTTGATCTTCAGGTCTTCGACAGCTCCCAAGGGCGCGATTGTGGCATTGTTGATTACGATATTGCCCCGGCCGTTCCTGATGGGCTTTTTTTCAGTCCCCAGATACTGCCTTCACTGCCTGCGCCCCAGTCCGTTTGTTGATTTCAGCGATCACGACTTTCGCACCCAGCCAAACCAGCGGGCGGCAGGTTGCGCAGCCAATCCTGCCGCCCGCTCCGGTCACGACGGCCGCTTTCCCCGACCGGGCTTCCCGGGTCGGGGTTCCTTAAGGATGTGATAGCCTAAAATTATCATTCGTTTCCTGGTTATGTCCTGCCGCACCGGGGCAGGAAAGAAACACGGGAGAGGGACACGGTACGCGGCAGTACTTATAGCGCAGTAGCTGGGCCGACCGTGACTACTATTTCAGGCTGAAGGTTGCGCTTACTTCCGCTTTGACGGAGATCTGTCCCAGGTTGACGGGTCCCGCTTCTGACAGGGCGCCGTCGCCGCCGCCGGCGGGGGCCGCATTCTGAACCACATTTTGCGTCCAGCGGGCGTTGTCCTGCTGGCGCCACCAACCGTTGTAATAGGACCAGGTATTCTCGTTGATGTGCATAATACAACCCGTCTTTGCTCCGGCGGCTAAGGCCAGGTTCCGGGCTTTCTCCTGGGCGGCGACCATGGCCAGTTCACGCGCCTGGTCGCGGTATTTGCGCAGGTCACTTAGATAGAATTCAACGTTGATCACTTCGTTCGCCCCGGCCTCCAGTGAAGTCACCAGCACTCGATTGACCAGCGTGATATCGCGCAGGGTGATCGCAATGACATTGTCGATCCGGTATCCTTTGATGCGCAGGGAGTCATACGATTCATAGACCGGTTGAATGATATAGTAATCGGTGACAATATCCTTCTCTTCTATCCCCAGTGCTTTCAATGACCGGATAATGCGGTTGATGGTGGCGCTGTTCACGGTTTCGACCTTTTGCGGGGTCTTGTCATTGGACTCGCTGCCCAGCTGGATCAGTACCCGGTCAGGTATGACATTGACAACTGCGGCGCCGCTGACCTGGATGCTCCTGCTTGTATCACAAACCTGTTCGGTCGAGGTCGTTTTTGTTGGCGTCTGTGCCGCTGTGGGGGCGCCGACTGCCTGGACTGCCAGGGTCGGCAGGCCAGGCGCAGTGACCAGTATGCCCAAGACCAGGGTCAGGCCAAGGTTGAGGATGGTAGTTGTCTGTTCCATCAGGACCTCCTGTGTGGATGATTTCTCTCATCTTAATCCCCCGACAGGGCAGGAGGAAGTCAACTTTTGGGCAGTTCGAAGGCAGTATTTCTGGCGCTTCGTTAACCCCATTTGCGTGTCCTTATCAGTATAAGCCAAAACGTTGGGCGGGCAGCCGCCGTGGGTTGAACTTGTCGAAACCAGGCGGTATATTGAAACCGGTTTCAGCGGCGCCTGGGTTGAGGGGGAGGGTGTGGTAAAAACATATACAAGAGCCAACCGGACATTGCACTTGTCAGTTCTTTGTTGAGAGAAGATAGCTTATTCAAGCGCTTGGGATCTCTGGTGCAGCCCGAATTTGCTTTCAATCCTTCCTGGCTGGCAGCCAGAATGAAATGGTTGTACCTTCGCCGGGAGGGCTTTCTGCTTTTACCCGTCCTCGCATGGCTTTTACCAGGGATTGAACGATCGCCAGTCCCAATCCCGTCCCCCCGCTCTGGCGGTCGCGGGAAGTTTCTGCCCGGTAGAAACGTCCGAAGATCATCGGCAGGTGCTCTTCCGGGATGCCAGGTCCCCGGTCACTGACTGTGCAGCAGAGTTCCTGTCCATCATTTTTTATACGCAGGATCACGGCTGCGTCTTGCGGGGAATGACGGATGGCGTTGTCAAGCAGGTTGTCGAGGATCTGGGCAATCCGGTCCGGGTCTCCCAGTGCTTCCACCGTGTTCTCTGCCTGAACCGAGAGAGTTATTCGCTTCTTGTTCGCCAGCGGGGTTATCTGCTGGCAGCGGTTCTGTGCCAGGGTTGCCATATCAATGGTTTTTAAGTCCAATTGCAGGGCCCCGGCATCGGCGCGGGTCAGGACCAGCAGCTGGTTGACCAACCGGATCAACCGGTCGGTTTCACGCTGCATGGCGGTCAGTAAAGGTCCCCGGTCTTTGGTATCGTTGATGGCTCCATCTTCCAACGTTTCGATTGTGCCTTTGATAACGGTCAATGGGGTGCGCAGTTCGTGAGTTACATCAGCGATGAAGGCGGTCTTGGCCTGGGCGGCCTGCCGTAGGCTGGCGGTCATGCGGTTGAAGGAGCCGCCCAGGCTGCGCAGTTCCCGGATCTTGCTCTGTGCCGGGACCTGCTGTTCCAGGTCGCCATCGGAGACCAGGCGGGCCGCCCGGGCAATTTCTTGCAGGGGCCGGGTGATGCGCCGGGCCAGCAGGTTCCCGGCCAGAGTTGCCAGGAGAATTGCGGCCAGGATTGCCCCCAGCAGCTGCAGGATGATTTCGCGCGGCAGGCCGCCAGCCGGCAGGGGAGTGGCCAGGTATACAATGCCGCTGATCGTACCGGTTTCAGAAAAGATCGGCGCGGCGGCGTAAAGCACCCGCCGGTTGTTTGCTGAAGCCACCCGCCGGACCGCCGCCGCCGGGGTCCCCTTCAGGGCGGAATCAATCTCGGGGCGCCGGACCAGGTCTGTGCGGGAAACGAAGCTGCTTTGCTCTGCAGGCGGGACCTTGATCCTCTGAGCGCCTTCGGGCAGGGGCAGGCCGACCACGGCGCCATTTTCTTCTTCAAAGACACGGCTGTGGATACCGGGCATCACATTGCTGACCTGGCTGTATGGGTCTTCAGCAGGAGGGATCGGGATACCCTGCAGGTCGGCTGCATACAACTGGGCCTGGGCCAGAAGGTTCTCTCGCTGGGTGTCGAGATACAATCTTTCGACTGTCATCCAGGAGAAGGCTGCGGCCAGTCCCATCCCCAGTACCAGGACTCCCAGGGTCGTATACGTCAGGCGTGTGCGAAGCGTTGTTTGCATAGCGCTTTAGGAAGATACATAGAATTGCAAGGGAACAATGTGTTTGCTCTCCGTCATGCTCATTGGTATCCTGTGTGGCTTGAATTCTTTACAAATCTGTAACCGACCCCGCGCACCGATTCGAGGTCGTCTGCTTCACGGTTGGCATTCCGCAGTTTAGACCTGAGGCGTTTGATGGCGCTGTCTACCGACCGGGTATCCCCGGCGAAATCGTAACCCCAGACTTGTTCGAGTAATTGTTCCCGGGTCAGCACCCGCCCGGCGTTATCGAGCAGGTGGTAAAGCAGGTCGAATTCCAGGCGGGTCAATTCCAGTGAGGTTTCACCCACAGCTGCCAGGCGGGTATCTGTCTCCAACCTCAATCCGCCGGGGCCGGTGATCTGCGTTATGGGAAGAGCGCTTCGGCGTTTGTCTTGTGTCCGGCGCAGGACAGCTTTCACGCGCGCCATGAGTTCTCGCACACTGAAGGGCTTGGTGACATAGTCGTCCGCGCCCAGTTCCAGGCCGACCACCCGGTCAATCTCTTCTCCCCGGGCTGTAATCATGATGATCGGAACGGCGCTGGTCTTGCGCAGTTCCCGGCAGATGTCCAGGCCATCGACCTGCGGCAGCATCAGGTCCAGCAGGATCAGGTCTGGCTGTTCTGCCCTGGCTCGGGCCAGGGCAGAACAGCCATCTGCTGCGGTCAGGACCTCATAATGGGCTTTGCGCAGGTTGTAGACCAGCAGGTCCGTGACAGCAGGCTCATCGTCGACGACCAATATTCGTTGGGGCATGTCTTAAGCATAGCACGGAAATGTGGCAGGTATGTGTCAGGCGCTGATTGAATGCGGTGTCCACTCTTTAGTAAAGTAGAAATGATCCCGTCCACGCCGCCGGGAAACCAATCCAGCCGCTCCTTGTTCTCGGTAGGCTTTGTACAGACGCTTCACTTGCCGTACACTCACCCAGATCATTTTGGCCGCTTTTTTTGGCTCAGGCTTTTTTCTCTCAATCGTTGCATCACTTCCAGTCTGCTTATTTCTTTGCCGTTCATCTTTAGTATGCTGTCCACTTTCTTGTCCTCCGAAGGGGACATTTTAACTTTGCGTAAAAGGGACATTACTACTTTGCGCTAACAGTCTGCATGGGTGCATGTCAGTTTAGGGGCAAGATATGTGAGAAAATAGGGTTGTCACGAAATACAAAGGAGACAGCCGCTTCCAGCCGTTCTGCGCCAAAGCGCTTCCCCAGCCGTACCAGCCGTCCGGCTGTGGGCAGCCGGTAGAGCAGCGGGTCATTGAGCAAGTCCCGCATGATTTGCAAGAGCGCTGGCCCAATGGTTTGCGCTTCCGCCAGCAAGTTGTCGCGGTCCTGGATCAGGCCGGGCAGCTTGTTGGGCGGCAGGTGTGCCAGGTGAGTGAGACGCTGTCCAGCCTGGCTGGCACGTCCGTGGGTGGCCACCAGGTTGTACTGCTCATCGAAGATGCGCACACTCCGGCAGCAGCCAGCTCAGCCCAGCCCAGCTGTTCTGCTCTCGCCAGGTATTCTCCCACTGTGCTGTTGGAGAGGCTGCATGCCCTGGCTATGGCCCGGTTGGATATTCCGGCTTCATGATGTAATCGTAGGCCTGCTTTGATCTTGCGCACTGGTAATCGCTCTTGCGGCATCCTGGCCTCCTCGTTGATTTGGAAGTAGGATACCCCGTTCTTTTTGATTGCCAGCGCTCTTTTTCCCAACTTTACTGTTCGGCATACTCCGTTTAAGGTGTACGGCTTGCTCCGATTTATGCACGCAGTCGCGCAGTGTACTCAAGAAGATGGAGGGGCGCCATTCTTTTACTGGAGAGACCGCCGCCGCGCTGCCCTGGTATCCAGATACGAATCATTGGCCGGCGCACAAGCTCCCCTTCGGGCACGGGCCCACAGAAAAGTCGTATATTTTGGGGCACCGCCGGGCAGCGCTTTGTGAATGTATAGGGATTTGTTTTGAATTTACGGCGGTAACCTTGGATTTTACGGCGGTAAATTTGAAATTTACGGCGGTTATTTAAAAATTAACCGCCGTAAATCGACAAACCGCTTTGGTGTTTTGGGAATCGCCTGCCCGCAAGGTTCCGCTAAAACCGGTTTTTTTCGATCAAAAGCCCGGTTTCAAGGGAAGAGCTCAGGCTGGCTGCACGGAAGGAGTGTGGATAATAGGAGTTAAGTAAGCTTGCCTGACCTTGCAAATTTGTTAGAATTAGATTGTCTTATTGGTATCTGGTTGGGGAAACCTTTTTATCGATTCTCATCCCCGGTGTAAGAATGGTTATGAATGGGTTAGTGTGAAGTCCGGTCGAATTTGAACCATACGGCTGTGTGCGGAGAGATTGATTATCCAAAGGAGGATGTTATGAATAAGAAATCAGGAAGTGTGAGCAGGATACTGATCATGGTGGTTGTCCTGACCTGGGGGATGACTGCCTGTGCGGGGCAGACTGAAGCCAACCCGCAGGCCTGGATCGATTACCCTGTCGGTGGGGCTGAGATTCCGGTCGGGAGTTCCGTGAACGTACTCTCGCATGTTTTTGCTCCCGGGGGTGTTGCAGAGGTCGTGCTCTCGGTGAACGGGGACCCGTATCGCCGGGATGTGCCGCCGGCATCGGGGGGCGACTTTGTTTCGGTTCAGCAGGCCTGGGCGCCGAATGAACCCGGGAGCTATACCTTGCAGGTCCAGGGGTATGATCTCCAGGGTCAGCCGGGGAAACCGGCTGTGGTATCTGTCCGGGCGGTTGGGGAGACCAAGATCGATGTATCCCCGACCCCGGTGATCACCGATACGCCCACCCCGGTGGTGACAGACACACCCACTCCGGTACCGGATGTGGCCAGCATCGAGTTCTATGCCTATCCGGCCGAGATCGAGGCCGGCGCCTGTACCACTCTCTATTGGAATGCAGTCAATGTCCAGCGGGTGATCTTCGGCGGCATCGACCAGCCCTTGAGCGGGTCTTATGAAGACTGCCTGTGTTCGGATGAGCGTTATTCGTTGAGGGTGATCCACCTGGACGGGACAGAAGAAACCAGGACGGTCGATATCCGGGTGAATGGTTCCTGTGAAGAACAGGCGCCTCCATCCGAAGAACCCCCTCCGGCCGCGGATACCCAGGCGCCGCCAGTCCCGAGCCCGATCGATCCCCCCAATGGAACCAACCTTGCCTGCGTGGGTACCCAGACGCTCACCTGGACGGCTGTCAAAGATAAAAGCGGGATTGCAGCGTATTATGTGAAGTTGGAAATGGAGATCAAAAGGGGTCAATGGCAGTCAGCCGGGGGGCAGCAGGTCAGTAACACCCAGGCAGCTTTTTCAGTGAGTTGTGGTGGGAGATATCGCTGGATGGTGCGCGCCCAAGACGGGGCCGGGAATTACAGTGACTGGTCTGCTCCTTCTTATTTTGGGCTGATCATAGGTTGATTGGGAACAGGTGTTAAGATGAAAAACTCGAATAAATATCTATGGATCTTGGGCTGTATGGGAGTGGTGACAATATTATTTGTTGTCCTCGTGTTGACAGGCTATGTATACAGTTCTACTGCCAGCGCCAAATCACAGTCCGTGGTGCTTTTCCGGGAACCCAATGACGGGGACCGGCTGGATGCAGGGCAGCCCGTGATTGTTCGGGCCCTGGCGCGTGATGACAATAAGATAACCCAGATGGAACTGTGGGTGGATGGGCAGCTGGTGGATGCACAGCAAAGCAGCATACCGGGGGGCATCAACCCCTTCCCGATGCTGTCCACCTGGTATCCGGCGCCGGGCGCCCATACACTGATCGTACGGGCGTACAACAGCCGCAATACCGCTGCACAAACAACGATTACGGTTCAAGCCGGGGTAACTGCCGACCAGGATAAGGATGGCGTTCCCGATGAGGTCGATGCCTGTCCTGATATCCCCGGTGTGCCGGAGGATGGTTGTCCGGCGCCGGACGAGTCGGACCGTGACGGGGATGGGGCGGCGAATGACCTTGACGCCTGCCCTGACGAACCCGGGTCTCCCCTGGCTGGCGGTTGTCCTGATGCGGATGGGGACGGGGTTGCAGATGGGAGCGATGCCTGCCCGGGTGAGCCCGGCAGTGGGGAGGATGGCTGCGGGGAAGTAGCAGATGATGACCCTGTCGCCGCCGGGGATGAACCGATCGTCGCCGGTGAAGCTCCTGATCCGGAAGATGATGAGGACCCGGAACCTGGTGTGGTCGGCGGGGATGGAATGGACGCAGGGGCGGCGGTCGACCTTGAAGTCGAAGGCTATGAGTTCAGGACGACCAGTGCCTATGAGAGCATTGCCTGCTACCTCAGGCTCGGGGAGGAAGATCCGCGGCGCTACGAATTCGCTTCCCTGGGCGAAATGGCCTGGGATATCGCTGCAGAAGTGGGAGGCGCAAACAGTATCCGGGTGCTGCATTCGGAAGAGGAGCCGCTGCAGGTGTCGGTTGAGTGCCTTGGATCGAATCCGGGTGAAGAACCGATCGATCTGGGGGGATATACCGCTGCTCATGGGAGTGAGGATTGGGATGGCCGCGAGCAGTTTGGAAGCAGTGAAGGAAATCATTTTAACCTGCGTTACCGCATTTGCAGCCCTTCCTGTGAGGCAAGCATACTGCCTGCCCCAAGCCTGCGGCCGATCCTGGTGCCGTTCTGGTGGTTTTTACCGGTCACACTGCACTGGGACTGGGATGGGAACAATGACGATATTGATGGCTTTGGATTATCCGTGTCCACAATGGATGACGCAAGCATGATCGATATTCCCAATCCTGCCATGCGCTCCCTGGATATCTCGGATTATCGGCCAGCCTGCGGAGAGACGGTACATTTTCAGTTGTACGCCTATCAGGGTGATGGAAGTGTTCACTCCCCGATGAGCAATGAACAAACCTGGTCGGGCCGGCCGTGTCATTATACGGCCAATGTCACCTTCGAGTCGTTGGATGCACATAGTTTGCCGTTCCCGGTCATCGGCCCTATTCGCGGGTTATTTTGGGCATCGAATGGGACCACAACCGAGAGGCTGGAATTTAACGCCTGTGCATGCACCGCAGGTTCTTGCGGCGGGTACCGCCTGCATCATGGAAGTTCCGGCATCGATGACGAGATCTTTGCCTGGATACGAGGTGAGATCGCCTCCTGTCCTGGCGGAGGCTGTGCCAGTGATCTTTACGAGGTCCCCGCTGCGGCGACCATAAGCGTCCCGTTCGATCCGGGTGATGATATTTCCTATGGGGCTGTCATCCTGGATTGTGATCCGGGTGGAACGTACGACTTATTGTTTGTAGGATCGGACACTCACAGGATCGAAGATGTGGGAGGGGTGTTGCTTCTCAGTGATGCGCTGGAAGGAATATTCCTGAATGTGAACACCATGCTTACCGTCACGCACTGAGCTGCGGCCGAAAAACGGGGTCCCCAACCTGAAAAGGTTGGGGACCCCGTTTTATCCCCAGCGTGGGGAGAGCGGGTTGGGGTGGTCAGCCCGACGGGAAGGGGTTTATTCACTGTAGTATCCTGCCATCCCTGAACGAGATGATCTCGTCGCCCATTTCGGCGATCTCGCGATCATGGGTGACCTGAACAATGGTGACTCCGGCCTCACGGTTGATTTTCCGCAGCAGGCTGATGATTTCCTGCCCGGTTTTGCTGTCCAGGTTGCCGGTTGGCTCATCCGCCAGCACAAATTGAGGTTTTTTGACCAACGCCCGGGCAATTGCAACCCGCTGGCGTTCACCCCCGGAAAGTTCGGAAGGGTAATGATCAAGGCGGTGGTCCAGCCCTACCCGATCAAGCCATTCCCGGGCTCTTTCTTGGGCGGCGGCTTTCCCAATCCCCAGGAACTGCAGTGCGATCGAGACATTTTCAAGGACGGTCAGGATCGGGTTGAGGTGGAAGGATTGGAAGATAAAACCCAGTTCAACGGCCCGGATTTTTGTCAGCTGTGTTTCATTCAAACAATGAACCGGCCTGCTGTTGATCCAGACCTCACCGGTACTGGGCAGGTCCATACAGCCCAGGATATGCAGTAAGGTCGATTTCCCCGAGCCGCTGGGTCCGACGATGGAATAATATTTCCCCTTTTCAAGTTCGATATTTACACCGCGCAGGGCGTGTACCACCGTGCTGCCCAGTGAGTATTTTTTGGTCACATTTTCTAATTTGAGGATCGTTTTCATGTTTTTCTCCATTCCATAGCAGGCAGAAGCAGTATATCTGGTACTCCCCTCCTGTTATGTATTTATTCATATCGCAGGGCTTCGACCGGCAGAATGCGGCTGATGTTGAGAGCAGGGACCAGCCCGGCGGCCAGGGTCAGGAGGATGGCCAGCGGCAGGTAGGTCAGGATGTGGACGATATCGAACAGGTTTTCCTGCAGGGCAAACGCCAGGATAAACCCGGATGCAACGCCGCCCAGCAGGCTGCCGGCCAGGCTCAGCAGGAAGATTTCCCAGATGACTGAACCGATGACGGTCCACTTGGAGGCGCCCAGGGCGCGCAGGACACCGATTTCCCGGGTGCGCTCCCTGACGGTGATCAGTGTGACGGTCATGATCAGGAAGGCCGCACACAATACCGCCACCGTACTGATGGTATTGACCATGGCCTCGAACAGGGCGATCCCAGACTGGGCGTTGCGGCGGACGGTGTCGTCGGTGACCACATTCAACTGCGGGTAGCGGGTTTCGATCACCTGCAGGATGTCTGCATCGGTATTGATGTCGGCGGCGACCAGGAGGATGGAAGAAACGAAACCTTCCTTGCCAAGCAGGTCCTGGGCCTGGTCCAACGGGAGGATGACGGCATTGTTGACGACAATATCGGCAGAATGGTCCAGGAGGCCGGCAACGGTATAGGGTTGTCCCAGGATGTCCAGTACTGTGCCGATGTTGATCTCCTGGCCGGTTTCCGCTTCGTATACGTCTGCGGCGTGTTCTCCCACGATCACCGGCTGTTCGATAGTTGTTCCCGTAAAGGTTTCTACGCCGGCAGCCGGCCTGACGTCCTGGGCAACGGAACCGGTGAAAGACTCTTCTTTGCCTGCTTCGATCCCGGTCAGGATGAGTTCTGGCGGTTGGTTCGGATACAGCGGTTCTTTGAGTGTGAAGAACAACACCCTGGCGCAGAGAGCGGGCTGGGAATACGCCTCGGTATCCAGCAGGACAGCTGCTGCTTCCGATTCCGGCAGGTCGATCCCCCCGGCCGGGTAGGTCATCCCTGCCAGCATGGGCTGCACATTAATCTTGCCTGAACCCGCGGCGGCATGAGCGTTCATGGTGCGAACCTGGTAGCTGACAATACCAGTGATGACGATCACCAGGGTCATCATGACGGTGATCCCGCTGATGGTCATCAGGCTGCGTATCCGGCGGCGCAGGATATTCTTGATGGCATAATCAATCATTATTTTTTATTTTTATCCTTTCGAGACAATTCTGGTTGGAAGACTGCCATTCCGATCCCGACCAGGTACCCCAGCAGGGTCAACACCGGCAGAGGTGTGAAGGCTTCCCGGGCATCGAAGAGCTGCTCTAATTCCGAAGTCAGCGGCAGGGCGGGGTCGAAGGTCAGTGCAAAGCGCAGGTCAAGACTGATGAAGTACCAATCCAGCGGCAGCCAGAGGTAAAAGGTCAGGAAAGCGATCAGGAACCAGCGGTCACGTTTCAGGGAGTAGGGTCCCAGCAGCCAGAATGCGATTCCGCTGACAAAGGTCAGGATATAGGCCGCGACCAGGACCATGGAGCCCTGAGACATCAAATGATAGACCAGTTTCTCGACTTCACCGTTGGCGCCAGCGCTTCCAAGCCCAAGGATGATCTGGAAGGGGATCCCGCCGATCAGGAGAATCACTCCCAGCACCAAACCAAACAGGGCTGTTTTTGCACTGTTATTCACCGTCCATTTCTTGTTCATCTGTAATTCCTTTTCCAGAAACTATTCGGGTTTATGGTTTCCGACGGGCAAATTATTGACGGACACACAGGTCCGTCTGGAAACTTACTTGAGTACTTTCAGGATACTTTCGATCAGTTGGTTTTCAACCTCAAGGTCTGGATTGCTCGAGACCACCTGCATTGCCTCTGAGATCATTCCCTGGATCAGCCTGACAGTCAATTCGCTGGAGGATGACGAGAATTCTCCTGTCTTAATTCCCTGCTGTACCAGGGAGTTGATCAACCCGGTGTAGGCATCTTTGAAGGCTAATTCTCCAATTTCATACTTGTAGCGGAACTCAAATGCGTCGTTCGATTTGAGCCATTTCGTTGCTTCTTTGAATATCAGGCGAATCAGCCGGGCCAGCTTTTCGGTGAAAGTGGGGAATGTTTCCAGGTCACGTTCCATTCCTCGCAGGTACTGGTGAGCGATCCGGTTGACAATATAGTAGAAAATCTCTTCCTTGGTGTTGAAGTGCTGGTAAATGGTTTTCTTGCTGATCTTCAATTCTGACGAAATTTCATCCACAGAGGTTTTCTTATATCCGAAGTGGTTGAAGCGCCTTTGGAAGGTATCTGCGATTAATTCTTTCTGTTGGGCGTTTTCATCCATCTGTTCTGACTCCACTGGCGGAAACTAGAAACCGACTTCGTTTCCTATTTTACATCGGTAGGACCGGTTTGTCAAGGAGGGACAAAAGCCAGGGGGGAAAAGCCGCTGGAAGGCAGGCCGGGATACACGTGGGGTCCGTTCTCGTCAGGAAGTTTTGAAGCGGGTGTTGAAAAATGGAATGGATCGAATGTGCAACCAGACTGAAATTGACAGCATGCCCAGACTGACCACCAGCAGGAACGGTGGCTGCAAGATGCTGCCGCTGATCAGTCCTGAGATCAGAAAGAAAGCATGAAAAGAAAATGGAACCCAAAAGGCGATTGGAGCGACCGGTTGGAGATTGAATTGAGAGCGTAAAGAAACAACCAGCAGGATGGCGGCTAAAAAGACGCCCAGGATCGAAATTCCATACAGGTTTGCTGGAACCAATACATAGACAATCAGGGCATTGGTTCCCAGTAAGGTCAGTGTAGCAAAAAGGATGGCCCAAAAAGGGGCCAGCCACTTTGCTGCCCGGTAAGGCTGGCTAAGGAAAAGTCGTAAGAAGAGTGAGAAAGAAAAGACTACCCAGAACCAGGCCCAGAAATTGGCATAGGGTACACCAAAATACTCGAACGTCAATCCTCTTCCCCAATCCCACATGCCCAGGCGGATCGCGATGGCGTCCATGGCCAGATCGATATTGAGGGCCAGTAGGGCGTCCAATAGGGGGCGGGACCAATGGGGTAAATTGCTGGCGTCTGAGAAAAGCCGCGCGGTATAGATGATTACACCCCAGCCGAGGCCGATACTGAGGGGCAGCGGCCCGATCTTCAGTGGAAAAGGCCCGTAGGAATAGGCATGCAGCTGCTCGATCGTTGCCCATTCCAACAGCCAGCCGAAGATCACCCCGGCAAGCAGCTGCCAGACATTGGCCCATTCTCCACGGCGCCAGGCATGCCTCAGGCAGGCAGCCAGGAGGACAGGCATAAGGATATCGAAAGCGATCAGGTACAACTGGCTCATCGGTCTCCCATTGTTTGCTGGTATTCCGTTGGCGTCATGCCTGTCCAGCGTTTGAAGGCGTGGTTGAAGGCGCTCTGGTCTGCGAAGCCCAACAGGAAGGCGGTCTCGTAATAGCTTACTTCTTTCAAGTATCTTGCTGCCATCTCTTTGCGGACCTGGTCGAGCAAACTCCGGTAAGTTACCCCTGCTTCTTTCAGCTTGCCCTGCAGCTGCCTGGTGCTGACCATCAGGTCGCGAGCGATTGTGTCGATATCGGGTTTTTCTCCCTGGCGCAGTAGTTGCATAATCCTTTGAGTGACCTGTTCCGGCCAGGTGTCAGGTGGGTATAGGGTATCCAACATCTCTTCGGCAATGTCATCCAGTCGTTCGAGTACCAACGGATTGGCCAGGGGGATGGGGCGTTCGCTTTCTGCCTGCCGCAGAATGATTTCATCTTTTTCCTGGTTGAATTTTATCGTACAGCCAAAGATCCGCTGGTGTGTTTCAATGTTATCCGGACGTGGGCGCCGGAAGCGGATTTCTGAGATCCTCACTTTTCCATCAGATAGGTCATGAATGGTAAAGAATAAGCGGCAGAGAACCGCTTCCGAGATTTGTCTGTCAATGAAAACATATTCTGGTTTTGAGTTCCAGGCGTAGTGAATAAATTCGGACTGTTCGAAAATTTGAATCTGGACCAGGTCAGTGGTCAGGCAGTGGTAGCGGGACAGTTTTTCCAGGGCGCTGCCTACCGTAGGGCAGTTGAACAATATTGCAGAGAGTATCTCCCCTCCGGGTTGGGTGCGGGTGTTCTCAACAAAGTGCAGCCCGAAGTCGGGGTCGCCTGCCTGCTGGATGATTTCTGTCCACAGGCGGTTGAACTGTCTTGGAGAGAACCTCTGGTTTGGATCAAGACTGGCAGCCTGCCAGCCCCCGGATTTTTCAGGCAGGCTGTTCAGATCAAGCCCGAAGCCAGCGGTATATTTTCGCAGGGCGTGGATCAGGTTAGGAGAAACGGCAGGCATTTTTTATGGATTTGGAGATTGCGTATATAAACAAAATTTGTGCGCCAATACACAAGACGACTAAGGTTACTTATTGTAACATTTTCGACGCATTGAGTTCTCAGGATAGAAGGAGTAAAACGACTGCATCTTGCATAAATATCTAAACTTGGATCCAATAAAGCACCTTCAAAAACCAGAATTT
>JAFGMV010000001.1 GCA_016927315.1 Anaerolineales bacterium | reverse complement strand
GCGGGGCGGTCCTTTTCATCCATCTGACGAGGAAAGATGACAGGCGAGATTGTTCAGGAAGGGGGTCCGTCTTTTTTGACGGTTTTGCCCATGCACAGGAAAGCCAGTACAGCAATGATCAATGAGATCAACATGGTTCTGCCTCCGGGGAGGCTGCTTTGTTTACGGGCTGTAACTGCACCAGGCCGGGTTGTTCTGAGCGGTAATATAGATAGACAAACCAGATAGCGCTGGCCATGCCGATATGCCAGAGAGCGTGCAGCTGCAGCCAGCTGTTGGGCATACAGAAGGCGCCAGTGATATCCAGGATCCAGGCGGTGCAGCCGACTGCCAGGCTCCCCAGGGCTGCCCAGAAGGATGGCATGTTCATGCGGGTATTGGACTGTATGCGTACCACTACTTCAGAGAGCAGGATGGTGACCAGGATACCCACAAATATCTGGCGGCGGTATTCGGGCAGGGTGGTGGAGAGATACCCCAATACCAGGTTGATGGCCAAATACAGCCAAAAGAACTGCCAGCCTTTGATTTTCCAGGCCCGGGAGAGGTTATACAGGGTCATAAACGTCGACAGCAGGTACATGGAGAGGATATCTGCCACTTGCCCGTAAAGGATCAGCGAACTGTGATAGAACATCGATCCAAGCCCGATCAGGACAGCCATGTAGCTGTACACTGCCGGGTAGATCCATTGGGAGCGCATCAGGTTGGTGCGTTTTTGCTTTGGTGCATGTATCGACAGGTCGCATACGGCGACAATGGCGGTCAGTGTCCCGGCCAGGATGAAGGCCAGGTTGGTCCAGGTGTTGACCGGCTGCCGGATGAAACCACTCACGACCGGTTCGCAGAAACAGTTGTTTGGCATGCAGGTTGCGGGCTGCATGATCTCCCAGGCGCGGGCGACTTCTGCCGTGGTGGGGATCACCGCCAACCAGCTTGAGTCGGTGACATAATTTAGTAAAATGATCAGAGAAACAACGAACCACATCATTTGAAACTACTTTCTACTTCTAATTTCCGGAAGCATTACTTTCATGGTACTGCGTCAGGGCTTTAACAAAGATGGTGAGGATGCACCGAAAAGATAAACGATGTACCACAAAGGACGCAAAGGAGCACATCGTTTGGGTTTTTGTTGCATTGTTTGGTTGTCAAAAACCCTATTTGTGATTTCTTCAACTTTACTAACATAACTTTGTAAAGACACTGGGTACTTTGTCTTATTTCGTTCAATAAGATAGCATGACTTTTCAAAAATATCCTATTGGTTAGCTAACAATTGGCTTTAAACTGGCTTAGAATGAGCGCTCTCTGGTAAGTATGACCAGGCGGCGGCTGAAAAAGTTTCAGGGTTGAAGACCGGGAATTGCCAATATAATTAGGAAAGGAAATCAACCGGAGAATAACCAATCACTATTCGGAAAATCAAACAAAAGGAGTGTTTCTATGACAGGTAAACTAACCGGAAAAGCGGCTTTAATCACTGGCGCCAGCGCGGGGATTGGGCGTGCGGCGGCGTATGCACTGGCGGCGGAAGGCGCCAGCCTGGTGCTGACTGCCCGGCGGCAGGAGCGCCTGGACCAAATTGCCCAAAATGTTGATACAGAAGTGTTGAGTGTGATCGGGGATGCCCGGGAAGAGGAGACCGCAGTAAAGGCAGTCGAGGCGGCCAGGTCGAAGTTTGGCCGGCTGGATATCCTGATCAATAATGTCGGCGTGGGCAACTATAAAGACCTGATCGATACCAGTGCGGAAGACTATGATGAAATGATGGATACCAACATGCGCACCTCTTTCCTGTTTACACGGCATGCGGTCCCGGTGATGATGGAACAAAAATCAGGCACGATCCTGATGATCTCCTCCATGGCCGGGATCTACGGGTTTGCCGGGGAAGCGGTTTACTGTGCGACCAAGTTTGCCCAGGTGGGTTTTGCACAGGGATTGGACAAGGAACTGCGCCCTCACGGCATCAAGGTTGGGGCGATCTGCCCGGGCGGCGTCAAGACCGAGTTTGCGCTTGGTAAGGGGCGTACTGAGGCTGGGGTAGCCCAGTCCGGCATGCTGGATCCGGAGGACGTCGCCGGCGCCATCCTGCTGGCCTGCACCCAGTCTGCGGGGTCACGGATCATCGAAGTGCAGATGCGCACCATGGATGAGCCGCTGACGTAAGCTTTCAGGTATGCCTGAAACTACAAAGGCCGGACGCTTAGCGTCCGGCCTTTTTGGATAGCAGTGAACGTTTTTTCGCTTTTTACCAGTAATTTTTCATCAGTTGGTGCGACCAGTCCGGCTGCCGGATGTGGCCGGTGGGTTCGAATTCCTGCATGACAGGTTTGATATCGAGCACCGGGGTGCCGTTAATTGCATCCAGGTTGCCTATATGCAGCTCACGACCTTCAAGTTTGATGACTTTAACTGTCGCCAGGCCCAGGCGGTTGGGGCGGTTCTTGCCTCGTTGGGCAAAGATCCCGATCTTGAGCCAGTCGGGGTTGTTACGCGGGTGACGGGCGCCGGTTACGATTTTGTCTTCCTTGACCTGATCGAAATAGAAAATGATCTCTGCATGTGAGAACGTGTCCAGACCCAGCAGGGCTTCCGGTTCGATATGGGGAGCGAGTTCAATGATCGAAACAATACTTCCCCAGTTGTCATCTTCGGGGGTGAGACGTACATTGCGAACAAAACCGATAGGTTCGAGACAAATTGTTTTCATCAGGGGTTCCAGTTTCCCATACTCTGCAAGGTATTTACCAACCTCTCACGCATCACCAGGGAAAAGACTCCCAGGGTGAGCAGCAGGGTCCCGGTGCAGCCGGTCAGGATTACGACAGGAATTCCGGAGAAGGTGAAAGCTGCATAGATTGAACCAGGAACCAGGAAGGCAATTGGGCCGATCACGAAGCTGCGTGAGCGTATGATGCCACCATAAACCAGGGTCACAAGGGCCTGGAATAACAGCACAATAAAGTACTGCAGCTGGTGAGCAGCGATCATCTGGTACAGGGTGGTGCTGAACAGGACCAGCTGCACCAGGATCCCGGTCGTGAGTGCGGCCCGGCGGAAATCCCGGCGCAGCAACAGGTAGTGCATGACAATTCCCAGGACAGCGGCAAAGACGGTGAAAAACTGCGGCTGGGTAACATCGAGCTTAAGCAGCAGGAGTGCATAAGCCAGGAAGTACAGGAAATTGGCTGGAAAACCCAACCAGAGGTTGCGTGTGCGAAAGGCTTCGTAGGTATACATAAAGGCTGCCAGGGCTATTCCTGCCCCAGAGATGATATGGCCTTCAAACGGTACTGAACAAGAGACCCCAAAGCCCAGCACCAGGCCGCTGATGATCAACATCCTGCACCAGGCAGATAATGGCTGCAGCCTGGTTAGAAGCAGCCCAACCAGATAGTAAATCAGTGCCAAGCCAATATACGGCAATACCCAGAAATCGGCTTCAAAATATAACAACGCCAGTCCCAGTGAGACCGGCAGTGAGACGATGGTACCATACCCATAGCGCGGCTGCCGGACCTGGGTCGCATAGGCCAGGGAGAAAATCGCATAGGCCAGGAAAGCCAGGCTGGCGTCTGCGGTATTCCAGCCGGTCAGCAGTGTGGTGTGCTGCAGCACCAGTCCGTTCCACAACAGTATTTCCCCCCAGGGACGGGCCTGCCCCCGGCGAGTGAGGTAAATGGAAACACCATAATAGATAGCAGTAAGTGTGATGGCCGGCAGGACCCAACTGTTCCATTCCAGGTGAAGCAGACCCAATACCAGTGCCGCCGGCAGCCCGACCAGGGTGGCCAGATAAAGGAAAGGGGGTTTCTTTTCACGCAGTGCGAATAAGAGTGCATAGGCAGCATAGGCCAGGAAGAGCAGGCTGCCCTTTCCAAAATCCCATGCAGTCAGGAGCATTAAATGCTGCAAAACAAAGCCACTTCTCAGCAAAATCGCTGCCCAGGGCTGTGTTTTCTTCCAGCGATCGAGGATAATGGAGATGCCATAGTATGCCCCGGCCAATCCAATCGCAGGAAAAGCCCAACTGTTCAAGTCCAGTTCCAGCAGGGCACAAATCAGGACGGCTGGCAGGCCGATCAGGGTTGCCAGGTAAAGCGCCAGCGGTTTTTGCTCAAGCAGGGCAAAGATCAGTGCAAACACTGCATAGGCAGTAAATGCGAGCACACCGCTGCTGTAGGCGTCGATCCAGATCAGGGCGACATGCTGCAGTACAAGGCCGCTGATGAGCAAGACACTGAGCCATGGATCCTGCTTTCTGCGGATTCTCTGCACAATAAAGGCAGACAGATACCACAAAGCGGTCAGAAGCAGGTAGGCGGGCAGACGATATGGGATATTGAAGGTTTCAAGGCCGAAATAAAGCGCAATGGGGAAGGCAATCAAGGCTGCGTACCCGAAAAGCGGCTGCCGGCGAAGCACTGCGAAGACCCAGGAAAATACTCCATAGGCCAGGAAAGCCCAAAAAGTATTGGCACTATCCCAACTGGTGAGCAGGGTAAGGTGCTGCATGGCCAGGGCGCTCCACAACAGAGGGGCAGCCCAGGCGCGGGTGCGTTCCTGCCGCGTTAGCAAGGTGTGCAGGGCATAGTAAATCCCTGTCAAAACAACGGCGGGTAGAGCCCAATTAACTGCTTCCAGATGCAGCAGGACGAATGATACCGCCAGCGGCAGGCTGATCAGGGTGGTTAGATATAAAGCCGCAGGCATGTTCTCAGGCAGAGCGAAGATCAGGGAAAAGACAGCATACGCTGAAAAAGCCAGACTCCCGGATGCAAAGGATGTAATCCATGCCAGGGAGATATTCTGCAGAATCATTCCACAGTATCTCAGCGTTGGCGGCCAGTTATTTTGGCTGCCGCGCAGCCGGAGCAGGATATACGCGGCCAGATACCACAAGCCAGTCAAAATCAAATGACCGGGTAACTGTTCAGAGAGGCCCGCCGCTTTTTGTCCATAGTACAGGGCAACAGGTGACAGGACCAGTGCCCCATATAAAAGATAAGGCCGGCGTTCCAGGATGGCATACAGGATAAAGATGGCGGTGTAAACCGCAAAGATGAAAGCTGCTTTTCCCGGGTGTTCGCTGCCAAGGTACAGGGCTTCAATACTGTTGATGACTGCGATCAATACCGCAGAGACTAACGGCGGCAGCCACCAACGCGCCCGAGATTTCGTAATCTGACGCGGGATAAGGGTAGTGATAAAGTAAGCCAGCCCAAGGAAAAGCAATACCAGTCCATCCAGCCCCTTAACCTCAGAAAGGTCAGTCAACGAGAAAGTGGCAAGAACCCCAAAGCCGAACGAAGCCAGGGCTCCGCTCCAGACAGGCCAGCGGGCCTGTCGGATATGCATCAGTGTGTACAGGATACTGCTTGCCGCAAACAGGACCGGCGTGATTTGGTGTTCGTCGATCCACAGGCTGAAGAGCGAGACCAGGAAGAGCAGACTTCCCGCTGCCAGCAGCAGAATCCCGTATCGCTTGAGCCACTTTGTGACTTTCGAGAGCAGAAATTCACCGCTTATGCTTATCACGAGGCCCCAGACCCAGGAAACCAGCATGACTTGCCAGAATTCAGGTTTGAAACATCCTGAAACGTAAATGGGGACCGGGATCAGGGTCACAACAGCCAGCAGGGGGAAGACTGGTAAATTGGTTTTCTGGTTGTTTGGGTTGAAGAAGACGATCCAGTCACTGAAAATGAAGGTGATGGCTGCAGACATCCAGAAGGATGATATGGTAATCCAGGTCAGGGAGGTGATATTTTCTGAGATCAATCCGATCATGATCGTTATGAAGGAGATCCCCAGCAATGCGATATTCTGGATTTGGGCCAGGATGAATAATGGCAGGAAAAGTTTGTTCCCCTGCCAGCGGCCCAGCAGCCTGGCAGAAAGAACCGCGATCAAGGCTAAGATGCCGTTCAGCAGTATAAATAGATGGAAATTTGCAGCCAGCCAACTGCACAGGAAACCAACCGAGATATCCACGGAAAGCAGGGCCAGGATACTGAACAGACCGGATTTGTAGAGATAGGTGCCCCCGGCCGCAATCAATCCGACGAGAAGAAAGGTCAGACTCCAAATTAACCGGGTCTGCTGCCCATCTAGTTTATAAGTGGGAATGATCACCCCTGATAGGATGGGCACCATGAATGTGCCGATCACAAAAAAGACGATACTGGCTAATGGCAGGCGGCGGAATAATCCCAGCGCAACACCAAAGAAAAGCAAGGTCGCAATTGCCAGACTTGGAATCCTGGTTGCCTGATGCAGGGTGCCCCAGACAAAAGCGGCTACGATGATCAGAAATGCCCCCAGGTACATGGCAATCTTCAGAAATGTTTCGTTGAGCAGGATGTCCAGTAAAGAGACTGGTTTGGATTGTTTCACTGGTTGTTGGCTTGTCAGCGGGACAGCAGGAGCCGGTGATTTGATTGTCGCTGCCTGAACCGGAACGGGTTCTGGTTGGGGTTCGGTTTCCGGCTCCCAGGCAGGCTCAAGCGCATAGCGTTTTCTGAGAATGTCGAGCTGCGCGGGTGTCAATAAGCCGTCGTCTTCCCAGTGATTGATCTCGTTCAAAAGCTGTTGTTTGATTTCAGGATCGAGAGTGGTCATTAGTTGATATGTCTGATGGCTGGGCGCAGAACCGAGTATATGCAGGGCAGCCTGGCGAAGGCGGTTATCACGATCTTGCAGGACCAATCTTTCCAGCGAGCGGATAATTGGTGCTTCCATATGGGTTTGCTTCTCGAGGAAACGGATAGTACCCAGACGTTTTTTCGGGTCTGGATGTTGCAGGCCTTGCAAGATTTCGGCAGTGGTCATTTGATTCATATTAACCTTCCCTGATGAACGAACGTCGTTATTGGCTATAACCCGGATTGGGTGAAAAAGATATCGGACATCGATTTTGATAGCTGCCTGTTATTTGTCCCGTATCCTGCCCGAAAACTTTGTTATACTGTTCGAAACCACCTGCCCTGAAATGGATAATACCCTCTCTCCCACTTTCTATGTTGGACCTGTCCCGGTTTATGGCGATAAGATCCTGGCGCCGATGGATGGCGTTTCGGACTGGCCATTCCGGTCCCTGTGCCGCGAATTGGGATCCGCCATGAGCTATACCGAATTTATCCGGGCGGAATATGTGCTGCGGCGGCCTGAATACGTCAATCACAAGCTGATGTTCCGCCCCGATGAACGCCCGGTGGTCTTCCAGATCTATGGGGAGGATCCGGATAAGATCGTGAAAGCCTGCCTGAGACTCCAGGAGTTGGGACCGGATCTCATCGATGTTAATATGGGCTGTCCGGCCAGGAGTGTGGCAAACCGGGGGGCAGGAGTTGGTTTGATGCGCACCCCCAAGAAGGCGGCGCGTGTCTTCCAACGACTGACAGCTGTTCTGGATGTGCCGGTCAGTGGGAAGATCCGGCTTGGCTGGGAAGACTGCCGGAACTATGAGCTGATCGCCCGCATTATTGAAGAGAACGGCGGCCAGTTAATTGCCGTCCATGCCCGTACCAAGGAACAACGCTACGGCGGGCAGGCGAATTGGGACGCAGTTGCAGAAGTGAAACAGGCAGTCCGGATCCCGGTGATCGGGAATGGGGATGTTCGCACCATCGCGGATGTAAAACGGATGAAAGCGCATACCGGATGTGAGGCGGTCATGATCGGGCGGGGTGCGATAGATAATCCCTGGATCTTTTCTGGCCTTGACCGCGAACAGGTGCCGGCCAGGCAGGTACGTGCTTTGCTACGGCAGCATTTGGAACGGAACGTACAGTTCTATGGGGAGGATAATGGAACGCGGTTGTTCCGTAAGTATGCAGTTCAATATTTACAATTGAAAAGCCTGACACGGGAGGAGCGCAGGAAGCTTCTGAGCAAGCACCCCCCGGAAGAATTCCTGGCACTGCTGGACCAGGTCTATACAGCCATGGATTTCTCAAAGTCAGTGATGACGCACCGAAAAGGTTAAATATTTACCACAAAAGACACAAACGGGCACTAGGTTTGGTTTTTTGCTGTATTTAGCCATCAAAATCCCTTTGCGTGCCTTTATCAACTTTACTAACATGACTTTGAGAAGACCCTGTTGACACAGCAATGGAGTAGGGGCTTTAATGTTGTAGAGATTGAATTTTGTTCGGCGGAGTAAAGTCGTGCCTCGGAGCGTAAAAGTCGGATAGATCCGACTCTTGGTCAACCCGAAGGCGGTGCATTGAGCCTGCTGAAGCAGCTTCCATGGACTGAGGAAGGACTTTCGTACAGCACACAGAGTGCATCCCGCATGATCCAGTAGAAAAGTAACCAATACAATCTGATAAACATGGTTTCGATTGATTAAGATTCTACTTGTTTTGATGCACCCTGGAACATAGGGTAATCGTATTTGGATTATTTACAGTCAGAAACAACAGTGAACTGTCATTGCAAAGGCGTCAGCCTGAAGCAATGACATCGTTATGATGGGTAATTTTTTTCTAATGCGATTGCCCTACCCTGGAACAGAAAACAGAACATAAATTCTGTTATACTATCTATTGGTAAAGGAACCTACACAGAACGATGATCTTTACACTCTTTATCTGTGTTTATCTCGGTGAATAGCGATGTCAAAAACACACTCACGTTATGTCTGTCAGGAATGCGGCCGCGTGACGGCCTCTTACATGGGTAAATGCCCTCAATGCGGATCTTTCAACACGATGATCGAAGAGGTTATCCATGAGGAAAAAATATCCTCGAAGAAAGCAGCTGTGCGGGGTCTGACCGGGCGTTCGGAACCCAGGCCAATTGGTCAGATCAGTGGGGATGTGGAAGAGCGTATCCCTTTACCAATCGGGGAGTTTGCGCGTGTATTGGGCGGCGGGATTGTACCCGGCTCGATTGTCCTGGTGGGTGGAGATCCCGGGATTGGAAAATCGACCCTGATGCTGCAAATGACCCTTGAAATGGCGCACTCACAGAAGGTTCTGTATGTTTCCGGAGAAGAATCTGAACGGCAGATCAAAATGCGGGCCATGCGTCTGGCACATACTGACGAAGGGAAAGATGGGAATTCCCTGCCGGATGAACTGCTGCTGGTGACAGAAACCAACCTGGAAACCATCCTCAACCATGTGCGGGAGGTCCAGCCTTCACTTTTGATAATCGATTCTATTCAGACCATTTACCTGTCCCATATGGATTCATCTGCCGGTTCGGTATCACAGGTGCGAGAATGCGCCTCCCAGCTGCGGGAACTGGCCAAAACCAGCGGTATTTCAGTGTTCATCATCGGTCATGTTACCAAGGAAGGGACCCTTGCTGGCCCACGGGTCCTGGAACATATAGTTGATACCGTACTTTATCTGGAGGGGGATCGTTTCCAGGCCTACCGGCTGCTGCGTTCTGTAAAGAACCGTTTTGGTGCAATTGCAGAAGTGGGGGTTTTTGAAATGCGTGAGCATGGTTTGAAAGAAGTAAACAATCCATCCGAAGCTTTCCTTTCTGAGCGCATGGTGAATGCGCCCGGATCGGCGATTGCGGTCACCATGGAAGGTACGCGCCCGCTCCTGGTTGAGGTCCAGGGGCTGACCAGCCCAACGAACTTTGGGAACGCTCGTCGCACTCCCAATGGCGTGGACTATAACCGCTTATTGATGATTGCCGCAGTTTTGACTCGCCGGGTAGGGATGAAGCTGGCCGAGCAGGATCTCTTTGTCAATGTTGTCAGCGGTCTTCAGATTGACGAGCCAGCTGCAGACCTGGCTGTTGCGGCGGCGATTGCTTCGTCTGTGCGGGATACTCCCGTAAAGGCTGAAGCGGTATTGATTGGTGAGATCGGCCTGGCCGGGGAGCTTCGTATGCCAGGCCAGATGATGTTGAGGCTGCGCGAAGCGGCCAAACTTGGGTTTAAAACAGCAATTATTCCCAAGAAATTACGTCCGGGTGAAGCCTGGCCCAAGGGAATAGAAGTCATTGAAGTCCGTTCGCTGAAACAAGCCCTGGAAGCAGCCCTGCTCGGGGGTGATGCGCCTGGAGGACGTAAGCAAGCTGCCTGAGTCATTACGCGACGTTTTCCTTTTTGTCACGTATATATGAATAAAGATGGAGAATGAAAATGTTACAGAAACCCGCAATAATAATCTTTGGAATCGTATTGATTTTTTCAACCCTGGCATGTAGTTTCACAATCAACCTGCCTGAGGCCGGGGATTTTGAGCTAGGCCCGGAGCAGACAGCAGATATTTCCATTCAGGTTCCTGATCCAGACGAAACGACCAAACTCGAACTTGCTTTCGGGGTAGGGGATATGTACCTTTCAGCCGGGGGAGGTTCTGACCTTGTGGATGGCACAATTACTTATAATGTGTTGGAATTCGAGCCTGAGATCAGCAAAACGGGTTCAGAAGTTAAAATCTCACAACGGGATCATGTTTCGATAACTGGTGTTACAAATTGGGATGATGTAAAGAACGAATGGGACCTGAAACTTGGGGAGGCGCCCATGGAACTGGTTATCAAAGCCGGCGCCTATGATGGAGACTTTGATTTTGGTGGTCTGGCTCTGGAAAGCCTGACAATATCAGATGGCGCCTCCGATGTTGAAATGGATTTCTCTGAACCAAACCAGGCAGAGATGTCTGTGCTGCGATACGAAACCGGGGCTTCGAATGTCCGTATTGAAGGCTTGGGCAATGCCAACTTTAATACATTCATATTCAAAAGCGGAGCAGGGGACTATACACTGGACTTTTCCGGAGAGATACAGCGGGATGGCGCCATTACACTTGATTCAGGCTTAAGTAATGTAATTTTGATCATCCCCGAGGGTGTTGCAGCACAGGTGACGGTGGACAGCGGGTTGACGAATGTCAATACAGGCCCTGGTTGGGAGCAGAAAGGAACGACCTATCACCAGGAGGGTAGTGGTCTGAAATTGACCTTTGTCATTACCATGGGGGCTGGCAACCTGACGATCACGCGGTAATTGATTACATTGCCAAGGCAGGCCTGGATTGGATTGGAAAGCAACGCTTTCCAATCCAGGTTTTTAATACGACAAATCGGAGTAAAAGGTCATATTTTGTATGTGATGTCCATCACTTGTCTAAACCCTATGAAAACAATAAAATCTATGATTAACGATAAAAAATACCTTTATTAGCGGAGAGATATTTATGCAGATCACGCGTCAGGCCGATTATGCTGTACGAGCAGTTCTTTATCTGGCCCGCCTGGGTACCAGTCAGCGTGCAGCAACCAGCCAGGTGGCACAAAAACAGAGTATCCCACCGTCATTTTTGGCGAAGATAATTTCACAGCTTTCGATTGCGGGTTTGCTGCATACCTCGCGTGGCGCCCGTGGCGGCGTTACCCTGGCTCGCGACCCGCAGGAGATCACTTTATTGGAAGTCATTGAAGCGATTGATGGACCAATCCAGTTGAATGAGTGTGTGGTAGAAAACAGCATTTGTAATTTTGACAGTGATTGTCCACTGCGCCCGGTTTGGCAGGCAGCTCAGAGAGACCTGGTAGCCCGTCTGAAAGGCACCAATTTTGCGTCGCTGCTTGAGGAAGATAAGTCCAGTTGAGCAAAACAATTAATAGGAATTTCCTCCTGACAGTATCTGGTTAGGAGGTTTTTTTTTGAAAAAGAATATGACCAGGGAGATCGAGATGATTACCAAGCAACGCTTTCTCATACCAGGAATGTTGTTGGCTGCTACTTTGGCCTGTGCCATACCTGGTTCGCCAGGTTCTTCAGGGAACCAGCTAAGCCCGGAAGATCAACTGGCGACCAGTGTTGTTGGGACTGCAGCGGTACTTCAAACACAGACTGCTGTTGCGCTTCCGCCCACTGAGACACTGATCCCGGTGTCAACCAGCACAATGGTTCCTACAACAACATTCACGCCCACGGCAACTGCCACGCCGGTGTTCTCGCTTTCTGGTTCGGCCCTGGTAGATCAAGAAGATGGATCGACCCGATTTATTGATCAATTTGCAGGGTATGAAATCATGTTTCCTTCTGGTTGGTTGGCGGTACGTGCGAATGAGCAGGAATATTATGAATTTTGGACGACAGAATATGCCAACAATCCTGTTATCCTGGCGTATATGAACCTCATTGGTACTTTAGATAGTTCTTTCAGGTTGAATGTATTTGATATCCGCCAGGAGCATATTATTAATTCATTCCTGACACGTTGTTTTATTGTTTATAGTGATAACCAGCAGCACACAATTGAAGAAGTTATCGAAGGAGCTGAGGTAGATTATTCGTCAAAGTACAAATTACTTACCTCTGAAATTCTGAAAACAAGTGGAGGCATTGATATTGCGGTGATAGAAAGCCAGTTTGAAATTTTAACTGCTGTGGATGATCCGGTGATGGCTTACCGAAAACGGGTAATCTTCCAGGTCGAAACAGGAACCGTAATGTTAGATTTCATAACACTGCTTGATCAAAAAGACCTTTTCTTAACAGAAATCGATCAAATTTTCGATAAACTTATCTTGCTGGATAAATGAACTAGAAGCAGCAATGCCCTCAATTTAAATTTAAGGCCCTGTAAGATCTCTCTGCAGGGCCTTGTTGTTTGGACACATCAATGACCGGTTGGGGTTTACGGACTGCGTTTGTAGCTTGCTTTCAGGGGATGATAACTGTCATTTCTATCAACATAGCAGGACACCCATTCTGCCAGTCTTACTCCGAGTCGGATACACAAGTCTTTTTCCGTTTGTGTTTTTGGATGACCGGGCAGGGCTGCGCCATAATGAAGTGTCATCATAGGGGCAACATAGTCGGTTACTCCGAAGACAAGGAAACCATAGTTCATCAGAATGGTGAGCAAGCCCATACAGGTCAATTCAGGACCGCCTCCCAGACCGCCGGCCGAGGAAAATGCACAACCGAATTTCCCATCTATTTTTCCCCACTGGGTCTCAACAGCCTCATCCCACCACTTTTTGAGTTTCCAGGGAATTGACCCCAAATGAGTTGGAGCCCCCAGCGCGATCCCGTGGCACCAATCCACATCTTCGAGTGTGGATTGGTCAATCGACTTAAGTCTTACATCGATACCATTCACCTGCGAAGCTCCTAATGCAACCAACTCGGCCATCTCTCGGGTATGTCCGGTTTCAGAATAATATTGGACCAAAACGTTTCCCATGATTTTCCTTTCAAGTTGAAAAGCTCTCAACCACAAGTATAATCAATCAGGTGGTCTTATAGGTGCTTTTTGAAAATTTGTATCGGTCAAAGCAGCGCTACTGAATTTTGCAACAGGTGTTTATTGGGAGCAGAAACAAAAACGCCTTGAAGACGTTATCAAATTTCTTCAAGGCGTTTCGAAACAACTGATCTTCACTGAGGTTGTGGATGTGAACTACATCAATTGTTTTGTGCGGTTTGGCGGCGTCAAAAAACAGATCTAATCAAAATACATTGCGGGTTCGGCCTCTTTTAGCAGTATCTGAAACTCCGGATCATCACGGATGAAATCGAGATCAGGATCCTGAGCTACCCAGGCGACCGAAGTTTGTTTGTTTTCCAAAGCCACGCGAAGCAGGTTGACGGCATCTTGATTATCTCCGCAAATGGCAGCGAAACAAGCCCGGTTATATTCGCTTTCATTCTTCATCATAGATTGGGCTATCCGAATCTCTTCATCAGCTTTGCTATCCTGGTTGAGGCGCTTGTAGTAACCAGCCAGGGTGGCATGGGCAAGACTGAATTCCGGATCAATCTGAACCGCGGTCTGCAGGGATACGACGGCCTCATCATACCTGTCCAATGTTGCGTAAGCCAGTCCCAGGTTGTAGTGATAATCAACCTGGTCGGCATCAAGCGCTACTGCTTTCTCGAAGGCATCCACAGCTTCCTGATGTTGGCCAAGTACCCGGAAAAGTTTGCCGAGGGCATCCCAAGCCCGATGACTTTCAGGATTGGCTTCAATTATTTTTTGGTATCGTTCAATTTCTACCTGATCAGATTTTCCATTTTTAAACAAAGACCCGGTATTTACTTTTTCTTGGCTTTGAATTGCATTATTGATGTCCTCATCGTTTTGATTATCGGATTCAAGGTGTTCATCCACCAGGGCATTGCTGTCAACTCCTTCAGACGATGAAGACATTAAACCATTTTCCTGGTTTTCGGGCTCAGGCAAATATTCAGAATCGTTCTGCCGTAGAGAGAGTTTTTCGGGTATAGAGACTGTTGGTTCTATGGTTTCATTTACCTGTTCCGATGCTATATCTTCTTTTTTCCGTGTGTCCAGGGGTGTTTCATCAAAATTAAATGGGCCTGAGAAAGTATCACCTTCCGTAGTTTTGTGTTGAGAGCAGGGTTCCGTTTCTATGCCATTCTCAGGAAATTGCTGGGAACAGGGATTGGATGACTTAGCAAACGATCGAGTAACGCCGGCAGCTGCATTTGCATTGTGGTTTTGATTCTGAAACCCATCCGGCAGGGGGGGGGGCATCAACTGTCCTTCAAAGAATTGTGTATGCTCTATTCGCTTGATTGGCTTTTCCAAAGAATCATTGATAAGAGAACTGTCAAACGGCGGCGGATGGGAGGGGATTTGGAGTCCCTTTTCCTTCTCCAGTTGGGTTGCCCTGTTCCGTTGGCTGACTTCATCTGCCATTTGATATGCAGCCACTGCATTATCATAATCCTTGATCATTGCATATACTTCAGCGAGACGGTTCCAGGTAATTGCTTTTGCCTGGTCATCGTTGAACAGACTCAAACTTTTCTGGAATAATGCTATCGCTTCTGCATAATGGCCTTGTTGGACGTAAATAACGGCAAGATTGCTGTAAGGCCAACCAGACATTTTGTCCAATTCAATGGCCTTCTTGTAAGCATGGATTGCTTCCTGAAGGGACCCAGCTTTTGAGTGAATATTACCAAATTCGGTCCAAACTTCACCTTCGCTAATAGACATAATACCTCGCAACTTGTTCCAGTCTCTAGCTTACCTGGCAATTGCTGAGCAGACTGAAGCGCGCCCGGGTCAGCAGCAATGCATGATCTTTGTCCAGCTTATCTGCCTGCTGGTACGCCGCTACTGCATTGTCATAATCATTGATACGTCGATAGGCGTTGCCCAACCTGTTCAGCGTTTCAGCCTGGTCTTTGACATCTTTCAGAAACTCGAGACCCATCTGGTACATGGGAATTGCTTCCGAATAAAGGCCCTTGTGAGTATAGGCCAGCCCCAGATTGCTGTATGCCCAGCCAAAATTGGGATTGAGTTTGATCGCTTTCTGGTAAGCACCGATGGCATCGTCGTAGGAACCAGAATTGAAGTAAACATTGCCCAGTTCAAACCAGACGTATACATTATCCGTAGGAAAAACGGGCTCATTAACGGCTGCGTCCTGGGGCTCAGGCACAGATTCGGTCTCATTTTCAGTCACGGTTGCCTCAACCTCAACGGATGCGCTGATTTCTTCAGCAGGAGTTGTTGGAATTGTGTCTTCTTTCGACTCATGTTCTGCAGTATCAACCTGAATTTCATCATCCATTTGTGGATTATTGAGAACCGGTGCAGTTTCCTCAATTTCCATAGCTTCTTCAGTGGTTGCTTCTACTTCAACGGATGCGACCATTTCTTCGAATTCGGTTTCTGTATCGTCCACTTCTACAGCTTCTGGTGCCAGAGCGTCAGCTTCATCCTGAATTTCCGGTTCGCTGATCACATCACGGATATTTTCTGAATTGCCATCGGTAATAATTTCCGGATTCAGTTCATCAGCATTTTGGTAAGCTTCAAGAGCGCTCACATAATCACCCAGGCGGCGATATGCATCTCCTGTGCGGATAAAGGTTGTTATCCTGTCCTGATCATTTTCCAGATACACCAGGCTTTCCTGGTACAGGTTGATTGCTTCAGTAAACATGCCTTTTTGGGTGTATGTCAGGGCCAGATTGCTGTAAGGCAGGCCAAATTCTTTATCCAGTCTGATCGCTTTTTGGAAAGCCTCGATGGCTTCTGAATATTCACCGGCTTTGAAGTATCCTTCACCAAGTGCATTCCAGATCTGAGCTTGTTCAAAATCATACGCGCATCCAGACACTTCTTCTGAATCCTGTTCAGTTTCACATATGATTTCGGATGTATCCGGCTCCATTTTGACATTTGTATTGGCTTCTTCAGGTGCAGCTTCCTGGACATCGGACAGGTCTTGATTGACAGCTTCTGCGACTATCGGGGTTTCGAGCGGTTTATTCACTTCTTCTACAGCGACAGTCTCGTGCGGGAGAGTATCCGCAAGGTCTTCTTCCTCTTCAGTCAAGACAGCGCTCTCGGGTTCAATTCTTTCCAGTTCTACTTTGATCAGTTTTTCAGGCGCTTCAACCTCGGAAGATGTTACTTGTGGTTTGACAGAATCTTCCAACAGGACGATATCAGGTGTTTGGACCTGGTTGGATTGGGCTTCTACAGGCTGAAGGGGTTCGACTTTTTTGGTCTTCTCTTCTATCGCCGCCGAGTCGGATATCAGTTCGTCTGATTCGATTAACTCTTCTGCTTCGCTTTGGACTTCAGAAATAACATCTTCGATTTCATCTTCGATTGTTTCAATAATATTTTCTGGATCCAGTTCATCTGCCCATTGATAAGCAATGATGGCATTATCGTATTCACCGGCTCTGCGATGTGCATTGCCAAGGCGGTTCCAGGTGATGGCTTTGTCTTCATCATCGCTGAACAGAGCCAGACCTTTTCGATACAAATCAATCGCCTCAGCGTAATTACCTGTCTGGGCATACGTCAGAGCCAGATTACTATAGGGCCAGCCATATTCATCATCCAGTTCAATTGCTTTTGAATAGGCCTTAATGGCTTCAGTATAATTACCGGCTTCGAAAAAAACATTACCGAGATCATTCCAGGCCTGGGGATCATCTGTGTCGAATTCATCGCTGGCGATGTCTTCCAGTATATCGATCGCGTGATCCGGTTCTTGACCGTCATTTTCAGTATTGATGGCAGGCTTTACAGCTGCATCTTCAACTTGTTCATCCTCATCTGCTGCGGCAACCGGTTCAATTTCAGCGACAGGTGGTTCTTCTTCTTCAACATTTACTTCATGAACAGGGACCTCATCAGGTTCTGGCACGTTCTTCGGTATGATACTTTTGGACGCCTCACCAGATTCGGCTTGAACCTGAATTTCTTCATCTTCAATGCTATCAATATATTCCTGAATGGTTTCGTCTTCGTTTTCCAGATCAAATACATCCAGGTTATTCAACACCTGTTCGGGATTGTTATCAAGGATTGATTGGTCCTTAACCAGTTCATCAGCCTTGCGGAAGGCTTTAACGGCATTATCGTAATCATTGAGCTGTCGATATGCCATACCTAACCGGTTCCACGTGATGGCCTGATCCTTTCCATCTCTTATCAGTTCAATACTCTTCTGATATAGCTCGATCGCCTGTTCGAATTCATTTTTAGCGCAATAGGCAAGAGCCAGGTTGCTGTAAGACCAACCAAAATCAGGATCTGCTTCAATGGCTTTTCGATAGGCAGGGATGGCCTGATTGAAATCTGAAGAATCAGAATAAATATTTCCCAACCGATTCCAGATCTCTGCGTTCCCAGGATCAATTTCCAACGCTTTGTGGTAGGAATCGATTGCGTCATTGATCCTGTTTTGTTCTTCACATAGTTTTCCCAGGCGAATCCAGTGGGCAACAAAATTGTTGTTACTTTCAATGGCGATCTGGTTCGCCAACAGTGCTTCAGAAACAGTTGTCATTTCGTCCAGCAAGTTCACTTTGTTCATCACAACCTCTCTTTATCGAAATCGATGCTTATCCAATAGAAATATTGCTCAACAGTTCGAAATTTGAGCGCTTCAGAGACAATGCATTTTCCGGATCAAGCTCATCAGCCTGACGGTAAGCGGCAGCTGCTCTGCGGTAGTCATTATTTTGGCGATAGGCGTTTCCCAAACGGAACCAGGTTATCGCTTTTTCCTGATCGTTTTTCAGTAAATCCAAACTCTTTTTGTAGAGAGTGATAGCTTCCTGAAGATTATCCATGAGGGAATGAACTAACGCCAGATTACTGTAAGACCAGCCATTGCCAGGATCTAATTCAATAGCATTAATGAATGTGAGACGGGCTTTCTCGTATTCACCGGCTTCAAAGTAAAAGTGTCCTAACTCATTCAATTCTTTTGAACCAGGAGCTCTCATTTGGGGGATGGCAAAAGGTTCAGCCATTGTGGGAGCTTCACACTCCCGTTTTACCTGATCGGAAATTACTTCCTCAGAGGACTTATTGTTTTCATTTCGAGCTCCTTCTGAACAGCGATCAAATTTCTTTTCCCAGGATGGTTCTATCGATACCTGATACTCTGAGTTAGAGACTTTGCCTAAGGCAACGATAGCAGGTTTCCTATGTGTGTCATCCTGACAGTTATTTTGTGTATCCGCACTTCCTGAGATATTGGTTTTTGGCAGGCGGTTATCAGCAGTAAAGGTTAGGGCATCATTAGTCAAGGAATAATCGAGATCGATTCTGTCGGCCTGTTTATAGGCATCCAGGGCTTTTTCGTAATCGTTCAATTGACGATATACATCTCCTAATCGATGCCAGGTAATAACCTTATCCCTGGCGTTTGTGAACATGGTCAGGCTTCTTTTGTACAGCAGTACAGCCTCTTCATACATGTTTCGCTGGCAGTAAATCAGGGCCAGGTTACTGAACGGCCATCCAAAGTTTCTATCCGCTTTGATCGCTTCTTGGTAGGCCTCGATGGCGCCTTCGAAGTTATCTGTCAGATAGTGGGCATTTCCCAGTTCATTCCAAACCCGGGCATCACTAACATCGAGGCCTACCGCTTGCAGGAAGGCGTCAGCAGCAATTTCATTACAGTTCAATTTCCTGTATATATAACCAAGACCTACCCAGGGGTCTGGGGTATGGCTGTCCACTTCAGTTGCCTTTTTGAAGGTTTCGATGGCATCTCTGTATCGGTCCATTTTGAAGAGGGCATTCCCAAGCGAGATATATGAATCGGCAAACTCGGGAGCCAGGTCTATCGCTTTCTGGTAAGCGGTCAAGGCCTGACCGAAATCTTTCAATTGCAGATATGCATTCCCCAAACCCTTCCAACTGACCAGATCATCCGGATTCTGTTCAAGGGCTTTTCTAAAAGCTTCCATGGCGTCCTGGTTTTGATCCAGGTTGGCGTAAAGGTATCCCAGGCTATTCCAGGGAAACCTCTGTTCGGGAGCCAGCCGAATAGATTGCTGATAGGCATTGATGGCTTCTTCTAATTGTCCCTGACTGGTTTTAACCAACGCATAAGCTTTAAAGCACTCTGCCTCAAACCATTTGTCCTGTAAAACCAAAGCAACTTCCAACGCTGTTTTCAGATAGTAATCAGCCTGATTGTAATTTCCTCGGCGCCAGTAGAGGATACCCAGAGAAAGCAGCAAGCGTCCTCGCATTGAGGTAGCTTCTTCACTTTCGGGTAAGTCATTCAGCTGAGATTCTCGTAAAAAAATACTTTCATCAGTATCTTCCGCAAGGTCATTCTGCTCGCCAGTGCTCAGCCAGACAGCTTCCAGGGTGTGTTGGAGAAGCTGTTCTGCTTTGGGTTGATCTACGAACTCAATTACTTTGTGACGATAGTTCCAGCAATCAGGAGCAGAGCTGGCAAATTCCACTGCTTCTTCCTCTGTCAACCAGAAAACGATCTGTATCTGGTTATCGATGAAGAACTGGTAATTCTCGTTTAGAACTGAATAAGCATTAAGTCCATTTTTGTTGTGAACCCAATGAAGATCCTTGACAAAGAAGACAACATTCGTTGTGTCAGAATAATTGGTGATACCGGTTATGAGATCTGTGGGTTCTTTCCCGTTACTATCAAAACGAACGACCCTCTGACCGAGCCCGGCAATTTCGTTTTCCAGTAGTGAAGCTACATCCTCTTGTACATATTCTGAACTGTAAATGGCAAACAGCAGGGAGGGCCTTTCCCACTTAACTGCCAATTCAAGCTCGCAGAATAACATGTCAACGCGAACATCCAGAGGTTCAAGATTGTCAGATACCGTATGGTTGAATTCACTCATCGATAATCTTCCTCAGTACTGGGTGGACATCACACCAGTTATCTCCATTCCTGTACTCAAGGATTGCCAGGAGTTGCAGTAACGGTCTCAAGCGGTCGTTATATTCCAGGCGGTGATGTTCGTTTATTTTTCGCAGGAACTGCAGATCATTTTTGTCGAGGATGCGTCTATATTCATTCCGGATTTCAGTCGCGGCCCATTCCACGTCGGAAATTTCTATTTGTGTGGCGTTCCGTCGTCTGGCTCTACCAATCGCAGTTCTCATAACCCGTGCCATCTCGCGGAATACTCCACCACTGTATTCAATTGCATTTTCCAATGCCTGGCTGTCAATTAATCCCGGATCCATCCGCTGGTGAACAAAGCGGCGCAATGTGTCGAGGCCTTCCTCGTTACCTTCGTCCGATGCATGGGGCATTTTCAGGTTTATGTTGGGAAGGAAGATTGCCTGATCCCGGATGGCATCAAACTCCTTGCTATAGAACAAAGCACTGGAAACGGTATAGACGATGGCGCAGTTAGGTTGCATCATTATTTCACGCCGGTCATGAAAGATTGCTCGTGCTTTTTCCAGTTCAGGTTTGTCGAGATCATCAATGAGGATCAAAGGGATACGCATCTCTTTGATATAAATTGCGGCTGCGATATTGTTAATGACAGAGATTAACCCCGTAATATCTTTTTCGATTACTTGCCTCAACTCTACTCGGGTGGCTGGTTCCAGTTTCATTTTGACGCCGGCGTTTGCAAAGAAGGCATCAATATTGGCGCCGATTTCATATTCTCGGACAGGACCAGATAATACCGTCTGGATCTCTTTTTCTATCCGTCCGCTCCAACTGTTCAATTCTTTAATCAATTGATCAGGTAACTCACCACCGATTTTTCGATACTCACGGAACATGCGCCCGCCAACTGCCAGTAATATGTCCCGAAAGTCCAGGTCAATGATATCTGCTTCTTCACGGATGCTGAAGTTGATTGGCCAGAATTTCTTTTGAATGGATGGATTGGAAAGTACATGAAGCAGTTCTGTAGATTTTCCGCAGCCTCGATGACCTGAAAAGAAAAACTTGGGAGGCCGGTAGAATGGAGCCAGTAACGCGTCTACCAGTTCGACAATCGGATTTCCTGGTCGATTAACATAAAAAGGATTTGATGAACCGTCTTTTCCTGGTTTAAGCGGCAGATCAAGTTCGAAGTTTAACCAGGCACGGTCATAATCGGTTGCCAGGGTATACTCAAATTTATTCATCTTATTCTTGTTCCTCTCACATCCTGGATGAATGACACTAATTGTTGAAAAGATTCAGCGTCATAAACCGGTCAATGTTCAAATCTGCGTTTTGTAAATCAGTTTCTTGCTGAGTCCATATTTCGGGCGCCCAAACTTCAAAATAATCGCCCTGTCCGATTATTACAACTTCAGACTCAAGCTGAGCGAACTGCCGTAAATGTTCCGGAATGACTATTTCTTCATTTGCACCAATATCTAAAATTGCGGCCCCGCCTAGGATTATCCTGAGCAGTTTGCGGGCCAGCGGATCGGTTAAATTCAAAGCCGTAATTTTTTTGTATATCTCCTCAAATGCATTTTGACTGAGTACCCACAGATTTCTTTCGAATCCTTGGGTGATATATACACTGCCTGAGAAGAAATTTCTGGCAGTTGAAGGGATATGCATCCGACTTTGCTTATCAATAGTGCTGTGGTGTTTGCCTAGGAACATTTAGTAATCACAATCCAAATAGTAATTTCTCTTTTGCTCTAAATGATGAGTTATACGGTTTGATGATTATTGTATGGGTTTCCCACTTGTTTTGATACCTGTAAAGCATGGTAGTTGCGGCACCCATTATGACCAACTTTATGAAGCCATAGTCCATACATAAACAGCAAATAAGGGCGCTGTATTAATACCGGGCATAAACTCCACCATACATTTCAGAATTGACGCTTTCTACTCAAAAATGACTATCTCAATTTTGACCAGTCGAACGAAATGAGAGAAAAAGGATAGCATGAATGCATCAACATACCCCCATTGACAGTTACAAGTGGGAACCTCTTTCGGGATGCTGCTCTGAAGATGCCGTCGCTGCGATAAGAGCTATAACTTTTTGGTGCGCCCGATTCGAATCAAGAACTGATCTGTTCGGGTTCAGGCATGAACCCCCGACAGATTAAATCACCGGCCGGGTT
>JAFGMV010000051.1 GCA_016927315.1 Anaerolineales bacterium | reverse complement strand
TGCTCTGATAAATTCTGGAAAAAGGTATAGTCCAGGCCCGGACGCGTCATACTGACAATGGCCCGCCGGCGTTCTTTTGTTGGAGCTTCTATCAGGAGTTCCAGAAGTTTTTCCCGTGTCAGGTCATTTCCAATATCCTTAAGGGATTGGGCTGCGGCTTCAATTTCTTCTACAGAAGCTTGAAGTTTTTGGCCAAACTCAGTCTGTTCCATCAGTTCCTTTTGAATTTCAGCCATCTGTTCGGCCGTTTGCTGTTGACCAGCCGCAATCGCTGATTCAAGCAGCCTGTTGAAAATTGCAAAGAACTGTTCGTCAATCAGGGTGGTATTCTGCTTGATGATTTCGGCCCTCACGTCTGGGCCAGAGGCCTGGGTCAGTTTTTGCATCAGGTTGATGCGGTCTTGCTGGGCCTTGATCATTTCGGGGGTAATACCGTCAGCGTTCAGGATCCTCTCTAACAGGCTTTGATACGTAAGGTGACTTTGTGGGTTTAGAAGATATCCTTTACGTTTTTCCATGGGAAGGTTATCGGTGATTTTTTTGATTAAGGGGCCGACCATCTTTTCCTGTTCGTTTATGGGCATTCCCATTTCAGATGGGAAATAAGTCAACAGGAGTTCTTTGTCTGTATCATGATATACGATCGGTGTGGCAATCTGGCCTTGAAAACCGCAGTTGGGGCATTGAATGATATTTGATCCACCGCCGAGCAATCTTTGTTTTGCTGCTGGATCAGCGGTTACATCAAATAGTTGTTCTACATTGGCCTGGGCGGGTTGTTTACAGTTAGGACATGGAATTTGAGTCAGGGGCATTCGTTATTTCCAATCAAAAGAGTTTTTTTATGGGTGCAGGGTGTTATTGTACCTCAGTAAATTGTATGTTGTCTGGGTTTAACGTGGCAGTGAGAAAAATATCCGGGTGCCTGAACCAGCTTGTGGCTCAAGCCAGATTCGCCCCCCATGCGCTTCTACAATGGCACGCGCCAGATACAATCCCAACCCGGCGCCTTTTGTGCTCCGCACGGCCTTATCTGCCCGATAAAAGCGGTCAAAGATATGCGGCATATCGTTGGGATCAATCCCGGGTCCGTTGTCAATTACGCCCACAATTACTTTATCCGGCTGTACCTGTCCTTCAATGCGAATTTCTCCATCGGGTGCATATTTAAAGGCATTCGAAACCAGGTTCGATAATAACTGCTCTATGCGATTTTCATCGGCAAGGATGAAAGGGAAATCTTTTGGAAATTGGATGTTAAAAGAATGCTTCTCGCTCTGAGGACCGTATTTCTTTGCAAGTCGCATTGAAATCTGTGGCAGGGAGATATCAGAACGATTGAGACTGAGTCCACCGGCCTGCAGCCGGGAAGCATCTAGCAGGTCATCAATCATCCGGGATAGACGATCAGCCTCCTCTTCAATAACAGAAAGACTGTCTTCTACAATTGCTCGTTCCCAACGGGCGTCATCCCTGCGCAGTGTGCTTGCATAACCTTTTATCAAGGCTACGGGTGTTCGCAGTTCGTGACTCACGATCGAGATGAAAGTGCTCTTCATTTCATCGGCAGTCCGGAAATGGGTGATATCACGAACGCTCACAATAATGTTCCTCAGCGCCCCTTCTGGTGAGAGCAAAGGGGCATAGGTGACCCCAACAGGTAAATGTGGTGGTTGTGGGCGCTGCAGGTCTCCTTCAACATATAACGTTGTGTTGGAATTTTTTGGCCAACCGTCTGATTCTGCTGCTTCAAGGGTCAGGCCTTGGGGTTCACGCATCCATTGGATGATTTCATGATGCAGTTTGCCGACAATCTCGTCACGCTTTTTCCCAAAGAGTTTTTCAAAAGCAGTATTACAACGTTCAATACTGTGATCTGAATCCAGGATTAGTATTCCATCGGCAGCAGCATCCAATAATGCATCGGACTGTTGTTTCTCATAGCGAACCTGACCATAAAGCTGCGCGTTATATACAGCCACGGCAGCCTGATCAGCGAAGCTTTGCAATAGGGTCTTGTCGTTATCGGAAAAATGGTCCGGATAATTTCGGAAAATAAAAATCACCCCGATTACTTTTTTATGAGCCGCCAGTGGCAAACCGACGCCATTCAATAACCCCCTGGTGGCGGTGTAGGTCAGATTTTTGAGCATGCGGTTGAGTTCACCCACATCCAATTCTGAAACAGTCTCTTCCGCCAACAGGGGTTCCAGGTAGTGAAGAAACTTCGGTTGAATTCCCTGTGCGGTACCCACACGCCAGCCGTCGGTTTCTTTGAGAGCAATCAGACCGGCCTGGCCGGCCAGTAACTCCACAGAGACGCGTAATATTCGGGCCAGTAATTTATCGAGATCGAGTTCTTCAGTCAGCGCACGGGCAATCTCGAGCAAATAATCTCTCTGGCGAACACGGAAATCGGGAAGCATAAGTTTATTTTATCATCTGAAGGTTATTGGAATGTTAGATAGATGTAGGAGGAAAGATAGAATATTGGTTGCCGCGAAACAGGCAGCGGCGCCCCACCGTTCCCTGCCCCGGTCTGTTTATTTTTTGGCCAGGAGGATGGCCTCTTCCAATATTTTCAGGCCTTCGTCAATCTCATTTCTGGTGATACTTAGAGGTGGGGCGATCCGCAAAGTACTTTTGCCGCACCCAAGCAATAGAAGTCCTCGTTCGAAGGCCCGGTCTACGATCTGGTCGCGAATAGCATCGTCCGGGATTTTACTTTCCCGATCCTGAACAAATTCAACCCCGATCATCAACCCCAAGCCACGAACGTCTCCAATGCATGAATGACGAGCCATGATCTCACAAAGGGCATCCTGAGTATACTGGCCGACTTCTTTTGCATTGTGCATGTATTCTCGTTCGATCAGTTCGATTGTTTTCAAGGCTGCCGCACACGAAACAGGATTACCGCCATAGGTGTTCCCATGGGATCCACTAGGCCAATCCATCACACTCTTTCGGGCTATGGTTGCACCCAGGGGCATACCGGAGGCAATGCCTTTTGCAGAACAGACGATGTCCGGTTCGACGTTAAAGTGTTCAATCGCCCACCATTTTCCTGTGCGTCCCATCCCGCATTGGACTTCGTCGGCGATCAGCATAATTCCATGCCTGTCGCAAAGCTCTCGAAGCGCCGGGAAAAAACCGTCTGGCGGAATTATGTAACCACCTTCACCCTGGATGGTTTCAACCAGGATGCCAGCGACTTCTTGTGGGGGTAATATGGGTCCTAAAATTTCTTCTTCGATATACCGCACAACAGTTTCGCCGTAATCTTCTCCAGGTCGGCGTTCAAGGATTGGGCGATATGGGTTAGGGAAGGGAGCGTGGACGACACCGTTCATAAGTGGGTAGAAACCACGGTGATAGGCCGGTTTACTGGCGGTGAAGGTGACTGCTCCCATGGTGCGTCCGTGAAAGGCGCCCGTAAAACCGATGAAGTTCATGCGCTCGGTTCGATACCGCGCCAGTTTTATGGAAGCTTCAACAGCTTCAGTACCGGAGTTGCACATGAATGAGATCGCAGGTTCTTTAAAAGGTGCAATCTCATCGAGTTTTTCTCCCAACTCAACCCACCTGGGGTGATAATAGTCGGAAGAAATATGGATAAATTTTTCAACCTGTTCCTGGATTACTTTAACAACTTCCGGGTGGGAATGCCCGGTTGACACGACAGCTATCCCGGCTGCGAAATCAAGGAAACGATTACCGTCCACATCCCATACTTCAGCCCCTTTACCGTGGTCCATTACGAATGGGTAACCACGAGGGTAAGACGGAGATATTACAGAGCCGTCTCTTTCAATCAACGCCCGAGCTTTCGGTCCGGGCAACTGCATCGGTTTCATTTTGGTAATCTCCAGTAATGGAAAAAAGCGGTCAGGAAATTTGTGCCAGGGCTAAGGCGCCCAGCAGACCTGCGTTGTCGCCAAGTTCGGCTGTGGCAATCTCCAGATCTTTTAAATACATTGGATGGATGATGTGTTTCTCCAGGCTTTTCTTGAATGGTTCGAACAACAATGGGCCACTTTGTGAGACACCGCCGCCAAAGATGATGATTGATGGGTTGAAGGCATGCAGGAAGCTGGCGACTGCAATCCCAAGGTATTTTCCAGCCCGTGAAAAAGCAGAAATGGCAAGAATATCTCCGGCTGCAGCTGCCTCTGAAACTTGTTTGGCTGAAAGTGAAGGTTCGGGCTTGAGTGTGGATTGGACGCCCCCTGCCATTTGCAATTTGACATATCGAACGATCGAAGGTCCGGAGGCAAATGCTTCCAGGTGCCCACGTTGACCACAGCCACACATTGGGCCGCCTGGAGCTACGGTGACGTGTCCCAATTCAGTGGCCAACCCGTGATGTCCTTGGATCAGGCGATTTTCGCTTACAACACCTCCGCCGATCCCGGTGCTGATGGTCAGATAAAGTACATCTTCATGACCTTTTCCAGCTCCAAAACGCCACTCACCCAGACACGCCAGGCTGGCATCGTTATTCAAATAGATTGGAACTTTAAATCGTTCCTTGAGTTTATCCACCAGCGGGAAGTTATCCCATTGAGGAATGTTTGGGGTGTCCAAGATTATTCCAGACTTGGGGTCAAGAGGGCCTGGACAGGCGACCCCAATGGCAACAACACCACCGTGTTCAGGCCAAACGTCTTCTACGGTTGCACAGAGACGGTCGAAAATCGTACCATCGGGTGCGTGCGTCTTTGCCCTCTGGTGCCTGATTGGTTCCGTGCATTCATTATTAAATGTGGCAGCACGAATTTGCGTACCGCCGATGTCGATGGCTAGATAAGTGCTCATGGAGCATATTATACTGCCTCATCAAAAGCCTGGACACAGATCTCGCTGGATCTACTGGCAGGTGGTTCGCATGGCTGGTTTCATCTCAACCAGCAAGTTGACTATTCTTTTGATCACTGCTATGATCCTTTTTGTGGAAAACAGGAAACCCTGGTATATGCGTTTTGGTCGCGGCCTGCGCCAGTTTGGGCGTTGGTTTAAACCAGGTATTGGTGTTAAACGGTGGTTATTGTTCTTGATGTTGGGGATTACGATATGGGGACTTGGTCTTGCCATCCTGCTGACAGAAATTTACATCTCACCACAACAAACCTGGGTGATTGAAGTTGTGTCGATGGTTGCGCTGCGTTTTATGCCTCGACCACTTCGGGTTTTGATCTTTGCTGTTTTGGGGGCGGGTTTCATCTCTTGGGGCGTATTCCAATTGAATCGTTCGCTGCTCAAGCCATTTATGCGACCAGGCAGCGATGTTGTTGGTGAAATTACTCAATACCGGTTTCGCAGGCGGGGTCCGCATGTAGTGATGATTGGTGGGGGGCATGGTTTATCGACATTGTTGCGTGGATTTAAGGACCATACACATAACTTAACAGCGATTGTCACGGTTGCAGATGATGGAGGTTCTTCGGGGCGTTTACGAGAGACATTCGGGATTTTGCCGCCGGGGGATATCAGAAACTGTTTGGCTGCAATGTCGAATGATGAAGATTTGCTGACACAGTTGTTTCAATATCGGTTTAGTGGTGCACCAGGCTTGGATGGACACTCTTTTGGCAATCTTTTCATCACTGCCTTGAGTGAGATCACCGGAAGTTTTGAAGAAGCGGTAGCTGAATCGGGCCGGGTATTATCGGTACATGGCCGTGTGTTACCGGCCACCCTGCACAATGTCAGGTTGGTGGCGGATGTGCAACTCCCGAACCAACTGAGTGAAGTGCGCATTGAAGGAGAGAGTCGTATTCCAGAAATGGCCGGACAAGTCAGGCGTGTCTGGCTTGAGCCCAATAACCCCCCGGCATTCCCTCCGGTGATCCAGGCATTACTTGGCGCTGATATCATTGTAATTGGTCCAGGCAGTTTGTATACCAGTATTCTTCCCAACCTGCTCGTTCCAGATTTATTGGCAGCTATCCGGGCAAGCCGGGCGCTCATAATATTTGTGTGCAATATAGCGACCCAGGCGGGTGAAACTGAGGCGTATTCTTGCTACGATCATGTCTGTGCGGTAGAGAATCATATCGGCAAGAATTTGTTCGATTTATTTGTCTGCAATAATTGTTACGAAGAGGAATTGCCCCAGGGTTCTCAGTGGGTGAAGGCCGATGCACGCGCCCGCGAGGATAAACGCTTATATTGTGCCGATTTGTTGGATAGTGATCATCCCTGGCGGCATGATTCAAAAAAGTTATCCCAAGTGCTGATGAACCTTTTCTATGAACGCACCGGTCCCTTGCTGGATTGAGAACTTGCCCCGTATCTTTACCAACCGGCAGTGATGGTAAGTTGATAGGTTCTTGAAATGCATCTGCCTGCCATATTATTCTCCCGCAGTCGAGATTGTGCGCGGGTATTCAATTGAACAGATCGCTCAGCGGCGGAATTTATGGATTGTTGACTGAAAAAGTAACCCGCGAATACATAGCTCATGGTAAAATCTTGTCTTGTGCGAGTTTTTGCGCTTTATTGATCTTATACCTTTTTAGGAGGTTCTAAATGACTGTAAAAGTCGGTATCAATGGTTTTGGCCGTATTGGGCGGCAGGTGTTGAAGGCGATTCAGGATTTTCACTCCGACACACTGGAAGTGGTTGCGTTCAATGATTTGGGTGACCTGAAAACGATGGCCCACCTGCTCAAATACGACTCGAACTATGGTCGCTTTGATGGTACGGTTGAAGTGACTGATGATGGTTTGGTGGTCAACGGAAAGAAAGTGAAATCAATTTCTGAACGTGATCCCGGAAACCTGCCCTGGGCTGATTTAGGCGTCGATATTGTTGTTGAGAGCACCGGGTTCTTCCGCAAACGTGATGAAGCTGCCAAGCATCTCGACAGTGGAGCCAAGAAAGTTATTATCTCAGCTCCGGCAAAGAACGAAGACCTGACCGTTGTTCTGGGAGTCAATGAAAGTCTGTATGATACTTCCAAACACCATGTGGTTTCGAATGCGTCCTGTACCACGAACTGTCTGGCTCCGGCGGCAAAAGTTGTGAACGATAACTATAAGATCGTACGCGGCTTTATGACTACCATCCATGCATACACCAATGATCAGAATATCCTTGACCTGCCGCATTCAGACCTGCGCCGCGCCCGTGCGGCTGCCATGAGCATCATCCCCACCACCACTGGCGCCGCCCGTGCGATCAGCCTGGTTATCCCTGAACTGGAAGGCAAGATCGATGGCTATGCCTTGCGTGTCCCCACTTCAACCGTCTCTGTTGTCGATCTGACCGTTGAGGTTGAAAAGGCAGTTGACACTGAGGCCTTGCGCCAGGCTTATCGTGATGCCGCCGCAAAGGCGCCGCTCAAAGGCATTATGGCCGCAGTGGACGAGCCCTTGGTCAGTATTGACTTCAAGGGTGATTCGCACAGTTCATCTGTTGACCTGCCCTTTACGATGGCGTTGGGCAAGAGCGCCAGCACTTTCCTCAAGATCGTAGCCTGGTATGACAACGAATGGGGTTATTCCTGCCGTACCGCAGACCTGGCCGCTTTGATGGCTAAGTCTCTCTAAGGGAAAATTTTCTTTCAAGAGAACAGGTGTCAGTAATTTTCTGGCACCTGTTTCATTAGATGTTTGGAGTGACGGATGTTTAGTAAGAAAACCATCAAAGATATTGATGTCAACGGGAAGAAGGTTCTGGTACGGGTTGACTTTAACGTTCCTGTCAAGGATGGTGTCGTTGGAGATGATACGCGTATCCAGGCAGCCTTACCAACGTTGAACTACCTGTTGGAGAATGGCGCCGCATTGATCTTGTGCTCACACCTGGGACGCCCTAAGGATGGTCCTGACCCTCAATTTTCCTTGAAGCCGGTAGCCGACTATCTCAGCCGGGTAATGGGAAAGCCGGTTGCCTTTGCAGAGGACTGTGTTGGCCCCGTAGCTGAAAAAGCCGCCAATGGGTTAACCCCAGGAGATATCCTGATTCTGGAGAATACTCGTTTTCATAGTGAAGAAAAGAAAAACGATGAGAACATGGCCAGGCAGTTGGCTGCTCTGGCAGATGTATATGTCAATGATGCGTTCGGTACGGCGCATCGTGCTCATGTTTCCACGGAAGGTGTTGCTCGCTTCCTGCCGGCCGTGGCTGGTTTCCTGCTTGAAAAGGAAATTAAGTACCTCGGGCAAGCGGTTGCCGACCCTGAGAAACCCTTTGTCGCCATCCTGGGCGGAGCCAAGATCAGCGATAAAATTGGCGTGATCAAAAACCTGCTCAGCAAGGCTGATGCAGTCCTGATCGGGGGCGGAATGGCCAATATTTTCTTTAAAGCACAGGGATATCCGGTTGCAGATTCGCTGGTCGAAGAAGAAGCAGTCGAAACAGCCAAGGCATTATTGGCACAAGCTGGCGCAACCCTGCGTTTACCGGTAGATATTGTTATTGCTGATGGCTTCAGTGCCGACGCCAACCATAAGACCATGAACATGGGACCTGTTCCTGATGGCTGGAGGATCCTGGATATTGGTCCTGAAACGGTGGCCAACTATACCAAGGTTATCTCAGAGGCCAAGACTGTGGTCTGGAATGGGCCGATGGGAGTTTTCGAATTCTCTGAATTTGCAAAAGGCACCTTTGGCGTAGCCCAGGCGCTGGCAGATACTGAGGCAGTCACAATCGTAGGGGGAGGGGAATCTGTCGCTGCAGTGAAAAAATCCGGATTAGCGGGTAAAATTACACATATCTCAACCGGTGGCGGTGCTTCTCTGGAGATGCTCGAAGGTCTGACATTGCCTGGATTGGCCGCGTTACAAGATAAGTAATATCCCCTGTTTCCTGGCAGCCTCCCTGCTTTTTTTTAGAAGGCGAGGAGGCCAATAGGGACGGGGGGATTTTGGAGGTTTCATGCCCTTCGTTGTAGGTGAATCAGTCGGTCCCTATCGCATCACAGAACAATTGGGTCAGGGGGGCATGGCTACTGTATTCAAGGCTTATCACGCAGCCCTGGATCGATATGTAGCCTTAAAAGTGCTGCACCCGGCATTCATGGAAGATGAAACCTTTCAGGCCCGCTTTACCAGGGAGGCCCGGCTGGTGGCCAAACTGGAGCATGTCAATATCGTTCCTGTTTATGATTTTGCCGAGCATGAGAAAAGACCGTATCTGGTTATGAAATACATCGAGGGGGAAACACTCAAGGCGCATTTGTCCAAAGGCCCATTATCGGGCAGTGAAATTATTCGTATTGTTGACTCGATTGGGGCAGCCCTTACTTATTCACACAAACAAGGTGTTTTACACCGTGATATTAAACCATCCAATGTGCTGATCACCCCAGATGGACAGGTTTACCTGTCTGATTTTGGCCTGGCGCGGATTGCCCAATCGGGGGAATCAACCCTGTCCTCAGATATGATTATGGGTACCCCCCAGTACATATCTCCGGAACAGGCCATGGGCGCCAAGGACCTGGATGAAGGAACCGACATCTATTCTTTTGGGGTCATGTTGTATGAAATGGTTGTCGGCCAGGTGCCTTTCAGTGCGGACACACCGTTCTCAATTATCCATGATCATATTTATACACCTTTGCCAATGCCGCGCAAAATCAATACCAATGTTCCTGAAAGTGTAGAGCGTGTGCTGCTGAAGGCGCTTTCAAAAGAACGAGCAGATCGTTTTGTAGATGTTAGCTCAATGGTACAGGCCTTTAAAGACGCCTGGGATGCATCCGGTGTGCCGATACGAGGAACGACACTCACGGTTCCTGTGCCTGAGACGGACTCCGAAAAGAGGCAGCCAGTACCTGAAAAGGTCGAGGCGCCGGGCGAGGCCGTTGCCAGCGAAGCGGAAACGATTGTAAGAGATGATATACCTTCGACCAAAACCGATTCGACAAAGAAGAAAAAACGCTCTCCCTGGATGATCGCAGCAGTATCTGTGCTGGTCTTATTGTGTTGTCTGGTTGCTTTTATTGCTATCCGGCGTAATAACGAAGATATATCGATATCAGGTGTACGTGTTCAGGACGAAACACCAAGGGTTGAGGTTAAAGAAACGGCGAAACCGGAACAGCCAGAAGGACAACCTACCCGAGACTTGCCGCCTGAGTTAAGCGCAGCCCAGCAGGTGGCGGAAGAAACTGAAGATCCTCAGGCTTTCCTGGCTTTGTCGCTTGCGTATTGGGAAGCAAGGATGCCCGTAGAGTCTTATTCGGCTCTGGCAAAAGCTGGAGAACTGGCCGGACAGGATTTAGATTTTTTTGTCCATGCCGGGAATGAAAGTGCTGCCCATGGTTCAAACCTGGGTGCAGCCGGGATGTATATTCAGGCAGGTAAAATACTGATCTCACAGGGTGATGAAATTCCAATCGAGCTGATGGACAGTATTCATGCCTCCTTATTTTGGGCCGCCAAAGATCCAATGGCGCTGGAATACCTGGATCGGGATGATATTGGGCGGATCGGTAAACCCCTGTTATTGGTAACGGAAGCCCGCTACCAATTTTTCAATGGCGATCCACAAGAAGGGCACAGATTGCTCAATGACGCACTTCGGTTAAAACCAAATTATCCAATGGCGGTGCTCCTGGAAGGCGAGGCCGCCTTGACGGAAAACAGGTATGAAGAAGCCGAAAGGATATTTACAGAACTGGGGGCTGATTTGCAATCTCCCCCATGGATTCGTGATGCTGCCCATCAATTCTTGCGGGAAATTCCCTGATCTTGAAGCAACTCTTTGCCGGGTTCCTCGGTCAAAGATAAACTCATCCTATTACGAGGAGAAAAAATGCGAACACCAATAGTTGCAGGAAACTGGAAAATGAATAAGACCGTCGAAGATGCCCGTGCATTGGTCTCTGAAATGGTTCCAAACCTGAGCAAGGTTAATGGAGTGGAGAAAGTTCTTTGCCCAACGTTTGTTTCGATCGTTGCTGTTTCCAATTTATTGGAAGGCACTGAAATCGGTCTGGGCGCCCAGAACATGCACTGGGAAGAAAACGGCGCCTTTACTGGAGAAGTATCCCCGGTAATGGTTTCTGAATTCTGTCAGTATGTCATCATAGGGCATTCTGAGCGGCGTGCATATTTTGCAGAAACCGATGAGACAGTCAACAAGAAGGTTAAGGCCGCTCAGGCGATTGGGTTGATTCCGATTGTATGTGTAGGAGAGTCTCTTGAAGAAAATAAAGCCGGTGAAACAGCAGTAATTGTTACCAACCAGATTCTGGAAGGTTTGAAAGAACTTGATCCTGCCCTGGCGCCCAAGGTCGTTGTTGCTTATGAGCCTATCTGGGCGATTGGTACTGGCCTGACGGCTACACCGGAGGATGCCAATGCGGTTGTCAAGGATGTCATCCGTCCTGCCCTGGCCAGACTATACGGCAAAGAAACCGCCCAGGCCATTCGCGTCCAGTATGGTGGATCTGTTAAAGGAGACAATGCTCTTGATTTCTTTTCACAGCCGGACATCGATGGCGCCCTGGTTGGAGGTGCAGCTTTGAAGGCTGATGATTTTATCAAAATTGCACAGGCGGCTGCAGGCTAGCGCTGCGTGTTGGTTTTGACAGGTTTGGATGGATTGGGGTGGCTCCTGTTAACACTGGCGCCACTCCTTTTTTTGCAGCGCGTTTTGCATCGGGAGATACAGGCTGTTCTGCTTATGATCACCCGTCATCCAGGTTTGACGGTGGGGGTATTCTCGCTGTTTTTCTTTCCCGGAGTGATATTGCACGAATTGAGTCACTTTATCATGGCAAAATTGCTGCGGGTGCCAACCGGACGCGTTTCATTCATCCCCCAAACAACCTCAGAAGGTTACCTGCAGCTTGGATACGTCGAGACCGCAAAATCAGATATTGTTAGAGATTCTTTGATTGGAGCAGCGCCAATCATCAGCGGGGGATTGTTTATCGCCTATGCAGCTATTTTCCATCTTGACCTGCTGCCTCTTTGGGATGTACTGCGCAACGGGCAGGTAGGCTTGTTTATTCTCGGGTTGGGATTGATCCCAAAGGTAAAGGATTTTTTACCCTGGCTGTACCTGACCTTCGCGGTCTCTAGTACCATGCTGCCTTCTGCCTCGGATCGTTATGCCTGGAGACCGGTTGGTTTATGGATCCTGGTACTGCTCGTTCTGGCAATCCTGGCAGGCGCCGGGCCATGGATGTTAGCGTACCTGGCTCCCTGGGTAAATGCGTTTTTACGTTCTGCGGCCCTTGTGTTTGGATTGAGCGCCTTGGTGCACCTGGTGTTACTGCTGCCTTTTTTTCTTTTTCACCGGGTACTGACGCGATTGACCGGAATAGACGTGGGGCAGTAGTTCAATACCAGACGATTTCAATTATTTCTTTCAGCGATTGTATTTCGTAATCCAGGCGTATCCCTGGATCAGGACGGTGGTTGTGGGGATTGAACCAGCAGGCATCAATACCATAATTATTGGCGCCAGCCATGTCAGATGTCAGGCTGTCCCCGATCATCAGCACGTCAATCTTATCCGGGTAATTCATCTGTTCGAAAGCCGCCTCAAAGATGGCGGGGTCAGGTTTCGATACGCCCACATCGTCTGAAATCGTGACAACCGGGAAATATGGCTTTAATGACGATTGGTCCAACCGGGATCGCTGGACTGTTGCAATCCCATTTGTTATCAGCGCCAGCTTGTGGGTCTGGTAAAGGGTTTTTACAAGTTCAAGTGCGTTTTTGATCAGGTGGGTCTGGTTGCCAAGGTTTTCGAGGTAGGTATCGCTGAAAGCCTGTGCCTGCACCGTTTTTCCAAACCTTTCAAATAACAACTCAAAACGCTTCAGTTGCAGGGTAGGGATATCGATCTTCCCCAATTCGAACAGCCGCCAGAGGTTGTCATTGATTTCCCGGTATGCTTCTGCTATTTCAGGCGGGCAGGGGAGGTCAAATATCCGGCAGGATGCCGCCAGGGCGCTCTCTTCCGCTTTGTCGTAGTCGAAAAGTGTGTTGTCCGCATCGAATAACAGCCATTTGTAATTCATTCTCGAAGCTTCTCCTTTACGCTTTTTAACTTGTCAGCCATCGTTTGAGATTTATCGATTCTGGTACCGAGGCGAATGTCTGTGTGGATGCGATTGACGCCCATGCGGTGCAGTTCCTGGTGGCAGCGTTTAACCGCTGCAAACACTGCATCCCAATCACCTTCGATGTTGGTACCGTTTGCATGCAGTGTATGTTTCAGCCCGGCTTCTTTCAGAATACGCTGGCAGGTTGCTACGTAACCCGATAGTGAAAGCCCGACGCCCATCGGTACGATTGTCAGGTCAAGAATAATGTTCATCGATCAATTCCTAGAACAGAAATGGAATAAAGCGGGTGGTTTGCTGCATATATGCTTCATATCTGGCGCCAAAGTATTGCCTGCATTCCTCTTCATCGGCCTGTGCGGTAAACAAGAGAAATACTGTGGCCGCCGCGGCCAGCAGGATCCCGGGCCAGGAGGGAAGTTTAAAAAATATTCCCCAGGCCAGCAGCAGGAGAGAACTATACAGCGGATGGCGGATATATTTGTAGATACCCGTGGTCACGAGTTGGGTTGTTTTTTCGAACGCAATCAGGGTTTCGTCGTTCCGCTCTTTGGTTGGCCGGCCTCTCTCCTTTAAGAGTATCGCGCCCCAGACAACCGGAACAATGGAAAGGAAAAGTAGTGTCCAGGCAATGATCTGATACCACGAAAAAGGATTGGAGAGCCAGTGATCAATGTTCAGGATGAAAAGTCCGGCGATGCTTTCCCAGGCAAAGAAACGGTAAAAGCCATGTGAACGCGGCTTCACCAGTGAAGCCGCCGAAATTACGATCAAGACAAGGCTGGCAGCCGCAAAGGTGATCCATTTCCAGAACATGGTTGCCTCTATCAAGAGATGAATAAGTCAGGCGGTTCCAAACTGCCGGTCACCTGCATCTCCCAGCCCGGGAACGATGTAGCCGACTTCATTCAGGTGATCATCAATCGCGGCCAGGTGAATCGGGATGTCGGGGTGTGCCTGCTGCATAGCCTGAATCCCTTCCGGGGAGCCGATCAGGCCAACAAATTTCACTTTCTTCACTCCCCAGCGTTTTAAAATATCAGCCGTCGCAACCGCCGATCCGCCGGTTGCCAGCATAGGGTCCAGGATCAGGCAGACAGATACAGTTGGCTCAAGGGGTAGTTTGTTGTAATATTCGACCGGGCGCAGGGTCTGCTCGTCACGGTAGAGCCCAATGTGCCAGACTTCGGCGGTAGGCATCAACTCCCAAATACCTTCTACCATTCCAAGCCCGGCTCGCAGAATGGGGACCAGTCCGATTTTTTCCTGCAGCTCAGATCCAGTGGTTGTCGTCAGGGGAGTCTCTATTTCTGTCGGGACTACTACCAGGTCGGATGTGGCTTCGTAAGCCAGCAGCGCCGCAATCTCTCTAACCAGCTCGCGAAATTTTTTCGGGCTGGTATCGATACTGCGCATGCGGGAGAGTTTATGGGCAACCAGGGGATGGGCTGAAGCGAAGACATTGGACATTTTAGCCTCCAGATTTATAAATCTGGGCTAGTATAACACGGCCAGGCAGATTTTCTGCGGGCTGCTTTTAGCAGCCAGGCAGGATCCTCGCTTTCTTTGCGCTGCCCTGGAACAGCTAGCGTGGATGGTTAAAATCCCATTGAAGGGTGTGACCCATCTCAGCTTTCAGCCGGCAGCAGGGAGATTACATGGTGGTTGAAAAGTCCTCATGCCTGTCCGGGATGTGATAACTACCTGGGCAGCCTGTTTCAGTCCAGGGGGAAGAAAGGGTTCCAGGCTACTTCCCAGGGATGGCCATCCGGGTCGGCAAAGTAACCCGAATACCCGCCCCAAAAGGTATCAGCAGCCGGTTTGAGAAGTTTCGCACCCGCTTCCAAAGCCTGGGCAATAACCGCATTCGCTGCCTCTTTCGTGTGAACGTTATAGGCCAGCGTAAATCCGCCAAAACGACCCCGATCGGGGGGGAGGGCGGCGTCTTCGGCCAGGGCTTCGTATGGATAGAGCGCCAGCCAGGTCCCTTCTAGCTGGAAAAAAGCAATGCCTTCCCCTTCTTTAAAATTGGTTGGCAGGCCGAGTCCCGCCCGATAGAAGTGGATTGCTTTTTGCAGGTTGCTGACGCCCAAGGTGATGATGCTGATGCGTGCTTCCATATTGTTTATCCTTTTATTCCAGCCAGCCGCTCGATCTCGGAACGTGTTTTATAGATTTTTACAAGTTTACCGTCCTGCATTTGAAGCACCCGGTCGGTATATTGGATCATGCGCAAATCGTGAGTAACCATGATACCCGCGCGATCGTTTTCATGGATCAGGGCGGCAAAGGTTTTTACAACCTGGTATGCACGTTCCGTATCCAGGCTGGCGGTTGGTTCGTCAGCCAATACTACAGCCGGGTTGTGGATCAGGGCTCGGGCAATGGCGACGCGCTGCTGCTGGCCGCCAGACATTTGTGCCGGCAGGTTATTCAAGCGGTCTCCAAGCCCCAGGCGAGCAAGTAATTCCCGCGAACGAACCTTGCCGGCGCGACCCAGCCGCCCGTTCAACCGCAGCATCAGTTCCACGTTCTCTGCAGCCGACAGATACGGGATCAGGTTATTGGATTGAAAGGTGAAGCCGATCTTTTCACGACGCAGGGCGACCCGTTTTGTCTCGTTCATCCTGGACAGGTCCCGGCCATCGATCAGGATTTGTCCCTCGCTGGGTGAAAGCAGAGCGGCCAGGATTGAGAGCATGGTGGTTTTCCCAGACCCGCTGGGGCCTACCAGGGCGACAAATTCTCCTGACTTCACCTGGAACGACACGTTGTCAACGGCTTTGATCTGGCCTGCTTCACTCTGGAAGATCTTTGTGATGTTGTTTACCTCAAGGGCGGCGCTGCTCATGTCATTCTCCTATGAAAGGCGCAGGGCTTTAAGCGGTTCGATGCGTACCGCATAAATAATGGATACCATTCCGCCAATCGGTCCGATCAGCAGCAGTGCCGCGATGGCTATCAGCGAAGAAACGCCGTTAAAGACAATTGGCACGGTTGGAGGGAAACTGAGTGAAAAGAGATAGGACAACCCGCCCCCAATGGCAACCCCAATCACGGTTACGATAATGATCTGGATGACGGCAGAGATGCCGACCATGAAGTTTTCAGCCCCGATGGCTTTAAGCACACCGATCTGTGGGACCTTTTGCAGAATCTGGATCTGGAAAAAACCACCAATGACCAGTATCCCAATCAGCAAGGTAAAGACAGCCTGTGTCTGAACAGTGGTTTGCTGTGCGCTGTATCCCGGTATATTTTCGATGGCCGTTTTTATATCGGTAACCTCAATGTTTTCAACTCTGGTGCTGATATTTTCTTTGATCGTTTCGATCTGGTTGGGATCTTCTGCCTTGACGGCGATCACATTGACAGTCGTGCTGGCTTTTCCCAACTCGGTATCAGACTTGGTCCTGATCTCATCCCAGTTTGAGAAAGTGACGAATATCGATGGCTGGAAGGTATACAATTGTCCATCTGTAACGCCAACAACCTTGAGTTCGTAAGTTTTATCCTCGGTCCCCTGTGTTGACCGGACCGTTATCCGGTCTCCAAGCTGTATATCTGACCGCAGGAGCACATTACGATCTACAATTACTTCCTGGGCTAGTTCACTGCCCAGATTGCGACCCTGTTCGATGCCGGGGCTTCCGGGATGCCCGGATTCTATCCCGATCAACGACACCTTGAGCACTTCATCAGGGAGTAATATGGTGGTATTGGATGTGGCAATGATCCCGGCATCCGTAACCCCCTCGACCCGGCGCAGTGTGCGGGAGTCGGCCCGGTTGACGCGGCTGGACGGGATAACCAGGTCGGCCTTTTCCCGGTAGACAAGCAGGTCGGCGTCCAGGTTTGATACGTACTGGCGGTTGGAATTCCCAAGCCCTTCACCCAGGGCTGCAATGAACAGCACCAGCAGGGTGATCAGGGCAATGACGAGGCTGACGAGCATGAAGCGCCCCAGGTTGCGGATCACTTCCTTAAAGGCCAGGTAGGTGGCCAGGGTAAATGATTTGATGATGTTCATTGTTTATTCTTCCCCGTTCTCAGGAATGAGCGGCCCTTCCAGCGGCTGGTTCCAGTCCATCCCCAGCAGGCCTTTTAACAGCAGTTCTACCGGCGGGTGGTCGGCAATATCCTCGTAATAATACGGCATCCGGATCAAGCCGTCTGTGCCAACAATGAAAGTCCCAGACATAACAAAGGCATCCTGACCTTTTGGGGGAGACTCCGGTTTCCAGCCCCGGATTTCTTTCAGTTTTTTATTTGACCTCCAGATGTGGGGCGATAACAGGGTCTGATAAAGAGAACCGCGCTCCAGGCCATAAGCCCGATATGCCCGCCGGTCGGGATCTGACAGGCAGTATACCCCCGGAGCTCTTTCCTTACAGAAAGCTTTTGCCTGTTCGAGCGTGCCCTGGGTGATGACAGCCAGGTTCAACCCTTGTTTTTCAAGTTCGGGTTTTATCGTTACCAACTGGTCGGTCATCTCTTTGCATTGTGGACAACCAAAATGGCGCGTAAAGGCCAGTACCAGCGGCTTTTTTTTCCATAGTTTGGAGAGTTTGATTTCTTTCCCTTTGACGTCCAGCAAACTCAAGTCTGGCGCCGGATCGTTAAATGTGAGTTGAGCAGATTTTCCCATTGCGATATTGGCCCAATCCTTTTTGCTTGTGAATTCTATCCTAGATCATACCATGCTGACGATGAATCGTTGCCTGTTCTTACCACTGATTTTCTTTGCATTCTCGAAAGCCGGTCTGTATTCTCTTGACAGGTGTTCTCCTCTAGAGTAAACTAAACACCGTTTCAAACAATGTTTGAATAGTGCTGGTTTCCAGGAGAAAATACCATGGAAGAGAAATGTGTGCCTTATCCTCGTAAAGGATTGTATTGGCTGCTTACCATCCCATTGTTGTTTGTGTATGTCCTTATCGCAGCCTATTTGTGGACGGTTGGGATTGGTTTCTTTATCCTGTACTGCCTGTTATTTGTTTTTGTTTCCTTTTTTATGAGTTATGTATGTGTATATTGGGAATGCTCATATGTCGGGAAGTTTGCACCCTGTGTGGGAGGGTTTTGTTTACCCTCCAGCCAGATCGCCCGGTTGTGGAAAAAGACAAAACGATCTAAGAGGATATATAACCTCACACTTAATCTGGCATATCTCAGTTTCTTTGGCATTATTCTGTTCCCGGTTTACTTTTTGTTTTTATCAGGATTTTTTTATTTACTGGCCTACATGGGCATTGTGATCATTTATACAGTATTGTTTATGCTGTTAATTTGTCCCGTTTGCGCAACGCGTCATGTATGTCCGGGAGGTCAGAGCGCTACCGCTTTGCAAGCGTATATTAACAGGAAACGGGACCACCAGAAGTAATGTGAATTAATCCGGACAGTGGGCGCTCCATACAAAAGAAAAGATATTTTCGAAAAGGAATTATGGCAGAAAATTCGACCAGTACAAAAGAAAAGATCCTCAAGGCAACGCTGGAGATCATCAATAGTGAGGGGATTTCTAAGGTGACGGTGCGCAAGATCGCCGCAATGGCCGGAGTCAATATTGCCGCAGTGAATTATCACTTTGGTTCGAAGGAGCGGGTGATTGACGAGGCCCTCGGTTACCTGGCTGGTCGTTTTGATGTCGCGTTTGTACAGTTGAGAGATGAAAACCAGGTCCCAGAAGTGAGGTTCTTCAATTTCCTCAAGGCTTTTCATGAAACCGAAATCCTGTATCCGGAATTATTCAAACGCTTTATTGTCCGGAGCATGGATCACGATTCTGAGGAAACGAATATTTTAAAGGTTTATGCTTCATTTATTCAACAAGAATGGATTGAATTGTTACTTGAGACAGTGCGTGTATTACGGCCAAACGATGATGACGCCGAAATTTCCATGCGAATAATGCTGATGATGAGTGCGCTCATTTTCCCTAACCTGCTTACGCCTCACATCAGGGTGCCAATGGGTTTGGAATTTGAAAATGAACAGGTTCGTGACCGTTATTTATCATTACTGGTGGACTCAATATATGAAAAGTGAAATATGAGGTTTAGGAAGAATGGAATCGCCAATTATCGAGTTGAATGACGTTGTAAAAGTGTATTCGACTGCGGCCGGAGATTTCACGGCCCTGAAGGGAATAACGGCGCAGATCAACGCGGGGGAATTTATTGGTATCGTTGGTAAATCCGGTGCGGGTAAGTCGACCTTATTGAATATGATCAATGGGGTTGACAGGCTTACCTCTGGGCAGGTGATTGTTCAATCGAATGGCAGCCGGGTAGAGGTTCATTCGTTGAGTGAAGACGATATGGCCTTATGGCGCGGGCGCACGATGGGTGTTGTGTATCAATCTTTTCAATTGCTGCCGATGCTGACCCTGGTTGAGAACGTCATGCTGCCCATGGATTTGTGTGACATGTATCGACCACGCTACAGCCGGAAACGGGCATTGGAATTATTGGAACTGGTTGAGCTGGGGGAACACGCCAATAAGCTGCCTGCGTTTATCTCCGGAGGACAGCAGCAGCGTGTAGCCATAGCCCGAGCCCTGGCCAATGATCCACCAATCCTGAGCGCAGATGAGCCGACCGGCAGTCTGGACTCGGTTACCGCAGATCATATCTTCGAGGTCTTTTCACAACTGGTCAGGGAGCAGGGGAAAACGATTGTAATGGTAACGCACGATAACAGCCTGGCGCCTCGTTTTGACAGTCATTATTTGCTGGCGGATGGGAAAGTGGTTGATCAACTGCCAAAGGATGCACTGCAGGAGATGTCGCATGGTGGATAGTACTGTTCTAGGGATGCAGTCCTTTCCAGCGAACGGGCAGCTATCAGCCCCGATGATCCAGGTCCAGGATGTGATTAAAACGTTTAAGAATGCTGCCGGTGAATTCACTGTGCTGAAAGGGGTCAACCTGACCATCCGGCGCGGCCAGTTTGTGTCGATTATTGGCAAGTCGGGCAGCGGCAAATCGACCCTGATCAATATGGTAACGGGGATCGATTATCCCAGTTCTGGCCAGGTGATCATTGGGGAAACCAACCTGTACAAAATGAATGAGAGTGAGCGTTCTCTCTGGCGCGGCCGGAACCTGGGGATCGTTTTCCAATTCTTCCAGCTGCTGCCAATGCTGACGCTGCTCGAAAACGTTATGCTGCCGATGGATTATGCCAACATGTATACCTTCGATGAGCGTAAAACGAGAGCCATGGATTTACTGCGGCTGGTTGGCCTGGAAGACTATGCCGGCAAACTGCCGCTGGCGGTTTCAACCGGACAGCAGCAAAGCGCTGCGATTGCACGCGCCCTGGCCAATGATCCGCCTTTGATCGTCGCGGATGAGCCGACCGGTAACCTGGATTCGCGTTCAGCGATTGCCATCATCGAATTATTCGAAGCCCTGGTGGAACAGGGCAAGACGATTGTTATGGTTACCCATGATCCTTCGCTTACGGCGAGAACCGACCGCACCATTATCTTGTCGGATGGCGAATTGATCAGCGAGGCCGTGGCTCAATCCCTGCCCTTGCTTTCGCACCGCCAGATGATGGATGTCACGAAACAGAGTCAGTATATGGTCTTTCAACCGGGCGAGACTATTATCGATTGCGGACAGCATGTAGAGCTTTTCTATATGATCGAGAAAGGCTGTGTTGATATCATCCTGAGTGGGCGCGGAAAAGATGCACGGAATATCACCGCGACTCTGAGTCCCGGTGCGTTCTTTGGAGAAGTTGAACTGCTGAAGGGGGGCAAAGCAATTGCAAGTGTGCGGGCCTCACAGGATGAGCCGGTTGAATTGCTGGCGCTGTCGCGCGGGCAGTTCCTCGAACTGGTCAAAAATTCAGCCTTAACAGAAGACGCCATTGGCCATATTGTTCAGCAGCGATTGAAAGAGAACAAAGCTGGCAGACGGCCAGGCTGGTTGAATTTTGGCCGTTCAAAAGATCGGAAGGGGGCATAATGCGGCCTCGCTGGCGAAAAGTCTTACTTGACCTGATCGAGAACAAAGGACGCACCATCCTGGTTGTATTTTCGATTGCTGTGGGTGTGTTTTCGGTGGGAGTGATTTTAGGGGCTTATGTCATCATTCAAAATGATATGAGCGCCAGTTACGCTGCCAATAAGCCCGCCAATATCGAAATGCGTCTGGATGAGTTCGATGAAAACTTGCTGACCACGGTACGCAACTTTCATGGGATTGAAGAAGCCGAAGGTCGAAGGGTCTTTAATGTACACGTGCGTACCAAAAATGGAAAACAATGGGTTTCCGTTGATATGGTCGCGATAGAAGATTTTGAGGAAAACACACTCAATCTGCTCAACCCTGTCTCCGGTTTGACCTTCCCGGAGAAACGGCAGATCGTTGTCGAGCGGGATTTATTGGAAGATATCAACCTGCAGGCAGGTGATGTGCTTGAGATCGAAGTACCCGGGGGCCTGATCAAGGAACTGCCGGTCGTGGGAATTGTACAGGACCCGACAACCGGTGCAGATGATTTCCTGGCTTCGCCTCTGGCATACGTTACGATGAGTACGCTGCATTATCTTGGCCAGCCCGATACGTTCAACCGCATCTATGCTTCAGTCGAGATTGGTAAGGATGATGATCCTCATATTCGTACCGTAGCTGGTGACCTGAAGGATAAGATAGAGAACAACGGCTACGATGTTGGCACAATGAACTTCTCAAAGACTCATGAGCACCCGTTGGCGCCGACCATTAACGCTGTCTTATGGATATTGTTAGCGCTGGGTGTATTGATTGTGTTTCTGTCGAGCTCCCTGATCGCAAATACGCTGAGCGCTTTGCTCAACCAGCACCTGCGCCATATCGGTGTAATGAAGCTTGTGGGCGGTCGCAATCATTCGATTGTGGCAATGTATTTTGTGCTGATGCTGGCTTTTGGATTTATGGCATTGTTGATTGCGGTTCCACTGGGCGGTCGAGGGGCGTACTGGCTGGCAGAGTTCATCGCGGTGAACCTCAGTTTTACTCTACTGGGATATCGCATTGTGCCCTTTGCCTTTGGGATCCAGTTTGTGATTGGGATGCTGGTGCCCCTGGTGGCCGGATTGGCGCCGGTCATACGAGGCTCGCGTGTGACCGTTTTGCGAGCCATCAGTGGAGAAGCAGCCCAGGAATCGGATAAGCAGGATGACAATGGAGACAAGCGAGTATCCCGTTGGGATACCTTCCAGACCCGGGCAACCGAGGCGCTTGCCCGGCGCGGGATCAATATCCCGCGCCCGCTGCTGATCTCCCTGCGCAATACTTTCCGCCGTCGGGGCCGATTGTTCCTGACTCTGTTTACCCTCACAATGGGCGGAGCTATTTTTATTGCCGTCTTCAATGTGCGGATATCTCTGCATGACTATATCGGCTCGATCAGTAATTATTTCATTGCGGATGTGACGATCGATTTCGACCAGCCTTATCGGCTGAAAGAGATTGAACAATTTGCAATGCAGATGGACGAGGTTGTATATGTGGAAGGCTGGCAGTTCGCCAGCGGGGAAATACTGTATCCGGACGAAAAGGTTGCGGATAACGTTTCGATCCTGGCCCCGCCCTGGGACAGTGAACTGGTGCAGCCAATGCTGGTAGAGGGACGTTGGCTGCGGGCGGATGACGTGCGGAAGATGGCCATTAGCGAAACGATCCTGTCTTATTTCCCAGACCTGAAAACCGGTGATACCCTGACGATGAAGATCAACGGAAAGAAAGAGCAGTGGCAGATCATCGGGATATTCAAGTTTGTTGGCCTGCAGGGTGTGATCGCTTATGCGCCTTATGAATATATCTCGGAAACTTCCAATCTGGTCAATCGTTCATATTCATATCGGATCGTTACAGAACAGCATACGCGTGAGTATCAGGATGCCATGAGTGAGACGATGGATGATTACTTCCGCGAGAATGGTTTCAAAGTCCGTGAAATCCAACCCGGTTTATCAACTCTCGATTCTGCGGTTGAAAGCCTGGATATTCTGGTAACTTTTTTGCTGATCATGGCCTTATTGACCGCGGTCGTTGGAAGTATTGGCCTGGCAGGCACAATGGGAATGAATGTATTGGAGCGGACGCGTGAGATTGGCGTCATGCGGGCGGTTGGGGCTAATAATTCAGCGATCATGCGCACGATCATTGCCGAAGGCGTGGTGGTGGGGGGGATTTCCTGGATCTTGGCTGTAATCCTGTCTTTCCCCTTCACACTTGGTCTGGCGACCATTGTCAGCCTGGCGATTTTTGAAACCCCAATTAAACTGGTGTTTACCTTCACAGGTTACTTGATCTGGTTATTACTTGTGCTGGTATTGTCAGCTGTTTCCAGCATCCTGCCGGCCCGCAATGCAGCCCGTCTGACGATCCGGGAAGTATTGGCTTATGAGTAACGTCTACTAAAAAGTGAAAATTTAATTTTCTGGAAAGAAGGATAAAAAAGATGAAGAAAATATCCATTCTGGTCATCACGACCTTCATTCTCACCTTGGTGTTGTCGGCCTGTGGGGGCGCCAAAGACCCGGAAGAGGTCGTGTTAACGGTTGTCCCCATTGAGGCGGTTGTCGCTGAAGGACATATCGAACCACTCGATTCGCTGGATCTGTTTTTCGCTGTCAGCGGGAAAGTGGCAGATATCCAGGTTCTAGAAGGCGAGGCGGTCAGTGAAGGACAGGTATTAGTTCGCCTGGCAGACCGTGAACAGGCAGAGGCAGCCCTGGCGGTTGCGAACCTGGAGCTGACAACCGTCCAACAAGAATATGATGTATTTATCCGTACAGCCGGTTTGGGGACCGCGAATGCCTGGCAGGCTTATATGGATGCACAAATTGTCCGGGCAGACGCAGAGGAAGACTGGGAAGATTTGAACCTGGACAACATCGAAGACCGGATTGAAGACAGAAAAGCCGATGTTGAGGATGAACTGGAAGACTTGCAAGACGCACAGGAAGAATTTGATAAATATAAGGACCTGGAAGAGGACAACAACAAGCGTGAGACAGCCAGGGACAAACTTGAAGATACCCAGGAAGCTTACAACGAAGCCATCCGCAGGTTGGAAGAGGAAACACGGGAACGTGATGAAGTCCAGGCTGCCCTGGACCGGGCTTTGGCGGCTGAAGCGGAGGCAAAACGTAAATATGAACTGACGGCTGCTGCCGGTGGCCTCGACCCGGACCAACAGGCCGTCCTTGAAGCCAAATTGAATAATGCCCGGGCCCAGGTAGCCGCGGCAGAGAACACCTTGTCGAACTATGAATTGAAAGCTCCGTTTGATGGCACGGTGACCGATATCAATGTCTCGATAAATGAAATGGTCAGCCCGCAGAACCTGGCGGTCACGATCGCGGATTTTAGTGAATGGTATGTTGAGACCAGCGACCTGACCGAGCTGGAAGTTGTCAAAATCCAGGAAGGGCAAACAGCCAATATCGTTGCGGATGCGCTCCCGGAGGTTGTCATGACCGGCCTGGTTGAAAGTATTGCCCAATCGTATAGGTCACAGGGCGGTGATATCCTTTATACGGTCAAGATGAAAATACTGGACTTTGATGAGCAACTGCGTTGGGGGATGACAGTTGAGGTCACCTTCCCGCCGCAGGATTAAGTTTACAGAATACATGCAGCGCCGCCCATCAGGGCGGCGCTGCAAACGCTTATTGCCGGATCAGGAACAGCCCTCCCAGGGTGAGCATACAGACGAGGGCGCACAGGATTGCCAGGGCGATCAGACAGCCAGGCAGGAAGCGCCGGATGATTGTCCACAGCCAGAAGGCGTTATAAGCTTTTATTGCTACCGGTTGTACTTTTTCGGTGATTTCAGTCAACTTTATGTCGAGTTTGTTTTCGGCTGGAGCCCGGGCCTGGCTTTCTTTTCCATGCCCGGGTTCTGCCGTTTGACGCATGTCTTTTGGAATGGTGGCCGTACTGCCGCAGTACGCACAAACGGTTCGGATTGCGCCGGGGTAAGGTTTTACCGGTGCTCCGCAGGAGGTGCAGGGGAAGGTTTTGGCGGGCATGATTTTATCCTGAATGGAACTGTCGTTATCAGACTGGCACCCGGAGATTTTAATTTATCAATTGAGGAAATTGTCCGGTTGCCGGTTTAACATACAGTAATAATAATACCTTGCACGTCGTTGGTTATAATAAAATCATATACATTCAGAAAAAGCAAGTGATGAATAGAGGCTGATCCGTGGAGAAACAAGCGGTCTTGAAATGGCGCCCCAAAATCGACTTTATATGGGGGTTCATTGTTTTGATGGGTATTTTTGTCATCGTGAATATCAGTCCGATCCGTTCGAACGATTTCTGGTTTCACCTTGCATACGGGCGGTTAATCGTTCAATCCGGTCGTGTACCGATCATCGATACATTTTCATTTACAATGGCTGGCCAGCCATTTTACGGCGCCTATAACTATTGGTTGGGTCAGATTTTCATGTATTGGTTATTTGCCGTCGGCGGCCCTGAATGGACAATATTTATTTTTAGTCTGAGCATCACCGCGGGATATAGCGTCCTTTACTTTTATGGTATCCGTACGGCACAAAATTGGCGGCAGGCTGCCTTTGTTGTTCTATTTGCTGCTTTGTTGGGGGTGACAAATTGGAGTATTCGTCCCCAATCGCTGATCTTGCTGCCGGCTGCCCTGACATTGGCAGGAATTGAATTCTATCGCGCCGGTTACGGCTCCTGGAGATGGGGAGTTGTAATGATGTCGATGATGACCATCTGGACCAACTGCCATGGTACTTTCTTTATTCCTTTCTTGATTTCGGGCTTTTGGTTTGGTGAAGTATTCCTGGCCGTACTCAAAAACAGGCAGTATAAAACTTTGATGCCGCCCTTGAAAGTTCTCGGTATGTTAATCGTGGCGGTTCTGTTGAATCCGCGCGGGTATAAAATATTCTTCTATATATTCACGCTTTCTTCAGATGCCGCCATTAACTATGTGACGGAGTGGCAGCCTCCATTAATATCCGAATTTGAAGGGATGGTTTTTTATGGCCTGCTAACCGCAATGATTATTCTCTGGGTGGTTTCCCGCAGAAAGGCAAGTTTGTCACAGGTTCTTACCTTTTTGTTCTTTGCCGTTTTGGCAATCAGATATAAGCGCGCAATCCTATGGTTTGGTTTTACCCAGGCGCCCTTGTTGTTATCCTTGCTGCAGGCCGTGTATCGTCGTTACAAGGTGAAGATTCTGGCTCTGGGAAGTGAATATTACAGGCTGAATATCACGTTATTCTGCTTGTTTTTGATATTTGGTTTGATATCATTGCCCTGGTTTGATCGATATCTGCCGACTTCTGTCAATAAGCTGGGATATTTTGTAAACACTCCAGAAGCCGCCGTTGAATACCTTCTGGAAAATGAACAGCCCAGGCGCATCTATGCGGAGATTGGTTTCAGCAGTTATATTGATTGGATCGGAAACACGCAGTACAAGGTTTTTACGGATACCCGGATCAATTTTTACCCGGTTCAGGTTTGGGATGACTATTTAAGCATTCAGCAGGCCGCAGTCAATTGGAATGATATTCTTTCTGCCTACGACATTGATACGCTTATCTTGTCGCATGAAAACCAGGGGAATATCATCGCCGCGGCGCAGGACTTGCAGGCCTGGCAGGAAGTATATTCTGATGAGATTGCAGTGGTCTTTACCCGGTCTGAGTAGTTCGATAATGTGACATTGTCAAAATAGTGAGCCGCCGGATCCTATCCCGAACTGTAATTCTGTAGGTACGGTATAATCGAACATATGACCGATAAACCCGATCGCGCTGTTGACCCCAAGAGCAAACCGGATGATCGCGTGGACAATGCCCTGCGGCCGGAAAAGCTGAGAGATCTGATTGGTCAGGACCAGGTCAAAGAGAACCTGGATATCCTGATCCAGGCCGCCCGCCAGCGGGAAGAGGCCCTCGATCATGTATTGTTTTATGGCCCGCCGGGTTTGGGGAAGACCACCCTGGCGCATATCCTGGCAAATGAAATGGAAGTGAATATTAAAGTCACCTCCGGTCCGGCGATTGAGCGCTCCGGAGACCTGGCTGCCATCCTGACCAACCTGCGGGCGGGGGATATCCTCTTTATCGATGAGATCCACCGGTTGGGCCGGGCGGTCGAGGAAGTCCTTTATCCGGCGATGGAAGATTTCTCGCTGGATATTGTGATCGGGAAAGGTCCGTCGGCCCGTTCGATTCGACTCAAACTGCCGCGTTTCACTGTGGTCGGCGCCACAACCCGGCTTGCGCTGGTGACGGCCCCGCTGCGGGCCCGTTTTGGCGCGGTGTATCGGTTGGATTATTACGACCATACGGCGATCGAAACCATTCTCTACCGGGCGGCCGGGATGCTGCGAGTCTCCGTCGAGGCGAAAGGGGTGGTTGAGATTGCCCGCCGGGCGCGCGGGACGCCGCGTGTGGCATTGCGCCTGCTGCGGCGCGTTCGGGATTTTGCCCAGGTGCGCGGTAATGGGATCATCAATGCCGGTGTCTCCAGGGAAGCGCTTGATCTGCTGGCTGTCGATCCCCTGGGGTTGGACGATGTGGACCGCCGGGTGTTGAAGGCCATCATTGAAAAGTACGGCGGTGGTCCAGTCGGGTTGAATACGATTGCAGCCACCATCAGCGAGGAAGCGGACACGATTATGGATGTCGTTGAACCGTATCTGCTCCAGCTTGGGTTCCTGGACCGGACGCCCCAGGGCCGGGTGGCCACCCGGTCTGCTTATGAGCATCTGGCCCTGCCGTTTAAAGCCGGGAATCAGCCGAAGTTGTTGTAATGGAAAACAGTGGTCGTCTTTTAATGCTGGGCGGCGCCATTCTTTTCCTGGTCGGAGGAGGGATTTTCCTGGCCGGTAAATTTGGCCTGCCACTGGGACGACTCCCCGGGGATATCCGTATTGAAGGCGAACACGGAAGTTTTTACTTTCCGCTGGCGACTTCAATTCTGATTTCTATCTTGCTGACAATTTTGTTGAATGTGATCGGCCGGCTGTTAAAATAATCATTTCGCTCATTTAATGGTAATCCATATGAAAACAACTTCTCCACTTCTGGTTTCCAGCCTGGTCTTTGTCCTGGCTTTCTCTGCTTGTGATCAACGACCGGTTGACAAGGCGCCAGTCCCGGCGCCGGTTGAAGCAGCTGGATTTCAATCCGCCCAAACAGAAAGTCCACCTGTTGGACCGGCCCAACACAGGATTGGCGTGCGAAATGTCAATGGGCAGGGGGAATTTTATGACAAGGAAACAAATGACCGCTTCGTCGTCCGGGGGGCAAATTATGCTTTTGTCCCCCTGGGGAGTGGATACACAAACCTGTTGTTGAAAGTGGGCCTGTATGATCCGGTGCGTACCAGAGATGATTTCCGGAAAATTTCCGATCTGGGGTATAACACCGTGCGGGTATTCCTGGATCACTGTGCTCAAGGCCCAAATTGTATTGGCGATCAGGATAACCAGGGGTTAAACCCTGAATACCTGGATAATATTGCAGACATGCTGGCCGCCGGGAAAGAGACCGGGATCTACATCCTGTTTACCTCCAACGACCTGCCTGATCAGGGAGGTTATTCAGAAGAAGCCAATACCGGCTCTGGTGCAGGGTTTGCTGGATACCGTAATTCATATTATCTGCGCCCTCATGCCGTCACTGCTACCCGGCGTTACTGGGGAGATCTCCTGACCGGGCTTGTAGATCGGAATGCCGCATTCGAGGCAGTCTTGGGCTGGCAGCTTTTGAATGAACAGTGGATGTTTATTGACCAGCCGCCGCTTTCATTAACCTCCGGGACTGTCGAAACGACGACCGGCGCCTACGATATGGGAGATGCGGAACAGAAAGGGAAAATGGTCAGCGACGGTCTGGTTTATTATATTGCCCAGATGAAAGAAGAGATCCTACTTCACGATCCGACTGCACTGGTTACAATGGGCTTCTTTGCCCCTGAAATTGTTGCCCCCGGGTGGTATGTTGAAACAGCCTCCCTGTTAGAGAGATCTGATCTGGACTTCTTCGATTTTCATGCGTACCCGGGAGGCCCCAGCCTCGAAGAGCAGGCCGCCCAATTCGGTATGCCGGGCTATGACGAGAAACCAATCATTCTTGGTGAGTATGGCGCCTTTCGTCATATTTATCCAGATCTCGAATCGGCCGCGCGTGTGTTGAATACCTGGGCGGCGGAATCTTGCCAGTACGGGTTCGACGGCTGGTTGTACTGGTCTTATTATCCTGCCAATAGCCAGGCTGGTGACCGGACCTGGGGCCTGGTGGAGGAAGGTGATTACCTGCTGGACCTGTTTGCACCAATCAATCAAGTGGATGCCTGTATGCCATTGAAGCTCTCGAATGGGAATCTGGCATATGACAAACCAGTGACCGCCTCAAACAGCCTGGCCGATGAACCGGCTTCCTTTGCCGTGGACGATAATGCAGGAACCCAGTGGGGAAGCGGCGGCGATGCGGTGCAGTGGATTGAAATCGATTTGCAGGGTAGCTACCGGGTGTCATCGCTGCGTTTGTTAGTCGCACAATATCCGGCGGGCAGCACCGTACACCGGGTTCAGATAAAAACAACTGCTTCAGATACATTTGAAACTGTATTCGAATTCCAGGGAAATACACGCGATTCTGACTGGCTGGAATTCGAGCCAATAGTCCCTTTGGAAGGCGTTACTGCCATTCGTATCCAAACCATCAGCAGCCCCTCCTGGGTATCCTGGAAGGAAATCCAGGTATTTGGGAATTAATTGAATTTTGAAAATATGACCTCGGACTCCCTTTGCTGCACCATGATGAAAACCTCTGATTTTGATTACACCCTGCCTCCGGAAGCCATAGCCCAGACCCCGGCTGAACCCAGGGATGCTTCCCGGTTATTGGTGCTGGAGAGAAGTACCGGTCAGGTTGAACATCGCATTTTTCACGAGCTCGGTGATTTTTTGAACCCGGGCGACCTCCTGGTCGTTAACCAGACCCGGGTTATCCCGGCTCGCATTTATGCACGTAAGCCAACCGGCGGTAAAGTCGAACTGCTGCTCCTGCGGCGCAGGGCGGACGACACCTGGGAGTGTCTTGTGGGCGGGAAAGGCCTGTCACCCGGTAAGCAGATCCGCGTGGAGAACGGTCCCGCCGGCGAGATCGTTGGCCAGCTGGATGGCGCCGAACGGTTGGTCCGCTTCGCAGAACCGATCGAACCCCATTTCCCGCAGGCAGGCAATGTCCCTCTGCCGCCGTATATCCACCAGCAGCTCGCCGACCCTGAGCGCTACCAGACGGTTTATGCCCAGGAACCGGGATCGGCGGCTGCCCCAACAGCCGGCCTGCATTTCACGCCGCAGCTGATCGAACGCCTGGAAAGGCAAGGCGTCGGCTTTGCCCGGGTGACCCTGCACGTCGGCCTGGATACCTTCGCACCCGTTACCGAAGAAGATCCCGTAGATCATAAGATACACACCGAGTGGCGCCAGGTAACCCCTGGGGTCGCCGCGCAGATCAACGCTGTTAAACAGAAAGGGGGGCGTGTGATCGCGGTTGGTACAACTTCTGTGCGGGCCCTTGAATCGGCAGCCCTCGGGAAGGGTGAGATCGCTCCCTTCAATGGACCTACCTCGATCTATATCCTGCCCGGGTTTAACTTTCGTATTGTCGATGCAATCATTACCAATTTTCATCTGCCGCGGTCTACCCTGATCATGATGGTCAGTGCCTTTGCCGGTCGTGAGCAGGTATTGAAAGCTTATCAGACTGCTATCAAGTCTGGGTATCGTTTTTATTCCTTTGGGGATGCAATGCTGATCGAATAATTAGAATTGCAGGGATATTTCATCCGCTGCGAACTACTGGTAGAATCAGTCCTATGACCGAACAACGCTACTTTACTGATCCCCTGAAATTGGAATTCGATGCAGAAATTTCAGAGAGTGTTCAATTACCCGACGGACGCTTTGCTATTGTCATGCCGGAAACCTATTTTTATCCGACCGGTGGTGGGCAGGATCATGACAGGGGTGTAATCGGTGAGGCACAGGTACTGGATGTGTATAAAGAGGGCAGTCGAATTGTGCATATTCTTGACCGGCAGTTGAAACCTGGCGTATATCCGGCAGCCATCGAACGCCAGCGACGTTGGCGAAATATGCAGCATCATACTGCCCAGCATGCCCTGACCGGGGCATTTGTCAGCCAGCTTGGGCTTGAAACCGTTTCAGCTCACATCAGCGGTGAGACTCCCTCGACCATAGATCTTGATGCGGATGTGGTCAGTTCTGATGAATTAAAGCAGGTAGAAAAAGCTGCTAATATGATCCTTTTCGAAAACCGGGAGGTCAAAAGTTATTTTGTAACCGAAGCACAGGTAGAACAGATTCCTTTTCGAAAAGCACCGGTTGTTCAGGGGAAGATACGAGTGATCGAAGTTGACGGGTTTGACTATTCGGCTTGTGGCGGTACCCACTGCCCGCAGACCGGCATGGTCGGAATGCTCAAGATCGTCCGCACAGAACGGATCAACCAGAAACTGAGGGTTCATTTTGTGGCCGGTATCCAGGCGTTGGAGTACTTTCAGAGCCTTCAGGAGAGTAATCAATCTGCCGCCGGGTTGCTGGGAATTAATCTTGACCAAGTACCTGAAGAAGTGGGGCGCCTGCTGAATAAGATGGAAGCTTCTGCTCATGAGTTAAAGGAACTGCGGTCGGCAGCCATCGAAAATGAAGCTTTCAGGCTGTTGGAAGGCGCTGTGGTTGTTGGGCAATTTCGCCTGGTGACCGCTCTTGTGAAAAGTATTCCTGCTGCAGACCTGCGCACGGTCGCTATGACCCTGCGCAGCCAACCCGGGCACATCTCGCTGTTAGCTGCTTATGAAGAGGGGAAACTCTCTATGGTAGCTGCCTGTGCGGAGGATACCAGGGTAAGTGCCAGGGAACTGCTCGCATATCACCTGGAACCATTAGGCTGCCGAGGTGGGGGGGATACCGGTCTTGCACAGGGAGGAGGGCTCGTCTCGAGACCGGATTTTGAGAAGCTATTTCGAAGTATGGTATTATTTTTAAAGAAGATCCAAAAAGATTATTCTACTAAGTGAGGTATGGTCTTATTCACCCTATAAGTAAACGTACTGGTAAGCCCAGGGAACAAATTTCTCGCAGGGATTTTCTAAAAACCTTTTCCGTCATTCCTGTAGCAGCGATTGGTAGATTTTTACAAAACAGTACAGGAACACCTTTCCAGTTACCCCCCCCCAATGTAATTGTCCTGGTTTTTGATGCCTGGTCAGCGAATCATTTGCGCATGCATGGTTACCAGCGCGACACCATGCCAAATCTGGAGAAATTTGCAGACCGTGCAACGGTTTATCACCGCCATTATTCATCAGCACCTTTTACAACGCCGGGTACTGCTTCATTAATTTCAGGTTTACATCCCTGGACGCATCGGGCTTTATTATTGGGGGGGATAATGAGAGCAAAACATTCAGATCATAATTTATTTTCAGCCCTGTCGTCCACTCATTCAACCCTGGCATATACCCAGAATATCAACGCGGATCAATTGATCTTCCAGGCCGAAAAGGCGATTGGCCGGCATATCCCGACAGAGAGTCTCAATCTTAAGGGAAGTGTTCTTTATAACAAATCATTTTTCAGAAAAGACAGTCACATTGCCTTTGAAAGTTTTGAAGATTACATATTTCAGGATGGGATTGGCGATGACGGTTCTTTATTCTTTGGCCCACTGGTGCGGTTGGGGAACCTGAGGGAAGATCTGCTTGAGCAAATCCAATATTCTCGGGAGTATCCCCGTGGATTACCGAGAGCTGAAATGCTTGGCTACTATCGAATTGAACAGGTTGCAGATGGGGTTATTGATATCCTGAAATCCATTCAGACTCCTACTGCGGCGTATGTCTACGTGTACCCTCCCCATGGTCCCTACAATCCCCCTGGCGAGTTTGTGGGTAATTTCAATGATGGTTTTAAGTCGCCCGAAAAACCGATCCATCCCCTCTCTGTTGGTCATGAATCATATCGAGATCTCCTCAAGAAGAGGAAGAAATATGATGAGTTACTTTCTGGTTGGGATGCAGAAGTAGGGCGAATCTTTACTTTTATGAAAGAGGCGGGATTGTTCGAGAACAGTATCGTCGTTGTGACCTCAGATCATGGGGAGATGTTTGAACGGGGTGAGGTCGGTCATTTTACTCCGCTTTTATACGATCCGGTAGTACATATTCCATTATTGATATCCATGCCCGGGCAAACCGAAAGGCGGGATGTCAGATCATTAACCAGCAGCATCGATCTTGTACCAACATTGGCTCACCTGACGGGGAATTCGAGGCCTGATTGGGTGGAAGGCAGGATCTTGCCCGGGATTGGATCGAATGATAATCTAGATGAAAGCAGTGTCTACACTATGGATGCCCAAAAGAGCGCTGTCTTTGGTGATTTATCGCAATTTTCGATAAGCCTGAGAAAATATAACTACCACCTGATCTATTATCATTATCCCCAGTACACCGGGTTTGAATTGTATGATCTTAACGAGGATCCTGAAGAAATGCAGGATCTTTTTCCCATTATGCCCACGGATGCCAGGGAACTGCTCGATGAACTTAAGCAGCAAATACTTAAAAAATTAAATTCTAAAGTAACATTTAGAAATTAAACGGGTATAACTTCTGAAGATGATGAAAAAACTGTTTGGAAGATTTCCGGCAAGAAACGAAATCAGCATGGTTTTTGGTGTGGTCGTGTTTGCTGTATATGCCTGGTCGATAAAAATGTATTTTTATGAATTCCCGGCATTTATCCTGATGTATGGAGTTTGGGAATTATTTTCAATATTCGCTTATATGATGACATTTGCACTTGTCGAAAGTGTTCTGGTCACATCCCTCCTGGTTCTTTTGGGTTTTCTGCTGCCGGCAGGCTGGTACCGGGAGGGTTTTTCGTATAAAGGATCACTGACAATTGCTCTGGCAGCCGGGTTTTCCATATACCTTCAAAAGACGCTGACAATGGATTTCCCATCTTACCGGTATCTGCTGACGGTGGTGGTAACGTACTTGTTGGTATTGACGAGTATGATCTACGCGGCTTCTCGCTTCGAGCATCTGAGAAAATTGATCCTTTTTCTTGCAGATCGGATTTCAATCATACTATATCTGTATTTACCAATCAATTTTATTTCTTTGCTGGTGGTTATCTTCAGGATTTTATAGGATTTCCAGGCGGCGAGGGATGTTTCTGAGACTAATCCAATGTTGATCGAGTACAATCTATCCCATGAGTCTTGAAAATTTAAACCAGGAAATAATTTCCTGTCGAAAATGTCCCCGCCTGGTGAAGTGGAGAGAAGAGATTTCCATTACCAAACGCAGGGCTTATCTGGAAGACGAATATTGGGGAAAACCAGTCCCGGGTTTTGGTGATCCAGGAGCAAAAGTGCTGGTAGTCGGGCTGGCTCCGGGGGCGCATGGTTCCAACCGCACCGGACGTCAGTTCACGGGAGATGCTTCCGGGGACTTCCTCTTTCCGGCTCTGCACCGGGCCGGGTTTGCCAGCCAGCCGCTTTCAACCGGGCGTGACGATGGCCTGATTTTGAACGATATGTACATTACCGCTTCCGGGCGCTGTGCGCCGCCCCGGAATAAACCCACTGCACAGGAACTGGATGCCTGCCAGCCCTACCTGGAATGTGAGCTCGAACTGCTCCGGCCTCGGGTGGTTGTTGTCTTGGGGCGTATCGCGTTTGATAGGATCCTGAAAATCTATTCAGCCCGCAAACCCGGCTGGAAATTCGCCCATGGCGCCGCTTTCCAGTTCGATGATGGCGCCTGGCTGCTGTGTTCCTACCATCCCAGCCGCCAGAACACCCAGACCGGCCGCCTGACGGTGGAGATGTTCGACCAGGTCTGGACCCGGGCTCGTCAGTTACTTGAGGTCTCATGAAGAAAATCCTGAAATATACCGGACTCACTTTACTTGCCGTGCTCCTGTTGGGAGTGCTGGGTTTTGTGTTCTGGGCAGAAAACCCGCTCGGCCCGGGCCCTGAAGCCCTGGCTGCCCTGCAGTCTGACGAGCAGGTTGTTGTCACCGCAGCCGGTGACTTCACAACTTTCCAACCCGCCAGCCTGCAGCCAACTACAGGCCTGATCTTCTATCCCGGAGGTCATGTCGATGAACGCTCCTATGCGCCTGCACTGCGGGAAATCGCGGTGGAGGGTTACCTGGTAGTCCTGGTACCGGCGCCGCTCAACCTGATGGTCTTTGCTCCGCATAAGGCCGGGACGGTACTGCCGCGCTTCCCACTTATCGAGCACTGGGCGGTTGGTGGGCATTCATTGGGTGGAGCAATGGCCGCCAATTATATTTACGCCTATCCTGAAGCTGTCGAGGCGCTGGTTCTGTGGGCTTCGTATCCGGCCGAAAGCAACGACCTGAGCCGGTTCGATATTGACGTCCTTTCGGTGTATGGCGACCGCGATATGGCCGGCATGGCCCCCTTCATTGCCTCCCGGGAGCGGCTGCCATCAACCACGGAATGGTTGGTGATTGAAGGCGGCAACCATGCCCAATTTGGGGATTATGGGGTCCAGCCCGGGGATAACCAGGCCGCCATTTCCCGCGTGGACCAGCAGCGCCAGGCAGTGGAGGCAACGGCAGCCTTTTTGGGGCAGTTGGGCCAGTAGCATGAAACCCAAGGAATTTAGTATTGCTCCCGATTTTGAACTGAATGATGTGCATGGACGCAGTGTCCGCCTGTCTGATTTCAGGGGCAGGAATGTCATCCTGGCGTTCCTGCGCGGTTTTCACTGCCCTTACTGTCGTTCCCAGTTAAGGAACCTGCGGGATGAATACGGGGCATTCCAGGCGCGGGAGGCTGAGATCCTGGCGGTTGGTCCGGACGATTTGAAAACCTTCAAGAATATCTGGACGGAGAATGACCTGCCCTTTATCGGCTTGCCGGACCCGGGGCATATTGTGGCCGACCAGTACAAACAGGAGGTCAGGCTGCTCAAATTGGGGCGTATGCCGGCAGTTATGTTGATCGACAGGCAGGGTCAGGTGCGCTTCCAGCATTATGGCGGTTCGATGGCCGATATCCCCGAGAATGCCTTCCTCCTGCGCCTGCTGGATATGATCAATGGTAAGAGTCCCGGACCTGAACCTGTCAAGGAACCAGTCACGTAGGTTTTTGTACGAGAGGCGAGCGGGTCGAGGATCCGCCTTCGCCCCGATGATTGTAAGGAGTACTTGCCATGCACCACACCAGCAATAAGATGGGGCGCATCGCTTTCCTGGGTTCCGGTGAAACTTCGTATGCCGGAGGGCGTATCTTCGAAACGCTGGCAAAAGAGATCCCCGGACTGCTGCGCGTGGCTGTGCTGGAAACCCCGGCCGGGTTTGAACTGAATTCAGCCCAGGTAGCCGGTAGGGTGGCTGAGTATCTGGCGGCCCGCCTGCAGAATTACAATCCGCAGATCGATGTGGTCCCGGCCCGTAAGCTCGGCGGCGCTTTCAGCCCGGATGACCCACAAATCCTGGCGCCGTTGATGAACGCCAACCTGATCTTCATGGGGCCTGGCAGCCCGACCTATGCAGTCCGGCAGCTGCAGGGCAGTCTGGCCTGGGAACTCCTGCGGGCCAGACACCGCCTGGGGGCGGCGCTGGTCTTTTCCAGCGCCGCAGCCATATCGGTTGGCGCCTCTGTGCTGCCAGTCTATGAGATCTTCAAGGCCGGCGAGGATGTGCATTACCGGCCCGGGCTGGACCTTTTCTCGTCTTTCAACCTTCCGCTGACTTTTGTCCCGCACTGGAACAATACCGAGGGCGGCGCCGACCTGGATACCAGCCGCTGTTTTCTGGGTCTGGAGCGTTTTGACGAATGGCGAGTACAGCTGCCGCCCGACCAGGTATTGATTGGCCTGGATGAGCACACCGGACTGGTCTGGCATATGGCTGCCGGTGTGTGTACGGTCAGCGGGGTCGGTTCCGTCACGGTTATCAAACGGGACTGCGAAGAGGTCTACCCCGATGGGTCCCGGTTCGATATCCAGACCCTGGGCGACTGTTGTGCCTGGCCGGAACCCAGGGAAGACATCCCCGACAAGGTCTGGGAACTGCTCTCGGAGCATGCCGTTTCCCCGGATGACAGCACCCCCCCGGCAGAGATCCTGGCGCTGGTCGAAGCGCGGCGGCAGGCCCGTTCAGACCGGGATTGGGGAAAATCAGACCAACTGCGAGACCGGATCGCCGGGCAGGGCTGGCTGGTCCAGGATACCCCCGAAGGGCAGAAACTGGTTAAAGCCTGATCCTTGTAAGATGAAAATACTTCAGGCAGAATAGGAACAGAGAGCTATTCCCTTTCAAGGGGAATACCATATAATAAGATTAAATTTCAGTCACTTCCTGAGACAACCCACACAGCTTCTTACTCAAATCAGGATCGAAAACCCCGCCCGGGTGTATCTTTCGATCAGGATGCGAGCAAGAGGCTTTTTTATTTTTCAGGAGGACAACAGAAAGGAACTACTGCTTCTTGCATAAATATCTAAACTTGGATCCAATAACGCACCTTCAAAAACCAGAATTTCAGTTCAGGAATTTCGCAGCACTCTGTAAAGATAAGAAATAACAAAACCGGGCAGACACAAGTAACACAAAAGTTATGAGGCATAATCCATAGCATTTTAACTCTCCTCATCGAGCCAGACCAACCAATCAATATGTTACCAATCAAAAGGAGATTAGAAATGGAAAACATCATTAATTCAAACGAAAGTCAGATCGAAAACGGCGAAAGCCGCAGTACAGAAGTCGAGAAACTGAATGATGCCACCACTGAACCCCGTTCGTTCGTTGAACAGGGCGGGGATTACCGGCAGGCCGAAGCCGTGCAGCAAGCCCTGAGCAGCATTATCGACGCTCCCGTAGGGAAAGCCTCCCAGGGTGCGGAGGTCGAGGCGGGCGCCCGGTACTGCTGCCCCCCTGGGGAACTGCCGGATGGCAGCGGCTATCTGGGCGATGGGGAAAGCGAAACTGATACCATGGCGGGTCAGGAAGAGGCCAATACGGTCATGGGGCGCATGCCCAAACTGCGTGAGGACCTCAGTGGTCTGCAGTCCGCCGGGTCGGGGGAAGGTGAAAAAGAGGAGGCCACGCCCATAAACCTGCCCGGGCCGCAGTACTGCTGCCGCCCTGGGGAACTGCCGGATGGCAGCGGCTATCTGGGCGGTGATGAAGATAAAAATGACACCCTGGACGGCGCCGGTGATGAAAAAACCGTACAGGGCAGCTTGCCGGAAATGCGCACTGACTTCAGTGAAGTGATGTATGAACCCGGTCATCCTCCCGAACCGAAGGATTTAGACCACAACACACCTCCTCATGATCAGGTTGTTCTCGAAGAGACCAATACGGTCATGGGGCGCATGCCCAAACTGCGTGAGGACCTCAGTGATCTGCAGCCCGCCGGGTCGGGGGAAGGTGAAAAAGAGGAAGCCACACCCATTAACCTGCCCGGGCCGCAGGCTGCCGCAGGAAAAGCCGCCGCTGCACCGCTGGCGATCCCTGAGACTGCGGAACAAACTTCTGCCGCAGCGCAGCCGGTCCCGGTGGTTATCCGGGTGGATGGAAGCGAGGGAGCCGGCCTCGATCCGCTGGGCGGGAAGGATATTGCAGACGTTCATTCAGCCGGTGATCTCGGAAAGATCCTGCCCGAGAACCTGCCAGAAGCAAAGGTCTTGGGAATCGGTATGGGCGCTCACGGCCTGATCGAAAAGGGCGTCAGGACCAATACCGGGTTGGGCGGCCTGGTAAATGGTTCCGGCACCTCCGGCGGTGGGCCGGCTGTAATCAGCACTGGTGGGAAGGGGAAGGAACCCGGCGCCCCGAGTGGCGTCGATGAGAAAGCCTGGGGCAGGCACCAGCGCTCCCTGGATGTTCAGGGGATGAAGGAAGGGGGCAGCACGACCGTCACAGATAAGGATACAGGAGTTACCTATACGATGGGGAAGGACGGCGTCTGGCGGCCGCAGGAGACAGATGATGAAACCCCTCCGGCACAGACCAATACCGAGGGAGACCCAATCGATGGCGATTTTGGAATGCCCTACACCGGTTCGGGAACCGGCGGCTCGGCCCCGGAACCGGATATTCTTGGCGGTCCGGATGTGGAAAGCAGTCATCTGACCCCCATCATTTCGATTGATGGCAAGGGCGTCAGCGGCGGCGGGACAACCGAAGACGGCGACGACTCCGGCAAGTTCAACGGTGACCCCCAAGACCCGGCCCTGTCGGCCAGCGCCTCACGCCCCAATAATCCCGATGATCCCGATTACTACACCCCCGACATCCTGAAGACTGTTGGTGATGTCAGGTAGTTCGACACTGTCACATTTCAAAACCTTTCACCACAAAGTTCACAAAGGAGCACAAAGGAGATCAAAATGCTAAAACTGAAGGTTTCCTTTGTATCCTTTGTGGTTAAAAACTTTGGTTTCAGCCTTAATGTGACATTGTTAAAGTAAATAAACTCAAAGATTGTCAGTAACAAAAACAGACCCTGACGGTATCGAAAACCTTTGGGGTCTTGATATGAATTGTTGCCCCCTCTCCCAACGGGAGAGGGGGCGGGGGTGAGAGAGTTGGAATTCTCCTTAATATTCAGGTTCTTGTGAGTCGGATTCTATTGCAACTGTAACGAAGCGATGATCATCTCGCCCAGGAGCTGGACCTTCCCTTCCAGGCTGCGGTCCGTCTGGCAGTGGTCTGCTGCAGCCTGGAAGATGAAACCGAACTCCAGATCGCCGCGCCGCAGGCCCGGGGTGTCTTGCTCCGGCTGGTACCAGATGGAGGTCACTTCGCCAGTCGGGCAGGTCAGCAGCATGCGTACCGCCGGCTGCCCGGCGATCTCCAGGGTACCGGCCGGGACGAATTCCCCCTGGCCTGCGCCGGTCGGCCACAGCGGGGTCGATTCTCCTGCAGCCCGGAAGGTCATGCGGATGCTTTCTCCGCTGGTCGTGTGCTCCGGGTGCAGTTGGAGGCTGTGCCCGTTCATCAGCGGGTCGCTGGTGGTCGCCTCTTCCACGACCCAGTCTTCCGGCAGCCTGATCGAGAAAGGATATACCCGGTGGGTATACGTCCACCAGCCCTGGTAGTCTGCCGGGGCGACCGGCAGGGCGGTGGGGTGTTCTCCCGTTCCGCTTCCGGAGGGTCTGCACTCCCCGCGGAAATAGGCCCATTCTTCACAGGAACTGCCGTCCGGGAAGTAACACACCCCAGTCTGGCTGCCGTCCGCTGCGTTGATGATTTCCGGGCGGCCGCCCTGTTCCTGGCAGTATACCGAGGCCGGGTTGGCCAGGTTGGGTACCGGTGCGGGTTTTGGGCCGCAGGAAGCGGCCAGGAAGATACATACCAGGGTCCATTGGGGAAATCGTATGTTATCGTTCATGCGCATCCATCCTGTTCGCGTTAAATCATATACCTGTTGCTGTCGGAAAGCAAGGATTTTGCGGTCTCAGGATGCTTTCTATGTGTGGGTCTGTGGCGATAGCGTTAGAACGGGCGGCGGACGGTTGGGAACCGGTCGCCATCCGTTGCCCGAACCACTGTGGTGAATCGGGGAAACCACCGTGGTGAATCGATGAAAACACCACGGTGGTTCAGATAAAGTACCAGGGTGGTTTGGAAATTACCTGCCCGGCTGATCCCGGAAATGACGGTATCTATTTTTTTCCTTTCCGTACCTGTCACTGCATGCGGTACGATACGATCTTCTCTGCGTATGGAGACACCCCCGGGCTGGTCGTTTGTCCGACAATTGACAAAATACGATACAATAAGGCTACCGAATCCTGAAGGAGGGCTCATGCGAGCGGTCGATATTATTGTCAAGAAGCGCGACAAAGGGGAACTGACCCGCGACGAGATCAATACTTTCGTTACCGGCTTTACGCGTGGCGACATCCCCGACTACCAGGTGGCGGCCTGGGCGATGGCCGTGCTGCTGAACGGTATGACCCCCCGGGAGACTACCGACCTGACCCTGGCGATGGCATTCTCTGGCCAGACGCTGGACCTCTCGGGCGTGGTCGATATTGCTGTTGACAAACATTCTTCCGGCGGGGTGGGTGACAAGACCACCCTGGTGGTCCTGCCCGTGACGGCGGCCTGCGGCCTGCCGGTGGGGAAGATGTCTGGCCGCGGCCTGGGATTCAGCGGGGGGACGCTGGATAAAATGGAGTCGATCCCCGGCTATCGCTGTGACCTGACCACCGATGAGTTCAAGACCCAACTCAAAGAGAAAGGCATTGTCCTGACCGGCCAGACCCTGGACCTGGCCCCGGCGGATGGAAAGCTGTACGCCCTGCGGGACGTAACCGGGACCGTGCAGTCGCTGCCGCTGATTGCCGCCTCGATCATGAGCAAAAAGATCGCGGCCGGCGCCCAGGCGATTGTTTTAGACGTCAAGACCGGCAATGGGGCGTTCATGGCCACCCTGGAGCAGGCGCGTGAACTGGCCGGCCTGATGAAGTTGATCGGAGAGCTGGCCGGCCGGGAAGTGGTTACGCTGCTTTCGGATATGAACCAGCCCCTGGGATTTGCAGTCGGCAATGCCCTGGAAGTTGTGGAAGCGATCGAAACCCTGCAGGGCGGCGGACCGGGAGATTTCAGGGAACACTGCCTGCATGTCGCGGCCCAGATGCTGGTGTTGGGCCGGGTAGTGCAGGATGAAGCCGCGGCCCGTTCCCTGGCTGGGCAGGCCATTGCAGACGGACGTGCTTTCCAGCAATTTCGTGTATTGGTCGAAGCCCAGGGAGGCGATGTGAGCTATGTCGATACCCCGCAAAAATTGCCACGGGCAGAGTTTGTCCAGATGGTGGAAGCGCCCCGCAGCGGGTACCTGTCGCAGATCGAGGCCCGGGCTTTTGGTGAGATGGCGGTGGTGCTGGGGGCCGGACGGGCCCGTAAGGGGGATCCCATCGATCACGCTGTCGGGTTGGTCATCCACCACAAGGTCGGGGACCGGGTCGAAAAGGGAGATCCGCTCCTTACCATCCATGCCAATGACCAGGAAAAGCTGGAAGAAGTGCTTCCCGTGCTCCTGGGAGCCATTAAATGGAGTGAGCAGGCGCCGCCTCGGCTGCCATTATTCTATGAGTAAAGGTGTAATCTCCTGAACCGGGCGTAAAGCCCGGTTTTCAATCGGAAATCCCTTCCGAAGGTGTGCTGGTTGGTATAGGATCTGGCGAAAACCTTTGGGGGGGTTTCTTTCCCCGCATGATTGGCGGTTTCGAGGGGGGCAGTGAAGTGTTGGCAGATCGAAAGCCCCATATCTGGGTATCTGCCGGTATAATGTTCATACATGTGTGCTAGTTTATGCGAAATACTTGCATTAATTGAAGGTTTCGGGCATACTAATACCAGGAGTTTTCGAACATGGCGAAGGTATCACTGCGAATCTACAATCGAGACATCGAGAGCTTGATCGATCAGGGGGGGCTTGATGAAGCCATTGCCCACTGCCGCCACATCCTGAAAACCTTTCCGAAACACCTGGATACCTATCGTTTGCTGGGGAAAGCTTACCTGGAAGCCAAACGGTATACCGAAGCCGTCGATATCTTCCAGCGTGTCCTGATGGCGGCGCCCGACGACTTCGTTTCGCATGTTGGGATGAGCATCATCCGTGATGATGAAGAAAAACTGGATGATGCGATCTGGCATATGGAACGCGCTTTTGAATCCCAGCCTTCCAATGGCGCCATCCAGGCAGAACTCCAGCGCTTGTACGGCCGCCGGGACGGCGTCGAACCACCGAAGATCCGGCTGACGCGCGGGGCATTGGCTCATATGTACGTGCAGGGTGAACTTTATTCTCAGGCGATTGCTGAAATCCGCAGTGTCCTGGCCGAAGACCCCAACCGTACCGATATGCAGGTCCTGCTGGCCAGGTCTTACTACCATTCCGGGCAGAAGGTCGAATCATCAGAGATCTGCTCGGTGCTGTTAAAGCGCTACCCTTACAACCTGGATGCAAACTGCCTGCTGACCGAAATCCTGAGAACTACCGAGACTATTGAAAACACACAGGCGTATCGCCATCGTGTGATCGAACTGGAGCCTTATGCTGCTTTTGTGAAGGGAACTGTATTCCAGCATGCAGAAGTGGCTGACGCGGCTGTCAACCTGGAGCGCCTTGACTATCAGCCGGGGGATGAGGTCGAGATGGTCTCCGATTGGGACACCTCTCTGGGCATTCGCCTGGACAAAGGAGGCCGCGATCAGAAGCCGGCCTGGCTTGAGGCGGCTGCCGATGATGCACCGGCAGGTGCGGGTGCTGCGCCTGCAGGTGACGCAGATATCCCGGGTTGGCTGAGGGGGGCTGGTTGGGGGGAAGCAACCGGAGCGGCCCAGGAAGGACCGATGACATATACTGACTCTGAAGATCCGGAAGCGGGGGGAGGGATCGCACCGGCTGATATCCCGGATTGGGTCAAGGCTATGGCGCCTCCCGGGGCTGACATAGAGAGTACAGATGACCAGGGGATGGGCGGGACGGAAGGGACCGATGCGGCGGTTCCGGCTGATATGCCGGATTGGATCCAGGATCTCGGTCCCGGAGCGGGCGGCCCAGAGCAAGGCGCCGAAGAGGACCAGGCGCTGCCTGACTGGCTGCCCGGCCTCGAAGGCGGCGAGCCGGAAGCAGCGCCGGCCGTTGATCAGGTTGGTTCTTTTTCGGAAGGCGAAGCTGAAATCGACCAGGACCTGCCGGACTGGTTGTCTGGCAGTCAGGAAGAAGAACCGGCTGAAACCCCCGTCGTACAACAGGCCGAACCCCCGGTGGAGGCTGGCGGCGCTGGCGATGGCCAGGAATTACCCGATTGGCTGTCCGGACTTGAGGGCGGCGGGCAGGAGAGCGGTTTTCTGGAGGCCGGGGCTTCAGATGCTGTTGAAGCAGACGACCTGCCCGATTGGCTGGCTCCCGGAGCACCTGCCTCAGGCGACGCCGGAGTAACGTTCCAACCTGAACCCTTGGAGAGTGAACCGATGGGATTAACTGAATCTGAACCTGAAGAGAAATTGCCCGAACAACCTGAAAAGCCGGAACCATCGCTGGAAGATCTGGGGAAAACTCTGGGTGAACAGGATGATGCGATGGCCTGGTTGGAAAACCTGGCAGCCAAACAGGGGGCGAAGTCGGAAGAACTGCTCACCGATCCGAACAGTCGAACTGAAAATGCTCCTGACTGGGTCGACAAAGCCAGGCAGTTAGGCGGCGCCCAGCCGCAGCCACTTCAGGCAGCACCGGCTGCCGAGGTGGAACCGGCGCTGGACGGTGATGCTTTTGATGAAGATGAGACCTCGGCGTGGCTGAAGGGTCTGGAAGAGCGTGAAACCAAGGGGATGAGCGGCCTGGCAGAAGGGCTTCAGGCGGATGTGCCCGAGAGTTCTCCAACTGTACCGGCTGCCCAGGATAGGGGAGAGGAGGCTGTTCCCGGCTGGTTGAATGAAATGGGCGGCGCCCCGGCGGAGAATAAGGCCAGCGTTGGACCTGTTTCAACCGGTGAATTACCAGACTGGCTGCAAGGCGCTGGAAGTGAAGAACAGCCACCGGCAGCCCGCGCAGACCAACCACCGGTAGATGAAACGCCTGTCGATGATACCGATCTCCCGGATTGGCTGCATGACGCCGATACTGAGGCTGCTCCGCAGCCGGCAGCGGCCGAGGAAGCCGAACCGATTGACAGCACAGACCTGCCGGAATGGCTGCAGGATGTGGAGACCGGAAGCGGAGAACCGCCGGCGGAAATCCCTGAGGCAGTTGAACCCGAACAAGCCATCAAACCCCTGCCAGAACCGACTCCCTCAGGCGGGTTGGATCCGGGCAACCTGCCCGATTGGCTGGAAAACCTGGAAACGCCCGAGCAGGGCGCCGAATTTACCGCCCAGGAACCTCCAATTATGGAACCCGGAAAGGTACCGGAACCTGAGATAGAACCTGAGCCTGAGCCTGAACCGCTGCAGCCAGCAGAGCCGGCTGCAGGGACCGGTGATGATTTGCCTGACTGGCTGCAAAATCTGGATGAGCCGGTTGGAGAACCTGCTGCTCCGCAGTCGGCTGTTGAAGATACCTCCTTACCTACACAGCAAGAAGCCAGTACTGAACCGGCTGCTGGAGACACTGGCGATCTATCAAGCTGGCTGGAAGGGTTGGACCAGACCGAGGAAGATGAACCTGCGCCTGCGGCCCCGGTTGAGTCGTTCCCGGCGGCGCCCCAAGGAATGGAAAAACCGGAAGCCGCACCTGAAGAAGCTGCAGCCGAGCCGTCTGTGCCGGAATGGCTGCGGGATGAAGAGAGCAGTAAATTGCCTGAATCATCACCAGCAGTGACACAACCAACCAGTCCGGAAGAATGGCTCCCGGTTTCGGAAATTGAAGATAAACCAACTGCCGGGCCTGTGGCTGAAGTTCCTCAGGAAGCCCCCCCGGTCGTTGAACCCTCTGCACCAGCGCCAGCCAGACCGGCGGCCGTCCCGGAGCTTCAGAAGAAAGGCGACCTGTCTGCTTCATCCGATCCAGACCTGGGGAATGCACAGGCCGCGCTTGGGAAAGGGGATATTACTGCCGCACTGGAAGAATACGCCAGACTGGTCAAAAAGGGACGTATGCTGGACGAGGTAATATTCGATCTGCGCGAAGCCTTGTATCGTTATCCGGTAGAGGTTCCGATCTGGCAGGCTCTCGGTGATGCCTATATGCGGGCCAACCGCCTGCAGGATGCCCTGGATGCGTATACCAAGGCGGAAGAGCTGCTGCGATAATATCTGCAATTTCCCGGAAGGCGCCGGGGTTTGTGGTCCATGGTAAAATTGAAAACTCGGGGTTCGTCCCCGAGTTTATTTTGTGAGATGGAGAATAGCATGGAAAGAACGTTCGTTTTGGTGAAACCGGATGGGGTCCAGCGCGGCCTTATAGGTGAAGTGATTGTTCGCCTTGAGCGACGGGGTTTACGCCTGGCAGGCGCCAAGTTTATGTGGGTCAGTCAGGAACTGGCTGAAACCCATTATGCGATTCATAAGGGGAAACCTTTTTATAACAGCCTGATTGAATATATTACGGCTGCGCCGGTAATGGCCATGGTCTGGGAAGGTCCGAATGCGGTTGCCGCTGTGCGCCAGACAATGGGCGCCACCAAACCGACCGATGCGGCTCCCGGTTCTGTCCGGCATGATTACGGTCTTGAAATTGGCCGCAACCTGACCCATGCTTCTGACAGTGTCGAGAACGGGCAGAAAGAGACGGCGCTGTGGTTCAAGGATGAGCAACTGATCGATTGGAAACGCGAGATCGATACCTGGGTGTTCGAAGGGTAAACCGGAAGCTCCGCAAAAACAGCGGAGCTTCTTTTAATTTACGTCTTGGTTTGCTAGAGCGGGTTACTGCTCTCCCGAGCCGACGGGTTCGTCTGAGACCGCCAGCATGCCCGTGTCCTGGTCCACCCATACCGGTTCCTCATTGCGAAGCAGGTCGATCAGGTGGTGGGCCGTATCTGGGGGAAGTTTTTCGTAGGTTTGTTTGGAACCATCTTCCAGGAGCACGACGATTTTGGTTGTCCCTGCCTCCGGTCCGGAAGGGAAGTATGCCGCCCGATATCGGGTTGCTCGTTTGTATTCAGCCATAACACCTCCTTGTGGTTAATTATATCTGCGAAAAGATGTGGACAAGTCGGTCTTCAAGCCGAGGGTACACCAAAGATCCGCAGACGTACAAGGACCAAACACGCCGAAAGGTTTCTACCAGCCTCTCTACCGGGCAGATCAACCTGCGGGACGCTGCTCCGAGGATACCCTCGCTGCGATAAAGTCTACAACATTTCAGTTCACTGCAAACAGAATATTCTGGCAGCCGTAATCGTTATTGTGGTAATGTTGTAAAAAGGGATTCTGCCCTGGAAAGAGGAAATTAATGGACCCATTGGCGCATGCCTCGATTGGATTGATGGCCAGGCCGGCTGCTCCTAAAGCGCCGTTGTGGGCGCTGCTGCTGGCAACCCAGGTCCCGGACCTGCTGTTTTTTGGCTTTGAGGCGCTGGGACTGGAACACCAGGCCGAAACGGCGCCGCTTGATCTCAGTACAGGCCTGGTATATCTGAGTCCTGCACATATGCCCTGGTCTCATGGGTTGGTGATGGCGGTCGCCTGGTCGCTGCTGGCAGGCATCCCCTCCGGCCTGATCCTGTGCGATCGGCGTGCAGGAGGTGTGATTGGCCTGACGGTTTTCAGTCACTGGTTCCTGGACTTCATCGTTTATCCGAATATGCCGGTATTCTTTACCGACAGGCCCATGATTGGGGCAGGCCTGGTCACTTCCGGGCCGGGGTTGATTGCGGGGATTCTCCTGGAGGTCATTTTGATAGCCGGAGGTTTAGCCGCGTTCATCCATTACAGAAAGAAACAGAGATCAAATCAGTGATGCAAAGAAAATCAAGGACTCCCGCCATCCTTTTCCGGGCAGGAGTCTTTTTTGTAAAAAGAATACTTACTGCAGCCGCAGCAGTATCTTCCCTTCACTCCAGAGTTCTTCCAGATTGTAATATTTCCGCTGGTCGGGCGAAAAGAGATGGACAATTACATCGCCATAATCGACCAGTACCCAGCCCTCAGGAGGCTGTCCTTCGGGGGAGCTCTTTTTTTTGAATTGATTACGCATGTCCTCGATGACTGCCGCGGCCAGGGCGTCCAGCATGCGGTCACTGGTGCCGGTCGCGATCACAAAGTAATCTGTAAAGGAAGCAATATCCGAGACATCCAGGAGCAGGATATTTTCACCTTTCTTATCTTCCAGGGAAGTGACAATTGCATGAGCCAGTCCTAATGTGTTCAGGGATCACCTCTTGAGTCATTGCTGAAATAATTGGTTGAGATAGGGGTATAAACAGCCCCGGTTGGATGCAGGTCGCTGCGCATCAGGTAGACAGCCTCAATTGCAGCCGTTCCGATTTCACCGATGGTTGTTTTTTCCAGTGTGAGCCGCAGTTTATCGCGGTCAGAACGGGTGAGGTCCTGCTTTACACGTCCGATCGTCAGGTGTGGAGAAAAGTGATTGTGTTCCTGTTCATATCCAAGCCTGGAAGCTGCAGTCTCGATGCTGTGATGGACAGCCTCCAGCGTATCTGGCGCCTGAATACCAATCCAGAGTATGCGCGGCCGATTGGGGTTTGGAAAGACGCCCAGGGCGCCGATTTTGATCTCGAAGGGTTCAACCTTTGAGGCTTCAGAGGCCAGCATCTGGTTGAGCATTTCTATATTCGACTGAGAAATAGCACCAAGAAATTTCAATGTCAGGTGTATATTCCTCAGCGGCGTCCAACGGATAAGGGAAGGCCCCAATGTCTGGCGCAGGTCTGATGTGGAGGCATGAATGGCTTCCTGGATTTGGGGAGGGATCTGAACCGCAACGAAGGCGCGAAGCAAACTCATAGATTCTGGCTGTTATTTTGCTGGATCCTTGGGCAGGACTTTCTCGACCGCTTTCATGAGGTCAAGATAACCAACCGGTTTGGTCAGGTACATGGCTGCACCAGCGTCCAGGCTGCTGGCGATATCCTGCGGCATACTCTTGGCTGAAACAACGATAACGGGGATACGCTGTAAATTTGGGTCGCGCTGCATGAATTTCAATACTTCCAGGCCGGAGATATCCGGCATCATGATGTCTAATAGTACCAAATCTGGCCTGGTTTCTTTGATGATTGTAATCGCTTGAGTGCTGCCCGAAGACTTTACAACGTTAAAATCGTTGACGCGCATCATTTCTGCAAACAATTCTGCGGCGGCTGGCTCGTCTTCGACGATGAGGACGGTTTTAATCCCTGAATCCATTTGGGCAAAGCGCTCCTGTTTCCGGATAAAGAACAACCCTGATAAAAGCCTGGATCTTTACCCTGCTGTTGTAAAAATAGCACAAGATAAGGTAAATGGCAAGAGGGGAGAGGGCAATCGCATTAGAAAAAAATTAACCATCATAACGATGGCATTGCGAAGGCGTCAGCCCGAAGCAATGACAGTTCACTCTTGTTTTTGACTGTAAATAATCCAAATGTGATTACCCTGCAAGAGGGGAAGAGTCTTCTGCGTTTTTCTGATCGTATTCCGCCTCATTCAGGCAGTGGCGCAGGGCATCGATATCCTGGCTTTGAATGAAAGCAGTAAGTTTATCGCCGCTCTGCAGGCGGGTTTCTCCATGCGGGATGAGCACACTGCCTTCCCGCCGGATCGAGATCAGGATGCATTCATGCGGCAGCTTCCTGGCGATTTCCTCGACGGACCTTCCCACGGCGGTTGAGCTGTCCTCCAGGGTCAGGTCGATGAATTCAGTGCCATCGATGTTTCTCATCTGCATACGCTTTGTGCGATGCTGGATTTCTGCTCGTTTTGTCAGGGCGAGGTTGTAAGCCTTGACGATGTCTTGCTGCTGAACGAGCCCGACCAATTTTTCGGGATCCTCCCTGGTAACCACAGGCAGGCGGCCAAACCCTTTCCGACTCATCTTGTTCAAGGCATCGCCAATGCTCTCATCGGGATACGTAACCAGGAGGCGCCGGTGTTTGGTCGCGATCTCTTTGACCCGGGTGTTGGATAACCCGACCCCTCTTTCGATTGCCTGTTCCAGGTCACTGATGGTTACCAGCCCCCATAGTTTTTCATTGTTGTCCAAAATGACCAGTCCCCGGCGGCGGGAGCGGGCGAAAACTTCAGATAATTCTTTCAGACTCAAATCGGGTGAGATCGTACTTGGGTTGGTGGTCAGCACCTCACTTACCAACACTCCATGCAGGATGTCAATATCCCTGCCTCGCTGCAGGTGGACGCCTCTGCGGGTCAGTTTGAGGGAATAAATATTTTCGCCCTTGAGCAATCTCTGTGAAACAATGGTTGTGATGACTACCGTGAACATCAGCGGCAGCATTATCTGGTAATCTCCTGTCAGCTCAAAGAGGATCAGGATTGCTGTGAGAGGGGCGTGTGCTGTGGAGGCAAAAAGCGCAGCCATACCTACCAGAGCATACGCTCCTGCCGGGGCCAGAATCCCAGGTAATAATTTGTTGACACTTAATTCGAAGGCGGCTCCAAACATAGCTCCCATAAACAGACCCGGGGCGAATACCCCGCCTGATCCGCCGGTGCCGAGGGTTATGCTGGTTGCCAGCATTTTCAATGCCAGGAGAATCAATACCGTTTTCAGCGCCAGGTCGTTGGCCAGTGCGCTTTCAATGGTGTTGTAGCCAACGTTGAAAATCTGCGGCATGTGTTCCCAGGATACACCGGTCAGACGGGGATACAGCAGTCCAATGACTCCTAACAATATCCCTCCGAACATCGGCTGCAGCCACTCTGGGACGCTTTTCCATTTGGCAAACAGGTCTTCCGACCAGTACAGCATTCGTACGAACAAGACCCCCACAAACGCGGCCAGGATGCCCAGCACAGGATACACTGCGAATTCCCATAAACTTTTGACGCCGTATTCAAGAGGTATGTGAAATGCGGGTTCATTGCCAAGTACGGCGCGTCCGATGACGCTGGCGGTTACGGCTGAGACAACCACACTGCTGAAGTAACGTACGCTGAAGTCGCCCAGGATAATTTCCAGGGCGAATACCACACCGGCAATGGGTGCATTAAAGGTGGCTGCAATCCCACCCGCGGCGCCGCAGGCTACCAGGTTGCGGATGCGGTCATCCGACAGGCCAAGCTTCTGGCCAACCGTTGAGCCCAGGGCAGCACCGATTTGTACAATCGGTCCCTCCCTGCCGACAGAGCCGCCGCTGCCGATTGTGATCGAGGATGCCAGAGATTTGATAACTGCTACAATGGGACGAATTCTCCCGCCGCGTAATGCAACGGCTTCCATCACTTCAGGGACACCATGTCCTTTTGCTTCGCGAGCAAAAAAATAAATCAGAGGGCCTACGATCAGACCTCCAACCGCAGGGATGATCACAATATACGCATTCCCCCAGTTCTGTGTTAATTCTGGGAACCAGTCATATCCGATCCATTCAATCGAACGAATCAAATAACGGAAAATAATGGCGCCAAGCCCGGCGCCGATCCCGACTAAAAAGGCAGTGGCGATAAAAAATGTTTCAGACGATGTGTTCCAATAATTTGACAGTGGGAATCTTTTTTTGGCAGTCATTATAATTTTCACTCCTTGTGTTTCGGGCAAAACAAGCTGATTATACTCCCCCTTTTTTACTGGGAGACAAAAAAATAATCGGGAATGGTAAAGGTATGGGCCAAGGCAGGGAACAATGTCTACTGATTAAAAACTAATTTGTAAGAAAATGAGACGGCACATCTGCACTGTGCGCAGGCACAGCCCTCACGCGTCACGCGCGCAGATTCATGATCCTGCGAGGAACGCAGCGAAGGAGCAGGCTCATCGTGAATCCACACTGATAGTGACTTCGCTGTAATCCCAACCACATTGTAATTTCGCTGGATAAGTAAATGCAGAAAAAAAGCTTCAACCTTTTGGGGTGAAGCTTTTGCATGCAGAGGAAGTAACGTTTTTGAATGTCAGCCCTCGATTTGCTGCCAGGCCAGTCCTTCCAGGATACTCATCAACGCGTCGTATTCTTCATGGCATTCACGGCACATTTCGATGTGATGCCTGACCAGCGGCATCAAACGGGCGGCATCTTCACCGCGCAGATCATGTTCTACATATTCATCGATCAGTTTAAAGAATTCTCCGCAGTCAAGTTCCTCATCCTGGGTGATTAATAACCGCTGGATGAGCATTTCCACGGCTTTGGGCGGCAGTTCCGTATCTTTTTTGAAGAGCTTTCTGGCTCTGGTGAATAGTTCTTTGAACTTCATAGGGATTATGTTCACGCTTCTTTGACGAAAGGATATTGATTATTCTTACCATTACTGGAAGGAGGCAAGGATATCTTCAATGGGCAGGCCCTCCAGGGCCAGACGTCTTTTTAAATTCAAGCGGGCATCGTGTATAAGTTTATACAGAGCATTGCGATTGGTTTTTAACTTCCTGGCAGTGTCATCCATGGAGATACCCTGGATGAACAACATAACCAGCGCCTTACGCTGTTTTTCGGTCAGCTCGTCCTGGATAATGCGCTGAACGTGTGAGACCATATCTGTTTGTTCGGTAGTGGCTTCAGGGCTGATCGTCGAGTCGGCCATGAGATGTTGGGGGGCGGGTCTGTCTTCATCATCCATTATTTCATCCAGGGATGAATCCCGCCAGCGTTTACGCCGCAGCTCTGTCAGGGCAATACGGATGGCGATCTTGTGGACCCAGGTTGTAAACTGGCTGCGTCCCTCAAAAGAGTCCAGCTGATCCAGGACGCGCAGCAGCGTTTCCTGGGTGGTTTCGTCAACCAGTGTGTTAAACTGTGGATCGGAGGGGGATAACCAGCGGGAGAGGGCGTACGGCAGGCCGGATTTAATGACCACACCCAAATCTTCCAACGCTTCTTCTTGCGCTTGTCCACTTGTGCGTAACGCTGATAGCCACTCAGTGTTCGTTCTTCGGTTCATTGTTTTTATTATAGCCGGAATTGAAAGAATAGGTTTGTATTTTTATCAGAATTGTGTTAATCCGATGCCAATGGAGAATTCGGGGAACTGTTTTGGTGAGGGAAATATTTTACATTTTAGCGCTGCACCTTATTCCGGACCCAGTTAGATCCTGATACTAAAGCCAGAGAAAAAACACCCAGGAGCAGCGCGGCGCTGTAGGCGGCGATATATTGCCGTTCTTCGAGTGCATGGTAAATGAACAGGGTGGTTGTCATCATCTTTCCTTGAGCCGCCCCACCAATGACCAGCACCGCACCGAATTCTCCCAATGCACGGGCGAAGGTCAGGGTAATCCCGTAGATCAACCCCCAGCGCAGGGCTGGCAGGGTTACCCGCCAAAAGATCTGCCAGCTGTTGGCTCCAAGCGTCGCAGCGGCCTTCTCCTGGCTAGCGTCGAAGTTTTCGAGAACGGGAATGAGTTCCCGAATCATAAACGGCAGGGTAACAAACAGGGTTGCCATCACCATTCCCGGGAAGGCGAAGGCAACCCGAATCCCGGTTGCCTCGACGAAATTGGACAGTATCCCGCTGCGCCCAAAGATGAGGAGCAGCATATATCCGGTTACAACCGGTGATATGACAAACGGCATTTCGATCAATCCGTTGATGATGCTGCGCCCGGGAAACCGGTGGCGGACAAATACCCAGGCAACAATCGTTCCAAAGAGAGTATGGATCAATACGACCACCAGACTGATCCATAAGGTATTCCAGAAGGAGATGAGGACATTGGAGTGTTTCAATGAAGAAAAGATCGCTCCGGCTCCTTTTTCAAAGGCGCTGACAGTCAAGGCTGCCAACGGAGCCAAAATGAGGAGGCCCACATAGACAACAACAACAAATATCAGGCTGCGCTGCACCCATTTCGCTTTGTTACCGATCAGCCGCTGTGAAAATAAAACGATTGACTTTAAAGACGGAGCGGCTATTCGTGGAAGCGGATTTTCATTCATTTTCTTTCCTGAAACCAAATCGTGAACGATTGCGAAGGTAGTTGGCAAACATCATCAGGCCAAAGGCGATTGTAACCATCACGACGGAGACAGCACTGGCTCCTAACCTGTTTTCGGATTCAACCTCCCCAAAGACATAAACTGCAGCGGTTTGTGAGTAAAGCGGAATGTTCCCCGCAACGATCACGATAGAACCGAATTCTCCAATTGCGCGTGCAAAACTGAGTAAAGCTCCAGTGAGTATGGGGAGCGTCAGGGGAGGCAGAATAATCCTTCTGAAAATTGTCCAGCCTCCTGCCCCCAATGTGGCTGCGGCATGCTCCTGGGCCAGGTCCAGTTCCAGAAGCACCGGCTGCACTGAACGAACGACGAAGGGGAAGGTGAGGTATAAAAGCGCCAGGATGATACCGGGGGGAGCAAAAATGATGGAAAAGTGAAACGTTTCTTTTAACCATGCTCCGATGGCTTGCTGGGGACCTAAGAGAATCACCAGCATCACACCTGTAACCAGGGTTGGTATTGCCAGGGGCAGGTCAATCACCGCGTTCAGGAAAGACTTGCCGGGGAAATCATAGCGTACAAGGATAAATGCTGTCAGGGTTCCCATGATTGTGTTGATCAGCATCATGACCGCCGACGTCCAGAGTGTCAGCTTCAATGCATGCCAGGCGATAGGCAGCGTGACCTGTCTCCATAATTCCCCCAGGCCTTCCCGCAGCCCATCCTGCAGGATTACCAACAGCGGGATGATGAGCATCACCACCAGGTAAGAAATGGCAATCGTTCGTATACCCCAGTGTCTCCACGGGAGAGGCGACCGGCGCCGGATAACTGCCTGTGTTTTTGCGGTAAGTGTATTCATAGACGATCAACTGTATTCTTCTGACCCGGATTATTCATTTCCAGGGTGGGGTCGGGCAGTTATTAATTCAAATGGTCTGTTTCTATTTATTCATTGTGAATATTCTGTACCTGGGCAAAGACCTGGAAGAAAATCCCATTGTCTCCGAAAAAGTCTGGAGTGGCCTCTTTCCAGCCGTCAAAATAGTCAATCGTAAAGAGATCCTGGATAGGCGGATATGTGTCGGCGGCAGCCTGTGCGACAGCCGGATCAGGGGAGCGCAAACCGTACCTGGTGAAGATTTTCTGTGCCTGTGGGGAAAGGCAGAAGTCGATAAAGGCTTCGGCCGCTTCACGATTTCCATGTCTGTCTACATAAGTATCTACAAGAGCAATTGGATTATCAATTTGGATGGTGGAGGTTGGGAGCACCAATTCATAGGTCTGACCGGCTTGTTGGCCGACCAGAACTTCGTTTTCATAAGTAATAGCAACATCGCCGATGCCCTTTTCGAAGTTCACAATTGAATCGCGGGCTGCTTTGTCCATGACAGTAACGTTATTCAAGAGCGCCAGCATGAATTCACGGGCTCCCGCGTCATCTGGTGAATAACCCTCCACATAACCGCGTTTCACGGCTCCATACATTGCCAGAATATTCCACATTGCGCCGCCGCTGGTTTTGGGGTTCGGGGTCAATATTTCCAGGCCGGGTTGGGAGAGATCGGCCCAATCGCTGATGTTTTGCGGATTTCCCTTCCGCACCGCAAAGGCCACGACCGATGTGCTGACAATCCCCCCGAATGGGGTAGCGCGCCAGTTATGGGTGATCAAACCGGCCTGCTCGAGGCGGATCACATCGGCTTCCAGTGAAAGCGCAACGATATCGGCCTCAAAACCTTCGGCGACTGCGCGGGATTGTGCGCCGGAGCCCTGGTAGGATTCCTCGAAAACAACTTTCTGGCCAGTTTGATCCTGCCACTGCTGCTGGAAGATGGGAATCAGTTCCCGGTAAGCTTCGCGCGGCGTGGTGTATGCAGCCAGGGTCAGCTTGACTTCACTGCCTGCGGGCCTGGCTGTCTGCGCACCTGCTGAACATCCGCTCGTGACCAGGATTATTCCAAACAGTGAGAAACAGAGCATTTTGTGGAGTTTGGAGAACATTATTGATCCTTTTGAAATTTGATTTTTGTTTCGGATACGAACTTTCGAATTAATTTAAAGTGAATTGATTTTTATGGTAGTGGGATCGTACCAACAGGAGCGAGCAATTGTCGGTGTTTTTTATCACGCTGTTTACCAGGCCGGTCATAGAAATCCGTCCGTCACGATTTGGCAGCGGGGTGCCGAGTACCATTAGATCGTATTTACCACTTCTCATTTCTTTGACGATCTCCACTTCGGGTTCCCCGATTCTGAGCTTGTTTTGGGTTGGTACTCCGAACATTTCCAGACTGTGCTTGCCTCCATCCATAAAGCTTTCGGCAAGACGGCTTTGACGGTCGTTGTTGTTTTCGATCGCGGTCAGCAAGGTTGCCTGGGCGCCCAGGTGTCGCAGCAGACGGCCAGCAAACATAACATCGTCCTTCCCGGGTTCTCCGCTGGAGGCGCATACCAGGGCGTTTTCAAGCCGGGTCCCGGGATGGGCTGCCAGCAACAAATGATGATCGCCAGATTGAAGTATTTGTTCTGCGAATCCCAGGCCTTCCAGGGGTCTCCAGCCAACGATGACGAGGTCGACCGGGTTTTTTTCAACAGATCTGGCAATGGCGAAGTGTGCGGGTCCCCCGTCGGTATGCAGTTCGACAGAGGCCATACCGCTGCCGATCTGTTTGCGGGCATCCTGCAGTTGTTCGTCATCGCCTATTCCCAGCAGGATAATGCGTGCGTGCGCCATCCGAGCCAGGTACCCTCCCAGGCTGATCGCAGATTGACTGCGCAGGGAACCATCCGTAACCACCAGAAAGCTCAACCCGGGATGAGAAAGCGTGTGCAGTCGTTGTATACCCACCCAGGCTTTCTCTCCAACGGAGAGAGGTAATGCTGCCGCGTGATCGGTGGATCGACTGGCTTCGATTACAATGTTTTGTTTTCCGAATGGTACTGTGGGGGCAATCGCCCTGACGCCTGGAATTGCAGGCAGTTCGAGCCTGATGCGCTCATTGGGACCATTGAATCCCAGGTTTGTCACTACTCCTTCGCCCAGCGGGGTGCAGTCCAGGGCAGCTTTCCCCCTTGCCAGTAACAGGTCTTCGGGGCGGAAGACAACCTGTACCCTTCCGTCTCCGCTGAAGCGAGCGGCTTCAGTGGAAAGATCGAATTTATGCGGCCCAATTCGAATTTGATTGCCTTGTGTTTGCCCGAGCAGGATATTCGCTGTTCCAAGGAAGGAAGCTACAAATTCAGTCTGGGGGTGGTGATACAGATCGCGAGGCGAACCAACCTCTACCAGGCGCCCGTAACTCATTACACCGATCCTATCCGCCAGGTCGAAGGCTTCCTCCTGGTCATGTGTAACCAGGATGGCAGCTACTCCTAATTGACGTTGGATGGCTTTGAGTGATCGCCGAAGATCCCCGCGTATTTTTGCGTCGAGAGCGCCGAGAGGTTCATCCAATAACAACACGTCCGGTTCCAGAGCCAGCGCACGAGCTAATGCGACGCGCTGCTGCTGGCCGCCGGATAATTGGTGCGGCGTGCGATCACCCAATCCTACCAATCCGACTAATTCCAGCATTTCATCACGTTTTAACTGACGGGCTTTCCGGGACACTTTACGAACGGACAGACCAAACTCGATATTCTCGGCGACTGTCATATATTCAAAGAGTGCATAATTCTGGAATACAAACCCAACATTGCGTTTCTGGGTTGGCAGGTTGGTAACATCCCGGCTGTGCAGCTGAATTTGACCTCGATCTGCACTGGTCAGACCGGCAATCATGTTCAGGACCGTGGTTTTACCGCTGCCGCTGGATCCCAGCAGGACAAAAAATTCCCCGTCGGCGATCTCTAGAGAAACGTTGTGTACAACGATTTGTTGGTCATAACGTTTGGTAACATTCTTGAGCACAATTGACATGCGCACCTCATCAAAGTTGGTTGCTACCCAACTATACTTGTTCGGTGTGACCAGCCAGGTGACATGCGTGTGACAAAAATGTGACAATTTAATATCCCCCCTTATTTCGGTTTGCAGGAATTAACCCTTGGGCAGGAATGAATAACCGAGTCCGGGTAAATTTTGGATGTAATGTGGCTTTGTCGGGTCTGCTTCGATCTTTGAACGCAGGCGGCGTACCAACTGACGGAGCATTTCAGAACTGCCTCCGCCGGCGCCCCAGATATCACTGATCAGATCATCAAAAGTGAGTACCAGCCCGGCATTCAACATCAAGGCCTCCAATAAACTGCACTCCAGGGGAGTCAGGTTTTTCTTGCGGCCATCATCCAATTGCACTTCCCGGAGTTTTGGGTTGAATTCCAATCCATCCATAACCAATTTCGCAGGTTGTGAGCTTGCGGTTCCTTTGTTACCGGAGCGGCGGATCACTGCCTGTATGCGCGCAATCAGCTGCCGGGGACTGAATGGTTTTAAGATGTAATCGTCGGCGCCAATTTCCAGACCATTCACGATGTCTTCTTCGTCACCGCGAACGGTCAGCAGGATGATTGGAATATCTGATTGGTTGCGGATGTGTTGGCAGATGGCAAATCCGTCCTGCATTCCTGGTTTTCCCGGCAGGTTGATATCCAGGATGATCAGGTCTGGTTGATCCTCTTCCCAGCGGCGTAAGGCGCTGGCGGCGTTGTTGGCCATCGTTGCCTCAAAACCTGCGCGCCTGAGTGTGAAAATGACCAGGTCTGCAAGAACACGATCATCATCTACAACTAAAATTTTCATACAGGTCTCTCTTCAACCAAGGGTAATGTAAACCAGAAGGTAGCGCCGCCTTCCGGTGGTTCTGAAATCCCAACCTCCCCTTGCTGGGCATCTACGATTGCTTTTACCACCGACAGACCCAATCCGGCGCCCTGTTTTGCGCGTTCAATTGGAACTTCAAGATGCGAAAAGCGTTGAAACAAGTTCCCGCGCTGCTCTTTTGGGATACCACTACCCCTATCGGTGACTTCAACGCGCAGGTTTCCTCCGGCAACATAGTGATCGATGCTGATCAACCCGTTTTCCGGACTGTGCTTAATGGCATTTGAAAGAAGGTTAACCAGGACCTGGACAGTACGGCGGTGGTCTGCCATCACCATGATCTGCCCGGTTACAGCGGTAATGCCAAGTTCCAACCCATATTTTTGAGCCAGGGGTTGAATAAGTTCCTGTGCGTTTTGCAGGATTTCATTAAAGGATACTGACTGCAGTGAGACTTTAAACCTTCCGGTTTCAATACTGGAGGCTTCTATCAAATTATCGATCAAAGCCTGCAAATTGGTAATCCCCATATTCAGGGAAGTCAAAAGTTCCTCAATTTCCGACTGGGAGAGATTCTTGATATTGTCCAATAACAATTCAGATGAAGCTTCCAGGGCAGACAGGGGGGTACGGAATTCATGAGTGATATTGGCCATGAAATCACCTAACAGACGGTGGATATGTTCTTCATTGGTTACATCGTGCAAGACCAGGGCGCGATGCGTGCTGACCGCCTCAGGTGGAATGAAATTAGCCTTCGAGACGGATAAATAGCGCTCCTGCCCACCGTTTAATTTGACCAATATTTGCCTCTGCTGGCCTTGTGTTGGGAGTTGGCTGGTAAAAGGCGTGTCACCTTGTGCCGTGATAAACACATCATCTGCCTTACGGTCAATAATCTGTTCGATGTCGGTCTTCAGTATTTTACTAACACCGGCGCTGGCAAAGGTAATGTGATTTTGATTGTCGAGGGTCAGGATTCCCTCGGCGATCGAATTCAATAACTTTTCGATCCAGGCTTTTTCAATTTGTAGTTGAGCCATTGCATGTTGAAGCGCCACGCGTGCATCTTCCAAAGTGTTTGCCAGCTGGTTTATTTCCTGAAAGGATGACTTTATCGATACCGGTGTATCCAGGTCTCTCTGCCGGAATTTGGAGGCGGCTTTGGCTACATTGATAATCGGCATACTGATGCGCTGTGCCTGCCAGATGCCCAAACCGGAGGCGATTAGTATGATAAAGAATAAACCCAATAAAAGAGAACCGTTCAGTCTTTTCTGAAGTATGATCTGATCGTCAATATTTAGAGCACTGATTAAATTAAGCCCGAGTTCTTCTTCGATGACGAATGAGGTCAGAATATATTGGTGATCATTGATACCAACAGACCTTTGTGCAAGCGATGAGTTCAAGGGTTTCCTGCTGAATCTTTGCAAGTCTGCCTCGGTTTTAATTGATTTTTGAAGGGTTGGGTCACTGGCAATTATTATTTCTTCCTGGTGTACCAAAAAGAACAAGAGGCCAGTTTCTTCTTGTAGTTCTTCCAGGACAGTGGAGGTACTCTTCCCGACAATAATTCTGCCGGGTGAGCCGGATGATTGAAGCACATCTGCGGATGCGTATAGATATGGATCGTTTGTGTTGGCAAGACTGGTAAATCCGGCTGGCTTGTTGGTGCTGCAAAGGTCAGTTGTGTCGATGTGAGTGTCAGACCCGATCACTATTTTATCTTCGTCGCAGACCAAAATCAGATCAACGCCGGCGCCCGTTTGCAGGTTGGTCAGGTATGTGCCTAGGGCTGGTAAAGAATCTTCTTCCAGCAGTTGTGTCAGTGTTGGCCGCTGCGAAACCAACAAGGACAGGTTTTGCAGATCAGATTGTTCGCTGGCAATAAATGCGCGGGAGGCCACAACCGTCTGGTCGAGAAGAAAGCGGGCCTGTACATTCGCCTGCCAGTTCAGCAAGGCCAGTACCGGCGCACTTATTGTCAGCCCAATCCCCAGAAAGCCTGCCAGGAAGGTCAGTACCAATTGTGATCTTAATCTGTTCAGTTTAAAAACGGCTTTCATAAGAAACACCTCAACAAACAAGGACGCGTTCTGTATGGTGGATTCATTATATGTCAATTCTACAGATTTATCCAAAAAGCGGTCACGAAGTGACGCCGCTAGAGGCAGGGAGTTTCTTTTTGTTTTTCATCGTTCTGTCACAGCTTTGTCACAGGCATATCACGAAACCTGTCACTCGGGTTTGGTAAAGTAAAGTACGGTCATTGAACATATCCACATAGAGATAGAAAGCCGCCTCCTGCGAGAGTGGGTTCGGTGATGGAACCGGTTATGAAACGCTTTTTTAATGATGGAAAAGACAGGAACCAGGTGGGGTTATTCCTTTTATTCTTGGGACTCCTCGTCTTGGGTGTCCTGGTTGAGTATTATTGGTTTGATCTATGGCATAACCCCGGCGAACCTTATCGATTAGTCGTGTATGCTTTCAGTACTCAGGAAGAAGTCCTTACTCAAGGAATTCTGCCTGCATTTGAAAAGAGCTGGATGGCGGAAAGGGGGGAAGCGGTGGAAATTGAGGCGGTATTTGGCCCCTCGGGTACTCTTTCCCTGCAGATTGCTTCCGGTTCGCCGGCCGACGTCGCTATCTTCAGCACCCAGAGGCATATCGACTGGCTGAAATACAGTAAGTGCGTAAACAAGGATACCGATCAGGTCTTGATTGCATCGTCGCCGATGGTAATTGTTACCCGTACAGGGAACCCGGATGGCCTTTTGGAATTTCCGGATTTGACTCGACCGGGTATTCGGCTTCTTCATGGAAACCCGGGCAGCTCTGGTGTGGGTGAGTGGGCAATGATGGCGGAGTATGGCAGTGCGTATTTGGAAACCAGAAACCAGTCTCTTGCTGAGGCACAAGTGAAGGATATCTGGCAAAATGTCCGGTTGGTGGGGGCCTCCGCCCGTACCACTCTGGATATTTTTGAGTTAGGCGCGGGAGATGCCCTGGTAACCTATGAGCAGGATGCATATCTTGCCAGGCAGCGCGGGGTCCCCCTGGAAATTCTTTTGCCGCAACGCACGATCCTGGCTCGCTATTATGCCGTGGTTGTTGATAAACATATCGCGCCGCGTGAGCGCCCGGTGGTGGAGGCTTTCCTGGCTTATTTGTTGAGCAGTGAAGGACAGCAGATCCTGGGCCAATACTATCTCCGTCCGGCGGTTTATGAAAATGAACTGTTGCCCGAATTGATTTTGCCATTTACAGAAGAGCAGTTGGAGAACTGGCCTTTGGCTTATACCCATCTGGTCGAGGAGTACTGGAAAAAACAAGTAGAACCAGCCCCAGAATTGGAATCCCTTTCTTCTTTTCTGGTGATTAAAGAACAGAACGACTCTCAATAATTTTTATCTTCCTGCAGTCTTCTCTTTCGATGATCATGATGGGTCCTGGCCTGAAAGGATATTTCTCTGATGAAAATCATGTTATGCACGGATGGTTCTGTCCATGCTCAGGGAGCTTTGCGGTTTGGGTCCATGATTGCCCGGTATTCCCAGGCTCCTGCTACGCTGGTGGGAGTTCTCAAGAAACCATATAACCAGACTTTCTCATTAATCAGTGCTTTAAATGAAGGCCTGGTTTTGTTGGAAGGTGCACCCAAGCCGTCGATACAGGTGTGTCATGGGGATGTAGCCCGGGAAATACTCACCCTGGCTGAACGAAATAATTTCAACCTTGTGGTCATTGGGGCCTGTGAGCGCAGGGGCGTCAAGCGATATTTTTTGGATGCCGTCACCGAGCGTATCGCCCGTTGTGCTGCAACATCCGTTTTAATTGCCCGCTGTACGCATCCGGAAATCAAACGGGTTTTATTGTGTACCATTGGCGCCAGAATTAATTCCAGGATCATAGGAATTGGAGGCAGGGTCGCCCAACTTGCCGGAGCAAGCGCAACGCTGCTGCATGTTTCATGCCGACGAATCGCAGATCCGGCGGCCTCATTGTATTTCAACCGAGATCATGTTCAAACCGATAGGGTTGTTAGCGCCCAGCGCATGGGCAAGCTCGGGATTTTGCGGCAAGCTGCAGAATACCTGGAGGCACAGGGGGTGCAGGCGCAGACACATTTGCGGCAGGGTTATGCTGCCGATGAGATCCTGGCGGAAGCAGATCAGGGGGATTACGACCTGGTGGTTGTTGGTGTGAACAGCACCGGTGGGGGAATGAAGTATGTCCTGGATGACATTACCCACCAATTAATGATCGAGATCACTCGTCCACTACTGATCGTGAGGTGAGCGTTCAGGAATCAGGTTGCATTGATCAACTATGTCTTGCGAAGCGATTTTGGAACCCACGAACTTCTCATCCCCTCTGCGGAGACAGGGATGTGAACAATTCCATCCTAACAACCGGATCAAGTGTATTCTTCTTTGCTATCCCAGGCCGGGCAGGACCCCCGATTTGCGTTAAAGCAAATAAATCATTACTTGTTTGTGATACCCTTCACTTACAAATATCATCTGGAGGCTGCAATGAAAGAAACTTCTCAAAAGAATCGCAACATCATGTCCATCATTGCCATTGTGATTGGATTGACAATGGCTTATATCATTCCATTCCTGGTGCAGACATCCCTTGAAAGGGTATTGGTCTATCTGACAGAACATATCAAAGCAGGGAATCCGGCATTTTCCAGCGGCATTCCATTGTTCGATTTCTTTTACCCCGTCTGGCGCGCAGTAATATTCGTTGCCGGTGCGGCCTTGATCGTCATCTCACAGGAAATCAGAAAAGGAAGCGAATGGACTTATCCTCTCTCTATGTCGCTGTTCGCACTGCCTTCTATTGGCGGTTTCTTTATGTTCCTGCCCTATATTAGCTTTGTCCCAGGTTTCCCGCTCCCAATGGTTATCTCCTTCATCGGATTGGCCGGGTACTGGGCATTCATTTTCCTGCGCAAGGGCGAAATTGCGGTCAGGTGGACTCGCTTCGCTGCGCTAACTTTTATCGGTATGTTGGCAACCCATGCGTTCACCATCGGCATTGGCGCCCAGCGTACCATGTGGACCCGGCCAGGTTACCCTTTCTACAAGGATTTTACCTGGTGGCTGTTTAACTGGGCGGGGGAAGCCAACTGGGTGGCTGTGATCCTGTTGTTTCTCTCCATCCCGCTGCTTTCGATTGGCAAACGCAAAGGCTGGTGGCTGGCCGTCACCGGTGCGATTGCCATCCTGATGATCAATGTTCCCACACAGTTTTATCGCACCAAAACGCTGGATTACCTGTATGGTTCCCTGTTGGCAGTTGGTGTCCTGTTATTTACAATGATCCCGTTCTTCAAGAAGCACTTGCTTGAAGACGAACCTGAAACAGGATAACGAGTCGTCAGGTGCATTCTCATCTGGCATGGCGCATCTTCAACACAGGATGCGTCATGCTGGTTTGTTTTACCAACGGTATCCATGAAAATTGACCCCTATCACTACCCTCTCATCCTCATTACGGCCTTTGTCGCTGGCCTGATCCTGGGACTGGTTTTTGGATTTCGCCCACAGCATGGTGGAGCAGGAGCAGATGGGCACGGACGCCTGGTACCGCCTCAAGTCAGGATAATTCATCTTTGGGAGACTCCCGCTATATGACTGCCAGCGTTGTTTCAAAACAGAAATCGAAACTGATGAGCATTCGTAAGGGGATGTTGTGGTTGGCTGTGATTGGCGCTTTCCTGATTGGCATTCGTCATCTTTTGCCTGGCGAAGCGGGCAGCGGCGGTTCTTTTGATGCTTTTTGTCCCTTTGGGGCGATTGAGTCAATGTGGATATATGTCACCACACGCCAGACGTTGCTCACCACCAATCTCCTCAATTTCGCAATAATGAGCGGCGTGTTGGCAGTATCGTTCATTGGCGGGCGCGCCTTTTGTGGCTGGATGTGCCCGTTGGGTGCAGTACAAGAAGGATTGGCCAGATTGGCTCGCCGCCTGGGCTGGGAAAAATGCCGTGTTCGCAGCAGGCAGGCCAATGTCCAGTTCCCGATGCATTTGCCCGATTGGGCCGATCGATGGCTGCGATTTGCGAAATATCTGATCCTGGTGTGTGTCCTTTTCGCCAGTGTTTTTGCAGTATATCCACCCTTACAAGCGTTCTGTCCAGCGCGTGCCGTCTTCAGTTTCAAGCTTTCGAGCGGTCTGTTGTGGAGTGTTCTAATCACATTTATGGTCACATCGCTGGCGGTTGAACGTGTTTGGTGCAAATACTTATGCCCACTGGGCGCAACCCTGGCAATCTTCAATAAGTTGTCGCCAGTGCGCATGCATGCCGATTTTGATACTTGCAACCACTGTGGGCGCTGCGACAGCGAGTGTTCAATGGGTATTCAGGATGTCCCCGATAACCTGAGCAGCGCGGAGTGCATCCGCTGCCTGGAGTGCCTGGAAGCATGCGCCCATGAGGACGCGCTGACATTACGCGTGTTTAAAACCTATAAAGTGCTGCGAAAATATCTGAACTGAAATTCTGGTTTTTGAAAGTGCTTTATTGGATCCAAGTTTAGATATTTATGTAAGAAGCAGTAATATTTCGTGTAGAATAAGATACACCAGGAGCAGGCACTGCGTTTGATGAACCATGATCTGTCCGCCAGCCCTGAGCATTCAGCCAGGCTGGAAAAGCTATTTTCCAAGATTCGCCATTTCAGCGACCTACCACGGGAAACCCTTGTGCATTTGGCGTCTATTGCACACCCGGCTCACTTTGATGCCGGGCAGGTAATTTTCATTGAAGGTGAGCCTGCCAGACAACTTTATCTGTTGGAGCGCGGCTGGGTCAAAGCGACGCGTATGTCGCTGGACGGGCGTGAGCAGGCCATGATTTTCCTTCAAACGGGTGAGATCTTCGGCGATATTGCCGTGTTCTCTGATTCGGCTTATCCTGGCACTGTGGCAGCGCTGGAAGATGTGGATGTGTGGGTCATACCCGCTGAAGCGTTTATGAAACAGGTGAGGCAGGATATCGGGTTGGCAATGGCGATTATTCACCGGTTAAGCGAGCGCGTGCAGCATTATATTGGGATGGTAGAAGACCTTTCCTTGCGGGATGTGGAAGCGCGATTGGCCAACACCCTGCTGCAGCATGCAGAAAAGCATGCTGGGCAATTGATCATTCCCCGCCGCCACTGGACGACCTTCGACGAGATGGCGATCCGGTTAGGCACCGTGCGAGATGTGCTCAGCCGGGCGCTGAAAAAGCTCGAAACAGAAGGTCTCCTGAGAGTGGAAAAACATCAAATTGTCTTGCTCGACCCACAAGAATTGGCTGGTCGGGGGAAACTGTAAAGGCGTATACGACAAAAGTCGTTCTCAAATACTGGACGGTATGTATACTTTAATACAGACCGTTTTTATTTTGAGGAGTGATGGCACAGAGTCTAAAATATTCCACAGATGAGAAACTGCGCGCTGCCATCCTGGCTCAATTTGCTGCTGATGAGCGGGTTGCGCACGAAAACCTGCGAGTTGGCGTTTCGAAAGGGATTGTCCATCTTGCCGGAGCGGTGTCCTCCATTGAAATACGCACTGCGGCAGCAGATCTTGCCAGCAAACCACCAAATGTGCGAGGGGTGGTCAATCGCATTGAAGCGCCCGGCGCGCCCAGCCCCGGCAGAACCATTCACCTCAATCTATCAAATGAAAAGGAAAACATTGATCAATGAACAAAGCACTCAATAAGTGGTTTCGCCAGATCCACCGGTGGATTGCAGTGCCAACTGCGCTCTTAATCCCCGCGGCGGTGATTATTAAATTGGTTGGCAGCCCGGAAACTGTCGCACTCTGGGAGCAATGGGATAAACTCCCGTCCATCCTGATGTTATTCATGGCGATCACAGGTTCTTATTTGTATCTGCTGCCGTATCTGGTCAAGGAAAGGCGCAGGAATAAACTCTCGCATACATAAAAAGCTCAATCTATGCAGAAAGGCAATCGATGAAAGTTGTAAAAGTATTTGATAAGGTAGAGATTCCCAACCCACACTTTATCAGTGTTCGTGCGCTGCATACCAGCGAGCAGGTACAATTTGAACACCTGGTCCTGGAGGGCGGCGAAGAACAAAAGCGTCATATTGCCTACACTAACGTGTATCTATACGTTCTAGAGGGGCAAGGTGTTTTAGAAGGTGGTGATGATGTTATTCAGTTGCAGGTCGACATGTTGGTGGAGATGCCGCCTGAAACGCCTCATCGCCTGGTCAATCCTGGGAAAGGGCGCCTTCGAATTTTGAATATCAAAGCGCCGCGTGCAACGAAATCCACGCATATCGTAGCAGAGAAAGAGGTGTGATATGACGCCTCAAATGGTTGTTTTTGCCCTGGTTTCGTTCTTCCACGATTTATTTACCGCCATCTGGATGGGTGGTTTGCTGGTCAGTGTGCTGGCTTTCCTGCCCGCGGTCAGCGAGACGCTCGGTCCGGGGCCGCAGGTGAAAAGGGTGATGGCGGCTTTCCAGAAGCGGCAGGGCGTTTGGGTCTATGTAAGTATGGCGGGATTGATCCTGACGGGATTGTTGATGGGCAATCGCAGTCCGGAATATCAGGGATGGCTGCATTTCGGGAATCCCTATTCAATCGCGCTATCGATCAAGCATCTCCTGGTGATCGCTATGATCGCTATCGCACTCTACCGCACACTGACTTTAGGAAAGATGCCGGCGTCACCCGGAAAGGAGCGGCTGAACCAGCGGCTCTTGATAGCCAATGTCGTACTGGTCGTGTTCGTGTTATTGAGCAGCGGGTTCGTGGCCGCGCTGTCACATCCGCTGGTCGCGGGTTGATTTCAATTGGTGAAATCTTACTGTGAGGAATAATTATGGATACAATCTTCAATAAACTTGCTGCGGTTTTGGCCGCGCTCATTGGTTTGATGGCCGTTTTCGCCGGAGGCCGGGTTTTACTTGGCAGCCTGCCCGATTACTACCTGATCGCCTGGCTGCCGGTTTACAACTTCGTACTGGGGATCGTCTCTGCCTCTATTGCGGCCATGCTCATCTGGAAGAACAACCGGTTTGCCATGCCGGCAGCCATCGGCGTCTTTGGCCTGCACGCTGTTGTGATGCTGATCTTGCAAACGGCTTACCGTCAAGTGGTCGCAATCGATAGCGTCGTGGCCACGCTGGTCAGGCTGGTCGTTTGGGCAATCATACTCGCTTTGCTTTTTTTTGCAGCAAAGAAAGAAATCCAATACAAGCACAACGGAGGTTTGAAATGAAAGGCAACAACAAATTGGGGACGGTTCTGGCTGCGGTCGGTATTTTGACCGGTCTGCTACTCCTGTTTCTGATGGCAAGCATTTACCAGGTCAACATTGATGGCAAATTAGCAGGAGATCGACCTGATGAGGCCATTACCGTGCAGATCGTATTTGCACTGCTCGCCTGGTTGGGTGTAGCTGCCGGGGCTTTGTGGGTCATGGTTCTGTATGGTTTCCTGAACAAAGCAAATTGGGCCTGGTTCTGGGGTACAGTGGCTGCCACTGTGCAAATCCTGTCCGGCTTCTTCCCGATGATCCCTCCCTCCAGCATTGGGCTGCCCGCACCCACGATCTGGGTCTTCCTGGTCGCTTTTGTCTTATGGTTTGGGATGCTCATCATCGGTGGTGTAGAGAAGAAGATCATCGCCCTGGCTTTCGTCAGTGGATTGGCTTACGTGTTGACCTTCATCGACGGGGTCGGTGCTATTTCCCGCTACCAGACTGAGGCGAAAGGTTTCATCAGTTCGATGTATGCTATGTCGCAGGCTGTGAACTGGTGGGGGGCAGCGGTCTGGGCTGTGTTTATTTTCGCGCTGGCCAAAGGAAAACACTGGGCCCTGCCGGTTGGAATTTTTGCAGCAGCCATGTCCATGTTTGGCGGATTCCCGGTAGGTGTGACGGATGTGATCATCAAGGGCCGTTTCTCGATGTTCCTGGTCGCGCCGGTGATAAGCACGGGGTTATTGATCTATCTTTTATTGCCCGGAACAAAAAAGTTGTTAGCTGGAAATATAGATAACAGCCCGGCAAAATAGAATTTGACATTTATCAAAGACCGCTGGAACGCCTTATGATAAGATGATAAAGAAACGCAACTGAGCCAGCGGTTTAAAATTTCAACTCTTGGAGGAACGGTATGCAAACTCTGACAAAGCGGTTGGATTACCTCTTCCGCTCCACGCGCGGGTTGACATTGGTCGCCATCGCTGTGGTCTCCATCATTACGGCAATTTATGGTACGCTCTCAGGACCGATGGTGGAGTGGGGCGTCCGGGATATTACGGTTAACATACTAGGCATGAAATTACTTGAAGCGGAGCGAGAAGGCCGCATTATCATGCTCTATCACACCATTGCGATGACCATCCTGGCGATCGAGATATATTTCATGACCGAAATTCTGCCGATGAAGAGTCATGAGCAGGTCACTATCAATGCCACGATGACCAGCGGCTATCTGATGGCGGTTATCTTTGGTCTGCTGTTTGCTTATTGGGGACATAACTTTACCTATCACGGCTTGTTCCTGGTTGGGCAGTCGCTGGTCTTTTTTGCCGGTATCCTGTTTATGGCAGCGCTCTGGCCGTGGAAAAAGGAATATCGTCTTGAAAAAGACTCGCCCTATGCGCACACAAAAGGTGGTATCGACCTGGAACGCATGGCCTTTTTTATCATGGCGCTGGCAGCGATTATCTCCGCATCTTTTGGCGCAGTGACTGGTTCTTTCTGGGGCAATGGTCATGAGACCTTCCTGGGCGAAGACCTTATTCGTGTACCGCATAAGACCTACCTGCAAAAAGCCATCATCGGGCACCTGCATATCATGCTCACGCTGGTGGCAGTCGGCATTACCCTCATCGTCGGACGCTGGATGAAATTCAAGGGCATCCTGCAGAAAATCGCCATGCCTTTGATGGTGATTGGTGTTATCGGTACGACCACTGGTGCGCTCTCGGTTGTCTGGCTGGAATGGGCGCATACCATCATTTACGTTGGCTCTACCTTCATTATGTTGGCGGCGCTGATGTATGTGATATACACCTGGGATCTTCTCATCAAAGAGGGCACTGCTGGAATCGAGAAGCCAACTTTTTTACAAAAAGTTGGCGCCTTGCTTAAAGATCCACTCAAATTTGGCCCGGGTTGGCAGATGGTTTTTATGAACTTTACTGTCAGTGGGGTGGGTATTTTCATGGCGGTTAAGCTGGATGAGATATTCCGCGTCTGGCCGCATCGTGAAGAGCGAATCACCCTGACAGGTCACTGGCATATCCTGGCTGCGTTGATCGCTACCATTATCCTGATGTACTACGCTGATCTCTCGGGCCTGAAGGGGAAAGTCCGCAAGTGGTTTGGTTGGCTGCTCATCATCATGTCAGATATTGCTTTTGCATCGGCCACCATTTTCTCGATGAAACGCCTGTTTGTAGACGAAATTAACCAGCAGGGCGCCGTCAACACCCTGATGCTGCTTATGGATTTGGGGTTGGGCATCATTTTGGTGACGCTGGCCATCTTCTTGCTTTGGAGATTGTATGACCTGTTCCAAGAAAAAGGTTATTGGTTCAAAGAATTTGCTGCCGAGAAAAGGCTCAATGCTGAAGCCGAGCTCATTGAACAAAAACGAAAAATGGAAGAACTGAACGCCATCTTGAAGGAGACGTCAGAATGAAACAGACACTCTTTATCCTGACTCTGATTGCATTGACAGTGGCAGCCTGCGTCCCCGCTCCCAGTGTTGGAGCTATCACACCTCCCTACGTGGATACCGGGATTGATCCTGAGTCATGGGCCCTAATCCCTGCCGGGGAATTCCCTTACGGCCAGCATGACCACATGACCAATGTGGATTACGACTACGAAATGATGGTCACAGATGTTACCAACGAGCAGTACGCCAGCTTTCTTAACGCTGCCCTGGCTGACGGAACAGTCAGTAAGGGCGAAGTGGATGTAGAAGCCGGGGAGCAGGTCTGGCAGGAGGTCGGAATTTACGGCTACTATCCTGGTGATTCGTTTGACGGCTACAAGCACGAGGAAGAGATCAAAGCTGGGGATAAGCTCTTTCTACCCACACAGGCTGAGGGTGTGCGTTTGACCGAGACGAACGGGATTTTCTCGTCTATACCTGAGTACGCCAATCATCCTGTTACGATGGTCACATGGTTCGGCGCCAATGCTTACTGCGAATATTACGGCTGGCATCTGCCCACCGAGATCGAATGGGAAAAAGCCGCTCGTGGTACGGAAATGGTCAATGGTTATGGGTTTCCCTTCCCGTGGGGCGGACACATCGAGCGAAATAACGCCAATTATTATTCTTCGTCTGACTTGTTTGAGAAGATGTTTGGCAAGCTGGGGAATACCACACCAGTTGGTCTCTACAACGGCAAGACCTATGACGGTTACGAGACGCTCGACTCGGCCAGTCCCTTTGGCCTGTACGATATGGCCGGCAATGTCTGGCAGTGGATGGGCGACGACTACCCCGACCAGCATTACCGCATGCTGCGGGGCGGCAGCTTCTACTCCTATGCAGTAGACCTGCGGGTCTGGAAGAACAACAGTGCTGGTCCGCAGTATTACAGCCCGCAGGTAGGTTTTCGCTGTGCGAGATAGGCAGCGAATAAACAACGCACAAGGGGTATTCTTACCTGGTAACTTGTTTGTGTCAGGAGTTGTTATGAATAACCTTAAAGCCAAATTTCGTGCTTACTGGCTTCTGGTCAAGAGCCTGCAAACTGGTTTGCTTGTGATCACCGGGATGGCGGGTTACATGAGCGCCCGTTGTCCTGTATTCAACCTGTGGACCGTAGCTGGCTTATTGGTTAGTTTGTTCTTATCCATCAGCGGCAGTACAATTCTAAATATGTGGTGGGATCGGGATATCGATTCGAAGATGAAACGCACTCAAAAACGCCCGTTGGCCACTGGTCAGGTTTCGCCAAAAGAAGCCCTGTGGTTGGGATTGCTGCTGTCCTTGTTGGGGGTCGGGTTTGCAGCAGCGATGGATGCGCGGTATGGGTTGATTATCTTTTCCGGTCTGATCTTTGATGTGGTGGTGTACAGCATCTGGTTAAAGCGGCGTACAGCCTGGGGTATCGTTTGGGGCGGCATCTCTGGCGGCATGCCCATTCTGGCTGGACGCGTGTTGGGCTATGGCGGTTTTGATTGGGTCGGCGTCATGCTCTCGCTGGGCGTGTTGTTCTGGATTCCCACCCACATTATGACTTTCAGTATGAAGTATTTTGATGATTACAAGGCTGCCGGCGTCCCCACCTTTCCATCTGCCTATGGTTTCCAGACGACCAGAATCGCAATTGCTGTTTCCAGCATCTTTGCAGCGCTTGCGATGGGAGCGGCTGCGTGGGGGATTGGCATGACCGTTGGCTACCTGCGGGTTCTGGTCGTGCTTTCTGCCGGTTTACTGACCCTGGCTGCCATCAGCGTTTTTCAACCTACCGAGCGGGTTAACTTTGGCTTATTCAAATATGCCTCGCTTTACATGCTGAGTTCCATGCTTCTCATAATGGTCTGATCCCGATGAAAATGTCTCCCTTCGATCGTATCCTCCTGCTCATCACTGGCTTGTTGGCGGCTTATCAAATTGCGTATGGTCTCGATGGTTTGCCTGTTGTCGTTGTCATTGCATATACAACCGCATTTGGCGTTCTTTTGGTCGCCGGATTGCTTCTGGTTATTTTAGGATTTGAGATTCTGGATGCGCCGGTTGTTGTCATCGTCTCGACCCTGATTCCGCTCAGTCTGGCGACCGGCCTGATCTGGGAACATCTCATATCTTTCCGAGCCATTTATCTGCTCTTCGCCATTTTAGGTTTCATCGCCGTGAGCTTATCCCGCTTAATCCCCATGCAGGGAAAATTGCCCCCCATCCTGCTGGCTGTCGTTCACGGTATCGCCGGGATGACGATTTTCCTGCTGCCCATCATTTTATCCATTTCCGGGCAAACTACTCCGGGGTTTGTGCTTGTGGGTGTCGGTGGTGCATTGATCGGTGTGGGGGGGCTGCTGCTGGCTTTCCTGAAATCTGGAAAGCCGGTCTTTTCCCAAAAAACCATTCTGACGATCCTGCCCGGCCTGCTGTTCCTGATGACGATCAGCTTCGTCGCAGGCTTTAAATCAGGATAATCTGAAAAGAACATCTCAATATTTTCTTCCAGCAGCCGGGCGGGTTAATGAATGGTTGATCGATAGGAATTCCCCAAACCAATCCCTGTCTGAATAGCCCAGGCAAGCGCATCTACTGCATCTTGCATAAATATCTAAACCTGGATCCAATAAAGCACCTTCAAAAACCAAAATTTCAGTTTAGATATTTTCGCAGCACTCTGTAAATTATGCTCAAAATCCGGTTAGCGGCTTGTTTTTCTTGTGTGGAAGTCTTCCAATTCTCCCGGTGGGAGAGGGCAGGGGGAGGGTTTTTTCCACAAGCGGATCAATTTTGCTTGAATAGATACGCTCTCCCTGGATGAAACTGCCGCGTTTGTAATCAGAATATGTGATACACTGATTAATGAAATAAATAATCGGATCCGTGTTGTAATTTGGCCGTCGACCCTTTTATAGGGTGACGGCCAAATTTATTTCGGCTACGCCGGAGAAAGCAGTAAGAAAATGGAAGTCAAACTATACGTAGGGAATCTGTCCAGGTCAACGACGGAGGAAGAATTGAATGTTTTATTTGCCCAGGCCGGAAATGTTAATGCAACAGAAGTAATCAAGGATCGAAAGAGTGGCGAGTCGAAAGGCTTTGCCTTTATCACAATGAGCGCAAAAAGCGAAGCCGATAAGGCGATCAGCATGTTTAATCAGTATTTGCTGGGAGACCGCGAATTGAAAGTCAATTTGGCGAAACCTAGAGTAGAACGGAACTCATCTGGTTTCTCGTCCAGTTTATAAACGCTTGTAAACCAAACCAAACAGGTTGGAATTGAAACATTGGCTGTCTAATTCCTTTTTTATTTCTTGATTAACGACATTTCTTGTTCTAGTGGTGTTGGAATAGGAAATGCCAAATACGGTTAACTTGAATGTAACAGATTATCAGGTTGTTCTGCTCAGACGATGAACAATTCGCTGCGAATCCATCCTCCTGAAGCCAGATAGCATTTACAAAAAGTAAAGTAAGAATTTTTATACTGTCCATCTGTCATTGCTTCGCAAAAAACGCTTGCAATGGCATGATTTGCGGATTTGTACGGTAGAAAAGAAAGAATCGAATGATTAATCTTCATAGTAGTACTGTGATTTACCGACCTGTCAATCATATCTTTAATTTTATTAGCAAGGCCGAAAATGATTTTCAATGGCAGTATGGAACCCTGGATTCGACGAAAGTTTACAGTAGCGCCAGTAACGTTGGGACTGTTTTTCGAAGCATTGGTCATTTAATGGGGCGTCGAGTTCAAAGTACGTTCGAGGTAACCGAATATGAGACAGACAGGAAATTTGGTTTCAAGTCTCTTTCTGGTCCATTGCACTCATTTACTTCCTATACGTTAGAAATGGCCAATGGAAGTACAAAGGTCACTGTTTCAGAACAAGCCAATGTAATCAATTTTTTCCAAGTCGATGAAGCCATTCTGGAAAGAACATTAAAAAAGCAGCTGAAAGAAAACCTGGCATTACTTAAATCTCTTATGGAAGAGAAGCGGTTAAATTCTACCACCGAGGCGAACCAGAAATAACAGGCGTCTTCTATCATCTGTAATAGAGAGACAGCTCCTGAGTAATTCGATAATGTCACATTTCAAACCCTTTCACCACAAAATTCACTGAGGAGCACATGGAGAGCAAAATGCTAAACCGAAGGTTTCCTTCGTGTTACTTCGTATCCTTTGTGGTTAAAAACTTTGGTTTCAGCTTTAATGTGACATTGTCAAAGTAATCTGGTTTATGGTGAAGTGATCCGGATTATACAAACGGGAGAAGGTTATTTGGAAGGAGAGTTTATTAAATTGGAACAGATCACTCATTCGATCATAAAGCGAGTCGCTTTTATTGGAAATTATTTGCCGCGTCAGTGTGGAATTGCCACGTTTACAACTGATTTGTGTGAGTCCATTGCCCATGAATATAAAGGCACTACCTGTATCGCAATACCTGTCAATGATACCGAGGCTGGCTACGAGTACCCTGCCCGGGTTCGTTTTGAATTGACCGAGAAGGATATTGAATCCTACCACCGCGCTGCGGATTTCCTGAATATCAACAATGTGGATATGGTCTCTTTGCAGCATGAGTACGGTATCTTTGGCGGGCGGGCAGGTAGTCACATCCTGGCGCTTCTGCGCGAATTGCGCATGCCAGTTGTCACAACGCTGCACACAATATTAAAAGAACCAAATTCTGACCAACTACGAGTACTTAAAGAAATCGCGTCTTTGTCTGATCGGATCGTGGTCATGAGCAAGCGAGGTGCAGAATTTTTGGAAAGCATCTATCACGTGCCAGGGGAAAAAATCGATCTGATCCCGCACGGCATTCCAGATGTTCCGTTTGCAGACCCAAGCTTTCACAAGGACCTGTTTGGGGTTGAGGGTAAAAGCGTACTGTTAAGTTTTGGATTACTCTCGGCGAATAAAGGACTGGAAACTGTCATAAAGGCTTTACCCGCAATTTTGGAGAAACATCCCAATGTGGTCTATATCATTGTTGGTGCAACTCATCCCCATGTCATACGAACTGAAGGTGAAACCTATCGACTTTCTTTACAATGGCTGGCTCACGAAAAAGGTGTCGAAGGAAATGTGATCTTTTATAACCGCTTCGTAAATATGGATGAATTAATTCAATTCATTAGCACGTCAGATATCTATATTACGCCATATCTTGATGTGGCCCAGATCTCGTCGGGCACATTGGCCTATACGTTGGGAGCTGGAAAGGCAGTAATCTCTACGCCCTACTGGTATGCAGAAGAAATGCTTGCAGATGGGCGCGGGGTATTGGTGCCATTTAGCGATCCGCAGGCTTTGGCTGACCAGGTGATTGAATTACTTGGAAATGACTCGAGGCGTCATGCTATGCGGAAACGCGCCTATCTCTTCGGTCGGGATATGGTCTGGCCGCAGGTGGCGCGTCGCTATATGCAAAGTTTTGAAAGCGCCCGCTCCGAACACCGTCATTTTGCCGCGGTTGAGTTTGCGGTCAAACCGTTGGATAAACGTTCGGGGGAATTACCTCCGCTCAAACTGGATCACTTGCACCACTTGACAGATGAAACCGGAATATTGCAACATGCAATATTTACCATACCGAATTATGGTGAAGGATACACCACTGATGATAATGCCCGGGCTTTAATGGTAAGTGGATTGCTTGAAGAATTAGGCAACAAAGAAGCAACGGACCTGGCAACCCGCTATCTTGCTTTCACGTGGTACGCCTTTAATTCAGAAACGAAACGTTTCCGGAACTTTATGGATTATCAACGCAATTGGCTGGAGGATAGAGGTTCGGATGACAGTCACGGTCGCGCTTTGTGGGCGTTAGGCTCGATATTGGGACATTCGAACACGCCAACCCTCCATAATATGGCGGGTCGCATTTTCCAGCAGTCCTTACTTGCGATTCTTGAAACGACAAGTCCGCGCGCCTGGGCATTTGCACTGATTGGTATCCACGAGTATTTAGGGCGTTTTGCCGGTGACCGGCGCGTCAGCCAGGTGCAAGAAAATTTGGCGGAGCGATTGCTGTCCCTTTACAAAAATAATCGCGTTGATGGATGGAATTGGTTTGAGACCAGGTTGACTTATTGTAATGCGGCGCTGTCACATGCCATGCTGTTGTGTGGTCAATCCATACCAAATGCTCTCATGACCGAAGTCGGTTTAGAGTCTCTTAACTGGCTAGCCGAATTACAACATGCAGACACAGAAGGGAGGCATTTCGTCCCGATTGGTTCGGATGGTTTTTACCAGCAAGGTGGTGAACGCGCCCGCTTCGATCAACAGCCTGTCGAAGCGCAGGCGATGGTGTCTGCCTGCCTTGAAGCTTATCGGGTCACCGGGAAGGCGAACTGGCATACAGAAGCCCGGCACACCTTTGAGTGGTTTCTTGGGCGAAACGACTTGCATCTCTCAGTCTACGATCCGACGACAGGGGGGTGTCGTGATGGCCTGCATTCTGATCGACTCAATGAGAATCAAGGTGCAGAATCTACTCTTGCCTTTCTGCAGTCACTCTTAGAATTACGATTAGTAGAAAATATTTTGGGACCTAATGAGATACCCTATGACGAACAACCAGCACCCGAACCTGTTTCAACGCTACAAACTCAATCCCATTCTGACAGCCGCAAACTGGCCGTATCAAGCCAATAGCGTCTTCAATCCCGGCGCCACATTGCTGGTGGATGGCACGACCCTGCTGTTATGCCGTGTGGAAGATCGACGCGGTCACTCCCATTTATGTGCTGCGCGCTCTGCGAATGGTATTGATAACTGGCAGATCGACCCCCAGCCGACTTTCATGGCCGATCCGGATAACTATCCTGATGAATTGTGGGGGATAGAAGACCCACGCATCACCTTTGTTCCCGAATTGGACCAGTACGCGATCACCTACACTGCTTACGCAAGCGGAGGGCCGGGTGTGGCCCTGGCGTTTACAAAAGATTTCCATTCTTTTGAACGCTATGGCGTCATCATGCAGCCGGATGATAAAGACGCGGCGCTCCTGCCGTACAAGATTGATGGGCATTGGGCTTTGATCCATCGCCCGGCGGCGGCTGCAAGAGCAAATATGTGGATATCCTACTCAGCGGACCTGCGGAACTGGGGAGGTCATAAAAAGATATTAGAAGCGCGGCTCGGTGGTTGGTGGGATGCGAACAAAATCGGCCTTTCACCTCCACCCGTTGAAACACCGGACGGCTGGCTTGTTATTTATCATGGTGTGAAACAAAACGCGGCCGGCTGTATTTATAGATTGGGTCTTGCCCTGTTTGATTTGAATAACCCGGAGCGTTGTTTGAGACGCGGGGATGAATGGGTATTTGGCCCCGAAGAACCATACGAACAACATGGGGATGTGGATAAGGTTGTTTTTCCCTGCGGGTACACCCTTGCATCTGACAAGGACACCCTCCGTATTTATTATGGCGCAGCCGATTCAAGCGTTGCCATGGCTACAGCCAGCGTCCATGATTTGATGCAGTGGTTGAAAGAACATGGTGAAGAATGAACGTACCTGAAGGGGTGTAAGCCATTCGAGTCCAATACCAGATATCCCAACCGCTCGACGCCCCTGTTGAGCGGTTTTTGTTTTCTCTGTTTCACAATGCATGGGGATTTAGGAGATGACTTCATTGGGTAATGTAGTACAATGAAAAAGCACAGGAGCTTATCATACATATGTATTTATTCGGATGAGAGTTCAGCATGCAAAAAAGTCAACGAACCCCAAAAGAAGCTCCGTATCGAAGTGTTTTCGATGCCGTCATTGACGGGTTGATCGTCTATGACCTGGAGACCGGCCTCGTGGTTGAGGCAAATCACGCGGCTTGTCTGCTGCATGGCCTCGCTCGCGAGGAATTCATCGGTTTTCCATTGATTGAGTTCATTCATCCCGAAAGCCAGCCGGCTTTCAAGGAGTATGTCCGGGCATCTCACCCGGGCGGCGTGATAGATACACGGATACTTCATGTGTGCAAGGATGGTTCAACATTTTATGCCGAATGGCGCGGGGTGGTATTCATTTATCAGAGCCGTTCCTGCTTTTTGGGTATAATGCGGGATGTCAGCAACCGGATTCGGTCAGAAGAAAACCTCCACCGGCGAATTGAAGCCCGTACTCATGAACAGGATACGTTATTGGCGATTTCACACACCCTGGCTTCCACCCTGGAACTCCAACCGGGTTTGATCCTCGACCAATTACGGGAGATTATCGAGTATTCATATGGTGGATTATTTGCATTGGAAGACTCTATGTTGGTCACTCTTGCAATGCGCGGGACGCCTGAACTGGAGCAGTCCTCGCCTTTCCGTATCCATCTGCAGGGTCCGGAAATACTAGCCACATTATTCAATGGACATCGCCCTATTCGCATTACCGACGTGAGGAGCGATACACCGCAGGCGCAGTTTTTACGTTCATTCCTGGAGGATGGGGCAGCTGTGTTACTTGAGGGGATGCGATCCTGGATGTGGGTACCGTTGGCAGTGAAAAACCGCATTATTGGTGGTGTGGGCGTGGCGCACGAGAAGACAGATTTCTTCACTCCCCATCATGCCGACCTGGCGCTGAGTGTAGCCAATCAGGCTGCAATTACCATGGTTAATGCAGGGTTGTACGAACAAGCTCAGACGCTGGCGGTAATGGAAGAACGGCAGCGCCTGGCGCGCAACCTGCACGATGCCATCAACCAATCACTCTTCTCTGCAGGGTTGATTGCCGAAGTCTTGCCGCGCCTGTGGCACCAGGAACCGGATCTGACCAGGCAATCACTTGAGGATTTACGCAGGTTGACGCGCAGTGCACAGGCCGAGATGCGCGCACTCCTGGGTGAATTGCGACCTTCAACATTGATTGATTCAGATATGGGTGATCTATTGCACCTGTTGGGAAATGCGCTTTCGGGACGGATCGATATCCCGGTAAATGTTACTGCTTCCAGAGATGTTATCTTGCCTGCTGAAGTGCAAGTGGCTTTATACCGTGTCTGTCAGGAAGCGCTTAATAACATTGCCAAGCATGCCAAAGCCAGCCAGGTCGAGATAATACTAAAACAGGAAGGACCCGCGATCGAGTTGTGTATTCGAGACAATGGTCAGGGCTTTGACACTGAAAAAGAACTTTCCGGTCACTATGGATTAGAAATGATGCGTGAGCGAAGCGAAGCAGCTGGAGCGCTGTTATCGATCACGAGTCAGATCAATCATGGGACTGAACTTGTGATTCGCTGGACGCCCCCTCTGCCCAAGGAGGTCTTATGACAGCCGCCGCCCCCTCCCAACCCATTCGCGTCATGCTTGTTGATGATCACACGATGGTTCGTAAGGGATTGACGCTTTTCTTGAAAGCCTTCGATGACCTGGAACTGGCGGGCGAAGCCGAAACCGGTGCAGCCGCGATCCAGCTGTGCGGTGAGATCCTGCCCGATGTGGTGTTAATGGATATGGTCTTGCCAGATATGGACGGTGTCGCTGTAACGCGCGCCATTTGCCAGAAGTATCCACAAGTCCAGGTGATTTCGCTGACCAGTTTCAAAGAAGAGGATCTTGTCAAGAATGCACTGGAAGCTGGTGCGATTGGTTATCTGATCAAAACTGTCTCTGCCGAAGAGCTTGCATGGGCCATCCGCGCGGCTCATTCCGGTCGCGTCACACTTTCTCCTGAAGCCGCAGAAGCCCTTGTTCAGGCTGCCAACCAGTCACCAACTCCCGGATTCGATCTGACGGAGCGCGAGCGTGAAGTCTTGGCTTTGATGGTTGAGGGGCTGAACAATACCCAGATTGCCGGAAAGTTAACCGTTACTCCAAACACAGTCAAATCCCATGTCAGTAACATCCTGTCCAAATTTGGCGTTGCCAGTCGTACCGAGGCCGTAACCCTGGCCTTGCGTCACAAACTTGTAACCTGACACATGTCCGGCCGGCCGCTCCGCTTTGCTACGTATATTATATCCTCTGAGGGCTGAGAATGATCCTCCCTGGTTGGCGGCTGTGGGCGGGGCGTTTTTATTGTAAGATAGGATATTGGTGATATTTGCGCGTACGAGGCGCTTGACCGACGGGTATGTCTCCTTCATCTGATAAGGGGATTGGACTATGAATGTCTTCCGATACATTATGAAAAGAATAACCAGGAAAGCGGATTCGAATGAGGTGCAAAATATCGTTACTTCAGAACTTCGTTACCGCCGCCTGTTCGAAGCAGACCAGGATGGAATTTTATTACTGAATGCCGAGACAGGAGCGATTACAGACGTCAACCCTTTCCTGGTCGATATGCTGGGATACACGCGCGCTGAGATTGTAGATAAGAAACTCTGGGAAGTAGGCGCATTTAATGACATTGAAACCAACCAGGAAGCCTTCGAAGCCTTGCAGAAAAACGAATATATCCGTTATGAAGATCTGCCGCTGAGAGCAAAGGATGGCCGGTTGATCCAGGTGGAATTCGTCAGCAATGTGTACCTGGTTGGGGGTGAAAAGGTCATCCAATGTAATATCCGCGACATCACAGAGCGTAAACAAGCCCAGGATGCTTTGCTAAAAAGCGAAGCTCTCTTGCGCGAGCTTTCTGTTCGGGATCATCTGACCGGTTTATTCAACCGGCGTTTTTTGGAGGAAACCCTGGAACGTGAGCTGCTGCGAGCTTCACGGAAACAACTTTCGATGGGCATCCTTATGATGGATGTGGATGATTTTAAGTGTTTCAATGATCATTTCGGTCATGCTGCCGGCGATCTTGTCTTGCATGAGTTGGGGGTTTTGCTGCGCGGATATTTCCGTGGAGAAGATATTGCCTGCCGTTACGGCGGTGATGAATTCATCATTGTTCTGCCCGATGCATCGCTGGAAGCGACTGTAAAGTGCGCCGAACGTTTATGCAAGCGCATCAGGCGCCTCGACATCCAATTCGAAGGGCAAATCATTGAGGCAGTCACACTCTCAATCGGAGCTGCGGTCTTTCCTGAGAATGGCTCCACCAGTGCGGAAATCCTGAAAGCAGCTGATGCTGCGCTTTATCGCGCCAAGCGTGAAGGACACGGTCAGGTGATTGTGGCAGACTAAAAAGCTTGTTTTTGGGGGATTTTCCAAAGGTAAAAGGCAAAAAAAGCTCAGATCAATAAACCAATGCAGCTTGCTGCCTCCCCCAAGTGGGGGAGACAAATACGCTACGGTCGATGGATGCGCCCGGGGAGCGTTTGTTGTACGATAATTATATGACCCGCGTATATATAGCCGATTCTAAATCCGAAGAACGCTCCGCCTTCCGCCTGCTGCTGCAGGATCTGAAGATGGAAGTAACTGGCGAGGCAGCCGATTGGTCTACCACCTTAGCCGAGGCGCCAATCAGCCGCTCGGATATCTTGTTGGTAGATTGGGAATTACTCCCCAACTCACCAACAGCGGCTCTAAAAAAGCTTCGTAAGGCGTGCCCGGCCGCATTGGTTATCATCCTTGTCAGCCATCTGGACGCCCGTCACCAAGCGGCGCTCTCTGCCGGGGCCGATGCGTTTATCAGTAAAGGTGAAATGCCCGAACGTGTGGCTGAAAATTTGCGTCTTGCTGCGGCGAGCATTCCTGCTGAATGAAGACACCTGATTCACGAGAGACATAAAAACCGGCATCGCCAGGCAGTCCCACATGTACCTGTATGGTGTAGATGAAAAGCAGCGCCGGGAAAAAACCGGGGCAGTTTTTTCGAATGATCAGGAGAACCTTATGAAAAAAGATGTATTCGAACGCAAGTGGAATCAAATCCGAGGCGAGTCCAAAGTGTGGTGGGGTAAGCTCACCGACGATGATCTGGATCAGGTCGGAGGCAAATTGGACGTCCTCGCCGGGTTGCTTCAGAAAAGATATAGCTTCACTCACCAGCGTGCGATCAAGGAAATTGAAGAACATCTGACGGAGTATGATGCCAGCATGGACAGAAAAACTGAGCCGTCTCCCGGTAGATGACAGGATGGAAAGTGGAGATACGGGCAGGGACAATTCTATCTATCGAAGAGATACCGATACGCAACAAAAGGGTGTTATTTTAGCTTGTTTGTTGATTTTTGATCGCGTGCAGCAGCTTATGCGACATTCTCACAGCTCCCCAGATCATGGCAAAAGTCTGCCAGTATTTTCCAGGATAACTTTTGCCAGATGGTGATGAATAAATCATGATGTGTGAAAATGACTGGATTACACCTGGCAAAAAGGAAAGTTATCAGAAAGTCATTTCAGGAGAAAAAACATGGCCAAGGGTCAGAATAATAAGAAGAGCTCTAAGAAAAAAGCGCTAAAAACGCCGAAAGAAAAAAAACAGGCAAAACGAGAAAAGAAAAATAAAAATATAGAGAATGTCTATAGTCAATAATCCGAGGAAGATGGTTTTGGTGTTTCTTTGAGCGTTTAAATAACATTGGCAACGAGGAGTTCTTATGAATAGAGCAGAGTTAATGGAAATATTGGAGCAGTATTGCCGCAAAAGTTTACCAAAAATAGGCGAAAACATGGTTGTTCGTATACCTGATCGGAAGACCGTGTTTATCGAGCAGCACAATAATGGAGGGCGGTCAATTATCTTATCCGAGTACGAAGTAGACGGAAATATGTACTGGGCTGGACACAGTTCATACAGCGGAACTGTTTATATAAGCCAGGCGGCTTAGTGCGAGTCAGGAGTAAGGAATGGAAAACCAGATCATATGTCCGAATTGCGGCAAAACGATATCTAATGATCCAATCATCGACGATGCGGCGAGAAAAGAAGGTTCTGCTGCAAGGTCGATCATTTGCGATTGCGGAGAAAGAATCACTTATTGGGCTGTCACAGCCCAGCTGCGAAAGCAAAGAACTCCCGGTCAGAGATTCCGGGATTGGATTCATGACATCTCAAATGGCCGGTTCTAGATGAATACGCCAATGAAAATTCTGCTGGTTTATCCTGAATTTCCAGATACCTTCTGGAGTTTCAAACATGCGCTTAAGTTTGTCCATAAGAAGGCTGGTGCACCCCCACTGGGCTTGCTGACCGTGGCAGCCATGCTGCCTCCTGAGTGGGAAAAACGACTGGTCGACTTAAACGTAACCGAACTGACCCACAAGGACCTGTCCTGGGCTGACTATATCTTCATCAGCGCCATGGTTGTACAGCGCAAATCTGCAGGCGCCTTGATCGCTCGCTGTAAGGAAGCAGGCGTCAAAGTGGTGGCGGGCGGCCCACTCTTCACCATGGAGCATGAGAAGTTTCCAGGTGTGGATCATTTCGTGCTTAACGAAGCCGAACTTACTCTCCCGGTGTTCCTGGCCGACCTGGCCAAAGGGCGCGCCCAGCCTCTTTATTCCACCACAGAGTATCCAGATATCCGCCAGACCCCGAGCCCTTTATGGCAATTGGCAAATCTCAGACATTACGATTCGGTCAGCATTCAATTCTCGCGCGGCTGTCCCTTCAGTTGTGATTTTTGCAATGTGACTGCGTTGTTGGGCCATCGTCCGCGCACCAAAACGGCCTCGCAGATTATTTCCGAATTGGATGGTCTCTATGCGCTGGGCTGGCGCAAGGGTATTTTCTTCGTAGATGATAATTTTATCGGGAACAAGAGACATATCAAGACCAAAGTACTGCCAGCCTTAATTGAATGGCGCAAGGGTAAAGCCGGTATGCCGTTCAGTACGGAAGTATCGATTAACCTGGCTGATGACCCTGAATTGGTGAATCTCATGGTACAAGCCGGGTTCGATACAGTCTTTGTGGGTATTGAAACACCCAATGAAGACAGCCTGACCGAATGCAGTAAAAGTCAAAATAAGGGCCGCGATCTGGTGGAGAGCGTCAAGCATCTCCAGCGTTCTGGGCTCCAGGTGCAGGGAGGCTTCATTGTTGGGTTTGATAATGACCCGCCCTCGATATTTCAGCAGCAAGTAGATTTCATCCAGAAAAGCGGAATTGTGACGGCTATGGTCGGTCTGTTACAGGCTCCTCTTGGAACGCGTTTGTACGACCGTATGCGGCAAGAAGGTCGTCTGGTAAATGAATTTTCGGGTGACAATGTCGACGGCTCGACCAACATTGTACCCAGGATGGGTCTTGAACCACTGCGGGAAGGTTATCGCATACTGTTGGAACAAATCTACGCTCCCCAGTTCTATTACGAGCGAGTGATTACTTTTCTGCGCGAGTATCATCCGCCCAGGATTCGGCTTCAACCTGACCCGCAATACATCCTGGCCCTGGGGCGTTCCATTTACAGGTTGGGTATTCGTGGAGTTGAGCGTGCCCAGTATTGGCGCCTCTTCTTCTGGACTCTGTTCCGGCGCCCCCGGTTGTTCCCGGTGGCTATCACCCTGGCCATTATTGGCTTCCATTTCCGCCAGGTGACCGAACTGCATGTCAGTTGAGCAAGTAAACCCCAATGGTTATATCAAGATGAGGAGAGATTGGATGGTAGACAAAACAAGCCAGGTCAGTAAAACGAACAAACGACGACTGCCCAAAGGGTTGCGTACGCATATCAGGCGAATGAAGCAAGCCGCTCATAAGGAGGGTACCATTTACCGACCAGACTTCATACGCCGTACTCCGGAGAAAACATCCGGAAAATAAAATACTGCGTCCATCGTTATGCTGCGAACGATAATAATGGCTCATTTTGAGAACCCGAAAAGTTAGCCTGCTGTGACGCAAAACAGTCGCTTGAAGTAAGCGATTGCTTTGTGGGCGCTGAGCTCCCTGCGAGGATCCAGTTGAGCTGGACGACCTGTGCGGGACAAGGGAGCGGGGGAGGACTTACGATTTCACAGACATGAACTGTGCGCCCTTGCGTGCCTGAAGATATCAATGGACCTGACAGTCGCAAACTGGTCAGGTTAGTTTGCGATGCTGAGCCCTTCGTTTTATCGTTCCAGGGATGAAGGGCGCAATCAGATAGTTGTGGCAGACTGGAAATCCTGTCTTTTGGGTACTCTGAAAAGATCATTTGGCAAACAAGACAAAGATCAATAAACCAAGTAGCCTGATACTCCCCCAAGTGGTGGAGAGCAATACTCCCTGGTTGATGGATGCAGTTGAGGCGTACTTGTTGTATGGTATGATGGATTCGCAGGATGGCTGTGGGGCAGAAAGCTGAACTGTTCGCTGCTTCAACCCT
>JAFGMV010000050.1 GCA_016927315.1 Anaerolineales bacterium | reverse complement strand
TGTGCTGGATGGGGCGAAGCTTTCTGATTTACAGACCTTGTTTGCCGATGACCTGCAGGTCAGCCACAACCCGATGGGCAGTCTGACGACCCCAAGCGCGGTGATTGTGCCCGGCCCGAAGGTGATGACCTGGGATGAATGGGTGACTCAAAAGACGGTAGTTGTTAGAAGGACAAGAAGAAAGGAAGTGGTTCCGGAGGGACAGATGGGATTTGGAATTTAGTTTTCACCAGCTAGCCCTGTTTTACCAGGGCTAGCTTTATATTGGTTTGTTATTCGGGTTTCTGGTCAAGTATCGCCACAGCTAATACTTGTTGAATATCGGTCACATACTTAATTTCTATCCGGTTCTTAATATAATCCGGCAGAGATCTTACATCCCCTTCATTTTCAGCAGGCAAGATAACGATTTTGAGCCCGGTATCTATGGCCGCCATAAGTTTCGGCTGGATGCCACCGACGCCAAGCACTTTTCCCATGATGGTAATTTCTCCGCTCATGGCGACATCATGGCGGACGGGTTTATTGGTTAACGCCGATACAATGCCTGTGACGATCGTCACACCGGCAGACGGCCCTTCTTTTGGCAGCGCCATCATGGTTGCCAGAACTGCGATATCAAAATTCTCACTCCAATCCGGGGCGATCCCTAAATCTGTTGCATGCGAGCGGATATATTGCGCAGCGGCCTCAATGGATTCTCGCATCACCTTTTGTATGGATCCCAGCGGAATTATCCGTCCATGACCTTTGGTGGCTTGCATCTCAAACCGTAAAATCATACCCTGCTCACCGGCCACAGCCAGCCCAACGACTTCTCCTACTAATGGGGTGGTAGGCATTTCGACATGGACTTTTCTGTCACCCTCTAATAAAGTCGGGAAGGCGGTTTTCTCAGTGGCGGAAAATCGCACTCCGATTTTGACCGGCGGGTATTCTCCAGGAGCCATCAGATGGAGCTGGTTCCGTACGCGCTGCCGTCCTTCGATTGCCAATAAGAGCAATTCCTCCAACAGCTCGTCTGTGGCTTCGCCATGCGGAACCATCAACTTGAGCAAACCGGAAAGCGTTTTATGAATGGCGCGCACATCCCGAGAGGTCAACCCAGGCCCATGACCAGCATCATCAAATAATTCAAAGCGGTTCTTGAACTTTCCCAGCACATCAATTCGCCGTAATTCGTGCATGATCTCGCAGAAGTAGTCGGTGATAAACCCATAATCCTGGCTTGCCGATTCGGGCGTGATTTTGGGAATCTCCCACCCAGGCAGATAGTAATGCAGGCGGTCGATTAATGCTTCTACCTGCAAGTAGCTGGGCAGCGGTTCGAACAGGTGATAATATTTTTCGTGTGGAAGTTTGCCCTGGATATCCAGGTTCCCGACCATAACAATTGAACCAAACGCCAGGATCTCTTTCTTGCCGCGGCTGAACTTGGCATCCTGCATGTAGCCCTGCATGATGCTGACCATCGCCTTGGGATCTGTGAAGTCGGTATTGGCAATTTCATCAAAGACAACAGCTTCCCGCGTTCCAACCAGGCCGACTTTGCCGGTGTTCAGGTTAATAAACAAGCCCGCCGGGGTTGCCTTACCTCCTGAGAAGACGTGGGCATAATAAGAAACATTCCGAAACAGGTATGTCTTGCCGGTTTCCCGAGGGCCCAGTTCAATCATGTTATGGTTGCTTTCCACCAGGGGGACCGCGCGGCTCAGATACAGCAGTTTCTCCCGGCGTGTCATCCGGTCCGGGTTCAGGCCGAACGAATTTGTCAGAATATCCAGCCATTCCTGATCGTCAAATTGTTTGCGTTTGTCGAGAAATTCACGCGTGTCGATCATCGAAATTTGAAATGGAGTGAAATCCAGGACTTTGAAAGGCCGGATTTTTTTGTTGTGCACTTCGCTTTCATCATACGTCAAAGCAATTGTGCCCCACATACCACCCGCCAGCAGCATGGGATACTGGCGCACCAGGCCTTCATCCACATTGACAAAACTCTCGTTGATGGCGCTGATGGTCCCCCAGTATTTGTCCTCGGTCTCCACCAGACGCACTTCCAGGCTGGCGATAATGGTGTGCTGGCGATTCTCGCGGATGTGGGCGCGAATCCGTTCTGTCTCGGCGCCATGAACAAAGTTCTCGCGCAGCCGGCGTTTGACCCGCTCAAAGTCCTCCTCGAAGGTCTCTTCAGCGCAGTAGTTGTCAATCAGGTACTCCAACACATAGCGTGGGAATTCGTCCATGCCGGTATTGAAGGTTAATTTTTTATTGACTACTTTTCCAGAAAATATTTCTTTCAAGCGAAGATTCATACTATCCCTCATCCAGTAAGTTGGGTTGAATTTTCTTGTTTGCCGCGGGCTTCACTTCGCTGCGCCGCGCGCACACCTGATAATCTTCTTCCAGCTCCATTTGCCGGATCTCCTCCAGGGTATCGAAAGATAAACCGCTCTTTTCATATAAAACGCGGCCAATCTCATAAAGTCCGGCGCGCCGGCATTGACGGATCCAATCCGCCAGGGTGGCGGGGCTTTCCGGCAGGTCGCGTTCGTGCGGCGGCACTCCTTCGAGCAGGGCGTTCCCAAAGCGCTTGACCCGCCTGAGGAGACCGCTGGAGCGCAGCGCTGCCAGTTGAGCGTGTTCCAGCTCATCGGCTGGCGGGCGCCAGGTGCCTTCCGCTGTCTTGAAGAAGAACTCCGGCAGCCATTCGATTAACAGCCTGCGGGGCTTATCGCGGATCGGGAGATACTGCTCAAAAAGCTCCGAGTAGTGGACGCCCGCCTCGCCGGGACGCGCGGCCAGCCAGGAGTGCATGAACTGCTCCAACCGGGCGGCCGCTGAGGCCTCTTTTCTGCTTTCGGCTTCATCCACCTGCCCGGCGGTTTCCAGCAGGTACCAGCGCACCGTTTCGTGGGAACCGAATAAATCCGGTTCGGCCGGCTCAAAGAGGTTCTTCATGACCGGTTGGCTGACGGGTTCGGCCACCCCGCGCAGCAGCTCGTCGAAGTTGTGGCGCTCGAATTCACCTTTACGCACCATGCGGCTGACCAGTTCATCATACAGCCGGTCGGCAGTGCTGCCGGGATGGGCTTCGAGCGCTTCAATCAGGATAGCACGAGCTTTTTGAGTGAAAGTGGCAGCGTCTTCCTCGCCGGTCAGGAAGATGGCCTGCGCGACTTCGCCGGGGCGCGGTTTGCGGAAGTTAATCACCAGGTCGCGCTGGGTAACTTTTTCTGCCTGGGTCTGATTATATGTTTTTTGACCGGTGTCAATATAAAGCGCTTCTTCTGCAAAGTCGGGAATAAAACCGGCCTGTGCCATAACATCCTGGATCATGCTCCACGTCCCTTCACTGGTATCATGGTAGCAAAGTGCTAGCCATCGGCCCGGTTTGAGAACACGAAAACACTCTTGCATGGCGCTGAGCATCATATCAGCCCAATCGTCATCGGTAACCTGCCGGGTTTCGTTGACAATCACTTCTCCAGAATGCCATTTGGTATTTAATCCTAACCATGCTTCCCAAATAAAATTAAGTTCTCCATACTGATATTTCCCAGCATAAGGGGGGTCCGTAAAAATGTGGTCAATGGTTTCATCAGGAATTTCTGAAAGGGATAGCGCACTTTGCGTTGAGACAATCAAATTTGTGTTTCCATTCAATACTTCAGGAAGCTCCTGTATTCCCGCTTGAATATCTGCGTATTTACGTTCAAACGCTGACCAAGCCTCATTTTCTCGGTGAATTTGAGGGACGTAATAATTTCCTGTTGGCTGACCTCCACCACTTTCTCGATGTTTGTATAACTTTGTCAGATTAAGTAAGAAAGAAGAGACCGTGAACATTAGAGCGTGTGAAAATGGTTTTTGAAATTCCTTGATGTTAGTAAGGAGGAGACTTGCCGCCCACAAATTCCGCTTTGTGAACAACTCGGCTACGGTGCGGAAATTTCTGCCTGGACGCCACTCATCTCCCCAGGGTTCGGTGTCCGATTCGACATTCATCATGCGGTGGGGTGGATACCAATGAGGGATTGGTTTTGCTTCAATCTCGGCGATTTTGGTCAGGTCGTACTTTTGGAAGTACTCCCGCTTCTTGGGGTCGGGGTCGTTGT
>JAFGMV010000049.1 GCA_016927315.1 Anaerolineales bacterium | reverse complement strand
TACTATACACCAAAATTTACAAAAGAGTTTCTAAGTAGTTGAATCAAAAGCGGGAAACACCATTAATTTTGAGTGTTTCCCACTTTTCTTGTTATTTGTTTAGGATTTTGAAAGGAAACTATCTATCGGCCCGTGGTCTTTATGGGCTTCTACCAGGTCATCATCAATCATCTGGACGTACCGGCGGGTCATTTCGATGGTGGAGTGACCGAGCAGTCCCTGTAAGTGTAATAAGTTCATACCCGCCCTCAGAGATAGTGTTGCAAAGGTTCTGCGGAGAGCGTGCGGGGTGACTTTTATACCAGCCCGGCTGCCAACTCTCAGCAGTAAAGACCTGAGCCCGTTGTGGGTCAGGCGTTTTCCGCTTCTGGCCTGGAAGAGCGGTAGGTCATTATCAGGGGTAATTTGCCGGCGGTAAGCCAGTAAAGCACGACGGGTTTTGACACCCACCACTACACTGCGGGCTTTGCCTCCTTTCCCCCTGACAACCCGTACCAGTCCACTGGCGATTTCAATATCTCCCCAGTTCAGGGCGCATACTTCCGCTCGACGCAAACCAGTATCGACCATCAAGAGAATGAGGGCTTTATCTCTGGGAATGGCGCAGGTATCCAGAAGCTTGCTGACTTCTTCGGGGGATAGGGCCAGCAGGCGCTTTTGAGCGATGGAGGGCATCTGGAAGGTAATGGGTTCGGGAATGTATTTCTCGGTGTAAAGGAATTTCAGCAAGGTCCGAATTGCCCTGGCGTGTCCGTGGATGTAAGAATCGCTCAATCCCTTGCCTGCCAGTTCAGATAAATAAGCTCTGACATGCCGGGCGGCTATCTCTTCGGGACTGGTTACGCCATTGTTAGCCAGCCATTCCATCACCATTCCCAGGATTACCCGATACCATCGCAGGGTTTGCGGGGAGCAGAGCATGGCCTGCCGGGACAGAATAAAGTCGGTATAGGCATCCTGGAGGGCATACGAAGCTAATGCCCATTCTTGATGGGTCTTGACTTGGGGGGACATAAAAACCACCTTTCTGTGGGGGTGAAAGGTGGTTCTGGATAGTTTCAGGCCATATATGGGGGCATACGGATTCGAACCGTCGAATGGTAGCTTGGGAAGCTACTGCCTTACCACTTGGCTACACCCGCATAATGTCTAAATTCTAATGTATTTGTATCTGAATTGCAAGTTGTTATTTAATGTTGCCTGGTTTTCTTGATTTGTTTCAGTGTAAAGTGACTGTCCACGAACACCTGCACCGCAACAAACGCAGTGCAGTGCAAGTGTGCACGAATGGGTCTACGAACGTGCGTTGGGAAAGGTTCAATGAGCCAAAGGTCAACCAGATGCTGAAAAGGCGGTGGTTTGAGATGCTGGCGAGCAAGATGGGAAATAGTATACCGGCCGGGGCTATGGGTTTCCTCGGGTTACAGTTGCATCAACTTCTCCCAGGTCAATTCCTTTTTCTTCGGGCAATTCAAAGGTATAACGTTCCCCGTCTTTTATTACATACTTGAATGAAGACCCAAGCGCTTCTTTTCCGCCCACCATCAGCAGGTAGTTACCGGGCGCCATATTCTCGTATATAAAATTGCCGCTTTCATCCGCGGTTGTGTTATTCATTTTCACCCAGGTGCTCCCTGTCCCTTCCTGGGGGGCTATGGCAATATAAACCGTTACCCCGCTAAGCGGTTTGCCATTTGCAACCAGTCTTCCATTCACCTGCCCAGCCGGCAAAGCCGGTGATGCTTGTGTGCAGGATACCAGCAGTAGCATACTTGCCAGCAGGCTTATCGCCAATTTGTTTGTATTTGCTGCTTTTTTAATCATAAAAAAAACCTCCCACTCCCTTGTGAATTTAATTATACTATACAGCAATTAAACGCAGAAAACAACAGATCATGGTCAAGTGTGTAGGGCTTTCCCATCGGCGCGTAAGAAATACTGGCCTGACTTTGAGAAAGCCGTAGTCAAGTATATCCTGGATTTCAGGTTTCCCGCCTGAGCAGTTTGCTGGCCAGTTTCTCCAGGTAATCTCCGGCTGCGCCTTGGGGGGCGGCCAACCGCAGGGATTGCTGCGCTTGTTCGGTTAGCTGGTCGGCTGCTTTTTGGGTGTATTCATGGGCGCCTTCTCTTGCCAGCTGCGCAGCCAGCCCGGGGACTTCTTCGGCTTTGACAGGACCGGCTTGCCAGCGTTTTTTGAATGCCCCGTCTTGCTTCAAACCGTACAGGATGGGCAGGGATTTCTTGCCTTCCACCAGGTCGCTGGCAGCAGACTTTCCGGTCTGGGCTTCGTCTCCCCAGATCCCCAGGATGTCGTCCTGCGCCTGGAAAGCCAATCCGAGGTAGTGGCCGAAGGCGCGGTAGGCATCCCGGGCGGCTTCGTCTGCGCCCCCAAGCAAGGCGCCAATCGAGCAGCAGCAGGATAGCAGGGCGGCGGTTTTACCAGTGATCATCAGCCAGTATTCTTCCAGGCGGACATCCGTCCTTTCTTCAAAGGACATGTCCATGAACTGCCCGCGGGTCAGTTCCAGGCAGGTATCGTGCAGGGTGCGAGCGGCGTCGATGACATGATCAGCCGGGAAAGCGCCGGCCAGGTCGAGGATGGCCTGGTTGGCCATTGAGAACAAGGTATCCCCTACGTTGATCGCCATGGGCTGTCCCCAGATTTTCCAGACTGTGAGGCGTCCGCGACGCATGTCCGAGTTATCCTGGATGTCGTCATGCACCAGTGAGAAGTTGTGTACCAGTTCAATGGCCGCTGCAGCAGGCAGGACTGGTTCCCAGTCCGCACCACACGCGGCAGCACACAGCAGGGTCAGTGTTGGACGGATGCGTTTCCCGGTAGCCTGTGGTCCGGCGCCTGTTCCAGTCCAGCCCAGGTGGTAGGTCAGCATTTCATGAAACGGCGCGGAGTGGGGACTGTCGAGCCGAGCAGCCTGCTTCTGCAGTTCTTTCTCGATGGCTGTGCGCATGTCTTGGATTAAATCATTCATAGAGTCTCTCTTGTTGGGGGTGTCTTGATTTTACATCAAAACAGTTAAAGTGACATAAAGTGAAACGGACACAAAGTTACACTTCGTGTCCGTGAATGCCCTTCTTGGTTGTGATTAACTAGGAACCTGTGCCGGTATAACTATTAACACCAAGGGTCCAGATGCGGTAGGCCAGCGCGAAAAGCCCGATCCCGACCAGCGGTGAAGCATAGGCCAGGGGTGAGACCTGCTCTGGGCGCAGGAAGATCTGAGAAGGATAAAAAGCAACAAAACCGATCGGTATGACATAGGTAAACAGCACCCGGAAAGCGCCGTCAAAGATGCTCATCGGGTAAGGAGAGAACTCACGCAGTTTCCAGGCCAGGCTGAGCACCGGCCAGGAGTTCATCACCCAGAAAGCCGCACAGGAGGCAGACACAACCACCGCAATCTGAACAAGGGAAGCGCTGAAGAGCGAGGCCAGCAGGAGCATGACCCGGGCGATGGTCCACTGGATATTGAGCTGAATGGAGGCGTAGACCAGTAGGACGATCCCGGCGGCCAGCTGAGTCAGGCCTTTCAAGTCGAACATTTCAGAAATGTAATAGAACATCATGTTCAGCGGCCGGAAGTAGTATTTCAGGAAAGTGCCTTCCGTGACATGATAGCGCAGCTGCCAGAAATGGTCGAAAATGATCTGCATGGGTGAGATGGCGATCATGTAGAAAGCATAGATAAAGACCATCTCCATAAAGTTCCAGCCGGCCAGTTCGGTGATCGACCCGAACAAGATCCAGAAAATCCCCAAGGTTGCCAGGCTGGAGAAGAACATCCCGATTGAGCTGATGATAAAGTCCGCGCGGTACTGCATGCGGGCTTTGATATATTGGGCTTCAATCAGAAAATACAGGCGCAGGTAGCGGGTTATTCGGTGCATATTAACCTCCACTGATCCTCAGCACTTTAATGGCCTGCAGGTAAAAAAGGCGCGTCAGCAGAATCAGGCCAAGCGCCCAGCCACACTGGACCAGCAGCATACCCGCCAGGGCTTCCCAGGGCTGGTCTGGCCGGGTGAAGAGCATCAGCGGGGTGTGGTACATGGTCTGGAACGGCAGTACCATTAATACCTTCTGCATGCCTTCGGGGAAGAATTGCAGCGGGACCAGTGCGCCCGAGAAAACCAGGATAATGGTATCTTTGGTGATCGACAGTCCCCAGGTCGACTCGGTGTAGAATGCCAGCAGACCGGTGAAATAATCGAAGCAGTAGCTGATCACAAAAGCCATGATGAGGCTGAATGGAAAGAGCAGTGTCCCGGCGCCGTAAGGGATGGTGACATTAAAGACCAGTACCAGCATCAGGGCGGTTGGGATGGTGATGGCAATCAGGTTGGTCAGGACGAAGCCAAGGTTGGTGAAGAGTGTCATTAATTGGTAGTCGATTGGTTTGATCAGGTCAATGATGATATTCCCATCAATGATCTCGCGCGAGATCCACCAGTCCGAATACGTCTTCAGCAGGATAAAAACCGCACTTCCCAGCGCGATGTAAAGGAAAGCCTCGTTGAACGTCAGCCCGCGCATAACATTGGTGGTTTCGTAGATACTGGTCCATAGATAGTAGGCTACACCCAGGTACACCAGGTTCCCCAGGATAGTGAAGATAAATCCCAGGCGGTAAACCATGCCGACCATGAAGGCGCCGCGGATAATCGCGAAGTACTTCTTCATGACAATGCTCCGTCATAGACCTTCTGTACAACATTTTCCATGGAGATCTCGACAATCCGTACATCATGGACCGGGAAATTGGTCATCACGAAGCTGAGTACATCTGCAAGCGGAGTGCGGGCCTGGTCGATGGTGATATCGGTCCAGTGCTTCTCAACCTCCGAGATGCTGATGCCGTTATTAGTCCCGAAGTGTTGTATCATTTGCCCTGCGAGGGCTTTGAGGGTACTTTCATCGAAGTCATTGACCTGCACCTTGAGGGTGCGGTACGCGCCAAATAGGGCATTGACCTTTTTGACATCTCCATCGAAGAGCACCTTGCCTTTGTCGATGATGATAATGCGCCTGCATAGGGCTTCTACATCGCCCAGGTCGTGGGTGGTCAGGATGATCGTTGTATTGCGGGTCTGGTTCAATTCCTTGATGACCGTGCGCATCTTTGCCTTGACGGAGATGTCTAGTCCGATGGTCGGTTCATCCAGGAAGACCACCTGCGGGTTGTGCAGGAAGGAGGCGGTGATATCACACAACATGCGCTGTCCAAGGGAGAGTGTGCGCACCTGCTGCTTGTACAGCTGCTTTAACCCGACCAGTTCGTTGAACAATCCCATGTGGTCGTCAAAGGTTTTCTGGTCAACCCTGTAGATATCCTTCAGGATTTTGAACGATTCAATTACCGGCAGGTCCCACCAGAGCTGGGTGCGCTGCCCGAAGACCACACCCATGATCTGGGCCTGGCGAATACGGTTGGCGTGCGGCGGAAATCCGTTGACCAGGATGGCGCCGCTGCTGGGTTTCAGGATGCCGGTCATCATCTTGATCGTGGTGGATTTCCCGGCCCCGTTCGGGCCGATATACCCGATCATTTCGCCGGCTTCGATGTCAAACGATACGCCGTCCACGGCTCGTACGATGTTGTAGTCGCCCGAGAACAGGTCAAGGAATGCTCCGCCAAGTCCCTCCCGGCGGTTGAGCACATTGAAATGTTTATTGAGATCCTTGATTTGTATCAAACTCATGGTTGTATCCCTTTTGATAGAATAAGCGTGTATTCTATCACAGGTCTGTACATTGATTGGTGAAAAAAGGTAAGAGAATGGTAAAAAAAACTTGTTTGGGATTACTTTCGTTCTTGCCTGTTTCTCGAAGCAAAACCTGTTACGCGTTGGCCGAGCCGGCGAAGCAGCCAGGTTTATGAAAGAGTCTTCTGTTGATTGAGTGGGCGCAGCCTGCCGCCGCCGCAGGGGCGGATGGAGGTGTTCGGGCAGTGTGATAACCCTATGAATGCCTCCCTGGTCTGCGTTGTTGGTGGATTGTGCCGATGGGTGCTTGTGCCTTTTTGAAGCCGTTTTGGTGGTGTTACCCTCCGGTGTGCCTTACCAGACCTTTTGCAAATTTCTTTCATCAAGGTCCGCTAATTTTCCAACCCCGGCTGCGAACAGGGTCACCTCGATCTGGCGTCTGGTTAGGTGGATCAATTTGGTCGCGGTTTCAGTACTGGCTGCGGCAGCTTTCAGGAACTGTCCGGCCATGCCGCCCAGAGTGGCGCCCAGAGCCAGGCACTTGGCGATGTCCAGGCCGTCTTTCAGACCGCCGCTGGCGAAGATGGTCATCCCGGGGGCTGCCCGTTTAACATTCAGGATCGCATCAGCGGTCGGGATGCCCCAGCCGGCGAAGGCGGCGGCCAGCTTGCGGGTGGACTCATCCTGGGCGCGGTGCATCTCGACCTGAGACCAGCTGGTTCCACCCGCACCGGCCACGTCGATGGCTGTTGCTCCGCAGTCTGCCAGCAGCCTGGCAGTTCGTTCCGAGATCCCCCAGCCAACCTCCTTAACGATTACCGGTACCTGCAGCCGTGCGCAGACCAACTCAATCTTTTTTGCCAATCCCAAGAAATTTGTATTTCCGGCGTCCTGAACGGCTTCCTGCAGGGGGTTCAGGTGCAGGATCAAGGCGTCTGCCTGGATCATATCCACGGCGCGTTGGCATTCAGCCAGTGAATAGCCGTTGTTCATCTGAACAGCGCCGATGTTTGCAAATAACAGGATATCAGGAGCAGCTTTGCGTGCGACCTTATAGGTCTCGGATTGAATGGGGTGTTCGAGCGCCGCCCGCTGGCTGCCAATTCCCATTGCAACTTTGGCTTCCTGTGCGGCCTCAGCCAGGCGCCGGTTGATCTCCCCGGATTCTTCTGTACCGCCAGTCATGGAGCTGATCAGGATCGGGGCTGCCAGGAACCTTCCGAACAATTCCAGGCCAGCGTCGATCGATTGGAGGTCCAGTTCAGGCAGGGCTTCATGTATGAATTGGTAGCTTTCCAATCCTGTTGTCAGCGCAGAACGGACATCTTTCTCCAGGTTGATCTGGAGGTGGTCAGATTTTCGTTGATCAATTGGCGCAACTTTTGGCATAGGGTAGTGTTCCTGTATTTGGATTGTTGTGGCTTGACAACATTGTGAGAAAGATTACAATTGGCGAGCTACTCAAAAGATTTTAAATCTGGAGGTTTATTATGGCAGGCACATTTGAAGAAGTAAAAGATGTAATTATTGAACTTCTCAATGTCGACGAAGGCAAGGTTACCCCTGAAGCTCGCTTCCGTGAAGATCTTGACGCCGATTCTCTTGACCTGGTCGAATTGATCATGGCCTTTGAAGACAAATTTGGCGCTGAAATCTCTGACGAGGATGCCCAGGCGATTGCCACTGTCCAGCAAGTCGTCGATTATATCGAAGCCCGTAAGTAAAGCTGACGTGATTATAACGTAGAGGCGGCCCGAAAGGGCCGTCTTTGCGCATTAATTACGAATTATGGCAATCCGTTGTGATGGGGGAGATGCGAAAAATATTGAACAGACATGGCTCTGTTATGCCCGTTCAATATCCGCTTCAATCAGGACAACAAAGACGGGATCTCTTCAGGATGGCGGGCGACCTTTACTCCGGCGGCCTGCAGGGCCTTGATCTTATCCGCCGCCGTCCCAGACCCACCTTCTATGATAGCGCCGGCATGCCCCATACGTTTTCCTGGAGGTGCGGTCTGGCCGGCGATGAAGGCAATTACCGGCTTGGTCATCCTGGTCTCGATAAATTCTGCAGCTTTTTCTTCATCTGTTCCGCCGATCTCGCCAATCAGAACGACCTTGTCTGTTTGCGGATCGTTCTCGAACATCCCAAGGACATCGATGAAGTTGGTCCCGTTGACAGGGTCTCCGCCAATGCCAACACAGGTTGAAGCGCCAACCCCCAGCAGTTTCAAGGCATATAGCACTTCATAGGTCAGCGTACCTGAGCGCGAGACTACTCCGATGTTTCCGGGGATTGCAATATTTCCGGGGATAATGCCAACCTTGGATTCCCCAGGCGTCAGCAGCCCGGGGCAGTTTGGCCCTACCAGGCGGATATTCTTCTGGTCGAGATAATTGCGAACCCGCATCATATCCTGAACAGGAACCCCTTCTGTGATGCAGATGATCAGGGGGATACCGGCGTCTGCGGCTTCGAATATGGCATCCGGTGTAAATCGAGCCGGGACAAAAAGTACACTGGCATTGGCCTCGGTGGCCTGGACTGCTATCGAGACGGTGTCAAATACCGGGATCTTGCCTCCCAGCACCCATTCTCCGCCTTTGCCTGGAGTGACACCTGCCACCACGTTGGTGCCGTATTCCACCATTTGCGAAGTGTGAAACAAGCCTTCATTCCCAGTAATCCCTTGTACCAGCAGGCGAGTGTTTTTATTAATCAGTATGCTCATCAGGAGGCCTCTCCTTTTGCAGCCGCGATTGCTTTTTGGGCTGCGTCTGCCAGGGTTTCAGCAGTGATCATATTGGCATCGGCCAGCAGTTGGCGTCCTTCTTCTGCATTCGTGCCGACCAGGCGCACTACCATGGGGACCTCCGGCCTGACTTCGTCCAATGCGGCCAATACCCCCCGGGCGACTTCGTCACAACGGGTGATACCGCCGAAAACATTGAACAGAACAGCCTTGACGTTTGGGTCAGAGAGGATGATGCGCAGGGCAGCAGCGACTTTTTCGGCGCTGGCTCCACCGCCGATATCCAGGAAGTTTGCGGGAGCCCCACCGAACAATTTGACAATGTCCATGGTGGTCATTGCCAGGCCCGCCCCATTGACCATGCAGCCGATATCGCCTTCCAACTGGATATATGACAGGCCGTACTTGCGAGCGTCTGTTTCTGCCCGGGTCTCGGTATCCAGGTCGCGCATTTCGGTTAAGTCCGGATGCCTGAACATGGCGTTATCATCCACCAGCATTTTTCCATCCAGGGCGATCAGGCGTTTATCTTTTGTGGTCACCAGCGGATTGATCTCTGCCAGGGTGGCGTCCGTGGCCGCATAGGCGTTCCACAATCCGTTGGCGATTTTACCGAAGTCGCGCCAGTAATCCCGGGAGAGATCGATATTGCAGGCAATATTGCGAGCCTGGTAATCACGCAGCCCGAGCAGGGGATCAATGTGGACTTTGATGATTTTTTCAGGCGTCTGCCGGGCTACTTCTTCGATTTCAATACCGCCGGCGGCTGAGGCCATCATGACCGGTTTGCGCGCCGCCCGGTCGGTTGTGATACCCAGGTAGATTTCCTGGTCGATATTAGCGGCTTCATCTACCAGTACCTTGCGGACCGGAAGACCCTTGATCTCCATTCCCAAGATTTTAGTGGCGAGTTCTTCGGCGTGTTCCGGGTTGTTAGCCAACTGGATGCCGCCGGCTTTCCCTCGACCACCGACGAGTACCTGCGATTTCACCACTACGCGTCCGCCAAGTTCTTCGGCAATCTGTCGGGCCTCACTTGCTGTGACTGCAACCCGACCCTTAGGGATCGGGATTCCATATTTTGCAAAGATTTGCTTGGATTGATATTCGTGTAATTTCATAGGGTTCCCTTGGGAATTTGGACTGACCTGGGTTCAGGAAGATTATACCATTGAAGAAAAACTCCCCTGCAAAGATAAATACGGGGGAGTTGTGCCTAGATTTTCGGTCTCAATAATGGTTATTGGACTTCACTCTCTCCGTCCGCTGGCAAAACAAAGTGCATAATACGGTTATTGCCGGCATCAGTGACCCAGATATTCCCATCCTGGTCGACTTCGATCCCGGTGGCATATCCAAAGCTGCTGGTGTCGATTCCATAATTTCCCCAGGCCCTGATGAAGCCGCCCTGGGAATCAAACTGGACCACACGATAGAGCTCGGGATCAGTAATGAAGACCTGTCCCTGGTTACCAACGACAAGGAAGGGTTTATTTTCCAGTGATTCTCCATACCAGCCGGCAACGTCCCATTGGGTCAGCGGATAATAATTTATCCCGTCAGTGCTGGGGGCAAAGGACTGGATACGACGGTTCCAGGTATCAGCCACATAAACAATCCCGTTCTCATCCACATCGATCCCGATTGGTTCGTCGAACTGACCCGGGTCGTAACCGATCTCTCCAAAAGCCGTAACAGGTTCGCCCCTTTCTGTAAAGACCACCACACGTTTATTCCCGGCGTCTGTTACGAAAACCAGGCGCCCATCCTTGCTGACGGCGATATCACGTGGTCCCCACATGGATAGAGGGGTCTCTGCCAGGCCGTACGTGCCCCAGGCGGCAATAAATTTACCGTCTTCTGTGAATTTCTGGATCCGGTGGTTCCAGGTATCGGCCACGTAGACCGACCCGTCCGGACCGACGGCAACCCCCCAGGGCTCGTTGAAGGTCCCGGGAGGGATCTCGCCGTCCAGGATATTGGCGTAGGACCCCCAGGCATTGATAAAGCTGCCGTCTGCGTTGAAATGCTGAATGCGGTGGTTGCGTGAGTCGGCGACATAGAGGCTGCTATCCGGGGCGACTGCAATCCCGCGCGGTCCATTCATTTGGCCAAACTCAGTCCCCGTGCTGCCAAAGGTCAGGTTAGCTGAGAGGGCGATAGCGCCAAGCTCGTACGGATCGGCTTCGAAGGTCGTTTCTGCTGCGGGACTGAGACCATAGTTCCACATCTTTTCCGCAATGTCTTTCTTGATATACAGGCGCATGCGGTCGGATGGTTCCCAGGTTGGGAGCGTAAAGTTTTGGCTGCCTGTAGCCTGTGCGTAGCGGGTGTAATCACGATTGAACCAGATATCAATGATGCCAGCCCGGATATTCGGGTCTTGATAGGCTTTCTCGAATCGTTCGGGTGTCAGGTAAAAGTAATCCTGATTGGGCCACCACATGCGGGTGTAATCAAAGCGGTAATAAGCTTCCCCTACGATCGGGCCAATCTTATCGAAGTTCTTTTGGTCCACGATAATGACATCCCGCTCACGCAGATTCCGTGTCGGCGTATCGAAGGATATCTGGTTGGTGTAATCCCGTAAATACCAGACAAAAGGCCACGAAACGCCGGTGTCTGGTGCGCTGGCATCATAGGCCAGCGATACCCCCATACCTCCGGTGGTGCGTTGAGAAATCTCGTAAACCTGGTTCATCACATCCTTTACCCCCCGGGCGGAATGGGCATAGACCAGGTATTCGGTGGCCTGGTCGTAATCTATATAAGTAGCCCGGAAAGCGGTACGCCCGGTCAGGATCGCCAGTAATGCAAAAAATGAAAGCGCGGTTATCCGGATTACCTGCCCGAAGTCCCAATCGCGCAGCAAGTAGACCAGGCCGGCTGCACTACCGATGGCTGCGATGATCGCCAGTGTAAACGTTGCGGTGGCCTGAAGGTGGACCAGTTCTTTCCCCTGGAAGGGAGGGGTGAGGTTGTAAACGTACAGGGCGTTGAACAAGCCGGCAGTAAAGACCACTGTCAGGGAAATTACCAGGGAGGCTTTTCGCCGGATCAGTCCGGCCCAGTCGACCGTATCGATCAACTGTCCCAAAGCCCAGCCCGTTACAAGGATCATGGGCCAGCTGATGTGGTAGGTCAGCCAGGGCATCTTCTCCCCGGCATAGGTATAGGCCACAATACTGGTAACGATCCACCAGGCGATCAACGGCAGTGTCGGGGGGCGCAGGTTTACACCCTGGTCCTGTTCGTTTAATTCGTCCAGACTGGCAAGTTCTGCCAATTCCAGGCTTGTCTCGGCGTCAGGAGTTTCGTCGAGATGATCGGTAAGGTTTTCTTCATAAGCGGGAGCGGCCCCAGGGGTCAGTGACTGTCTGATTTTCACCTGGCGGTTGTAGAGCTGTTTGGCAGATCGCCAGAATCCCAGGCCAAGGGCCAGCAAGCCTCCCAGGGCTGGCAGGAATTCATATAGCGGGATCTGGATGAGCAGGTAGAAGTACCAGGGTTGGCTGCCGCGTGCTACCCCCTGCTGTTCAAGCCAGTAGCCTAATGAGCCGACCATGCCGGTCAGGAATCCCTGACCATTGCTGAAGAAGGTTGTGTAGAGTATTGTGAAGATGCCGTAGAAGATCAAGGCATTTTTGAGCCATTCTTCCCAGTTCCAGATCAGGCCGATTCCAGCTGAGACCAGCATAAGGAAGGCCAGTGTGGAACCGGTAATGATCATTGCATTTTGGTCCGTGTACGCCAGGGAATTAACGTTAATTGTATTGACGATGAACGGGGCTAGTTGGGGGAGGGTAAAGGTGCCCAATAAGATAAGTAAATTGAACGCCCTGCGAAAGGCAGCGCCCCACCGGACCCCTCGAACGAAGTAGATCATTGCGACAAGCAGTGAGATGAATCCAAGAGCGAAGATGGAGAGGATCAATGCCTTTTGGGGATTCAGCAGGGAAAGGTTCTCGCTTTTCTGGTAGTACAGGCCGATGCCCATCGCACCGCCGATCAAAATCGGGCTGGCGAGTCCAAAACCCAGGAATCCAATCAGGTTTTCCTGTTTATCCCACCTGGCTGCAAACAGGTTCGCCAGGAAATATAAACCCAGGAAAAGCAGCGCCTGGGCGATGTAAATGAAAGAGGTTTCTTTAGATGCGAAGTGCAGGACTACTGCAGTGGTCATCAGGTACAGGTATTTGGATTCCCCGGTCTCGATATGACGCAGGATGGTGTACAGCATGAGAATGCCAAACAACCCGACATAGGCCTCATTTCGGACATACCGGCCATAAAACAGCAAGTATGGGGAGATCAACATCAGGATGCCGGCAAGCAGCGCGCCCGTCCGCCCCAGGTAGCGGCGCCAGTACCAGATCATCCATATCGTGGCTATGCTGCACAGGGCGGCCGGGATCCGGGAGGTGAAATCGCTGACCCCGAACAGGAAATAGATCAGCGCCAAGCCGTGGAACTGGAAAGGTCCGTGCATCATCGGTGAATGGGAGTACCCCTGGCCTTTGTACAGCAGGTAAGAGAAGTAGGTGTGCAGGCTTTCGTCGTGGCTCATGACCCGTTCGCCCAGGCCATAGAGTCGGCTGAGTATCGTCAGGAAGATCAGGATGACAAAGATAACAACTTCAATGGTTACTGCAGGCAGGGTGGGGTGGACGAAGCGATCCAGCCAGGTGCGTTTTTCTTCTGTATTCATAGCCTCTCACCGTTTATTTGGGTTTACAAAACACGACTGACTATACATCAATCTTGGAGTTCTGGCAAGCAATCGTCAGCTTGTGCTTTGCGCATAGGTGCTTATGACCGTTGTTTACTGCCCATCAGGTATTCCTCAAGTTGAAATTGGGGCAATGGTGCAGATACTTGTGGGGCAAGTGCCCGTGGCTGCAAGTACGGGTGCACAGATCGAGCGGGTCATCCAGCTTTAAAGTATATGCGCGTAGCCACTATAGCACAACGGGATACTAACCTTTCTGTTATAAAACACACCAACACCCTAAACCTGGGTACGGCTGGCCAGCTGCCCACACCCGGCCTGGATATCAATACCCCTGCGCATCCGGATCGAGCAGGGAATACCACTCCGCTCGAGAGTTTCCTTGAACTGCCGCGCCTTATCGGGGTCGGTTGGCTGCCCCTGGTAACCAGTCGTTGGGTTTAAGGGGATAGCATTAACGTGACAGAGCAGCCCTTGCAGCCTGGCTGCCAATCGGGATGCCTGTGCACGCGTGTCATTGATACCGCGGATCAATGCCCACTCAAAACTAACCCTGCGGTTCGTTTTTTGGATGTAATAGCGGCAGGCGTCCAGGACCTCATCGATGTTGTATTTCTTGTTAATGGGCATCATCGCTGCCCGAACTTCATCTTCCGAGGCATGCAGCGATACCGCCAGGTTTATCTGGCGGTTCTCATCAGCAAAGCGCCGGATTTCCGGAACCAGCCCCACAGTCGAGATCGTAAAACGGCGTGCGCCCAGGTTGTATCCTCCTGCATCATTCAAGCAGTCAATTGCTTTCATTGTGTTGTCGTAATTGTGGAATGGCTCACCCATCCCCATGAGCACAATGTTGGTGACCTTTTCACCAATATCATTGAGCAGTCTGGCATAGTACATCACCTGGGCAACGATTTCCCCGCTGCTTAAATGGCGCTTGAAACCCATTTGGCCAGTAGCGCAGAAAGAACAACCCATTGCGCAGCCAGCCTGGGTTGAGATGCACAGGGTCCGGCGGCCTTGCCGGCCTTCATCCTTGCCAGTGATATCGTCGTAACGCATCAGGACCGCTTCGACCTGCTGGCCATCTTCCAACCTGAAAAGGGTTTTGCGGGTCTGACCATCCGCCGAGTTCAGGTACCTGGCCGGTTCCAGCCCCATGAAATTCAGGTTATTCTCGAGATTTTCACGCAGGGATTTTGGCAGGGTTGTAAATTCGGAGGGGGACTGCCAGAAATGGCGAAACAGCCCATCCCAAATTTGCCTGGAGCGGTAGGCAGGTTCACCCCAATCGGCTAGCAGGGCAGATAACTCTTCCGGGTTGTAATCGTAAATCAATGCAGACATAAAAAAATTTTATCACGCAGATCAAAAAAATAAAGCGGATTACCCGCAGAAACTATTGTCTTTGGAAGCCAGCGTTAGCAGGCACTCCAGGTCCTCTGCGATCAGATCGACTTTCGGACGCCAGGCTTTTGCCATTTCAACGGTGCTTATACCTGAGAGCACAACCGCAGTGGGCATCCCGACCGCCTGGGCTCCGGCAATATCCGTTTCCAAACGGTCTCCGACCATCAGGGTCTCTTTAGCACTGGTTCCCAGACGGTCAAGGCACAGCTCGAACAGCGTTGGTTTTGGTTTACCGGCAATGATCGGCTCGACATCTGTAGCGGCGACGATGGAGGCCAGGATTGCTCCAGCCCCGGGAACCTGCCCTTCTGGTGTGGGAAAGGAACGGTCTGAGTTAGAGGCATAAAATGGAACGCCCTGGTTACGGATCAGGAGCGTCGCCGTTCGTAGTTTTGCATAATTGATCGTGCGATCCAGACCGGCTGCCACAGCCACAGGCTGCCGGACCGCATCATCTGATATCGGGGTGAAGCCGCGTTCTTTGAGAGCATCGATTAATCCGGTTTCGCCGATCGTGAACACTTCCCCGCCATCGGGGTAGCGTTTTTGGAGTAAATCGGCAACAGCCATCGCAGACGAGACGATCTGCCAATCTTCCAGCACAACCCCAAAAGTCGATAGCTTATCCTGGAACATGGCGACCGTTTTGGTGGCATTGTTGGTCGCCAGGGCTACTTTCAGATTGCATGCACGGATGCGGTCAAAAATTGCAGGAAGGTCGCCGATTGGTGCGTCCTGGCGCCACAAGACGCCGTCCATATCAAGGATCAAGGCTCTAATGTTTTTCAGCATGGTTCTCTTTCATTCCTAAAAAAGAAGGCCGGAGGGGGGACCCTCCGGCCTGGTATACGACAGGTTGCCTTAACTTGCCTTCACCGGTGCTTCGAGAACCTGATCGACCAGACCGTATTCAGCTGCGGCTGAGGCTTCGAGGTAGAAGTCACGGTCGGTATCTCTTTCGATGGTCTCGATATCCTGCCCGGTGTGCTTGGCCATGATATTGTTCAGGCGTTCTTTTAGCAGCAGAATCTGCTTGGCCTGGATCTCGATATCCGTAGCCTGTCCCTGAGCGCCGCCCAGTGGTTGGTGCATGTGGATGGTCGCATGCGGCAGGGCATAGCGGCGGCCTTTTGTCCCGGCTGCCAGCAGCACGGTTCCAAACGAAGCCGTAACACCGACGGCAACGGTGCTGATCGGATTGGAGATCATCTGCATGGTGTCATAAATTGCCAGACCAGCATAGATGACACCGCCGGGAGAGTTGATATACATCTGGATTTCGCGTTCATCATCTTCATGATTCAAGTAAAGCAGTTGGGCAACGATGACATTGGCGACCTGATCATCGATGGGGGTGCCCAGGAAAATAATCCGCTCGCGTAAGAGCAGGGAATAAATGTCAAACGCACGTTCACCACGGCCCGAGGTCTCAATTACCATCGGAATGACATTTTTAAAATCTGGGTTCATTCGAAAACCTCCTTGAAGAATGAGATAAGCATACTTGCTTTTTGTTGGAATTATGTTAATTCTCGGTAATACTTTTTAAAAAGAAAAGGGCAAGGCAATGTGCCTGCCCTAATATCAACTAGTCTTCTTTTGTCGCTTTCTTCCTGCTGGTATTCTGGGTTTTGGGCTTTGTTTCTCCAAATTTCCCGGTTTTTAAGGCGGTTGTTTTTCGGGCAGTATTTTTTTCTGGCGTCTTCTTTTTTTCCGCGCGGCTGTCCTTTATTGCAGCCTCTTTTTTTGCGCCGGCCTCTTTTTTGGCAGCCTTTTCTGCTTTTTCAATTTCACCGGTGGCGATATCCTTTATGCGTTCAAGGATTTGCCTGACCATCAGCCGGTTGGCGGATTCCGCTGCGACCATTTGTGCCAACTCCTGCTGGCCCTTTTTCCCGCCTTTAACTCTGGATAGATCCAGCCCTTGCATCTGCAGCTGGCTGAGTGTGGCGCCGTATTCCTGGCTGATATCGCTTTTTTTCAGCCTGATCTCTTCTTCTTTTGAGATTTTATCCATCAGCAGGGAGCGTTCCAGGCGTTTCACCGCACTTGAACGAACTTCTTCTTCGATGAATTTATCCATCGTCATTTTGCGTATCTTCAAATAAGATTCTAGTTCCATCCCCTGTTGGGAAAGCCGCTGGCGGATATCCTCAATGATATCCTCTTGTTCATGCTCCAGAACCTGGGGCGGGTACTTAAGTTCAGTGCCTTCTCGGATCTTTTCCATTACCGCTTCATAATATTCATCGTCGTACTCGGATTTGAGACGGTTCTCCAGGTTCTGTTTTACCGTTTCCCGAAGCGCCTCCAGATTCTCGAAATCCCCGACGGTCTTGGCGAATTCATCGTTAAACGGGGGCAGAAGTACAGCCTGTACCGTCTTGACAGTCACCTCGAAGCTGGCGTTCTTGGCTTGCAAGGCTTCATTGTCGTGTTTCTTGGAAAATTTATGGAGGATGGTCTTGCTGTCGCCGGGTTTCAGGCCAACCAGCGATTTTGCAAAACCCGGGAATGGCCATTCGTCCTCCTGGTCCTCTTTCCGGACAGCCACAGCGAACCCGGAGCGGCTAAGCTCTTCAGAAAGGCTGGCGCCTTCTTCCTCTTCGTCCAGGCCGCCCTTTACGTCTACTAAGATGTAGTCGTCAAACTCTACTTTACGGTCGACAGTTTCTGTTGTTGCATACATCTTCCGCAGGGATTCCATTTCTTCGTCCACCCGCGCTTTATCCGGCGCTTTATATTTGTACGGCAGGCGCACTTTACGGTATTTTCCCAGGTCGACGGTCGGCTTGAGCGGGATGGTAAAGGTAAATGTGGGAGGATCCAGATTATCGATGCTGGTCAACGACCCGGGTGCACCCGGGTCGATCTCTGCTTCTTTTAATATTTCGGGATAGGTATCCTCAAGCAGGATGTCAATCGCCTGTTCCAGTATGGCGTCATCGCCAATATGACGACGGATAACATCATAAGGAGCCTTACCAGGACGGAAGCCCGGTATCTTTGTGTGCTGGGCCAGCATCCGGGCCGCTCGGTGCTTATTGGCTTCCATGTGGTCTGCTTCAACTTCTACGACCAGCTTCATCTGGTGGTCATCTTGGGGGGTTTTCTCGATCTTCAAGGTTCTTTCCTTAAATATGAATATTTTGGTCTTTTATGGGGACGGTGGGATTTGAACCCACACGCCTAACGGCACTTGATCCTAAGTCAAGCTCGTCTGCCAATTCCGACACGTCCCCGCAGGGCACCGCCCTGGCAACCTTGAGATTATAAGCGATTGAATGGGTAGCGTCAATAAAAGGTCGCCCGGTTCTGGAAAGGCTGATATAATCCATCCCCGTGAGTATCTGCAAAATCTATCCGTTAATTTGGGAAGTGATATGGGACGCGTAATCAACCCGGAGAGTGCTGGAAAAGAAAGAACCCGATTAAGTAAAGCGATCGTACTGGCCGTGCGTGAACTGGCAAAAAAATCAGAACCAGATTTCGAAGCTCACGACCTGGCTGCGTTTATTGCGTTAGCACTGGAGACGATCTCTAAAGGGATCGATGCGTCTGTGTTGGCCTGGGAAAAACGGGATTATTGGGTCAAAGCGGATAAATTTCGAATGGAATGGCGCTGGTCGGGTGAAAGCGCCGAAGCGATGAAAAAAGCCTTATGGAGTGAAGACTGGGCTCAGGTTGCCCTGACTTCGGCCTTTATTGCTCAAAAATTCAGCAAGATTAAAGTTTCCGAAAAACACCGCATGGGAAAACCCTGGACAGGCGCCTGGAAGGAATTAAAAGCGCGCACATAACCATACGGTTTTGCCGGGTTATGACGTTTGACACTTGCCCGTCAAGACAATTACACCTATAATAATATTCAGTTCTTGAACATTATCAATCCCAATAAAAAGCAGTCAAGGTACCTGTCCCCTGGGTGGGAAGGTCTAATGGCGAAGCCGGTGTGAGTCCGGCGCTGTAGCGCAACTGTGATTTCCTGAGTGTTCTCATAGGAATAAGCCAGGTCGCCCGCCTTGATTGGTTTCCACAAACCTCGCAGAAAGGAGGTGGGAACGGTCGCAAGATAAAGAACCTGAAACCACACCTCCCCTGCTGAACGCAGGGGTTTTTGATTCTATTCTCACTAGTTTAGTTGGAGAAGCTATGCAGCGCAAAACAATACTTTTTTCTTTACTCCTGATTTCAGGTTTGTTGCTATCCGCCTGTGGGGGCAGCGTTCCGGGGTTGGCGCCCCGGACAGAAACGATCCGCGATGCTTTTGGGCGTGAGGTAACACTATCCGGTACACCCCAAAGGATTATCTCCCTGGCTCCTTCGGTCACCGAGATGTTGTTTGCCGTCGACGCAGGCGGCCAGGTTGTCGGCCGCGATTCTTATTCCGATTACCCTGAAGAGGTTCAAGGCGTCATAGATATCGGCGATGGGTTCAGCAGCCTGAACACCGAATTGATCCTTTCTCTTGAACCGGATCTCATCCTGGCGGCAGAAATTACTTCGCTGGAACAGATTTCGCAATTGGAAGACCTGGGGTTGTCGGTTTTTGTGGTTCCAAATCCGCTGGATTTTGAAGAACTGTACCAGCGCCTGGAACTGGTCGCCCACCTGACGGGCCATGACCAGGCGGTTGGGCAGCTGGTCGGCAGCCTGAAGGAACGGGTCGCGGCGGTTGACAAAACCCTGGCAGACATCCAGGGACGCCCACTGGTATTTTATGAGCTTGACGGTACTGATCCAAATGCGCCCTGGACCTCCGGCCCGGGTACTTTCGTGGATATGATTATCACCCGCGCGGGCGGCCAGAACCTGGCAGGCAGCATGGATGGCCAATGGGTCCAGGTAAGCCTGGAAGTTTTGGTTATGCAAGATCCGGATTTAATCCTGCTGGGGAGCGCCCATTGGGGCGGCGTCACACCGGAAGATGTCTCTGCACGCGCCGGCTGGGAAACCCTGACGGCAGTCCAGGATGGCAGGGTGTACACCTTTGATGACAATACGGTCAGCCGCCCGGGCCCCAGGCTGGTTGACGGATACGAAGCCATGGCCAAACAGCTTCATCCGGAATTGTTCAGGTAATCCTATTGAAAGAGCGGGCGGTTTCACCCCCGCCCGCTCGATAGAGAACCTGTATGAATCTCACAATCCGGTCGTACCTGGTAAATGTCCTGCTGCTCATTGCGGCGCTCCTGTTGAGTGTCGCTGTTGGGAGCGTGTTCATTCCGCCAGGTACCTTCGCCAGGATCTTACTCTCCTCTATGCGCCTGTCCGTTGGTACCATTGACCAGGCGGAGACCTTCACCGCGATCATATTCCGGATCCGCCTGCCGCATACCATCCTGATCATGCTGGCCGGGGCCTCACTGGGGGCCAGTGGGGCTGTCTATCAGGGTGTTTTTCGGAATCCACTGGCAGACCCGTATTTAATCGGTGTCGCTTCCGGCGCCGGTTTGGGCGCTGTCCTGGCGATGTCGGTCGATTGGCCGCAGGAACTGCTGGGTTTGTATACGGTTCCGGCGGCGGCTTATCTTGGCGCCCTGGTCACGATCCTGCTGGTTTACCAGCTTGCCAGGGTTGGAAAGACCCTGCCCACCACCAGCATGATCCTGGCAGGGGTGGCGATCAGTTCATTTGCTTCCTCTTTGATGTCATTTCTTCTGCTGCGTTCAGGCGAAAGGGTCCACCAGGCCTTGAGTTGGATCATGGGGGGGGGCGTCCTGGCCGGCTGGCCGCCGGTTCTGGCCGTCATTCCGTATATGGCGGTGGGGTTTGTCGTGCTGGTCTTGTCTGGGCATGTGTTGAATGTACTGCAGTTCGGGGAAGAACAGGCTCAGCAGTTGGGCATTAACAGTGAACGGGCTAAGTTGATTTTGATCCTGGCCGCTTCCCTGACGACCGCCGCTGCGGTTGCCTTTTCGGGGTTGATCGGATTTGTTGGGTTGATCGTACCGCATATTTACCGCTTGTTTTATGGGTCCGATTACCGCAGGTTGGTACCGTTATCACTCCTGGGCGGCGGTACGGCGCTGCTGCTGGCAGACCTGCTGGCCAGGGTAGTCCTGGCCCCCCAGGTGCTCCCGGTTGGGATCGTTACCGCCTTGGCAGGCGCACCCTTCTTTTTGTGGGTGCTGCGGCGCAGCCGGAACGAGACCACTTAGAGAACAGGATGAAAGGAAGTTACGATGCTTGAGACTTCGAATCTTTGCGCCGGATACTTAAAAGATCCGGTACTGCAGGATGTCAACCTGGATGTCCAGCCCGGCGAAGTCGTGGCTGTCGTTGGACCGAATGGGGCCGGTAAAACGACCCTGGTAAGAGTGCTCAGCGGGGTATTGAAGCCCGCACAGGGCAGGGTCTTTATCCAGCGGCGCGATGTAACCCGACTGGACCACACTTCACGGGCGCGTTTCCTGGCGGTGGTCCCCCAGGCCCATAATTTGCCGCCCGACTTCACGGTCTACCAGACGGTCTTGCTTGGCCGCACTCCTTACCTGGGTTGGCTGGGACACCTTTCGGAGGGCGACCACCGCCTTGTCTGGGAAGCACTGGATTATACCCATATTACGGATATGGCCGATCGCCTGGTTGGCCGGCTCTCCGGGGGGGAACAACAGCGGGTCTTGCTGGCGCGCGCACTGGTCCAGAACACAGCTGTCTTGCTCCTTGATGAGCCAACCACATACCTGGACCTCGAGCATCAATCCCTCACATTGAACCTGATCCGCGTTCTGGCTTCTGAAATGCAAAAAGCCGTCCTGATGGTAATCCACGACTTGAATCTGGCCGCGTTGTACGCTGACCGCGTAGTTCTCCTTCACAATGGGCAGGTTGTAACCGCCGGCAGGCCGGGAGAAGTCTTAACCGAGGCGAACCTTGCGGCAGTTTACAACACTTCTGTCAGGGTTATCCCTCATCCTGACTACGGGACTCCCTTGATCCTTCCGGATAGTTCCTACCAAAAAGGCCTTCTCATCACTGAGTCTGTGCAGGCCGCTGGCTGCGCGGGAGCCGGGCAATGAGTGAGCGCAAAGGCCTGTTGGTTGTAAATACCGGGGATGGTAAGGGCAAATCTACAGCCGCTTTTGGGATGGCGCTGCGGGCTTGGGGGCACGGCTATCGCATTTGCGTGATCCAGTTCATGAAGACCGAAAAGGGCAGGTGGGGCGAAAGGAAGGCTGCCGAGAAGCTGGGCATCGAATGGCATACCACCGGCGACGGGTTTACCTGGATGTCGAAGAATCTGGACGAGACCGCAGCACGGGCCGAGCATGGCTGGGGTATCGCAGAAGAAAAGATCGCCAGTGATCGATACGATCTCATTGTCCTGGATGAATTTACCTATCCCTTGAAGTTTGGCTGGTTGGATACCGAGACGGTATTGGCCTGGATCGAAGAAAATCGACCCGCCAGACTGCACCTGGTGGTGACCGGACGGGACGCGCCGGACAGGCTGCTTGAGAAAGCAGACCTGGCCACAGAGATGAAAATGGTCAAGCATCCATTCGAATCAGGCGTCATGGGGCAGCAGGGAGTAGAATTTTGAAACCAGAAGGATTGGTCATCGTGAATACCGGGGACGGGAAAGGCAAAACTACCGCAGCCCTGGGGATGATGCTGCGCGCATGGGGACACGGGATGCAGGTTTGCATGCTGCAGTTCCTGAAGAGCGGTGAAGCGAATTATGGTGAATATCTTGCAGCGGCCAGGATCGGGCTTGAAATCCTGCCTCTCGGCGATGGCTGCACCTGGAACAGTAAAGACTTGCGGCAGTCAAAGAAGCTGGCCGTCCAGGCCTGGGAGACTGCCCAAAAACACATCTGCTGTGGAAAGTATGATCTGCTGGTCCTGGACGAGTTCACGCTGCCGCTGCACTTCGGCTGGTTGGATACCCGGAAGGTGTTGGACTGGTTGGAGGTGAATAAACCGGATCGACTGCACCTGGTGATTACCGGGCGGGATGCCCCCGAAGCTTTAATAGCCGCTGCTGATCTTGTTACGGAAATGAACGAGATCCACCATCACTACTCAGAACAAGGGCTCGCTTCGCTGCGGGGTGTGGATCATTAACCAAATGAAAGGACGGGCTCAACCTATGTTAGATCAGGTACTGGCGCGTATCCAGGCGCCGGATCACCAGGCCGCGGCCGCGGCGGCTGCCCGTCAGGGCAGGTTGACGAAACCAGCCGGCAGCCTTGGAAGATTGGAGGATCTCTCTATCCAATTGGCAGCTATCTATCGGAAACCGGTATCGGCGATCAGGCATAAGGTGATCATCACGATGGCCGGAGACCATGGGGTGGCGGCTGAAGGGGTCAGCGCCTTCCCGCAGGAGGTGACCACGCAGATGGTATCGAACTTCCTGCGCGGCGGGGCAGCCATCAATGTACTGGCCCGGTATGTTGGCGCCCGGGTGGTGATCGTCGATATGGGTGTCGCCGGCGACCTGCCCCCGCACCCAGACCTGGTGGTAAAAAAGATTGCGCCCGGCACGGCCAATATTACCCGGGGACCTGCGATGAGCTTGGCTCAGGCTGAGCAGTCAGTCCTGGCAGGGGTGGAGGTCTTCGAATCACAGCTCGACCGCGGGCTGGACATCCTTGGGATGGGAGAAATGGGGATCGGCAATACAACCCCCTCGGCGGCCATCGCCTGCGCCCTGACTGGAGAATCGCCAGAGAGCATCGTCGGCCGCGGCACCGGTGTGAATGACGATGGGCTGCAGAGGAAGATCGCAGCGGTCAAGAAAGCCCTGGAAGTGAACCGTCCCGATGCGGGCGATGGTCTGGATATTCTTTCAAAGCTAGGCGGCTTCGAGATCGGTGGCCTGGTTGGCCTGATCCTGGGCGCAGCCGCCAACAGCAAAGCGCTGATGGTGGATGGGTTCATTTCCACTGCGGCTGCCATGCTGGCGGTGACGATTGCCCCGGCCGTGCATCCATATCTGATCGCGGCCCACCGTTCACAGGAGTATGGACACGCGGCGATGCTGTCATGGTTGGGGTTGAAGCCCTTGCTGGATATCGACCTGCGTCTGGGTGAAGGGACCGGGGCTGCGCTGGGTCTCTCACTGGCTGAAGCCGCCTGCAGGCTTTTGGCCGAAATGGCGACCTTTGAGGATGCGGGTGTATCCGGGAAAGCGTGATCTTGTTTGCAATGCGGAACTGCATGCCTGCCGTGCCGGGTAAATTTGCACCAGGCTGCTGTATCTGGCGGTTTCCAGGCAGCGGCTGCATAGTAATCGATTCGAAAACGGACAAACTAAAACCGTTCGGAGACATACGATGATACCGATATTTGCCGCACTCCAGTTTTTAACCATTTTCCCTGCCATTGTCCGCCGGCAGTTCAGCTTGCAGGAATTGGGGCGGTCCACCGGCTGGTATCCCTTGGTGGGATTGGCGCTTGGAAGCCTGCTGTTTGGCGTTCAAGCCGCGCTGCAGCAGCTGTTCCCGGTTCAGGTTTCTGCGGTCGTTGTGCTGGGGTTGTGGTTGTTGTTCACCCGCGCCCTGCATTTTGACGGTTTCATAGACAGCTGCGACGGCCTGTTCGGAGGGTTCACACCCGAACGGAGGCTGGAGATCCTGCGCGATTCACGCGTGGGCGCGTTTGGTGTGGCCGGTGGTGTGTTCCTGCTGCTCAGCAAATATGTTGCTCTCTCTCACCTGGCGAACCCGCTGGCGGGGCTGCTCCTGGCCCCAACATTCGGCCGCTGGGGACTGACCGTATCGATCTTTGCTTTTCCATATGGCCGAAAACATGGGCTTGGGCGTGAGATCAAAGACAATACCAGCTGGCCGCAGGTCGTCCTGGCCACGCTGATCAGCTTGCCGGCTGTCTGGCTGGCCGGGTCCTGGTGGATCGGGTTGGCGGCTTTCCTGTCGGCTGGACTGGTGCTCTGCCTGGTCGGGCTCTTTGTTCTGCGTCGCATTCCGGGTCTGACAGGCGACAGCTACGGGGCGATATGTGAGCTGATCGAACTGGTTGTGCTGCTGGTCTTTGCGGTTGTTTTTCGGGGAGAGATGTAGTGCCGGGGAAGGTGCTGGTCGTATTGGGTACCAGTTCTTCGGCCGGGAAGAGCCTGATGGTGACCGGCCTGTGCCGTCTGTTTGCCCGGCGAGGGGTCCGGGTGGCCCCTTATAAGGCCCAGAATATGTCGAACAATGCCGCTGTTTGCCCGGATGGCGGAGAGATCGGACGTGCTCAGGCCACCCAGGCATTTGCCAGCGGCCTGCAGCCGCATGTGGACATGAACCCGGTGTTGATCAAGCCGGAGGCCGATTCCATGTCCCAGGTAATCCTGTTAGGCCAGCCCTGGAAGAGGCTTACCGCACGTGCATATTACCCTGAAAAGGATGTTCTGTGGCAGGCCGCAGTCGGAGCGCTGGACCGCCTGCGAGAGAAGTATGAGCTGGTGATTGTGGAAGGCGCGGGCAGCGCGGCTGAATTGAATCTGCGGGAGGGCGATATCGTTAATATGGCCATTGCTCTTTATGCACAAGCCCCCGTGCTGTTGGTGGGGGATATCGACCGCGGCGGCATCTTTGCCCAACTGCTGGGGACGCTCTGGCTGCTGGAAGGAGAAGAACGGGAACTTGTAAAGGGGTTGATTGTTAATAAGTTCCGCGGGGATATCGAACTGTTCAAGGATGGTGTTCAGATACTCGCAGACAGGGGAAACGCACCGGTGCTAGGCGTTGTTCCTTACTTGCATGACCTGCATCTTCCTGAAGAGGATGCGGTCGCACTTGAAAGCCCGCGTGGGGCCAGCCAGCCAAAAGCCGGCCAGGTGGAAATCGCCGTGCTGCATCTGCCGCGTATTGCCAATTTCGATGATTTCGATCCGCTGGCCAGAGAGCACGGGGTCGCCCTTCGTTATGTTAACAGCCCGCAAGAATTCGGGGAACCACAGGCGGTCATCATCCCGGGGACCAAGAGTACCAGCAATGACCTGCAGTGGCTGCGGACCCGGGGATTGGACGAGCGCGTCCTGCAGTTTGCCGAAAAAGGGGGAGCGGTGGTCGGGATATGCGGCGGGTACCAGATGCTGGGAGAAATCATCCTGGACCCGGATCAAATCGAATCGGGCAGCGTAGAATTCGAGGGGTTGGGATTGCTGCCGGTCAGGACCCGCTTTGCCGCCGGGAAGAAGGATACCCACCAGGTGCAGGTATATTTCAGTGGAGGGGCTGGCTGGTTATCCGGTTTGCAAGACCGCGTGATGCACGGGTATGAGATCCATATGGGACAGACCAGCGGCGAGGGCAGCTGGCTGCAGATCCGGGAGCGGGACGGGCGGCCGGTCCATAAAGACGACGGGGCCATGAGCCCGGATGGCAGGGTTTGGGGCTGCTATCTTCACGGGTTATTCGAAAATCAGGACCTGCGGCAGGCCTGGCTGCGCAGTCTGGGATGGAAGCCAGCCGGGAATGCGCCGGTCGACTACTTTACCGGTTCCCTGGAGCGCCTGGCCGATACACTGGAGGCTTCATTGAATATGGAGCTGCTGCGGCAGATTGTCGAAAGAGGCGGCGATGGGTAAATTGATATTGATCCTGGGCGGGGCCCGCAGTGGGAAGAGCTCCTTCGCCGAACAGCAGGCCAGGACGCTGGGGGGCGATCAGGTCCTATATGTGGCGACCTCCGAAGCAAAGGACGAAGAAATGCGCTTCCGGGTGAAAAGGCATCGCGCAGACAGGCCGCCGGCCTGGACGACACTGGAAGCCCCGGTGGGAGCAGCCCGGGCACTCAGTCAGTTCAAAGACCGGCAGTCTGTCATCCTGCTGGACTGTATGACAGTGCTGGTAGGGAATTATTTACTTGCTGCGGCCGGCCCCGTTGATGACCCGTTTGGGGAACCCAGTGCGGATCCTTTTGATCCCAGAATCGAGCAAGAGGTGCTGGATGAAGTTGGAGCGCTGGTCGCCCTGGTACGTGAAAGCGAGGTGACACTGCTGGTGGTTTCCAATGAGGTCGGTTTGGGACTGGCGCCGCCTTATGCGTTGGGCCGCGCCTACCGCGATCTCCTCGGGCGGGCAAACCAGAGGCTGGCATCCCAGGCGGATGAGGTATATTTCCTGGTGGCCGGTATTCCAATGCGGGTGAAGTAAACTGATCCCATTCCATAATCAGGTACAATTACCCAATTCTGAAGATCCGAGGCAATGATGAAACAATTCCTGATCCTTGTGCTGCTTTCTATGCTGTTGTCAGCCTGCACCGGCGCGGCTCCCGCTGCTCCGGAGATCCCGCCTACCCCGGCCGCGACCCGGGACCCCGACCCGGATGGGGATGGCTTCACCGGGGAAGGCAAGGGGACAAATGCCGCCGCCGGCGCGCAGCTTGCGAAAACAAATGGCTGCCTGGCCTGCCACGCCGCCGACGGGAGCAAGCTGGTCGGGCCTTCCTTCAAGGGACTCTACGGTTCGCCAGTCGAATTATCGGACGGAACGACCGTAATTGCCGATGATGTTTATATCGTGCGCGCGATCATCGATCCCAACATGCAGGTAGTCGCCGGCTATGCCCCGACAATGGCGGGATACGGGCATTTGAGCGATGAAGAGATCGGTCACCTGCTGGCCTATGTCAAATCATTGAAGTAAATCGAGTTGAAATAATGCTCTTTTCGAGCAAAGCACCACGGTGAAGCGGGTGAAACACCGTGGTGTTTTGCTTAATTTACCGTGGTGCTTTGGTGGGATCACCACGGTGTGCTTTAAAACATAACGGACTTGTTTTCAAAAAAGTCCGTTATGTTACCAGACAGGACGATATTTATTTATTTATTCCCATCAGCCTGTAAGTATTTTCCGGTGGGGGAGTCTGCGGCAGCGGCGACCTGCTGCGGTGTGCCTTCCGCCACGATTTCCCCGCCTGCTTCGCCTCCCTCGGGCCCCAGATCAATGATCCAATCAGCGGCCCGGATGAACTCCAGGTTGTGTTCAATCACCACCACCGAATTATCGGCGTCCACCAGCCGCTGCAGTACATCCAGCAGGCGGGCGGCGTCTTCCGAGTGCAGCCCGGTCGTGGGTTCGTCCAGCAAGTAGAGCGCATGCCCGGGAGCGTTTCGCCCCAATTCCTTGGCCAGCTTGACTCGCTGGGCCTCTCCACCCGAAAGGGTGGTCGCCGGTTGTCCCAGCTGCAGGTACCCAAGCCCGACATCTACCATCAGTTGCAGCCGGCTGACCGCCTCCGGCACATCCCGGAAGACCTCCCGGGTCTCTTCGATGGTCATGTCGAGCACAGCAGCGATGTTAAAGCCGTTGTACTGCACCTCCAGGATTTCTTTTTGGAACCTGCGCCCGCGGCAGGCCGGGCAGCGGACGGTCACGTCCGGCAGGAAGTGCATCCCTACCGACAGCACCCCGGCGCCCTGGCAGCGTTCGCAGCGCCCGCCTGGTATGTTGAAAGAAAAGTGCCGGGCGGTCAGCTTTTTGTGCTGGGCCTGGCTGGTTGAGGCGAAAGCCTGGCGGATCGGGGTGAAGGCCTGCGAATAGGTCGCCGCGTTGGATCGCGGGGTGCGGCCAATGGCATTCTGGTCGATGGTGACAACCCGGTCGAGGTATTCCCAACCGTCGATCTCCCCGTATTCCTCCGGCTGTTCAGCCGCATGGTTGAAGCGGCGGCGGGCGGCCGGGTTGAGGATATCCATTATCAGGGAAGATTTCCCCGAACCGGAGGGGCCGGTGACAGCTACCAGCAGGCCCAGGGGGATCCTGGCAGTGATGTCCTTGAGGTTGTGCACCCGGGCGCCGCGGATCGTCAGCGCCCGGGTGTTGACAGTCCGGGATCTGGAAGCGGGAAAGACCAGACGTCCGGACAGGTAACCGCCGGTAAGCGACCTCTCGCAGTTCCCGACCGTTTCCGGATCACCGGCCACCACGATCTGGCCTCCATGCCTGCCGGCCCCCGGACCAACCTCAACCACAAAGTCGGCTGCTTTGAGCATTTCCAGGTCATGCTCGATCACCAGGACGGTGTTCCCCTGGTCGCGCAGCCTGCCCAGCACCCGGATCAAGCGCTCGGTATCGCGCGGGTGCAGCCGATGGTGGGTTCATCCAACACGTACAGCACCCCGGTCAGGCCGGATCCAAGCAGGGATGCCAGCCGCAGACGCTGGGCCTCTCCGGTAGAAAGCGAAGGCGATGAGCGCTCCAGGGTCAGGTAACCGACGCCGACGTCCACCAGCCGGCGGAGGCGTTCTTTCAGATCAACCAGGATCGGATCAGCGATCTGCATCTCTGCCTGAGCGATCGTCCCGGGCAGGTACTCCAACCAGGTGGCCAGACGTTCCAGCGGTATCTGGCCTGTATCAATGATCGACATGTTGTCGATGGTCACTGACCGGCTGTCTGCTTTAAGGCGGGCGCCGCGGCAGTCGGGGCAGGTTTGCAGGTGGAAGAGCTTCCCCATCTTTTCCCTGTACCTGGGATCATTGGCATGCTCGTTGTAGCGCCGGATCAGGTTGGTGACCACCCCCTCGAAACGGCCTTGGGCATTTGTCTTGGGTGGTTTCCTGTCGGGGTAATGCCGGGTGAAGATGGGGTTGTTCATCCCATACAGCAGGAAATCCTTTACCTGTGGGGCATACTCGCCGACCGGCTGCTCGGGGTCGAAATGAAAACCATAGTATTCGGCAGCGTTTTTAAGTACATTCCCGCCGTAATGGGTGATATGGAATTCTTCCCAACCGGTGATCGCTCCCTGGTTGAGGCTGAGGTTCTCATTTACCAGGGCTGACAGGATCGGTTGGTGGACGGTTCCCAAGCCGGTGCAGGTTGGACAGGCGCCTTCGGGCTTATTGAAGGAGAAGTTGGCCATCCCGAGTTCGGGCAGGACCGCACCGCAGCCGGGGCACGCGATGGTCTGTACTTCCGGTGGATCCTCATCCCAGAGTTGCTCATCTTGCAGATTATGGGAGGGCGGAACGCCGGTCCCGCAGTTGGGACAGGGGCGGCGCCCGAGGCGAGCAAACAGGACCCTCAGGTAGGTAAATACTTCTGTAACCGTGCCAACGGTCGAGCGTGGGCTGCGATTGGACAGGTGCTGGTCGATACTGATGGAAGGAGAAAGCCCGGTGATCGAATCGACGGCCGGTTTCGCCAGCTGGTCGGTCACCAGCCCCAGCGATTCCATATACTGGCGCTGGCCTTCCTTATGCAGGGTATCGAACAGCAGCGTTGATTTCCCCGAGCCTGAGAGTCCGGTAAAGACCACCAGCTGGCTGCGAGGGATGCTGAGTGAGATGTTGCGCAGGTTGTGCAGGCGGGCGTTGTGGATCTGGATGTGGGTAGGCATTTTTTATCCTGCAGAAAAGGGAACAGGTGATTTACTTACCGAAAAATCTTTACCACTTCTGTTACCAGGGCAACCACTTCGTTTAGCCTGGCCGGGCTGACCTGTTCGATGGTATCGTCAATGGAATGAGCCAACCCGCGGACGCCGCTGGCGCCGATTGGGATGGCGGGGATGCCCCGGAATGAAAAGGTGGAGTGGTTGCTTTCCGGCCAGGGATCGGTCCAGACTACGCCCGGGAATGTTGTGAGCACAGACCGGAGGCGGTCTTCCAGACCGGCCTCACAGGCGATTGCGGTGATGTTGTTGGACCCCAGGGCTGCACCGGCTCCATCGATATTGATGCAGGCCAGAACCTGGTCGAAGTCGTTTCCTGCCCGGCGGATGTATTCATCGTCTCCAATCGGCAGATATTCTTCGCTATTGAAGGCCACGAATTCAAGCCCGAACGGGAGGTCGTCCGGGAGGGTTTCGGCCAGGTTGAGCAGTGCAGCGGCGCCCGTGCCGTTGTCGGTTGCACCGGGAGTGTTGATCTTGGTGTCGAAATGCGCGCAGATGACCAGCCGCCCTCCGGAAAGGTCCCCACGGCGTCCGACAATATTCCGGGCTGTTCCCGGTTTGCGTGCGCAAACGATTTCCAAGAAGACGGGCTGCTCCGGATTCTGCAGCAGGTGCAGGGCCGCCGCCGGAGGAACTGTCGCCGCCGGGATATCCAGTTCCCAATCCTCGGTGAACTGGCCGTAATAATCTGTGGCGGTGGGGGGAGAGAGCAGGGCAGCCGGTTGGAGGCTTTCAAGAAGATCGAGTATGTGCTGGCTGCGCTCATCTTTCAGGAACCAGGATTTACAGGCCAGGGGGACGCGTGTCAGGTCTCCATACAGGAAAAGCACCTGGCCTGCAGCAGGTACCCGTTCAAGTTCCGCGACCGAACCCACCGGGACGATTTGCGCGGTTACCTCACAGGGCAGTGAGAAGGCGTTGGAGGTACAGGCCAGTTTACAGTCGCCCTGTTCCAGGCTGGTTGCCTCGTGCTCCCATGCGGTGCAGGCATAGGACTGCTCTTCAACCTCCAGCCCGGCCCTGGTAAAGACATCCCGGATATAATCGGCGGCTGCCTGGTTGCCCGGTGAAGCGATCACACGCGAGCCAAAGCTGATCAGGGTTTGCAGGTGATGATAGAGAGTCGAATTCAAGTAAGCCTCCATTTTGGTTTATTCTCATTCTACAACCCTGGTGTGCTAATGGAGGGTTATGGGTGAATCAGTAAAATAATGCCCTTCAAATCGGCTGACGGGGAGTAATTTTTGGAGAAAAAAAGTAAAACCCTGGTATGCAAATGGAGGGTTAGAGCATAACAAGAAAAGAGTCCCAAAGCAAGCCGGGAACAGGGAAACGCCCGCACAGTGATTGCAGCGGCCGGGGGGGTGCCCGGTCAGTTTTTTTGGGCGAGCAGTGTTTCGATCTGTTTTACCAGTGCGCGCGCTGCCTGTTCCAGTTCTGCCAGGGTGGTCAGCCAGTGGTCGGTAACGTAGAGCACATCTTCATCCGATTCGGGTGTATCTAAAGATGTGCGCAGGTCTTGCTTTTCCCCGGCATCCAGTTTTGTGAACATGCGCAGGATGGACATTGTACTATAGCGGGCGCGCAGCAGCATGCGGATCACCCGTAGGCGGCCGATCTCGTCCGGACCATACTGCCGGTACCCGTTGTGCGGATCGCGCGGTGTCTGGATGAGGCCGTTGCGCTCCCAGTTATGAAGTTGATCGATACTGACTTCCAGCAGGCGGGCGGTATCCCCGATCCGCAGGGGCTGCCGGGGCGGTTCTGTGGGGGTCCCTGCCGCCCAACGTTCAAGGAAGTTCACAGCCGCCTCGGCCTGGGTCTGCTCTGAAAGGATTTGCGCCAGCAGTTTATAGGCCAGTTCGAGCGCACCCCCATGATTCCCCTGGACGCCTTCTTCGATGATCTCATAGGCAGAGGCGCGGATCGCACCCCCGAGCAGGGTGAACTGCAGGGCTGATCGGACCAGCAGGAGTTGGTCGAGGTGCCTGTGTGTATAGCGACGGTAGTTGTTGAAAGGATTGCGTTCGACCGGCGGCAGCAGTCCCCATTCTTCATACAGGCGGACTGTATTGGGATGGATACCGGCAGCCCTGGCCAGTTCAGAAGTGCGCAAATAACGGGAGGCATCCATATCTTCAATTATAGACCAGGTGGGAAGAACACGACTCTCTTGACATTGTTGTCTTTAATGACATCGATATAGTAAAATACTGAAGTGGCTTTGGGGGGTATAAAAAAATCAATATTTAGATGATGACTTTCGTAGGCGATTTGTTAATATCACCGTTTTTTTAAATATGAGAGGAGGATGTTTTGACTGATCGAAATGGGCGTATCATTCTGTTTTCAGGTTTGGTTTTTATTGTTTTAATGGCCAGTGTGTCTGTCCACCGGGATCAGGCCAAACCATTGTATGACGACAATGTCCAGATTACAAAAGATGCCAGTCCGGCAGAATTTTCGCAGGCAGGTGAAGTGATTACCTATACCTACACAGTGACCAACACATCTGGGTATGATATGGAATCTATACAGGTTACCGATGACCTTGTGGATGTCTCGTGCCCTAAAAATGCCTTAAATGTTTCGGGTTGTGGGAGAAGTGGGAATAATTCATCTATGACCTGCACCGGTTCCTATGTGATCACCGATGATGATGTTGCGGCCGGACAGGTGGTCAATCAGGCTTCGGTTACGGGAGTGTATCGTGATTCGAGTGGATGTGACAGCCAATACTATAATGCCTCGGCAAGTACAAGCAAGACCATCACCCTGGTACAGGCCGCGCTGCCTTCGATTGAGCTGAAGAAGACGGCCAGCCCAAATGCCTTTATGGGACCTGGTGAAATAATCTCATATACTTACGAAGTGACAAATACCGGTGATCTTCCCCTGAGCGGTTCGATTACGATCAGTGACGATATGGTCGATGTGTCCTGCCCGGGAGGCGGCCTGGAAATCGGAGCCAGCCTTGAGTGTGTGGCAAAATACACAACCACCATGGAAGATGTCGTGGCCGGGAAAATCACCAACCACGCCTCCGCCAGTATAGGAGGCGCCGCTGCTGAAGATTCCGCAACGATAGAACTGCAATTACGTCCTGCCGTGGAACTGACCAAATCGGCAGAGCCGACCTCTTTTACCCGATCCGGTACTCTCATTACCTTTCTGTTTGAGGTAACCAATACTGGAAATGTGTATCTCGAACCGCCGTTTGAACTGCACGATTCGATGCTGGATCAATGGAGCTGTCCGACCGCTTCTTTGAAGCCCGGCGAATCTCTGGTGTGTACGGGGTATTACACCGTACAGTTTTCAGACCTTGAGAGAATGCTCAATAACTGTGCTTCTATCACTGCCCAGTATTTTGGGGGATCGGTAACTTCGAGTACGACCTGCACAGATGTGTTTTTCCAGCCGCCGCCGCCAAAACTGCCTGAGCCTGAGCCTGAGCCTGAGCATGAATGTGAACCTTGGCCGGAATGTAACATGTAGTGAATGAACAAGAAAAAGGCAGTGCGCAAGAAATCGCCGCTGCCTTTTTTACTGCATTTCAATATTTCAATAACCGCAGGAACCGCCGCCGCCGCCAGTCGGGCTGGGTGTCCATTTACAGCCGGCTGCTTCACAGGCGGATTGGGAACTGTATTGTCCCGGATTGCTGCATTTACCGTTTGTCTGGTCCCGGCAGTTCCCCAACTGTCCGGTGAAACTCTGGCAGCTCTGGCCGGTGACCCATTGTCCTTCGTACACGCAGATCCCGGGCGGCGATAGATAGTCATATCCGATTGGGCAGGACGAATACTGGGCGCCCGGAATGCCCGCCCACCCGCCGGACGGCTCGATAAATGTCGCTTCACAGCATTGGGAGGCTGGATTGTATTGGAAACCCTGGGGGCAGTCCGGGTCGACCGGAACACACCAGGGTTTGCAGTACCCGTCCATGTCCAGAAACCAGCCGGCCGGGCAGGTCGTCGCCGGGATGGGCGGGATACCATAGAAGATACATTTATCGTCTACCAGGGTGTATCCGGGATCACAGGATGGGTTTTGATAATTCGGGGGTACCCAGTTCTGGCATTCGGCGCACAGGGTAACCTCGAAAGATGAATTCTCGGGTCCCCAGCAGCCCATTGGATTTCCGCTGTCGCAGCTGGCGCCGGTGACACTCTGCAGGGCGCCGGAATAATTGACCGAAGCGCCTCCTAATTGGCTTGCCTGGTCATAACAATAGCTGCCGACTGAAAACAGCAGTTCGTCTGTTTCGCAGTCAGGAATCTGGTGTTCATTCAGGTCCGGAGAGCCAGGTGGGGGATCGCCGGGTCCTTTGTTTTCGCCGGGTATATAGGCGACCTGCTCACAGTATGGGGCAAAATGGGATGGTTCGGTAACGACACAGCGGAATCCGAGGTCTTCGCGGTACTTCTCCGGCTGCAGGTAGGCGCGGTGCGCCAGGTGTAGAATATCAAGGCCGCTGTTGAAGCCGCTGCTGCGGATGGAGCGGTATAATCCCGTTTCCGGTCCGGCCGGGTTCGTCTCCGGGGCAGTGGCCGAGTAATCTTCCTGGTACCAATCCCGGGTCCACTCAAAGGTGTTGCCCGCCATGTCCATCAATTTGTAATCGCTTAATCCTTCGGGATAATATTCCTGAGCGGGGGTTGTGTCACCGACGCAACCCAGATAATTGAGGTAGCTGCAGTTCGGTTCATCATTTCCCCAGGGGTAGGGATTGCCATTAGCGCCGCGGGCAGCTTTTTCCCATTGGGCTTCTGTCGGCAGTTCAGCGCTCATCCACTGGCAGTAGGCCCAGGCTTTTTCCCAGTCGACGCCGACTACCGGGTGGTCAGCTCGATCGGGGTCAAACACATCCTCGTAGGGCGGCTCTGTCGCCGGTTCTTCACAGGCGCCGGCCATAACACACTGCCGGTACATATCGTTGGTTACCGGGTTACGATAGATCCAATAGGCGCTGAGGGTTGTTGTGTGCGGCGGGTTATCTTCGAACTGGGAGTCTCCGGCTGCAAATTCCCCGGCGGGGATATAAACCAGGATGCTGTTGTCGAACCAATACATCCAGCTGCCCAGCTCTGGGATGGTTTCGTCAACATCCAACACCCGGGCTTCTTCGTCCAGGTTTCCAGCCTGGGCTGGTTGGGTTTCCTGTGCTTCGTCTTCAGGGGGTCGTTCAGGCTGCGTTGTCTCCGGCAGTCTACAACCTGCCAGCAAAATCATTACTCCCACCCCTCCTACCATACGCAGGAACGGGGATTTCATTCTCGCCTCCTCTCTCAAGACTTAATGTCTATTCCATTATACTGATTCCTGGTCTTGATTGCTATCCCCCTGGAAGGCTATCACGATCAAACTGGCTGCAGCTGTTGGTTATGGTGTGCTTGAATTCTTGTTAACCCGGTATTCAAGCCACAGTTCGGCAAAGATATACCCTGAGACCAGCAGCATAGCCATTGCTGTTAGTTGGTGCAGGCTGAACGGACCCAGAATGCGAGGGAGATCGCGCACCGAATCAATGACCAATCTTCCTGCCGAGTAAATGAATAGATACTGCAGCACCAGGCTGCCGTCGAAGAGTGTGTTTTTGCGGCGCATCCATAACCAGAAAAACAGGCCCAGGTTGAAAACCATCAACATGATTTGGGTTGGATACCGGTAAGCCCACTTGCCTGTCACATTGGGAAGGTATACACCCAGGAAGCCATTCGTTTCGAGGCCGTAGCAGCAGCCTGTCAGAAGACAACCGATACGGTAGATGCCAATAATTACCGGAAGTACCAGTGCGATGGTATCCAGAATTTGACCGGTGGAGACTCCGGACTTAAATATCCTGGAGAAAAGATAGCCCCACACGAGGATGGCGGCGATGGCCCCAAAAGAAACCAGCCCGCTCGAGAATGTGCGTCCGAGGTTTTTGATTGCGTCCAGGAAACCCATGTTGAATATCAGGCTGTTTATCATTCCAAACAAAATACCCAACGGGATCACGGATATCCAGAAAAAATGGAACATCCGCATGGGAAACCCTATTCTCAGGATTTCCTTCCTGCCGACCAGGATGCCGGTGATGATCCCTAGTATCAGAAAGGTCATCGATGACCTGATCTGCAGTTCCCCGAGAGAGAAAAGTATTGGGCGCATTGTGTCTCCAGCGTACTTTATTGTGCGTTGCGGTTATTTTACACTTATTAATGTCCTTTGACAGGAATTTCGAGATGAGTAAAAGCGCTGGCGGCTCACCGGTTGAAGAGTCGCCTTTTTCCAGGTCGTCCAGTAGACCATTAAAACAATGCCGGTTGGTACTCTGCCTTCCTGCCGTCCAGCAGGATATACGGCGCCGCGCGTTCGGTAACTGCACCCAATTTCCTGAGCATTGATATCTCCCGCAGTGTGTGAAAACGACGGGCTCTGATGATCGCGTCCGCTGTTTTCTGACCAATACCGGGAATACGCATGAGTTCACTGCGTCCAGCCTGGTTAATCTCGATGGGGGAGTGGGCCAGGTAAAGCTGTGCCCAGGCTTGTTTGGGATCAACGTTCAAGGGCAGGTCCCCGCTCCGGGTAAATGGCATTTCTTCCATACTGAATCCATAGTCGCGTAACAAATAGGATGCCTGGTACAGGCGAAGTTCTCGTACAGGAGGTGTGGGAGGCTGCGCCTCCATGGGAGTCCCTGGAACAGGTTTAAAGGCCATAAAATAGGTTCGTTTGAGGCCGAGTTTCGAGTACATGAACTCGGTCGTCTGCAAGAGTTCGAGGTCGCTTTCGCCAGCGCCTCCTGCCACAAATTGAGTGGTTGACGAAGGCCAGCGGCCATTCCAACCCAGGTAGGCAGGTTTACTTTTCCGGATTTCTTCAACCCAACCCAGGCGGGTCACCAGTTCATCAAGGAACGCTTTGTGCGGAGCAAGGCGCTGCAAACGCTCTGTGTTTGGCGCTTCCAGGTTAACTGAAACCCGGTCGGCCAGCTGCATACTGCGTAAAACCTGGTCTTTTTCTGCACCGGGCATGATCTTCAAGTGCAGGTATCCCCTGTATCCCAGTTTGTATCTTAATATCTCGGCTGTATCCAGCATCTGGTCTTGTGTGCGAATACTTCCACCGGCCACTCCTGAGCTGAAGAACAGGCCTTCAACGACACCTCGCCTGTGCAGCTCCATGAAGACCCTGGCAAAGTCATCCGGTTTAAAGGTCGCACGTTGGAAATCCCGACCGGATCGAAAAGGGCAATAATAGCAGTCCCGCTCACAGGCCGAGGTAAGCATCGACTTGAGCAGTTGGATACGTCCACCGTTTGGCAAAACAGCCGGGTGCACAAGCAATCCCCTGGCTTTTTGCTCAAGGCAGCCTGTTGGTGGAGGCAGTGCAGACCGCAGGCTGTTCTCGGCATCCACCTCGAAGGTAGTTTGTGAACTAAGGAGTTTCAAACGGGTAATTGCATCCACAGACTAATTATAGAACATAATTTCTATCAGTCAAGAGGGTATAATGCGGCATGGAAATCGTTGTATATCTATTCCTTGCAGCCAGTTTGTTGTTGCCCGGATGGTTTTCAATTGTGTCCTGGAAGGAGGGGGAGAGGCGCGCGGCCGTTGTCTCCGCGGCTTTGGGCGTGGTAAGCCTGGTTGTTTTCAACCTGTTCACTCTTCTCCCTGCCATTATTCAACAAGTGTTCCTGACTCTACTGGTAAGTGGGGGCGTTGTATTGATCTTCCTGTTTATGCTGCCATCCAAGGGGCCAGGTCGTTTGCGCGACCAGTCCAGAGAACGCTTTGACGAGCGGGATATTATATTTTCACGTTCCCGCTTGCAGCCGGGAACCGCCAGATACCGGGAATACTATAACAGCCACCCGCGCCTTGAACAACTGGATAATCGCTGGCGGGAACGTCCGGGACTGCTGTCGCCGCAGGCGCGTTATGGCGATCCGTTGTTGTTCAAGGCGCCGGAAGCCGCATTTACCCTGATAGACTCAATGGGTTGCCTGGCAGAAGGTTCTCCTGCCGTTAATAAGACAGTTTTACCAGACCGGGCAGATCTGACCGCTTACATGATGGGCCTGTCCAGGTTCTTGGGAGCTCATACTGTCGGGGTAACAAGGCTGAGGCCTGAACATGTGTATTCCCATATTGGCCGTGGATCCGGGCGGTATGGTGCGCCGCTGGCTGTTGAGCACCGATACGCGCTTGCACTGACTGTTGAAATGGATTATGACATGTTGGGAAGCAGTCCACGTGCGCCAGCCATAATGGAGTCGGCCCACCAGTATGTCGAGGCCGGCAGGATCGCAGTTCAAATTGCATTGATCATCCGCTCCATGGGATACCCGGCCCGGGCTCACATTGATGGCAATTATCGCGTGATTTGTCCGCTTGTAGCCAGGGATGCCGGGCTGGGAGAGATAGGTCGTATGGGTTTGCTGATAACGCCTGATCTGGGGCCGCGTGTGCGTCTGGCAGTTGTCACAACAGACCTGGAATTGGCGCCAGGAGCTGCTCCTCCGGACGGCAGCGTGATTGATTTTTGCCGCCACTGCGTAAAGTGTGCAGAGAATTGTCCAGCCCGGGCAATTCCTACTGGCGACCGAATAGAAATTAACGGTGCGATGCGCTGGCAGATTGACTCAGATGCCTGCTTCCGGTATTGGAATACAGTTGGAACGGATTGCGGGCGTTGTATGAGCGTCTGTCCTTACAGTCATCCTGACACAGTTATACACAAAGCTGTTCGCTGGGGGAACCATCGTTCGGCTGCTTTCAGACGGCTCGCTTTACGCCTTGATGATCTCTTTTACGGAAAGAGTCCGCAAGTTCGTCGAATACCAAAATGGCTGGAGAAGGTACAAACCAACGATGGCGGATAATCACAAAGCTTATGAGGGAGTTAACTCTCTATCTGGCGCTGAGCGATCCAGGAGAACTGGGCAGCATTGTTGAGCTGCGGCCTTTGAACCTGCCAGGTTTTCAGCGCCGTTTTTTACGCTTCCAGTGGCATTTTGCAAGTATATCCATAAAGAAGCGGATGTTCAGACAATTTCCGGATCAGGTATCCAACACTTGGAAGCAGATCGTAAACCGAACGGCGCAACATTCCAGAATACGATCGTTATGGTATCTGCCGTCCCGGCAGGGGAGGGGGGTTGGAAAGCGCAAGTAAGTTCTGCGTCCCATGATACCGTTATCAGCGAATAGCCCGGCCTGCTCCGGAGTCAGGCATTGTCCAGGTTGTGGAAGGAAAGCGACAATGGGGGGGACAACTTTTCGGGTCAGGATAAAAACGCCTCGTTGCTTTTGATAAGTATCATTATCGTAAGCATTGACATATCTGCTTTTTCCCCTATAATAGCGATATGGAGACACTCACAATTGCAGCAGCCATTGTAAATTACCTGGACAGCGTCGGGCTTTCGCGGAGCAAGAACACCGCCCGGACTTACAGCAATGCGCTATCGGTTTTCAAGGAGGTGCTCAGGGAATTCTGGCTTGATCCTGATGAGACGTCTATGGAAAAAATCACTGAAGATGCAATTGGCTGGACAGCAGATTACCTCAAGAATTTTTCTCCTGCCACCGAGCGCCTTTACCTGACCGCCATCATTGGCTTCTACGAATATACCGCTGCTGAACGTCTGGCAGATATCAACCTTCCCCGGCTGCGCCTGCTGGTCCGGCAAAGAGCCCGTCGTCCCGGGCAGCGATTACCCCAGTTCCCACGCGATTCCATCGAAGAGGTGCTGTCATTTGTGAATAATTTCACAGTATTAAACTATGCGAAAAATGAAGAACACCTGAGGGCCCTCCGTGACAGAGCCTTCCTGATTACACTGGCAGACACCGGGCTGCGCGTCCATGAAGCTTGTGAACTCCGCCGGGGAGACATCGACTGGAATGAAGGCCGGGCAGTAATTATTGGTAAGGGCGATAAACAAGCCGTTATCCGCTTTTCAACCAGGGCTCTGAAAGCCCTGCGGGATTACCTCTCCGCACGCAGCGAGCTGGACGGTGCTTCGGGCAAACCACTAACCTCCCTGCCCCTCTTTGCCAGGCACGACAGGGGCGCCGGGAATAAGATTAAACCGGTGACAACGACCACAGGACGTAATATTGTCTCCGAGCGTGTGGTGCAGGCCCTGGGTGAAGAGGCCCGCGGCTCCATCACCCCCCATTCATTCCGGCATTATTTCGTAACGACAGTACTGCGCGCCTCCGGAAATCTCAAGTTAGCTCAAAAGCTGGCCCGCCACAGTAATATCCAGGTTACGCAGCGATATGCCCACCTGTCGGATGATGAACTGGACCGGGGGTATCACGATATTTTTGAAGGCGAGGCGTAGCCAGATCCCGTTTGGGCTTTACAGCGCTCATACCCCTGAAACCGGGGGCGGAATGGTATCCATACGCCATGTTGTAAAATATTCGACTCCATGGATTGAATTGATTGGTTTCATGCTAACCAGGCAAATCCAGCGACGCACTCCTACCTGCCCCCAGACACTGGACCCGCGCGGGCTGTATTTGTATATCGTTAACTCTTCATCTTTTGCCAGACTGCCGGTAATTTCTCCCTGCGCACCGGGGAGCTGATATTCGTTCAAGGTATCTGCAGCCACTACAGCCCTGCACGGCAGCCCGGGGAAGGGTTCCAATTCCTGCATTGGGATGTACAGGGATTGTTTTGAAACCAGTGGATAAGGAATATCACCAAGCCTTGGCGCCTTGATCAGATAGCCGCCTACGGCATCACCAACAATTAGATAAACATGTATCAGCCAGGGATGTGTTTCGTAGGTCATTGAATAATCGGGTTGTGAATAATAATCAAGGTAGTCGATTTCTGCCCATGGTTTCCCATCTGCGCCAATCAGCACATTCCGCACCTTAAGAACATTGCAGCCACATGTCAGGCTGTCCATTTTGTAATCTTTTTTTTCCATATCGGTTGAGTTGAACATCCCGGTATTGTCTTGTGTGAACATTCCAAATTTTTTACCGGGCAGCATGTATCTTATGTATTCCACCCACTCTGGCCGCCGGCTAAGAATTGTTTGAACACGCCCCGAGGATACATTGGCTTCGCTGAAGCATACCTGGGTCATCGTGGTCCCGTGTGTGTTGCCGGGTCGTTGGTCATCCCAACCCTTGCGGGCAGTCCTGGACATCCCATACAATTGCAGGTCGTCCCGCACCCGGTAATATGGATTCGCAGCGCCCCGGAACGTTTTGTAGAACCTGTCCAGGTCGCCATTGAAATAACTTAGATTGACCAACTTCTTGTTTTTTGGATCAATACCATAATCCTGGCTGTTTGCATTGGCAGTCCACTGGACAAAGGAACAGTCTCCCCAAGGGGGAACCGGGAGCGGATTTTGCGAATTGAAATCGGTCAGCCACAAATGGTAACCAGTCCAGAATTTATCCTGGTTTCCGTAGGATTCCCAGTATGAAGCGGTTGTACGAATGATCGGCTTGATGCCAGCAAGCTCTTCAAAGGTCTGTAAATATTCTTCCAGGTCCGTATGTTTTGGGTTAGCCGGTGAATAGAACCAGGGAGGTCTTTGAAAGCGAATTACAGGGGGGATTTCCCCATGACCAAATTCTTCCAGGAGTTGGAACAAAGCACGCGCCTGGGCGCTGGCCTGCCGCAGCCAGGATGGGTATAACCAGACCAGCGGCGCCCGCGGGAGATCTGCCTCCCAGGCTGCCTGCCAGTTTTCCCTGAACAGGTAAACATCGCTTGCGCCATCCTTGGCTTTGATCACAACAAAATCCAGGCCGGCTTCTTTGGCTTTAGAGAAATCAACCACACGATTCGTCCAATTGGAAATATCCATTCCAAGCAGGCGATATGGATCTGGTGCCGGGTGCTCAAACATCAAAACTAAATACACTCCTTATTGGTTATCTTGCCGGCGCCCCCCTATTGTACATTATTTCCGGGCACTATCAAAAAAAACATTTGTTCATCCGAAAGCGGTAATTTGGGAAAAGGTTTATACTCTTTATATCCGGTTTGAAAGGAACTTATCTAGCTGGTAAGACGTCTATTATTATGGACGAACTCAGACAGATAAGTGACAGGAGGATTTCAGGAATGGATAAAAGCTCAAAACGCTGGTGGTATCTGGGTGGATTGATTGTTTTGCTGTTAGCGGCAGCAGCAGCTGTCGTTGTCTTAAAATTTAATAAACCTGGTGAGCCAGACATCCCGGGGCAAACCGCGACTCCCGGTGTTGTTGAAGATGATGGAGAAAAACCGATGGATGAAGGTGAAGCCAACCTATCGATACGATTGAGTGAGGGCAGTTCAACACCGCAGGACAGCGCTCCCTTGCCGGTTGCGGCCGGGCAGACTTTATCGGCAGAAGAAACCACCCGGCTGCTGGCCCGGCTGCCTGATTTACAAGTAGACCCCGGGGATATCACCGATTTTAACCTGCCGGAAGATGTACTGCCTCCTCCGCGAACCGGTGATACCATCCAAGAGATATTCCCGCTCCCACCGGAAGAAACCCCGCCGGAAGTAGTCGCGGGGCCCTTGGAAGTGCTGAGGTACAGTCCTGAAGGTGAAATCCCGATTGCACCCTTTGTAAATATTACTTTTAATCAGCCGATGACAACCCTGGCGACGATTAATGATCTGGCAGAGCAAGACGTTCCCGTGAAAGTCTCCCCTTCCCTGCCAGGGACCTGGCGCTGGTTGGGCACAAAGACCCTCAACTTTCAGTACGAGTCGGATTTGGTCGATCGCATGCCGATGGCAACCGAATATGAAGTCACCATACCAGCTGGAACCACTTCAGTCACAGGCGGTGTGTTGGACGAAGAAATCCGCTTCAAATTCAGTACTCCCCCGGCGACCATGCTGCGCTATTATCCCCGGGACTATGAACCGCAGCCGCTGGAGCCTTTGTTCTTCATCGAGTTTGACCAGCGGATAGAACCCGAAGTAGTACTGAAGACAATCCAGGTTGCAGCAGAAGGAACACCCGTCAGCGTCAAGCCGGCTACACCTGAAGATATTGAAGGCGACGAAGCAGTCAACCGATTGGTTGAAAATGCTGCAGCCGGACGCTGGATGGTCTTCAAGGTACTGGAACCTCTTCCAAAGGACAGCTCTATTCAAGTAGAAATTGGGCCGGGAACGCCTTCTGCAGAAGGGCCGCTGCTCACCACCGAAGCGCAGACATACAGTTTCCAGACTTATGCTCCGTTGGATATCATTCGCCATGGTTGTTCCTGGTATGACGATGTTTGCCGGCCGCTGGCACCTTTTTATGTTGAATTTAATAACCCGATCGATCTCGAGGTTTTTGATGAAAGTATGCTGGACGTAACACCGGAAATCCCCGGGATGGTTGTCAATGTCTTTGGCGATACGATCAATATCCAGGGTGCAACCGAAGGCCAGACCACTTACCGCATCCAGATCAGCCGCCAGCTCCAGGACTCGTTCGGGCAGAAGCTGGGCTCGGACAAATTCTTGAGCATCAAGGTCGGGCCGGCAGAGCCTTACCTGGCCGGACCGGATGATATCTTTGTTACCCTCGATCCTGCCGCCGCCAGACCGGTGCTGTCGCTTTACTCAATGAACTACAACCGCCTGGACGTACAGGTCTATAGGGTCGCCCCTTCCGATTGGGATGCTTTCAAAAACTATCTCCGGCAGTACCAGCAAACGGATTTGCTGCCCCAGCCGCCCGGCAGGCTGGTCAGGGATGAGACCATTCGCCTGGATGGGAATACCGATAAGCTGACCGAAGTTGGTATCGATCTGAGCAAGGACATGGATGGCGAGTATGGGCATTTCATTGTAATTGCCAGACCTCCAAAAGGATTATTCCAGCAGGAGCGTTATTGGGAGCATGTGATGATCTGGGTGCAGGTGACCCAGATTGGATTGGACGCCTTCCTGGACCACAGCGAGATGGTTGTGTGGGCAACCGATTTGAAAAACGGTGCACCGCTTGAAGAGATCACTGTCAAGTCCAATACCGATAAGACCCTGGCTGCAACCAGCGCGGCCGGACTGGCGCGCTTTGATATCCCGGCCGGCGACACAACTTATATTACCGCCCAACGCGGGCAGGATATCGCCATGCTGCCGGCCTCAATGTCCTATTGGGACGAAAACGGATGGTCTTCCCGGCATGTTTCAGATGACCTGCGCTGGTACGTGGTAGATGACCGGGCGATGTACCGTCCTGGCGAAGAAGTACACATTAAAGGCTGGCTCAGGCGGATAGGCGGTCTTCAGGATGGCGATGTCGGCCTGGTTGGCAATAGACTGGCAGGAACCGGCTACCAGGTTTTCGATCCGCAGGGGAATAACCTGACAGCCGGCAGCCTGGAGGTCAATGCCCTGGGCGGCTTTGATTTCAGTTTTACAATCCCTGAAAACGCTAACCTGGGATATGCAACGATCCAATTCGACGCGTCTGTCAGCGGCATTGGAAACACCGTGTATTCACACAGTTTCCAGATCCAGGAATTCCGCCGGCCGGAATTCGAAGTAACCGCCCGGAACGAAACAACCGGACCCTATTTTGTTGGTGATTCAGCTACGGTTGCCGTTGAAGCCAGTTATTATGCCGGCGGTCCCCTGCCTAATGCAGAGGTTGCCTGGAATATCAGTTTCTCCCCTACCAACTACACACCTCCCAATTGGCCCGACTTTACATTTGGTGTCTGGCAGCCATGGTGGCAGAATTACTCCGAGGCGGGACCAGGCGATGGCCAGCCGCAGTATCTCAGCTTCAACGGTACGACCGATGCGACCGGCAGTCATTATCTCAAGATGGACTTCGAAAAAGCCGAGGGTTTACGTCCCTTCAGCGTACTGGCTGAAGCCGCGGTCATGGATGTCAACCGGCAGGCCTGGGCGGGTACAACCAGTTTACTGGTGCATCCCGCTGAATTGTATGTCGGTATGCGCAGTGAACGTTACTTTGTCGAGCGCGGCGATCCGCTGGTTATCGAAGCGATCATAACCGACCTGGATGGGAAACCGATCCCGGATAGACCTTTTACAATTACGGCTTCCCGTCTGGTGTGGAAATACAAGGGTGGGGAATGGAAGCAAACTGAGGTCGACGCCCAGGAGTGTGAGCGTACTTCCGGCCTGGAGCCGATCTCCTGCTCTTTCGAGACGCCCGTTGGCGGCATCTACCAGATCAAAGCCATTCTCAGCGACGACAGCGGCCGGCAGAACAAGACCATGTTCAACCGTTGGGTGAGCGGCGCCGAACGCCCGCCTTCACGGGAAGTAGAAAAAGAAGAAGCAGCCCTGATCCCGGACAAAGAGACTTACCAGCCGGGTGACGTCGCTGAGATCCTGGTGCAGTCCCCATTTACTCCAGCAGAAGGCCTGCTGACTGTCAGCCGCAGCGGTTTCCTGTACACCGAACGATTTTTGGTTGAAGATGGCAGCTTTACCCTGAAAGTTCCGATCGAAGATGCCCACATTCCCAACCTGAATATTCAGGTGGACCTGGTTGGCGCAGCGCCTCGTACAGATGATCTGGGTAAGCCTGTTAAAGGAATCCCCGATCGGCCAGCGTATGCCAGCGGGAACCTGTCCCTCAGTGTTCCACCTCTGCAGCGCACCCTGGAGATGACCGTTACGCCCGCTGCCTCGAACCTTGAGCCGGGCGGAGAGACATTGCTGGAGATCCGGCTGCGCGATGCGGCTGGCCAGCCCGTCCCGGATGCAGAACTGGCTGTGCTCGTGGTTGATGAGGCCATCCTGGCCTTGAGTAATTACCAACTGGCGGATCCGATCCCGGTCTTTTACGCCAACCGCCCATCAGGAGTTGGCAGCCGGTACAGCCGAGATACGATCATCCTGGCCGACCCGATGGCGTTTGCGCAATCGGGTGATGCCAGCCAGATGAAGCTGTATCCAACCGCAACTGTTGCCCGCGACAGTATGATGCTTTCCGGAGCTGCAGCGCCTGAACCTGCGATGGAGGAAATGGACATGGCAGCTTCCAGTGAGAAAGGAAGCATAAATACTTCCATTACCGTCCGGTCCGATTTCAACCCGCTGGCGACGTTTGCCCCCGATGTCAGGACAGATCGGGATGGTAACGCCAGCGTCAGTATAAAGCTGCCCGATAACCTGACGCGCTACCGCATCATGGTTGTTGCAGTGGACAGCCGCGGCTCCAGGTTCGGAGCGGCAGAGGCGAACCTGGTCGCCCGGCTGCCGCTCATGGTACGTCCTTCGGCCCCGCGCTTCCTCAACTTTGGAGATGTATTTGAACTGCCGGTCGTGCTTCAAAATCAGACCGATGAAGAAATGATTGTGGATGTGGCTGCCGAAGGGACCAATGTGCTCTTTACGGGCGGCGCCGGTCAGCGAGTGACAGTACCTGCCAATGACCGCATTGAAGTACGCTTCCCGGTTGCGACCGACAGAGCCGGAACGGCCCGTTTCCAGGTCGCCGCGGTTTCGAACACATATGCAGACGCTGCCACGATAGAACTGCCCATCTACACCCCCGCGACAACCGAAGCCTTTGCCGCTTATGGCGTGGTAGACCAGGGAGCAGTCTTCCAGCCGGTAAGCGCACCTGAGGACGTCTTCCGGCAGTATGGCGGCCTGGAAATCCAGACTTCCTCAACCGCCCTCCAGACGCTTACGGATGCCGTCCTCTACCTGTATGGCTACCCCTTTGAGTGTTCCGAGCAGCGTTCCGCCCGTATCCTGGGCATTGCTGCACTCCGGGATGTGCTGACTGCTTTCGAAGCGGAAGGTCTTCCCTCCCCCGAGGATATGGAAACGGCCGTCGATCGGGATATCGAACAACTGCAGGTACTGCAAAACTACGACGGCGGTTTCCCCTATTGGCGCCGCGGTCAGGAATCGATCCCCTTTAATACCATCCATACTGCTCACGCCCTGCAGCGTGCAGAACAAAAAGGGTTTACGGTTCCCGCTGTCATGCAGGAGAATGCCCTTTACTACCTGAGGGATATTGAGAGTCACTATCCATACTGGTATTCACTGCGAACCCGCTGGACGTTGAGCGCCTATGCCCTGTATGTGCGTGATCTGATGGGAGACAGCGACCCGGCTAAAGCTCGACAACTGCTGGATGAAGCCGGTCTGGAAAATCTCCCCCTGGATGCCGTTGGCTGGATCTGGCAGGCGCTGGTGGATGATCCAAATTCCGGTCCGGAGTTGGAATCCATCCGGCAGCTGGTCAGCAACCGCGTGGTGGAAACCGCCGGGGCAGCCAACTTTACAATCGAATATGATGACCAGACTTACCTGCTGCTCAGCTCCAACCGCCGGACAGATGCGATCCTGTTGGATGCCTTGATGGCCGATGATCCGGACAGTGACCTGATCCCCAAAGTTGTTAATGGCCTGCTGGCGCATCGTACACGCGGCCGCTGGGGCAACACCCAGGAAAACGTCTTTGTCCTGGTAGCCCTGGACCGTTATTTCAACACCTATGAAGCCCAAACTCCAGACTTTGTTGCCCGTATCTGGCTGGGAGAGACTTATGCCGGCGAACATACTTATGAGGGGTATACGACTGAACGCCACAACACCAGTATCCCCATGTCTTTCCTGGTGGACCCACAGTTGGGAGGCGGGCAGGAACAGGATCTGGTCATCAGTAAAGAGGGCGCCGGCCGCCTGTATTATCGCTTAGGCCTGCGGTATGCACCAACCGACCTGTGGCTGGATCCACTTGATATGGGCTTTGTCGTGCAGCGGGAGTATGAAGCTGTGGATAATCCCGAAGATGTTTACCGGGATAAGGATGGCGTCTGGCATGTCAAGGCCGGGGCCAGGGTGCGCATCCGCCTGACAATGGCGGCTGACAACCGCCGCTATCATGTGGCGCTGGTCGATCCACTCCCGGCCGGACTGGAGATCATCAACCCTGCCCTGGCCGTATCTGGGAGCGTGCCGCAGGATCCGGAAAGTCCTGAAGCCCGCTATGGTTGGTGGTGGTGGGGCACCTGGTATGAGCACCAGAACATGCGTGACGAACGCGCCGAAGCCTTTGCTTCCCTGCTGTGGGACGGTGTGTATGAGTACACGTATGTGGCCAGGGCAACAACCCCCGGTACATTTGTGGCGCCTCCGGCGAAAGCTGAAGAAATGTACTCCCCTGAGGTCTTTGGCCGCAGCGGCAGCGATTGGCTGATCGTGGAATAGCAACAAATAACAAGGGGAGTGCTGCCTTGAATCGGCACTCCCTTTGTTCTATATCCTCATGGATAGCTGTAGGCTATCTTTCCTGAGATCGCATCGATTACCAGGATTTTTTGGTCTGCAAGCAGCCATAGGGTGGAGCCCTGCCAATTAATCGGTTTTGCCCAGTAAGAATCCTCGTTCCAGGTATCAAACCCGGTGGTTTCCATCGTATGGCTTTTACCTGTTGAGATATCCAGCACGGTTGTCACCAGTTCTGTCGGTGACGAGTTGGCTGTTACCAGGATCATTTCATCGCCGCTTTGCATCCAGGTCCAGGCCGATTCACCGTCAGACAGGGAACCCACGCCGGAGCCAGGTGGGTCAAAAGGTTGGCTTTCACCCAGGTAATAAGTCCATTGCTGGTTTCCCGTTATCAGGTCGAGTCCCCAAAGCTCAAAGCGTTCTGAACCGCGCGTCCTTTTTGCCCTGACAACCAGGATATTACTGGCTGCCAGGAGAGGCTCCAACTCATAGTCTTCGGCCTGGTAGAAAGTCATCCAGTTTTCCATCTCTGGCGATGCCTGCCACAATAGCTCATCAATCGGGAAGAATACATACTCCGGAGTGACCAGAACAGCTTCGTCTTCGATCCGGGAGACGAATTGCTCTGCCCCGATGCTCTTCCATAACAGCTTGCCAGACAGCAGGTCCCATCTTTCTACGCAGGCGGGTGAATTTCCATAAATAAAATCAATTGTACTGCCGTCTGCTGAAATGATAGCTTTCGAACTTGTACTGAGTTGGTTTGTCCATCCGTGCTGTTCAGAATTTTCACAGGCGGGGCTGATCGTTTGTTTTACGCTCCCATCCGCGATATCCAAAACGAAAAGGAGGCCCTCACCTTCAACTTCATCGACCAGGATGATTGCATTCCCTGATAAACTGAATTTTTGGACATATTTCGCCAGACGCCTATTCCAAATTTCTTCTCCAGTTGTGATATCAAAAACCTGAAGAGTAAAATCCTGGGAGATTGTGACGACTGAATTCCCGTACACACTCAAACTGGTTTTAGCATACCCTAATTTGTCAACCAGTGTGGACTCCCACAGGAACTTACCGTCTTCCAGGTGATAGCCTTTCAGCTGGGTTTCGTTTTCAACTGTTACCAGTACCCGTTCCCCGTTTGCCAGTACATTGATATCATTGGAACTGTCAATTCCATCTCCCCTCCAGAGAATCTTCCGGTCGGTCATGCTTAGGCGGGCAAGTGCGTAGTTTTCCTTGCGGCGGTCATATGTGACCGCAACAATATCATTCACCCCATCTTCTCCCCGGTCAATAAGAAGGACTGGATCATGGATCAATAAAGGGTGTGGATTAAGTGAGACCGGCGAACTGGGTTCAAACAACAAGATTAGAAGGAGAAGCGCCAAAGGGAACAACAATGAAAATCCAACGACCAACCCAGCCGTCCTACTGGCTTTCCTGGCTGCCTGGGCATCCACCCTGCCAATATCTTGCTGGATTTCCTGATCGATCACAAAAACAGCCGGCTCCGGTTCTTCATCCTCGGCTTTCTTTTCCGGGAGGTTCCGCTCCAGCCGGACTTTACAATAAGCGCAGGTGGTCGAGGTCCCGGCCTCCGCCCACTCCAGTGGAGCGCCGCAGGCCGGGCACTTTATTTTTCTGATGAAATTATCGTCAGCCATTTTGATATCCAGTCCGAATTGATTGATATTGATTCAATTTTACACGAGCTTGCAACTTTTTGGACCGTTACCCTGTATACCATAATGAACGGAGGCAGCTATGTCTGGAAATTCTATACCAAAGACTCACAAATGGTTATTCTGGTTGAATATCGGGCTGATTTCAACCTTTTTCGCTGAAGTCATCAGCGGGGCGGATTTGTTCCCTTATTTTCATTACCGGGGCATCTTCATGGTTGTGCCGATCTATCTGCTGCACAGCCTCATCCTGATCACCATCATCTACCGTCAGGGACGCCCAACCCTGGCTGTCCTGTACTTCGCCGGAACATTGTTCGGCATGTATGAGGCCTATATCACGAAAATCCTGTGGACCCCAGATTGGAATGATTCTGTTTTCAGGATCGGGGAATTAGCTGTCTTCGAAACTGCTGTGCTGGTATTCTTCTGGCATGCCTGGATGTCCTTTATCCTGCCTCTGCTGGCAGCAGAGACCTGGCTGACGAATACTACCGGGCTATTGAGCCGTTTCCCTGTACGGCTGCAGCAATTCTTTCTAAGCACCAGAGGCTGGATCATGATCGCGGTACTGAGCGGCTTGTTCATCACCATCAATGCCCAATCGCCGCGCCAGATCCTGCTTTCCGGTGCGGGAGTATTGCTGGTTCTGGGTCTCTTGGGTTGGCTGTGGCGAAAACTAACCCGGGGGTGTCAATACTCCCTGGAAGATTTGCTGCCTGATGGGAAGGAACTGACTGTTATGATCGCTGCGTTGGCAGCGGTCTACCTGCTGTGCGGAATCACCCTGCGGCGGGAAGCCTTCCCATCGCTTCTAGGCCATATGGTTATTTGGGGACTTTATGCTGTTTTGATCTGCTTGTTTATCATGGCCCTGTTCCGGTCCAGGTCAACAGCAATGCCTGTTTCGACAAATGTGGGCCAGCATGTTTGGGCAGCCGGGATAGTGGTTTTCATCATCACAGCAATGCTGACAGAAACACTGCCTGAGGGAGCCGAAGGAATAATTGAATTCTTGGGATGGTATGGGGTTACCTTCTTGGGGTTGGTGGTATTTGGGCGGCAGAGTTGGAATATTTTCCGTTTGTCCTGGCAAGAAAGGCTTGGGGTTCAAAGAGAATGAAAATATGGTCCTGGATCGTAGGCCTTGGCGCCGGATGGGGTTTACTGGCGATGTTGCTCCTGTCACTAGCCGACCCAACTCCGGAAAACCTGACACTGACTGCTTCTATCTGGACCGCGGGCGGCTACACCCTTATGCTGTACGCCGCCCGCCGGTGGTGGCTGCCATTTCTCTCTGGAACCCCTCTGCGAAACGCAGCCCTGCTGGGGATCTTCAACGCAGCCGTGGTCGAGACCGAATTCCTTTTCTATGAAAACATTTTTGGTGCGCAGGGGGTGGCTGCGCATCCCAACCTGCTGGTTGACCTGCTGCTTACCATGCCCTGGTATACCATGATGGTGCTCACCTTTGTCAGCGTTCAAAACCGGAGACGATTCTCTGCTGCCGGCGTACTTTTCCTGGGAGGTGTATACGAAATCGGAGGCGATGGCTTTGCCGGGCAAGTACTGGCTATGCTCGGAGGCGATTATGCGCTCTTCACGCCGGGATACTGGCTGATGATCGGTTTGGTTTTCATATGGGCGTTTATCAGCGTCTACAGCTCAATGGTCCTGCCATCCGCCTGGGTCATCGCAGAAACAGCCCCTCTGGAAGGTCCGAATTCGCTTCCCGCCTGGTTGGATGCACTCAAGCCGCTGGGATGGCTGCCGTTGTTTATCATTTACCTTTTGGTATGTTTGTTACTGATCAGTGCGCTATCCCCCACTGGCGCAGCTTGATTCAGCATTTCCTGGGTGATCCTTCAGGCGGCAGTCACTTTACAAGCGACTGCCGCCTTGTTGTGTGCAGATTTGAGTGCTGGTGAAAATCGACCTGCCGGTGTGTATAAACGACTGCGTACTTTTCCGTAGGATGCGCTCGTTTTGAGTTGGTTTGCTTTTGTTGGTTGGTGGAAATGTTTTGGGGAGTGAAAATTTTGTATTATATTGGCTATGCGAAGTATTCTGCCGTACGCTCTATTTCATGGTAGCATTACTACCTATCAGGAGTGTGAGATTTGGACAAACGCCTATTTGGACGCACCGGGCACCCAAGTACATTGGCTATCTTTGGAGCGGCTGCCCTGTATCAAGGCACACCGCAAATGGCAGAACAAGCCATGCACGTTATCCTGCAGGCAGGCGTCAACCACATTGATATTGCCCCGGGTTACGGCAAGGCTGAGAAATTAATGGGGCCCTGGATCGAAAAGACCCGCCGGCAGTTCTTTTTAGGCTGCAAAACCAGCCTGCGTACGAAAACCGAAGCCGCAGGCGAACTGCGGCGCTCATTGGAACTGTTACGCACCGACAAATTCGACCTTCACCAATTGCACGGCATCACTACATTTGAAGAACTCGATCAGGTAACAGGACCGGGCGGCGCACTGGAAGCACTCATCGAAGCCAAAGAAGAAGGGCTGACTGACTATATCGGCATTACCGGACACGGCAACCAGACTCCGGCGATCTTCCTGGAATCTCTACGACGCTATGAGTTCGACAGCGTGCTTTTCCCTGTCAACTTCGTGCAGTTCGGCAGCCCGGAATACAAAGCACAGGCGCTTGAACTGCTCAGCCACTGCCAGGAGAAAAACATCGGCGTAATGGCCATCAAAGCCGTGGCAGCCCGTCCGTGGGGGGAACAGGAACATAAGTACAACTGCTGGTACCAACCCTTCGACGCCCCGCCGATGATCCAGAAATGTGTCGATTTCGCCCTCTCACAAAAAGGCGTCACCGGGTTGTGCACAACCGGGGACATCAATATCTTGCCCCTATTCCTGGATGCCTGCCGGAATTTCACACCAATGGGCCCGGACGACCAGGAAGAACTGATCACATCCGCCGCCAGCATGCATGCAACAACCATTTTCGATAACTGAACCCCAACACACTTTTACGGGAGACAAAATGAAAACCAACAATGGAATAGAGTATGTTGAGCTCCAGGCAGGGACCGGCGCCCAGGCAGAAACCGGGAAGACGGTCTGTGTTCACTACACCGGCAAATTGACCGATGGGAGTGTTTTTGACGATTCCTACAAACGCGGCGCGCCGATCGAATTCACCCTGGGGCGGGGAATGGTAATCAAAGGCTGGGAGGAAGGCATTGCGCTGATGAAAGCGGGAGGGAAAGCAACGCTGACCATCCCCCCCGAACTGGCCTATGGGGAGCGCGGCGCAGGCGGCATTATCCCGCCTGGAGCGACTTTGATATTCGACGTTGAACTGGTTGAAGTGAAATAGGAAGAGCGCCTCCCCACCCCATGGGAGGCGCTCTTCCTTTGTATGTTAAAAAGAAACATCTTCCGATAAGTCGGCTACGCGAAGAGCGCTAGCGGGTCAATTTCATCCGAACATCCGCATCATCATTGGGCTCAGATACGGAACCAGCCAGGCAACCCAGACAAAGACACTGAAGCGGTGAAAGCTCCTGATCGCTTTCTCATCTCTTCGCAGCAGAACAACCAGGGCCCACAAAGCATGCACAAACATTAAAATGATCGCCGCCAGCCCGGTAATCCCGTGCAGATCATACGTCATCCCTCCGACCATTTCGAACATCAGGCCGGTCCCCCAGGTGTCACAAATCAAGCCAAGCACGAAAAAAGCGAAATGCCGCCATTTTAATAAGCCCTGCAGCCGCTCACTCCACACGCCGATGGAATAAAAAACCAACGCCAAATTGATTACGATCATGGGCGTCAATGAATCACGCATACTGTCTGCACCACTCTCATCACACCAGCCGTGAGATGATCTCACCCGCCATCTGGCGTGTGTTCAATTTTCCACCGAGGTCGGTTGTCCGGCATCCATCCGCGATCGCCCGGTCAACAGCGCTTTCAATCGCGCTGGCTTCCTCTTCCAGGTTGAGCGAATGCCGCAGCAGCATTGCCGCTGACAGGATGGTACCGATCGGGTTTGCAATCCCTTTACCGGCGATGTCCGGTGCGGAGCCATGGATCGGTTCGTACAACCCGGGGCCGGTTTTCCCCAGGCTGGCGGAAGGCAGCAGCCCCATGGAACCCGTAAGAACGGAAGTTTCATCGGTGAGAATGTCGCCAAACATATTATCGGTAACAACGACATCAAAGCGGGTTGGCTGAGTGATCAGGTACATCGAAGCCGCGTCAACCAGGATATGATCCAGCGTAACGTCGGGGTTTTCCTGACCGACTTCCAGAGCGACCTTTCTCCATAACCTGGACGATTCGAGAACGTTGGCTTTGTCAACAGAGGTAACCTTCTTTTTGCGGCCACGCGCCAGTTCGAAGGCCAGTTCCACCACACGCCGGACCTCAAAGTCAAAGTACATCAGGGTATCGACCGCCCGTTCGTGACCATTGACTAACACGCGCTCCTTTGGCCATCCAAAATACAGACCACCGGTCAGTTCGCGGACCACAAGGATGTCTACACCTGATAGTTTTTCCGCCTTTAACGGTGAGGCTTCTACCAGGGAAGGATGCACCCGGACAGGCCGCAGGTTTGCGAATAATTCCAATCCTTTGCGCAAAGCCAACAATCCCTGCTCTGGCCGGACCTCTGCCTGGGGGTCATCCCATTTAGGGCCTCCAACTGCGCCGAGAAGGATTGCGTCTGATTGGCTGCAGTCGGCCAGCGTTTCGTCTGTCAAAGCCGAACCATACGTATCGATCGAACAACCACCAATCAACCGCTCGATGAAGTTGAACTCATGTTGATATTTACCTGATACAGAATCGAGCACCTGTACTGCTTCGGCCACAATTTCCGGTCCAATCCCATCACCGGGAAGTAATACAATCGTTGCCTGCATCGTTCTCCTTCACACTTTTTCAGCGATGAAATCCCCGACCTCAGTCGTGGACATGCCCATCCGGCCAGCGCCCAGATTCTGGATTCTGCCGCTGCTCAGCGCCTGCACCAAAGCCGCCTCAATCATCTGTGAAGCTTCTGATTCGCCAACCGTATCGAGCATCATTGCGCCCGCAGCAATGGCTGCCATAGGATTAATAACATTCTTGCCGGTATATTTGGGGGCCGAGCCGCCGATCGGTTCAAACATAGATACACCTTCCGGGTTTATATTCCCACCGGCGGCAATCCCCATTCCCCCCTGTGTAATGGCGCCCAGGTCTGTAATGATGTCGCCAAACATATTCCCGGTTACGATCACATCGAACCACTCGGGATTCTTGACCATCCACATGCAGGTCGCATCGACATGGTAATATTCGCGTTTGACATCCGGGTATTCCTTTTCGCCCATCTCGTGGAACGCCCGTTCCCACAAGTCATAGACATACGTCAGTACATTGGTTTTTCCACACAAGGCCAGTGTCATCTTCTTATTTCGACGGCGGGTAACCTCAAAAGCATACCGCAAACAACGGTCAACCTGGCACCTGGTGTACACGGAAGATTGGATCGCAACCTCATTGGGCGTCCCTTTCATCGTTACCCCGCCAACGCCAGTATAAAGGTCGCCGCTGTTCTCGCGAACAACAATGTAATCAATATCTTCAGGTCCCTTATCCTTCAAGGGCGTCTCCACATTCGGATACAGCTTGACCGGACGCAGGTTGATATATTGGTCCAGCTCAAAGCGCAGTTTTAGCAGGAGCCCTTTTTCAAGGATACCGGGTTTGACTTCCGGATGCCCAATTGCACCCAGGTAAATTGAATCCAGTGTCTTCAACTCGTCCAGGACGCTGTCGGGCAGTATCTCGCCGGTCCGCATATATCGCTCCCCGCCCAGGTCATATTCTATCCACTCAACCTTGAACCCGGTCTTTGCTGCCGCGGCTTCAACAACTTTGATGCCTTCCTGAACGACTTCGGGGCCGGTGCCGTCTCCACCAATTACGCCAATCTTGTAGTACTTCTCAGTCATGGTGATCTCCTTCTCTACTGATCATTTCAGTCGTACAGAACCATAGGCCGCGACTCGGGGAACGCACCTCCCACTGACGCAGCCTATGGTAGTTGAAATTTCTATAGGCTCAGGCTTTTGCCACCATCAAGCCATATTCGATAGAATCTTTCAAAGCCCGCCAGGAAGCCTGGATGATATTTCCGCTGGCCCCGACCGTACTCCAACGCTTGACCCCATTCTGGGTATCGATCAGCACCCTGGTGATGGCTTCGGTACCGTTGGATCCGTCAAGGATACGGACCTTATAGTCAACCAGGTGAAAATCAGCCAGCGCCGGATAACTAGGGGTCAGCGCCTTCCGAAGGGCCAGGTCCAAGGCCGAAACAGGACCGTTGCCCTCTGCGGCCGTCATCAATACCTCGCCTTTCACACGAACCTTGACCAGCGCCTCGGCAAATATCCCGCGTCCCTCCCGGCGATCCACGTTGACGTGAAAATCGATCAGCTCAAAGGGCGCGACATACCCCGGTTCTTTCCTTTTCAGCATGATGGCTGCGGAAGCCTCTGCGGCCTCAAAAGAGAAACCCTGCGCTTCCAACTCCTTGATCTCATTCAGGACCTCGGCAACATTGAGAGCATCATCCACCCGGACGCCATACTCCTCGGCCTTGGTTACCAGATTGCTGCGGCCAGACAACTCGCTGACCAGGATACGCTGGTCATTCCCGACCAAGGCAGGGTCTATGTGCTGGTAGGAATGGATGTTGCGGCGCATAGCCGACACATGAACCCCGGCCTTGTGCGTAAATGCGGATTTTCCGATAAAAGGTTTATGCTCGTCCGGGGTTAGATTGGATACCTCGGCCACAAAATGCGCCAGGTCATACAGTTTCTTCAGGTTCCCTTCAGGCAGGCACTGCATCCCCATCTTCAATTCCAGGTCGGGGATGACCGTACACAAGTCCGCATTCCCGCAGCGTTCCCCGTACCCATTGATCGTTCCCTGGACATGGACGGCGCCCTCACGGACAGCCGCCAGTGAGTTCGCAGCGCCAACCCCGCAATCATCGTGCGCATGGATGCCAATCGGCAGTCCACCCAGGGCATCTTTTATCGCCTTGGTCGTCTCGGCGACCTCCCAGGGCATGGCGCCGCCATTGGTGTCACACAACACAAACATTTCTGCGCCACCGCGGGCGGCAGCCTTGTAGGTCTCAACGGCATAGGATGGGTCGGCTTTATAACCATCAAAGGTGTGTTCACCGTCATAGATCACTCGCTTGCCGTTTGCTTTCAGGAATGCGACCGTCTGCTCGATGATCCGCAGGTTTTCATCCAGGGTTGTACGCAAGACCTCGGTCACGTGCAGGTCCCAGGTCTTGCCAAAGATGGTGCACACTTCCATGCCTGATGCCAATAAAGCCCTGACGCTGGGATCATCCTCCGGGCCTCCCTTGACCCGGCAGGTCGCCCCGAAGGCACATACCTGGGCGTGTCTCCATTCCATATCCCGGGCCTGGACAAAAAATTCTACATCCTTGGGGTTCGAACCCGGCCACCCACCTTCGATGAAATCCACACCAAGATCGTCCAGGCGTTTGGCGATCCTGATTTTGTCTGCGCCAGAGATAGAGATACCTTCTCGTTGAGTTCCGTCGCGCAAAGTTGTATCATAAATCTGTAACATTTTTTTCACTTCTCCGGCTACTGGCTTCGGCCACTGGTTCCCGATCGGCACACCAGCAGCCAAAAAATACCAATCGGAAACCCTTACAATAGATTGGCAATAATAATGATGGAGCAAACAAAACCATTAAGGCTCACTGATCACTCCTTGTACACAAATATGTTGCACCCATGCCGGAATTGTATTCACAGCTGTCGATCACGAAACCGGCGCGGCGCAAAAGCCCTTCCATGATCCAATCGAAAGTACTGTATTCATCCCGCAAGTGGGTTTCAACCTCACCGGCAAATTCCTGACCGACCAGGGCGACAAAATCACCTACCCAACCGTTGAAGCAATCCACATAATTGGGCGTCATTGGAAAGACCACATCAAACAAAAAGAAACGCCCGCCGGGCTTGAGCATTCCGGCAACATTCAACAACCCGACCCACTTCCACATATCCGGAAGATGATGAAGCGCTGCGGAAGAAATCACGGCATCCACAGGCTCACCGGCGTGTTTGTAAGTCAAGAACCCACCCCTGGAAAAAACCACATTATTCAGGCCGGCTCTCATCGCTTTGTCACGGGTATATTCCAACATGGCCTCGGAAACATCGACCGCATAGATTTTTTTATAATGGGAAGCTGCGTTCAAGGTAAAGGCTCCGGTTCCCACACCCAGATCCACCACTTCGGAATCCCTGCCAAGGGCAAGCGAGGCCACAACAGAGTCCGCAAATTTCTTATACTCGCGAAATCTCTGGTGCCGGGTATCATACACGGCCACCTGCGAGGCATCTGCGTAATCAACCCCAGAATGTTTGAACTCGTCGTAAAACCAGGCCGGGTGCTGCATATGGATCAGCTCTCGCGCCTTTTCAAAGGCGAGAATTTCGTCTTCGAAACGCTGGATATACCCAAGCTGGTCAACCCCATTGAGCAGGCAGGTTTTGGCAAACGGATCGATCGGGAAAGACAGCGACCGCCCGCCAGGCAGGGAAACATTTTGGTCTTCCAGGTCAATTGTGATCTCTGCCATTGGCGCTTCTTCGGTCAGATCGAATAGTTCGCGGTGCATTTCCGGGTCGACGATAATTGGAAGTAAGCCATTCTTCAGGGCGTTGTTCCTGAAAATATCGGCGAACGAGGTGCTGATAACGGCTGTAAAGCCATACCCGGTCAGCGCCCAGGGCGCATGCTCGCGTGAAGATCCACACCCGAAATTGTCGCCTGCCAGGAGCACCTGAGCACCCTGCCACTGCGGCTGGTTGAGCACAAAATCTTCCTTTGGAGAACCATCGGCATTGTATCGCCAGTCTGAGAACAAAGCCTCGCCCAGCCCGTTCTTATCAGTCACCTTCAGGAAACGAGCAGGAATAATCTGGTCGGTGTCGATATTATCAACCGGCAAAGGCACCAGCCTGGAAGTTAGTTTTGTGAATTTACTCATGAGATCATCGTCCTTACGTCAGTGACTTCCCCATTGACCGCGGATGCGGCCGCGGTCAATGGGCTGGCCAGGAACGTGCGACCACCTTTCCCCTGGCGCCCCTCGAAATTACGATTGCTTGTGCTGACGGCATATTGCCCGGGTTGAAGCTGGTCTCCGTTCATGGCAATGCACATCGAACATCCGGCTTCACGCCATTCTGCTCCGGCTTCCTTGAAGATCACATCCAGACCTTCCGCTTCAGCCTGCTTCTTGACAACCTGCGAACCCGGAACGACCAACATCCGAACCCCATCGGCCACCATTCTGCCCTTCACAATTGAAGCCGCCTGACGCAGGTCGGAAATGCGACCGTTGGTGCAGGAACCGATGAAAACCACATCGATCTTCTGCCCAAGCAGGGACTGTCCTGGTTGGAGTGCCATGTATGCCAGCGCCTTCTCAAGCGCAGATTTCTGCAGCGGATCGGTATACTGCGCCGGGTCAGGTATGGTCTCGGTAATACCCATCCCCATCCCGGGATTGGTGCCATAGGTGATCATCGGAACCAGCTCATCAGCATCCAAGATAACAGTCTTGTCATACGCTGCACCTTCATCTGTGACCAGTTTCCTCCAGTCTTCCACGGCCTTTTCCCAGGCTGTCCCCTGCGGGGCATATTTCCGGCCGCGAATATACTCAAATGTGGTTTCGTCCGGAGCGATCATGCCAGCCCGGGCGCCGCCTTCGATCGACATATTGCAGATGGTCATGCGTTCTTCCATGGAAAGACCGAGGATGGCAGAACCTGTATATTCAAAGATATAACCGGTACCACCGCCGATTCCGATCCTGGCGATCAGGCCAAGAATAATATCCTTGGCGCCGACTCCCTCAGAAAGGGCGCCTTCGACCCGTACTTCGCAAGTCTGGGGTTTGTATTGCAGCAAGCACTGGGTGGCCAGCACATGTTCAACTTCACTGGTCCCTATTCCAAAGGCCAGGGCGCCAAAAGCACCGTGTGTTGCAGTATGACTATCACCACAGACGATGGTCATCCCGGGGCGCGTAAGGCCGAGCTCGGGTCCAATGACATGGACGATACCCCGATTGGGGCTGTCCATCCCATGCAGGGTGATCCCGAACTCCGCTGCATTTTGGGTCATCTGCTTGATTTGCGCAGCAGCCATTGCGTCAGCAATTGGCAGCGATGGGTCGTGAGTCGGGATGCTGTGATCCATTGTGGCAATCGTCTTATCCGTCCTGCGAACTTTTAGGCCGCGTTCCCGCAGCCCGCTGAAGGCTTGAGGCGAGGTCACCTCATGGACAAGATGCAGATCGATATACAGAACAGCCGGGGAATCGGCCTCCTCGGCCACAACATGAGCATCCCAGATTTTTTCGAAGAGTGTCTTTGGCTGACTCATAACGTTGCACTAACCTTCACTTTCAGCGTCGTCAAACTTGACTTCTTCTGCCTCAACCGCAGCTACATCCCACCCTTTTGGGAAGGTGGTCGGTTCGGGGAATGAATCGTGCCATTCCGGCTTGTTTTCCATTGTTGTATTGGTGTTTTCAGACATAGCATCCTCCTCTAAAATAACTATTTTCCATCCGGTTTGTGAACCATCGCCCAGCGGTTCATGCCGGCCATAATTGCCTTCACGGCAGCCTGGTTGATATTCGTACCCGTACCGACACCAAACAGGATGCCATTGTCCTTATATTTGAGCGGCACATAGGCATAGGCAATCGCATCGGCACCCTTCCCCACCGCCTGCTCGAAATAATCATCCAGGCTGTACTCCGTGATACCCAGCTTACGGATACAGGCCATAAAGGCAGATATCGGTCCGTTTCCGTCCGCCAGGATCCATTGTTCACGTCCCCCGATTTTCAGGATCAATTCACCATGAACGATGGAGGGGTCTTCATCATTCGGGCGAGGCCAGTAATTAACCAATTGATACGGACCCTGTGGTTCGACAAATGTCGTCTCGAAAACTTTGAGAACCTCGCTGGCGCTGATCTCCCTACCCAACTCATCCGTATATTCCTGCACAGCCCTCCCTATTTCAGGATGCATCTGCTTGGGAGGCTCTATCCCGAATTCCTTCTCCAGCACGTAAACCATACCGCCCTTCCCAGACTGGGAATTAATACGAATGAGACTCTCATATTCACGTCCCAGGTCTGTCGGGTCAATGTGCAAATACGGCACCTTGAAACCCATCCCGAACTTTTCGGGCGCTTCCGGAAGGAGATTCATCCCTTTCCGAATAGCATCCTGGTGTGAACCGGAGAAAGCCGTGAAGACGTATTCACCCGCATAGGGAGCCCGATAATAGATCGGCATGCCTGTCAGCCGCACAACTGTTTCAGCGACCTTGGGCAAGTTGGAAAAATCGAGGCCTGTGTCGAGGCCGCGCGAGTATAAGTTGTTCACCAGGGTCACCAGGTCAACATTCCCGGTTCGCTCGCCGTGTCCAAACAGGGTTCCTTCCACACGTCCAGCCCCGGCCATCAATGCCAACTCGGTCGCGGCGACAGCCATTCCCTGGTCATTGTGTGAATGCAGCGAGACAATGATGCCTTCGGGATGGGGAAAATGCCGGCAGAACCATTCAATCATATCCGCATAGTGGTTCGGAGGGCGGCGTTCAACCGTTGCCGGTAAATTGAATATCATTGGCTTTTCGGGGGTTGCTTTTCCCCAGGCAGCATAGACCGCCTCACATAACTCCAGGACAAAGTCCAGGTCTGAATCGGTGAATTCTTCAGGCGAGAACTCAAACCGAATATCGCTCTCCGGCATGGCATCGGCGGCTTCTCGTATCTGCCTGACCGATGTCAGCGCCTGCTCCATGACGCCCTGGTGATCCAGCCCAAATACCTGGTTCATGTGCAGCTCAGAGGTCGCAATATAGGCATGCAAAATCGCCTGTCTGACGCCCTTAATCGATTCGAATGTACGCTCGATCAAATGACTTCGGCACTGGGTCAATACCATGATAAAGGTATCGTCCGGGATACGGTCTTCAACGATCAAACGCCTGGCAAAGTCAAAATCATCCTGGCTGGCCGATGGGAATCCAACCTCGATCTGTTTGAAGCCGATGTCGCAAAGGAGCTCAAAGTATTCCAACTTCTGCTGGGGATTAAGCGGATTGGGCAGCGCCTGGTTTCCATCACGAAGGTCCACCGACACCCAGATCGGGCTCTCTGTAAGGGTGCGGGAAGGCCATTGGCGATCAGGCAGGTCCACCATTGCAGGCAGTCGATACTTTGATACAGTCATTGTTTTTGTAACCATTGATATTTGCTCCTTTACACCTGCCCCTGAGGGCCGGTTGCGACCCTCAGGGTGTACTGCTTGTTTGTTTATTTCTCTTGATTCCAGTTTTCCGGACGCAGGGACCGCACGACAGCGCCTGCCTGCCACATTTCAGACTCGCGCATTTTCTGGAGTTCGGCGTCCAGCTTCACCTTATAGTCCGGGGCGCTGTTTACTTCCAGGACAATCTTCGTCTGCTCGCCTGATGCAACGCTTGCATACAATTTCTCGAAGACTGGTTTCACTGCTTCGCGGAATTCCGGCAGCCAGTCGAGTGCGCCGCGCTGGGCGGTTGCGGAGCAGTTCGCATACATCCAATCCATTCCATTTTCACCAACCAGCCGGATCAGGCTTTGGGTTAACTCTTCAACAGTTTCATTGAAGGCTTCACTTGGTGAATGGCCATTTTTCCGCAACACATCGTACTGCGCTTCCATAATACCGGCCAGCGCCCCCATCAATACCCCTCGTTCACCGGTCAAGTCGCTGTAAACTTCACTCTGGAAAGTGGTCGGGAACAGGAAACCTGAACCGACCGCGATCCCGACTGCCAGGGTGCGCTCCATTGCTTTCCCGGTGTAATCCTGGAAAACCGCATAACTTGAATTGATACCGCTGCCGGCCAGAAAGTTCCGCCTCACGCTGGTCCCCGATCCTTTCGGAGCCACCAGGATCACATCGACGTACTCGGGCGGGATTACAGTCGTCTGGTCTGAATAGACGATCGAGAAACCGTGCGAAAAATACAGTGCAGCGCCCTCCTGAAGATTGGGCTTCACTTTCGGCCACAAGATGCGCTGGGCCGCGTCCGAAACCAGGTACTGGACAATAGTCCCCCGTTTGGCTGCTTCCTCGATTGAAAAAAGCGTCTCGCCGGGAACCCAACCGTCTGCGACTGCCTTATCCCAATAGAATTTATCTGATTCAGCCTGACCGATGATCACGTTGATACCGTTGTCCTTCATGTTCAGCGCCTGGGCGGGGCCTTGTACGCCATAACCGAGTACGGCCACAACTTCATCTTTCAGGACTTCGCGAGCCCTATCGAGGGTAAACTCTTCCCGAGTAACTACTTCTTCTTCCACGCCGCCAAAATTGAATTTAGCCATTATGCTTTCTCCTGTTCTAGTGTTTTCCGATCACTATTCAGCGATCATTCTATTAATTTTTATGCCCGTTGCCGTTCGTAAACATCGGCTCATCACCGCGGGCCATTGCCACAGCTCCGGTACGCACCATTTCGATAATTCCCATCGGCTTCAAAACCTCGACGAAACTTTCGATTTTTTCGCTGTCGCCGGTAATCTCAGCAATCATCGCCGTTGGAGTGATATCCACAACATGAGCCCGGAACACATTCACCATGTTCAAAATCTCTGCCCGCTTTTCGGGGGAGGCATTGACCTTGACCATCGCCAGGTCGCGACTGACCATAGGACGGACAGTCAGGTTTTCAACAAAAATAACATTAACCAGCTTATATAGATAATGTGTAATCCGCTCTACGTCCTGCTCTTCACCGTCGACCACAATGGTCATGCGTGACAGACCGACATGGTCAGTATGCCCAACCGTCAATGACTCAATATTGAATTTTCGACGCCGGAAAACAGCAGCCACCCGATCCAGCACACCCGGTTTATCATCTACTAACACAGATAATGTATATAACATTTCACCAACCTCCTCTACCGATCCCTGGCGGTTTCCACAATTGGGCTCGGGCGTCGTATCATCTTGTCCAGTGGGACGCCACTGGGCACCATTGGGTAAACGCTGTCTTCCTGCTCAACACGGAAATCAATCACAACCGCACCTTCCGTCTCGTGGGCCTGTTTGATCGCGGCCTCAACCTGGGAGCGTTCAGTAACCCTTAACCCGGTTAATCCATGCGCTTCAGCGATCTTGATAAAATCCGGGCTGCGCATGGGTGTGGCGGCATAGTTCTTGTCATAGAAGAATTCCTGCCATTGACGCACCATTCCCAGGAAACCGTTATTCATAATAGCAACATTGACTTTCACGCCTTCCTGGGCTGCAGTCGATAATTCGGCCTGCGTCATCTGGAACCCACCATCACCGGCAATGACCCAGACATTACATTCCGGGCAGCCGATCTTCGCGCCAATGCCAGCCGGCAGCCCGAACCCCATCGTCCCCAGGCCACCAGAGGTAATAAACCGCATCGGCAAATCATGTCGATAATACTGCGCGGTCCACATCTGGTGCTGCCCAACGTCACTCACAACCAGGGCTTCCCCTTCTGTAAACCGCCACAGGTCATTGATCACATGCGGGGCATACAGATGCCCACTGTCTGGCAGATTCTGGATATCCCGGATACCGCTTTCCTTGCGCTTGCACCAGATATGGTCAACCCATTCTTCATGGTCCGCAGGCTTGACCAAAGGTTCTACCTGTTCCAGTATCTCCTTTAAATCGCCAACCAAACCCAGGTCAACCGGAACGTTCTTGTTCAATTCAGACGGATCGATGTCGATGTGCAGTTTCTTGGCATCCCTGGCATATGTATCGACTGTGCCGGTGACCCGATCATCGAAACGCATCCCAAAAGCCAGCAGCAAATCTGCCTCCTGGATAGCTTCGTTCACCCAGGATTCACCATGCATCCCCATCATCCCCATGGTCAACGGATGACTGGCCGGCATGGCGCCAATTCCTAATAAGGTCAATCCAACCGGGACCTGGGCCTTCTCGGCAAACCTGCGCAGCAATTCGGTCCCGCCGCTCATCAAAACGCCCCGCCCGGCCAGGATCACCGGCCGCTTGGCCTGGTTGATCATCTCGGCAGCCTGCTTTATCTTCTCTGTTGCAGGCCGCAGGTCAGGCCGGTACCCTCTAAAGGCGATCGGCGTATCGTCGTATTCCCAGTCTATCGAATGCTGCTGGGCATCCTTACAGATATCAACCAGGACCGGACCCGGGCGCCCGGACCGGGCAATATAAAAGGCTTTACGGATCGTGGGCATAATCTCTTCCGCCCGGGTAACCAGGTAATTATGTTTTGTGATCGGTTGGGTAACACCGGTAACGTCCGTCTCCTGAAAAGCATCAAATCCGACATACTGGCTGGCAACCTGCCCGGTAATACAAACGATTGGGGATGAATCCATATAGGCTGTTGCAATTCCTGTGACCATATTGGTCGCCCCGGGGCCGGAGGTAGCCATGGCAACCCCAACCCTGCCGGTAGCCCTGGCATAACCATCTGCCATATGCGTCAATCCCTGCTCGTGCCGGCCCAATACGTGATGAATATCAAAGTTCTTCATCGCATCGTAAATCGGTAAACTGGCCCCGCCAGGATAACCAAAGACCGTATCGACGCCTTCGCGCAGCAGACACTCCCAAACAATTTCTGCACCTGTACGTTTCATGACTCTCTCCTTCTCTACGCTAAGATTTCAACACCGCGCCGGTATCAGCCGATGTAACGAAATGACTATAGCGACGCAGCCAACGGCTGGTCGTACGGGGCTCAAACGGCGGTAAATCGTCCAGGCGCCCCTGGATATCCGCATCGCTCAAATTTACTTTCAAAGAACGAGCTTCCAGATCGATCTCGATCATATCCCCCTGTCTCAGCGCTGCGATCGGGCCGCCGGCAGCCGCCTCGGGTGAAACGTGGCCAATACAGGCGCCGCGTGTCCCGCCGCTGAAACGGCCATCGGTGATCAAAGCCACCGAATCGCCCAACCCCATACCCATAATGGCGCTGGTCGGGCTGAGCATCTCCTGCATCCCCGGACCGCCGCGCGGCCCTTCATAGCGAATGACAACTACCTCTCCCGGCTGCACTTCCCCAGCCAGGATTCCCTCCAGGGCCTCATCCTGGGATTCGTAAATGCGGGCTGGACCTGAAAACTTCTGCATCGCAGCGGTGACGCCGCCGGCTTTGATGACCGAGCCACTGGGCGCCAGGTTGCCAAACAGGACCGCCAGTCCGCCGCGCACGGAATGCGGGTTGCCAAAGCGCCGGATAACCTCATCATCCTGGATTTTTGCTCCTGAGATGCTTTCGCCCAGGCTTACTCCTGACACTGTTACACGATCCAGGTGCAGCATCCCGGTACCTTTCTGGACCTCATTGAGGATTGCCGGGATACCGCCGGCCCGGTGGACATCCTCCATATGCCATTTACCCGAAGGACTGACCTTACACAAATGGGGAACTTTTTCGGCGACTTCGTTGATGCGTTCCAACGGATAATCGATGCCCGCCTCATTGGCAATTGCCAGGGTATGCAGCACCGTATTGGTCGACCCACCCATCGCCATGTCCAGTGCGAAGGCGTCATCGACTGCTTCCACCGAGATGATATCCCGGGGCTTGAGGTCTTTTTGGATCAACTCAATGATCCGCGAACCGGCCTGCCTGGCGATCTCTTCACGCTGCTTTGTCTTGGCCAGTGCAGAACCGTTGTAAGGCAGGCTCATCCCCAGGACCTCCATCAGACAGTTCATGCTGTTGGCCGTGAACATACCCGAACAGGAACCGCAGGAGGGACAGGCATATTTTTCTAATATCGTCAGGCGTTCTTCATCTATCTTTCCGGCTTTATAAGCCCCCAGGCCTTCGAACACAGAGATCAAATCAATCGTTTCTCCATCCGGCGTCTTCCCGGCAGCCATCGGTCCGCCAGACACAAAGATGGCAGGGATGTTGACCCTCATAGCGGCCATCAGCATACCCGGCACAATTTTGTCGCAGTTCGGGATGCAGACCATTCCATCGAACTGGTGAGCCTCGATCATCGTCTCAACCGAGTCTGCGATCAATTCACGTGAAGGCAGCGAATATTTCATACCGGCATGCCCCATGGCAATGCCATCGTCCACGCCAATTGTATTGAACTCAAAAGGTACTGCGCCGGCAGCCCGCACAGCCTCCTTGACCACCCGTCCAAACTCCTGGAGATGGACATGGCCGGGAACGATATCAATGTATGAATTCACAACAGCGACAAAGGGTTTCCCCATGTCTTCGTCACGCACCCCTGTCGCCCGCAGCAAGGAGCGATGTGGCGCCTTTTCGTGTCCAGCTTTAATTTTATCTGATCGCATAGCTCATCCTTTGCTCGTCCCCTTCCACATTTTCGGGAAGGTTGGAATAGTGTTCGCGGTTTGTACAAAGAAAGAGCCGCCCTTGGGTTGGGCGGCTCTTTTTATCCTGTTTGTTGTGTGCTAACTTTCTTGCACGGCTGCCTTCCCAACCCAAAGTAGGTTCTCAAGAACGAGAACCAAAATAATAACGACGACAATAAGAGCGAGGGTTGGTAAGTATATATTCATATTTCTAACTTCACGGCATTATAACGGACTATGAGCATTTGTCAAGACAAGGATTCCTGTTGGTTTGTAAATATTACGTAAACATTCTAGTTTACTGAGTAAACATGCCTCAAATAGGACCCCAGCACTCTTAATGTGGATGCATATTCGCCCAAATGGTCAACTGCCCGCTTGACCGGTTCATCGGCAGCCGAACCAAGAAAGTCGATGTAGAACATGTAATCCCATGGCTGGCCGGCAATTGGCCGGGATTCGATCTTTGTCAGGTCGATATCCCGCAAGGCAAAGACGCTCAGCGCCTTGAACAAAGCCCCGGGTTGGTTCTTGAGTTGAAAGACAATTGATGTCTTGCATTCCCCTTCAGGGGTGTCCGGCCTGGCGCTGATGACCAGGAAACGGGTATAGTTTTCCCGGTTGTCTTCGATACCCTCTTCCAGGATCTGCATCTGGTGGATCTCACTTGCCCGGCGGGAAGCGATCGCCGCCGTCTGGCGGTCGCCTGACTCTTTGACGATCCGGACGCTTCCGGCCGTATCATGGGAAGCCTCGATCCTGACGCCTGACATACCGCGCAAATATCCCGCACACTGCGCCAGTCCCTGTGGGTGGCTAATTACGCGATGGATCTCTTCCTTCTTCACATCCGGCAATGCGACCAGGCAGTGCTCCACTCGTAAATAATGTTCCCCAACGATCGATAATTTCTTGTTCTGTAAAAGCAGGTCGTAATTCTGGTGAATGCTGCCAGCCAGGGAATTTTCGATCGGCAACATGCCGTAATCACAATCCAGCCCGTTCACCCGGTCAAAGACAATATCAAAGATCTTGCAAGGCACTGTTTCGGCTTCTTTGCCGAAATGCTCGATCACCGCCTGCTCAGAATACGCCCCCGGTTCACCTTGAAAAGCTACTCTCATAATGACCTCCGCATCTTATCTTTACTTGCGAACCTGATGGTCCGCCCATTCTAAAATCAATTCCATCCCGGTCTGCACGTCCTCATCTGAAGCCGAGATGACCATGCGAACAAACCCTTCACCGCTGGGGCCAAAGGCGCTCCCCGGCACCAGCGCCACCGATACATCTTCCAGCAGGCGCTCGCAAATCTCCAGCGACGGTATTCTCAACGCGCGCATATCGAGAAAAAAATAAAAGGCGCCTTTTGGCGAAGAGACCCCAACAACTTTGGAAGCAAAGTTGGATGCAATCTCAAGCACCATAGAACGCCGGCGGGCATAAGCAGATTTCATCTCCCGAACCGCTTCCTGAACTCCCGGGTCGGTCAGTGCAAATGCTGCCGCTTTTTGGATAAATGGAGCAATGCAGGTAATTGAATTCTGACTGGCCTTCAGGGCATTATCGATATTTTTCGCCGGGGCGGCCAGGAAGCCGATCCGCCAGCCGGTCATGGCGTAGGTTTTGGATAAGCTGTTGACCACCAGGGTGCGCTCCCTGGCGCCCGGGATCGAGGCTGCGCAAACATGCTGGCAGCCATCATACACCAGTGCTTCATACACCTCATCGCTGATCACCCACAATCCGTTCTTCACGGCAAAGTCCTGGAGCGACAGAATGTACTCGCGGGGGGGCAGCGCTCCGGTCGGGTTGTTCGGCCAGTTGATCACCACCGCCCGTGTCCTGGATGTCAGTACGTTCTGCCAGGCGCCCAATGCAGGTAGGAAACCATCTTCAGCCGAAGACGGCACCGGAATGGCTTTCCCGTGCAGCATCACGACCATGTTGGCGTGAGTAGCCCAGCCCGGATCAGCAATCAACACCTCGTCCCCAGGGTTGAGCACAGACTGCAGGGCGCAGTAATACGCATGTACGCCGCCATGAGTGACCAGGATTTCACTTCCCGGGTCGAATTGAACCCCATGGTCGCGGGCCAGCTTTTCAGCCGCAGCCGTACGGAGTTCAGGCAGCCCACGACTGGGCACATAATGCGTCCAACCGGTCTGCATCGCACGCTGCGCTTCATCCAGGATTGCCTGATGTGTGGGGAAATCCGGATCACCGGTCTGCAGACCGATCAGCCGACGGCCTTGTGCCCGTAACGCAGCAACCCGGTCAGCCATGGCCACCGTTGGAGACTGCCCGATCCGATCAAATTGTGAATTCAATATTGTCATCTTGAAAACCTGCCGCATTATAACGCACAACCGCTGCAATCGACACACCTGGTGCTGCTCCGTCCGGCTTTCTCAAAATCAGGGATGAGCCACCCAAAAGGTGAATTAATCAACACAAAGGACTTAATCGAGGTACAGCTCCAAAAATGCCGGTAAAAACCTGCCCCCTGCCTGGCGCTTTCCGCCTGGACAAGTATTCGGTGTGATACTGCTTAAACGGAGGCGTGACTGTGGAAAAAGCATGGTCGTTGACGATCAGATTTCACCTGCACAGATAAGCATCCAGAACCATTTGAATGTTTACCAAATGTTTACACAAATGTCATTGACAGAATATCTTAAAAATAATATAAAGAAGATACTATGCGGTTTATCCTTTTGTACAGCGACGCCAAGGTTAAGCGCCTGCCCACATCCGTTTCTCCCAAAGATCGGACTTGTGGGCCGCTGCTGGTAAATCGGGAATAACCTAGATACAACAAGACAGCACGGGCTGTATCCTCCTGAACGCCAACAGGCTCTCCGACACGGGAGAGCCTGTTTTTATTTTGGAACCTATTGTAATAAAGGAACAAAAAGGAGCAAAAACGATGGTAGAAATCCTGGACACAACCTTACGGGAAGGCGAGCAGACTCCTTACGTCAATTTCCAGGTGGAAGAAAAGATGGAGATCGCCAGGCGCCTGGACCTGATCGGCGTGGAAATGATAGAAGCCGGCGACCCAAGCGTCTCTCCCAACGTAGCCGCTGCAATCGAGAAGATCGCCGGGCTGAAACTGAAGGCAGAAATTGTAGCCCACTCCATGGCCACCCGCAGCGGCATCAAAAAGGCCAGCGACTTGGGGGCAGACCGGGTAGCGGTCTTTTACGCCACTTCCAAGATCCACCTTGAATCGAAAACTAACCGCTCCCAGGATGAAGCCATTGACATCGTCCGGGAACACGTCCAGTACGCCCGCAGCCTGGGTCTGAAGGTCCGCTATACCCCGGAGGACGCCACCCGTACTGATTTCGATTTCCTGGTGCAGATCTGCAATGCAGCCATCGAAGCGGGAGCCGACCGCATCAGCTACGCGGATACACTGGGAATCATGCAGCCCCATAGTATGCACGAAAATATCCTCAAACTACGCGAGAAACTGCTGCCGTGCAAAATCGATCTGCACTGCCACGACGATCTCGGCCTGGCGCTTGCCAATGCAATGGCCGGAATCCGCGGCGGCGCTGATTGCATCCACACCACCGTCAACAGCATGGGGGAGAGAACCGGCATCCCAGACCTGAGCACCACCATCGTAGCCTTTCACCAGTTAGAAGGAGAACATAAATACGACCTGACCCAGCTGGTCTCCCTGGCCTCTTATGTCGAAAAAGTCTCGGGCTTCTTTTCTGCGCCCAATAAACCGATCACAGGTCAAAATGCCTTCAGCCATAAGTCTGGGGTGCACACCAATGGCGTACTCAAGAACCCCAGCACTTACGAAAGCATCAACCCCGAACTGGTCGGCCGCGAGCGCAAGATTGTAATCGATAAATATACCGGCAAGCGCGCCGTCGTATCCCGCCTGGAGGAGTACGGCATCACCGTCAGTGACGAAGAGCTGCAGCGTATTGTGGATGAGATCAAAAACATCGGTGATGAAAGGAAACTGCTCTTCGATACCGACATTGTCGAGATCGCAGAACAAGTGACCGGGAAAGTGATCGACGCCATTCCACGTGACATCCATGCCATCGTCCAGATCGAAGCTGAATCCCATATTTACACCAGTTTGGTCGTCCGCAGGATGCGCAACTTCAAAAACGTCAGCAGTGTTTATGAAATCACTGGCGACTACGATATCAATTCGGTGGTCAAGGCCAGGGACGTACACGAATTGAACAACCTGATCGAAGAGATCCGCACCATCCCCGGCGTCAAACAGACAGAAACCCGTCTGATCTTGAAAAAATATGCCGTAAAAAACGGTAACAGCAAGGAACAATAATTATGGGTACATTGATTGAAGAGATCTTGTCACGCAAAGCAGGCAAACCGGTGCAGGCCGGTGAAATCGTGATGGTCGATGCAGATTATATGATGAGCCACGACAATACCACACCCCTGGCCATCAAAGCCTTCCGCAATATCGGCAAACCGATCCATGACAAGAACCGTATTGTCCTGCACTTTGACCATGCCTACCCGGCTCCCAACCTGATGGCCGCCGGCAACCACAGGATGATCATCGATTTCGTCAAAGAACAGGAGCTGCCCTTCCTGTTCAAACAGGGCGTCTGCCACCAGGTCATGATCGAAGAAGGTTTTATCGCCCCGGGTGCGATCGTGATCGGTGCGGATTCTCATTCCAATACGTACGGCGCCCTGGGCGCATTCGGGACAGGACTGGGTTCAACCGAAATAGGCGTTGGCTGGGTAACCGGGAAAGCCTGGTTCCGCGTTCCGGAAACGATCCGGGTAGAAGTGACCGGACAGACCCAGCCGGGAGTCTACGCCAAGGATGTCATGCTCCATATCACCGGCGAACTAGGGATGGACGGAGGCACCTACCGCTCGATTGAATTCGGCGGGGAGTACATTGACAATCTGCCGATGCACGAGCGCATCATATTCTCTAACATGTCAACTGAGGTCGGCGCCAAATGCGGATTGATCGCCGCTGACCAGACCACAATCGACTATCTCGAAAATGAAACCTGCGCCGAAGGACCATTTGATATCATCCAGCCGGTTCACCCGGTTTACGAAAGCGTGGTAAATTTCGATGTCTCTGCATTGACGCCACAGGTCGCCTGCCATCCGGATGTCGACAATGTCAGTCCAATCGCCGGAGTAGAAGGTCTGGAAATCCACCAGGTCTACATCGGTACCTGCACCAATGCCCGTTATGAAGACTTGGTAGTTGCCGCCTCGATCCTCAAAGGTAAACGGGTCCATGATTATACCCACGTGATCGTCACCCCGGCCAGCAACCGCATCTACGAAAAGGCGCTCAAGAACGGTCTGATCGAGACCCTGATGCAAGCCGGTTGTACGGTCACTCAACCGGGATGCGGCGCCTGCATCGGCAGGCATGGTGGAATCCTGGCCGCCGGGGAACGCGCCCTGACCACCATGAACCGTAATTTCATTGGCCGCATGGGCAGCCCAGAGGCTGAGATCTACCTGTCTAGTCCTGCAACGGCAGCCGCATCTGCCCTGACAGGCAGGATCACCGACCCGCGTACAATCCAGGAGAACTGACATGGGAAAAGCATGGACATTCGAAGACAATATGAATACGGATGAGATTATTCCCGGACGCTACAACATTACAATTGATCCACTAGAACTTGCCGAACATGTCTTTTGTGAGGTAAAACCGGAATTCCCAGAGCAGGTACAACCCGGTGATATCGTTGTCGGCGGACAGAATTTCGGCTGCGGCTCCTCCCGGGAGCATGCACCCATTGCGATCAAGGGCTCACAGGTCAAATGTGTGATCGCCAAGTCCTATGCGCGAATTTTCTTCCGCAACTCCGTCAACATCGGTCTGCCGATCCTGGAATGCCCCCCGGCAGTGGATGACATTACAGAAGGAGACCTGGTTGAGGTCAATCTTTCGAGCGGTGTGATCACCAACCAGACCAAAGGAACCAGCTACCAGGCCAATCCGCTCCCCGATTTTGTGATCCGGATTGCTGAAGCCGGCGGGATCGTCAATTTCCTGAAAGAACACGATATCCAGGAGTTAATGGGCTAAGGACATGAACCAAAGTGTGAACAAACCAACCATTGTATCGATGCCCGGAGACGGGATTGGCAAAGTTGTCCTGCCGGCAGCCATCAGAGTATTAGAAGAAGCCGGGTTCGAGGCGGAGTATGTCCACGCCGACATCGGCTGGCAATTCTGGTGCGAGGAAGGCAATCCCCTACCAAACCGCACCATAGAACTTCTCCAGCAGCACAAAATTGGGCTGTTCGGCGCAATTACATCGAAACCGAAGAATGAGGCTGCCAAGGAACTGGCGCCCGAACTACAGGACAAAGGACTTACCTACTACAGCCCGATCGTGGAACTGCGCCAGAAATTCCAGCTCGATATCTGCATCCGTCCCTGCCAGACTATCCCCGGAAACCCGCTTAATTTCATCCGCCGGGGCGCAGGCGGCGCTATTGAAGAACCCGATATCGATGTGGTCATATTCCGTCAAAACACAGAAGGGCTCTACTGCGGTGTGGAATGGACCAATCCCCCGGAAAATATACGCCAGGCCTTCAATTTCCATCCAAAATTCAAGGATTTCGCCGGTGTTCCCGGAGAAGAACTGGCCATTTCATCGCGGATCTTTACGCTGGCTGCCTGCGAAAGAGTTTTGAAAGAAGCGTTTTCCTACGCAGACAAACACGGCTACAAATCTGTAACCATATGCGAAAAGCCCAACGTACTAAGGGAAACTTCCGGTATGCTGCTGCGAACAGGACAGCGCATCCAGAAAGAATACCCGCATATCCAGCTTTGGGATACCAACATCGATGCCATGATGATGTGGATCACGAAGAACCCCGAAGACTATGGAGTCATCGTTGCCGGGAACATGTTCGGCGATATCATTTCCGACGGATTCGCCGGGCTTGTGGGAGGTCTGGGTTTTGCCTGCAGCGCCAATGTAGGAAAAGAGGTAGCTGTATTTGAACCCACCCATGGCTCAGCACCCAAATATGGAAACCTAGTTCCAGCGATCGTCAATCCACTTGCCATGATCCTGAGCGGCTGCATGCTGCTTGAACACCTGGGCGAAATGGAAAAAAGCGCTGCTATCCGCCGGGCAATCAATGGCATCGTTTCTGATGGAAAGGCATACACATACGACATGCTCAGACTTAAAGGCGGACCAGATGCTATCCAACAGGGAGCCGCCTCAACCGACCAGTTAGCAGCAGCGATCATAGAAAGACTTGGGAGATAACCATGTTACGAATCGGATTCCTGCACTCACGTATCCGTGTGGAGGAGAAACTGCTGATCGAAGAATTGAACAAACGCAAAGATGTTGAAATCGTTCGCATCAACGACGGGGGCAGTTATTTCGAAATCGACCACAAGCCGGTTGACGTGGATGTGGTGCTCGAACGATCTGTTTCCAATTCACGCGGTCTATATATATCCCGGATATTCGAAGCCAATGGCGTCCAGGTAGTGAATACCGCCGCAGTCGCTGAACGCTGTGGAGACAAATACATCACCAGCCAGTTGCTGGTTCAAGCCGGGGTATCCACCCCGCGTGTCCTGATGGCTTTTGACCAGAAGACCGCCCTGGAAGCCGTGGATGCTATCGGATATCCCTGTGTGCTCAAACCAGTGGTTGGTTCTTGGGGACGCTTACTGGCAAAAATCGAAAACCCTGCCATGGCCGAGACAGTCATCGAACATAAAGCCGCATTAGGGATCAATCATCAGATCTTCTATATCCAGGAATACATCGAAAAGCCAGGCCGCGATATCCGGGCATTCGTCGTCGGTAAAGAATGTATCTGTGCAATTTACCGCGCATCCGATAATTGGATCACAAATACCGCCCGCGGCGGGCAGGCCAGCAACTGTCCGGTAACTCCGGAGATTGCCGAATTATGCCGGCAAACGACAGCAGCAATCGGGGAGGGACTGCTCGCAATCGACCTGTTCGAAAGCGGACAAGGCCTGACTGTCAACGAAGTCAACCACACAATGGAGTTCCGCAACAGCATCAGCACCACCGGGGTCAATATCCCGGAAAAAATGGCGGCGTATGTGATCGCGCAGGCCGGGTAACTTTCAGTCCACAAGCCGACCTACAAAAAGATGAATGCCGCCGAGGAGGATGGCTACGGGTATCTATGGTGGATCGATAACTTTGGAGGTTATTCCGCCCATGGCTTTGGCGGGCAGTATATTTATGTTCTCCCCGATTTAGACATGGTCGTGGTTATTACGGCCAGCCTGGAAGACCCGGATTTTCCAATCCCGAGGGAATTGATGGAGGTGTTCATCCTTCCGGCTGTTATTCAATAGGCTCTTTTTCCACAACCCAAGCCAGGGGATCCTAATGAACTATCAAAAAAAAGCTCTCCGATCAAGAGAGCTTTTGACTTAATGGATACACTTACCTGATCAAGATCAGGCAGCCGCTTGCTTGGGGTTAAGGCCATATTGGTTTTCACCAGCCTGGCCTTCTGTCGCCAGAAGAATTATCAACCAGATCGGTCCGGCCAGGGGTATCAATATGATGAACCACCACCAGCCGCTTTTTCCAATATCATGCAGCCTTCTAACAAGAACTGCTAACGCGGGCAACAGAACAGCCAGGCTATACAGCCCGGAGACCAATCCGCTGCCAGTCTCTGAATCGAAGGTTCCAAACAGATTATCCAGACCGATAGCCACAACGGAAAAAATGACATTGAACAGAACAAACATCCAGTATTCTTTTCTCCTTGCGCGCCCGCTGAACTCAACATATTTCTTCATTACTGCCAGGTACCAATTCACTTTTTGCCTCCTACAAAGAAGATCTGAAAAGACTACACGTTCACTAACATAATTCTACAACAATTAACAATTATTGTCATAAAAAGTAACGCTGCTTTTCATTATTCCTTGGATGACTCTGCTGTTTCAGGTTAAACCAATTAACAAAATATAAAAAAAACATCAAAATAAACACAGGCCGTTGACATATGCGAATACAAATGCTACACTTTCAAATGCTATGACCGATACCAAGATTCGTCGCGCTCGTCGTCCCAATCCCACCTCTTCATCAAAAGGATGGGCTTTTGTTCATGGACAGGGATAATAACCCTGGACGAGAACCAGCCAGGCGAACGTTACCAGCCCTCCTTCCCGGGAGGGCTGCTTTTTTGTAAAATTAACATAGAAATCTACCCAACACAGACACTCATCTGGAGGCGTTATGCAAGCAAAACCAAAACCGAAAATCAACAAAGTTGTACTTGCTTATTCGGGAGGGCTGGACACCTCAGTCATTGTTCCCTGGTTAAAAGAAAATTACGACTGCGAAGTGGTCTGCTTTACTGCTGATGTCGGACAGGGTGACGACTTGAGCGGCCTGGACCAAAAAGCCAAAGCCAGCGGCGCCAGCCAATTGGTCATCAGGGATCTGCGGGAAGAATTTGCAAGCGATTATCTCTTCCCCCTGATGCGCTCAGGGGCGATCTACGAACGAAAATACTTGCTTGGCACCTCTGTAGCTCGCCCTTTAATCGCCAAACATATGGTGGATGTTGCCCATGAAACCGGCTGCGATGCCATCGCACATGGAGCGACTGGCAAAGGCAACGACCAGGTGCGTTTCGAATTAACAGTCATGGCCCTTGATCCCCGTCTAAAGGTTATTGCCCCCTGGCGGGAATGGGATATCCGCTCTCGAGAAGACGCCATCGACTATGCCAATGAACGAAATATCCAGGTTACATCTACGAAAAAATCGATCTACAGCCGTGACGCCAATCTCTGGCACCTTTCCCATGAAGGCGGTCTGTTGGAAGATCCATGGAACGAACCGGAAGAATCGATGTTCCAACTAAGCGCTTCTCCTGAAGACGCCCCGGATGAACCCGCCTATGTTGAGATTGAATTTGAGTCCGGCACACCGGTTGCCATCAATGGAGAAAAGCTCTCGTCTGCAGCCCTGATCACACGCCTGAATGCCCTTGGCGGCGCCCATGGAATAGGCCGGGTAGATATCGTAGAAAATCGGCTGGTCGGAATGAAATCACACGGTGTCTACGAAACACCCGGTGGGACCATCCTGATGACCGCACATCGGGAAATTGAATCCCTCGTCCTTGATAGTGAAACGATCCGTTTCAAGGATTTAACTGCCCTTAAATATGCAGAATTGACATACAATGGTTTATGGTTTACGCCACTGAGAGAAGCCCTGGATGCCTTCGTAGACAGCACACAAGGACCGGTAACAGGGATTGCCCGACTTAAGCTTTACAAAGGTAATGTAATACCAGTTGGACGCAAGAGCCAATTCAGCTTGTACCGTGAAGATTTCGCCACCTTTGGGCAGGAAGACGTCTACGACCAGAGTGACGCAGAAGGCTTCATCAACCTGTATGGACTTTCATTGAAAGTCCGTGCTTTGAATGGTCTGCCTGTCTCTGGTATGCATATGCCAAAACCTGATTATTCAAGGTTCAAACGAGATTAAGCGAGGTATATCATGACCCTTTGGGGTGGTCGGTTTAAAGAAAATTTGGACAAAGTTGCCTGGCAGCTGAATTCATCCCTGCCCTTCGATCAGCGTATGGCCCTGCAGGATATATGCTGCAGCGAGGTCTGGGCTGATGGACTGCAGCGGGCTGGGATCCTGACTGAGGGTGAACACCAGGAGATCTTACGCGGGCTGCAGGAAGTCCGGAGCGAATTTCAAAATAAAAAGTTCAAGTTTGCCGGAAGCGATGAAGACATCCACACAGCCATAGAAAGACGCCTGGCAGAAGTGACGGGACCGGTAGCAGGCAAACTCCACAGCGGGCGAAGCCGGAACGACCAGGTTGCCACTGATTTCCGGTTGTGGATCATCCAGACCCTACCCGAGTTGGACAGCTACCTGGCCGGTTTACAGGCCGTATTGATCGATCGCGCTGAAACAGATATGGAAATTCTGATGCCTGGATACACCCACTTACAGCGGGCCCAACCAATACTGCTGTCACACTGGTGGCTTTCCCACTTCTGGCCATTACAAAGAGACCGGGAACGCTTCGCCCAAATGGTCGGACACCTGGCTGCACTACCCCTGGGCTCTGGTGCATTGGCCGGTTCTACATTTCAGGTGGATCGTAAAGCATTGAGTTCGTCCTTGGGCTTTGCAACGATCACAAAGAACAGCTTGGATGCAGTTTCAGATCGTGATTTTGTAGCTGAGTTCCTGTTCAATGCTTCCCTGACGGGTATACATCTGAGCAAGCTGGCCGAAGCTATCGTGCTTTTCACCACATCAGAGTTTGGGTTCTTCGAACTTGCAGATGCCTTTTCAACTGGTTCGAGCCTGATGCCGCAGAAAAAAAACCCGGATGTATTCGAATTGACACGTGGAAAAGCAGGCACGCTGTTAGGTTTACTCACTGGTTTAATGACCACGCTAAAAGGTCTTCCCTCGACATATGATAAAGATTTGCAGGAAGATAAGATTCCGGTCTTTGCCGCCTTTGACACCCTGGCCGCCATCCTCCCGGTTATCTCCGGAGCACTGGAAACCATCAAGACCAATCCAGTTAAGATGAGCGCAGCAATTGACCCAAGCATGATGGCAACTGACCTGGCCGATTACCTGGTTATGAAAGGCATTGCGTTCCGCGAAGCCCACACCATTGCCGGGAAAGCTGTCCAGGCTGCGGCAGATGAAGGCATCCACCTTGATAAGCTATCCATCAAGAAATACCAGAATCTGTCGCCTGTAATTGAAGATGACGTTTACGAGGTCTTTAACCCCAAAAAATCCGTCGAGCGCAGGAACGTTAGTGGAGGCACAGCTCCCGAGGCTGTCAAGATCCAACTGGCAAAAGCAAAAAGCGTACAGGCAATCCTACACTATCAAATGGTGCAGACACGCTGTCAGTAACGCTTTTCAAAATAAATTGTTACTATATTTCGATCTTAAAATAAGGAGAAACAAAAAATGTCAACGAATTGTCCTGAATGTGAAGCTGAAATCACCTTCGAAGAAGGCACGGAAATCGGCGAAATTATTGTCTGCCCCGATTGTGGTGTAGACCTTGAAGTCACCTCCCTTGACCCAGCTGCTGTTGACCTGGCTCCCATGGAGCAGGAAGACTGGGGCGAATAGTATTCATTGAGAACGGGGGTGAACGGTAGACAGTCCGTTCACCCCCGTTCTCGCGCACATAAGAGGAACCCATGCAGAAGCGTTTGCGGATTGGCGTCTTATACTCCCGAGTGAGGGTTGAAGAAAAATGGATATTCGCTGCAATGGAAAAGCGCGGCATCGATTATGAGCGCCTGGATGACCGCAAATACTATTTCGACCTGGACGACAGGCGCATCTGGCAAAAGTTCGATGCTGTCCTGGAACGAAGCATCAGTTACAACAGCGGCCTGTATGCCCTGCGTGTATTAAACACCTGGGGCATCCCAACCGTGAACATGGCCTCAGTCGCCGAAGCTTGTGGCGACAAAGTCACCAGCAGCGCCATGCTTAAACGTGCCAGGGTTCCGCTGCCACGTGATGTGGTGGCCTTCAGCCAGGACTCTGCCCTGGAAGCCATTGAATCCATCGGATATCCGGTGGTAATGAAACCGGTCGTAGGTTCCTGGGGCCGACTCCTCGCCAAGATCAACGACCGGGAAGCTGCTGAAGCAATACTGGAACATAAAGCAATTTTAGGATCAACCCAACATCAGATTTTTTATGCTCAAGAGTATATATGTAAGCCGGGAAGAGATATCCGTGTGATCGTGGTCGGCGACCGTGTGCTTGCTGCTATTTATCGCAAATCGGAACATTGGATCACCAATACCGCCCGCGGCGGGGCCGGAGAAATCTGTCCGATCACACCAGAAATTGAAGAGCTTGCCATCAAAGCGACCCAGGCCGTCGGTGGAGGTGTTTTGGCCGTTGACCTGATCGAAGATCCCAAACGAGGCTTTCTGGTAAATGAGATCAATCACACCATGGAATTTCACACTGCACAGCCCGTAACCAATGTCGATATCGCTGGAGAAATTGTTGAATATACGGCCCGTCTGGCGAAGGCCGCCAAGGAGAAATCATCATGACGCGAGTTTCTATTATCGGCGCTTCAGGGTACACCGGAGGAGAACTGCTTCGTATCCTGAACGACCATCCTGAAGTGGAGATCATACAGGCCACCTCCCGCTCAAAATTGGGAGAATATATTTACCAGACTCATCCAAACCTGCGCAAGCGCACACAGCTCAAGTTCAGCGACCCTGCAGATCTGGAATCGGTCGATGTGCTATTCCTGGGTTTGCCGCATAAACAGGCCCAACACATGATCGAGGAATATGCAAATATTGCTTCCCGCATTGTTGATCTGTCAGGAGATTTTCGCCTGCGAGACCCCAAAGTTTATGAGCGGTGGTACGGCGAACCGCATGTGGCGCCAGAATGGCTGAGCAAGTTCATTTATGGATTGCCGGAACTGCATCGGGAAGATCTAAAAACTGCCAATTACGTTAGCGGTGTTGGATGTAATGCCACTGCCAGCAACCTGGCCCTGCTGCCGCTGGTCCAAAATAACCTGATAGACCCGGCAGCCCGTGTAATTATCGAATTGAAAGTTGGCTCATCTGAGGGTGGGGTCGCTGGCAACCCAGGTTCACACCACCCCGAAAGGGCCAATGTTATTCGTACCTTTTCCACATATGGACACCGTCACACAGCAGAAGTTCTCCAGGAAATGGGCTTGAAAGATGTCACCCTGACGATGACATCCGTAGACCTGGTACGTGGTGTCCTGGCCACTGCACATGCGGTTCTCAAACCCGGTGTTCAGAACAAGGACCTGTGGAAAGCATATCGCGGCGCAGCCAATGACAACCCCTTTCTCCGCGTGGTGAAAGAACAGCGCGGTGTTTACCGGGTACCGGAACCAAAAATCCTGTCTGGCTCCAATTATGCTGACCTGGGCTTTGACTTCGACCCTGAAACCGGTCATATTGTCTCTATCTGCGCGATTGACAACCTGATGAAAGGTGCGTCTGGTTCAGCGGTCCAGTGTATGAACCTGATGCTCGGCCTGGATGAAACCACCGGGCTTGGGTTCCCAGGACTGCACCCGATTTAGCAATGACAACATAGATCGCTGATTACCAATTCTTCTATTTCTTTTCAGCAGTGTATTAATATTTCAGGAACATCATCATGAATCAAACTACATCCGTTACTGTCGTCAAACTTGGCGGCACCGAAGGCGTTGATTTTTCCGCAATTTGCAAAGACGTTGCCCTACAGTTAAAAAAAGACCAGAAGCTGGTACTGGTACATGGCGGTTCTGCAGAAGCCAATGCGCTTGGTGAAGCGACCGGAAAACCTCCCAGGTTCATCACCTCCCCGTCAGGATACACATCCCGGTATACAGATCGTTCCACGCTGGAAATCTTCCTGATGGCTGTTAATGGAAAAGTCAATTCCCTTCTGGTTGAACAACTGCAAATGCTCAAGGTCAACGCTTTTGGATTAAGTGGCCTGGATGGCCGCGCTATGTTGGCTACGCGCAAATCGGCAATCCAGTCGATTGAAGACGGGAAGCGAAAAATTATCCGGGATGATTACACGGGTAAGATCGACAAGATCAATACCAACCTTCTGAATTTGTTGATCGAGGCCGGTTATCTGCCAGTCATTGCCCCTGTTGCCGTCAGTTGCGATGGCGAAGCCTTAAATGTCGATGCCGATCGAGCGGCGGCCATGATCGCTGCTGCACTCAACGCTGACAACTTGCTCCTTTTGACAGCAGTACCGGGTTTAATGAAGAATTTCCCCGATGAGAACAGCCTAATCAAGCATCTTACACAGAGCCAGATCCCAGCTGCACTCGAATCAGCCCAGGGAAGGATGAAAAAGAAAGTTCTTGGATCTGAAGAGGCCCTGCAAGGCGGCGTCAAACGAGTCGTAATCGCTGATGGACGAATCGAAAATCCGATCTCTTCAGCACTCGACGGCAACGGTACGGTTATCGAATGAAACTTGTACAGCACGGATCGATCAGGTGACTGCATTCTACATGTATGGTTAGAAAATAACAGTCAGGTATATATCCCAATGATAACTTCTGTAACATCCGATCATCAACCCACGACTCGCAAGCCGGCTACACTCAGCCTGGAAGATGGCACTATCCTTACTGGCCTGGGCTTTGGTGCTGAAACTGATGCGGTCTTCGAACTCGTCTTCAACACCAGTATGACTGGGTACCAAGAGATTCTGACCGATCCATCTTATCACGGCCAGGCTGTAATCTTTACAGTCTCGCACATCGGTAATGTGGGCATTAACACTGAAGATAATGAATCAATCCGCCCACAGGTATCAGCTCTTGTAATCCGATCACTCAGTCCGGTAGTTTCCAATTACCGATCCAACACAACCCTGCCAGACTGGCTGGCGGAAAACGGTGTTCCCGGAATCAGCAACATTGATACGCGTTACCTGACGCGCAAACTACGAGAAGGGGGAACCCAGAAAGCCGCCCTTTCGACCAGAGGCACTGAGCCTGATATCTTGCTCAAGATGGCGCGTGAGTGGCCAGGCCTGGATGGGCAGGATATGGTAAAAGAAGTGACCTGTGCCGAACCCTATCATTGGGAAGGTGACAGCGGAGACAAATGGATCGTGGCAAAAAATTTCACATCCATGGTTCACATTGTCGCTTATGACTTTGGAATTAAGCGTAATATCCTCCGGCATCTCACCAGCCTTGGCGCCAGGGTTACAGTCGTTCCCGCGGATACACCCGCCAGCGAAGTGTTTATTCTGGATCCGGATGGTATTTTCCTCTCAAATGGACCGGGCGACCCGGCCGGCTTGCCATATGCATGCAAAGCGGTTCAAGACCTGCTTGAAAGCGATATCCCGATATTCGGGATCTGTCTGGGCCACCAACTTCTTGGACGCGCCCTGGGCGCCAATACTCACCGGCTAACTTTCGGACACCATGGAGGCAACCATCCCGTGCAACATCTCCCAACGGGAGATGTCTTAATCACAGCCCAAAATCATAATTACTGTGTGGCTGAAACAGACCTGGATCCAAATGAAATTGAAATTACCTACAAAAGCTTAAATGATAATTCCCTGGAAGGGATACAACTAAAAAATCAACCTGTACTAAGTGTGCAGTTCCATCCTGAAGCTGCCCCCGGGCCACACGATGCACATAATATCTTTGAAGATTTCTTTAATAATGTAAACATTTATCAAAAAAAGAAAAAAGCGGCATCATGAAAGTCGATTACCACAAACTGGCCAAAGATTATGCCCGGTACAGCCAGATACACCAATTTGAATCAATATCACGTGATATAACCTATGCCAAAACGAACTGACATTAAAACAATTCTTGTACCAGGCTCTGGACCGATCATAATCGGCCAGGCAGCCGAATTCGATTACTCTGGCACCCAGGCAGTCAAAGCCTTGAAGTCACAGGGATACCGGGTTGTCCTGGTCAATTCTAACCCGGCCACGATCATGACAGATCCAGAAATTGCCGATGCAACATACATCGAACCACTGACCGTGGAGGCGCTTGAAGCAATTATTGTCCAGGAAAAACCGGATGCCATGCTCCCAACCGTTGGAGGTCAAACTGGATTGAACCTGGCGCTTGAATTAAGCAATAGAGGGATACTGGAGAAACATGGCGTCCGGCTGATCGGCGCCAATTTAACTGCCATTAAAGCAGCAGAAGACCGCAACCTCTTCAGGGAAGCAATGCAAAAAGCCAGTGTTCCCGTACCCAAAGGCGGCCCAGCTCATTCTTATGATGAAGCGCTGGCGATGGTCAAAGAAACCGGCTTCCCTGTACTGGTCCGGGCTTCATTTGCACTGGGCGGGACTGGTGCATCCTGGGTCAATAAACTTGACGAACTGGCTGAAGCCATACGCGTGGCGATATCCGAATCTCCTATTGACCAAGCCTGGCTGGAACAATCCGTCCTGGGGTGGAAAGAGTTTGAGCTAGAAGTCATGCGTGACCACAAAGACAACTTTGTAGTGGTTTGTTCAATAGAAAACCTGGATCCAATGGGGGTCCACACTGGAGACAGTATCACCATTGCCCCAGCCCAAACTCTTACCGACCGCGAATACCAGGTCCTGAGGGATCTGGCCAAGCGAGTGATGTCGGCGGTTGGCGTTGAGACGGGTGGCTCAAACGTCCAGTTCGGAGTCAATCCACAAACAGGTGAAGCTGTGGTGATCGAGATGAACCCGCGCGTCAGTCGTTCTTCATCGCTTGCATCCAAGGCTACTGGTTTCCCAATTGCAAAATTAGCAGCATTGGTTGCAGTTGGGTTCACGTTAGATGAGATTCAGAACGACATCACCAAACAAACGCAGGCGGCCTTCGAACCATCATTGGATTATGTGGTTGTCAAGGCGCCTCGCTGGGCTTTTGAAAAATTCCCGGGTGTTGATCCAACCCTAGGACCGCAAATGAAATCGGTTGGAGAAGTGATGGCACTTGGGCGTACATTCCCGGAAGCCCTGAACAAGGCCGTCCAATCCCTGGAAATCGGCGTGGACGCCCTGGATGGTTCAGGCCCGGATAAATCACCAACTGACCTGCTGCCAGTCGAATCACTCATAACACCAACGGCTGACCGAATCTTTAAAGTGTATCGCTGCATACAAACAGGTGTTCCCCTTGAAGAAATTGCTGCCGCCACCGGCTATGACATGTGGTTCCTATCAGAGATGAAGCTCATTGATGATTGCAGAAAAAAGGTAGCAGAATTTCTTGGCAAGGATCAAAAAGAACTGCACCAGGATGATTTCAAATCCGTACTATATAACGCCAAACAAATGGGTTTGGCCGACGCGTATATTGAACGTTTGCTTCTATCCAATAGCAGTGGTCATAAAAAAACATTGTCCGTTCGTACACTGCGGAAATCCCTCGGTATCCTTCCAACCTTCCAGCGAGTAGACACCTGTGCGGCCGAGTTCGAGGCGCAAACACCCTACCTGTACAGCGCCTATGAAATTGAAGATGAGTCCAGACCAACAACGAGGGAAAAAATCATGATCCTGGGTGGTGGTCCTAATCGCATCGGGCAGGGCATCGAGTTTGATTACTGCTGCTGCCAGGCAGCCTTTGCACTTGAGAAGATGGGTTATGAGACCATCATGTACAACTGCAATCCGGAAACGGTTTCAACCGATTATGATACTGCCGACCGGTTATACTTCGAACCTTTGACCCTTGAGCACGTACTAAATGTAATTGACCGAGAAGAACCCATCGGTGTCATCGTTCAGTTTGGCGGGCAAACCCCGCTCAACCTTTCCGCCGGATTGGAAGCCGCTGGCGTCAGGATCCTGGGTACTTCACCTGCTTCCATCCTACTCACGGAAGACAGGGAAGAATTTGCCAAACTTCTGGCCAAACAGGATATTCCCCAACCAGAGAACGGCATTGCCCGGTCATTTGAAGAAGCCCGAATGGTTGTTGAGCGCATTGGGTATCCTGTGCTGGTACGACCATCGTTTGTCCTGGGCGGACGAGCGATGGCGCTGGTTCAGAGCGAGGATACACTGCAAGGCTTTATCGAGCTGGCCATCGAAGCCGCGCCCGGACAACCAATTTTGATCGACAAATTTCTTGAAGACGCATTTGAAATTGACGTAGACGCGCTGGCCGACGGACAAAGGGTTGTAATTGGCGCAGTGATGCAGCACATTGAAGAAGCCGGCGTTCACTCAGGAGATGCCGCCTGCGTACTGCCGCCTTACAAGGTCAGTGCTTATCACCAGGGAATCATGAGAGAATATACCGAGCAGTTAGGTCTGGCGCTGGACGTACAGGGCCTCATGAATGTACAGTTTGCCATGAAAGATGAAATTATCTATGTCCTGGAGGTCAATCCACGGGCCTCCCGTACAGTACCCTATGCCAGCAAAGCAACCGGTTTGAATCTGGCCTATCGTGCAGCACAGATCATGGCTGGAAAATCCTTGCAAGAGCTTGGAGTAACCGAGGAACCGCAGGTAAACGGATTTTTCATCAAGGAAGCTGTCCTGCCGTTCAAAAAGCTGCATGGCTCAGATGCGCTCCTTGGACCGGAGATGCGCTCTACCGGAGAGGTCATGGGACATGCATCCCGCTTCGGACACGCCTTTGCCAAATCACAACTGGCAGCGGGAACAGGACTTCCTCTGGAAGGTGCTGTCCTGGTCTCCGTTAATGATTATGACAAAAGCGCTGCACTCAAGTTTGCTCGTGACCTGCACCGGATGGGGTTCAGGATATATGCCACTCCTGGCACTGCTGACTTCTTCAGGAAAGTCAACATCCCGGTAGCGACCATCAACAAGATGGCTGATGGCTCACCGCACACAGTCGACTTGATCCGGGAAGGAAAGGTTCATTTAATCTTGAACACACCCCTTGGCGCCCAGGCCCACACAGATGGCGCCGAAATACGGGCAGCCGCAACTCTGATGGATGTACCCTTATTGACAACCCTGTCGGCAGCGGCTGCTGCAACATCGGCGATTCAAGCAGTAAGAAAGAATGAGATGCAATACCGCAGCCTGCAGGAACATTACAACAGCACAATCATTTAAACCGTTCTCCCCCAATGGATCACCCCCACCCCAAAGCATCCATTTGAGACCAGACAGATACACAGAGGCAATAAACATGGACATCTTTAGAATCGAATCCGAACACACTTCCGGTCTGTATACCAAACAGCCCATCGTCTTTGTGCGCGGGCAGGGAGCGCTGCTCTGGGATGCCGACGGTAATGAATACCTGGATTGTAATTCCGGACACGGCGTTGCGAACCTGGGACATGCTCACCCCAAGGTTGCCGAGGCCATTTCAGAACAGTCGAAAAAACTTGTTACGCTTTTCGAGACCTTTCCAAACGACCAGCGCGCAGCTCTGATGAAGAAGATCACCTCTCTGGTTCCGGAATTGAACAGAGTGTTCTTTTGCAACTCTGGAACTGAGGCTGTAGAAGCAGCAATCAAGTTTGCTCGTCTTTCCACGGGACGGCCGGGTATCGTGGCGTCTATGCGTGGATTCCACGGTCGAACAATGGGAGCATTGTCTGCCACCTGGAATAAACACTACCGCAGCGCTTTTGAGCCGCTAGTACCCGAGTACAGCCACGTCCCCTTCAATAACACAGAGCGTCTGAAAGAATCGGTAAACGACCAGACTGCCGCCGTGATCCTGGAAGCCATCCAGGGCGAAGGCGGGATTTATATAGCTGATACAGCATACCTGCAGGCAGCACGACGTATCTGTTCAGAAAAAGGTACACTGCTTATTATCGATGAAATCCAATCAGGGTTTTGCCGAACCGGAAAAATGTTCGCCTTCCAGCATATGGAGATTGTCCCCGACATGATCACCATCGCCAAATCCCTGGCCGGCGGTGTCCCCATGGGTGCTGTCCTGATCGGTCCACGGGTCCAGGGGTTTAGTCCTGGCCTGCATGGTTCGACTTTCGGTGGTAACCCACTCTCCTGTGCGGCCGCCAATGCCGCCCTGCAAGTCATGGAAGATGAAAATTTAGCCAGCCAGGCGCAGGAAAAGGGTGAATATCTTAAGGAGAAGTTGGAGGAATTAAATTCACCATTGATACGTGAAGTACGTGGACTTGGGTTGATGATCGGCATTGAACTTAAACAAAAAGTGGCCCCTTTTCTGAAGGCCCTGCAAGATCGACACATCCTTGCGCTGAATGCTGGGCTTACCACCATCCGCTTGCTCCCACCTTTGGTGATCTCAAAGGAACAGATCGATACCTTGGTAGAGCAGTTGTCAGAAGTACTGTCCAGCGAAGTGTAGTCTGACCGGCTAATAAGGAGTTCCTATTATGGCAGAAAGTCACAATGCAGAAACCCTGATCGGTCTGGTCTCACAATATGGCCCATCCGGGGAAGAGAGCGGGGCGGTCACCTGGCTGGTCGAGCGAATGCGGTCTTTGGGGTTTGAAACTGCCAACATTGATGAAACCGGAAATGCAGTCGGATTAATCGGAAAGGGCCCTCGCCAACTTGTCTTGCTTGGACATATCGACACTGTACCCGGTGAAATTCCAGTCCGCCTCGAAGAAATCCAGCCTGGTAATCTGGTACTATACGGTCGCGGCAGTGTGGATGCCAAAGGACCGCTGGCCGCTTTTACAGACGCAGCTTCCCAGGGCGGACAAATTGAAGGCTGGCAGTTGGTAGTGATCGGCGCCATCGATGAAGAACGTGATTCAATCGGCGCCCGCGGTGTGACCGGCCGCTATAATCCAGACTATGCCATTATTGGCGAACCCAGCGGTTGGAATCGAGTCACCCTGGGCTACAAGGGAGCAGCCTGGGCAGACCTGATGGCAAAACGAAAAATGTCGCACACGGCCAGCGGCCAGGAAAGCGCTTGCGAAGCAGTAGTAAGCGCCTGGAATGAAATCGCCGGATGGGTGGACAAATACAATCAGGATAAGAATCGCATCTTCGAGAAAATCTTGCTTACGCTGCGAGGCATGCATTCGGTCGATGATGAGTTTGAACAAAACGCCCGGTTAAGTGTTGGGGGACGCCTGCCTGTCGAGTTCGCCCCGGACCAATGGTATCGTAAGATTCGTGAGATTTGCGACCCACGGAATGTATCTACCAAAGAAAAAGGTTATCCTATCCCCGCTTATGCCTGTGATAAGAATTCAATCGTTGTGCGGGCTTTCTTGTCTGCTATTCGGGAGCAGGGGGAGCGACCTGGCTTTGTTTATAAGACCGGAACAGCCGACCTGAATATTGTCGGCCCGGTATGGCGCTGTCCAATGGTGGTGTACGGCCCCGGTGATTCGTCCCTGGATCATACACCAGATGAACATATTTCCATCGATGAATACAACCGATCGGTCGCCGTTATAAAAAGTGTGATTGCCCGCCTCACCTCACCGTCCGAAATGGATCACACCCAATCAGCGTTAAGCTGATGCATTCAGGAAATCATTCAAAAAGACAAAACACATTTGCAAGAATGTCTGCGGGGCGGCCAGAAAAAGAAGTTTCTTTACAATCCAGGAAGGCAAAAATAATCTTCCGCTATCCAGGTAACAATTATTTACAAGCACACCAAAAAATCAGGAAGTATATAAGACCGGTCTGCCATTTTCTGACATGAAATATGACACCTTGTTTCGCCCTTCCCGCTTGGAATGATAAAGAGCTTTATCTGCGCAAGAAATCATTTTTTCCAATGAATTGGCCTGTTGGGTGAACATCGCGACGCCAAAGCTGGCCGTCATATAGATCTCATTTCCTTCCATCTCGAAGCACATCTTTTCAACCATCTCCCGCAGCCTCTCTGCTGTTTCCAGGCTGTTCGAAAAGGAAGTGTCTGGCAGTAAGATCACGAACTCTTCCCCCCCAATCCGGCCAAAAATGTCATGCAATCGCAGTTCTTTGCGCACCAAGGATGCAAAGACTGTCAGCACTTCATCCCCGATCCGGTGTCCGTAACGGTCATTCAGGGATTTAAAATGATCGATATCAGCAAAGATGATGCCAAGGTCTTCTTCCTCCCGGTTTAATTTTGAAAATTCCTGTAACGCAGCGTCTTCCAATCCCCGGCGATTCAACACCTTTGTGAGTTGGTCCAGGGTGGCAAGGCGGGTCATCTCATACTCAAGCCGGCCGCTGGCCATCCAAACCAAACCAAAGGTTGAACCAGAAATCAGCACAATCATCAGGAATAAGGCATACGCATGCGTTTCACCAGCATCCATAAAAGAAGCGATCTGACCTTCTTTGATGGTCGTTCCGAGGCGGAATAGTTGAAAGACACAAGAAACTGCAAAAACCACCGCCGTCATCCCGCCAGGTACTCGCAGGTAATCTGGTGTTTTTCGAATAAATTCCAGTAAACTCAAAACGGCAAATAATGCTCCCATTGCAGAAAGCAATATAATTCGTTTGTTAATCGAGGGCGCCGAATAAGTGAAGCGATAGAGTAGAACAAGAGTTACCACCATGATCGCCGGGCTGATTGGATTGATGCGCTCTTCGCCAAAACATTTCCTGATCGCCTCATAATAAAGGGCATGACCAGATAGGATGCATATGTTGGCTGCAATTATTGTTACAACATCAGACAGAATTTCCCGGTACCCGAGAAAAAATAACCCGATTGCGAAGGTTCCGTTTGCCAAGGCCAGCAGAAAAAACCCTCTAAATCTGGGTTGCAACAAACTGAATGCTAACATTCCAAATCCATAAATAGCAGCCACGCTGGTGGTAACAAAACTCAATGTTCGTATATCGAGCGTTATCAACTGCATCTCATCTTCTCTCTCTGAGTGATTGGTCGCTACTCTTTTCTCTGACTTGAAGAACATTTCCATGATCAATGCTGTGAATGAATACTTATCCAAGTATAGGACAAAGCACCTCTAGATACAACTACTGCTTCTTGCATAAATATCTAAACTTGGATTCAGTAAAGCGCCTTTAAAAATCAGAATTTCAGTTCAGATATTTTCGCAGCACCCTGTAACATTCGTGAGTCAATAAAATCTCGATCACATCCCCACAGAAGTCCAACAGAGTCCTGGCAATTCCACCCAAGGTCCTGATTTTTTCCCCACTATGCCCGGTACCAGGTCTCTTTCCGCAAAAATCTGCCCAATTTCTTCCACATCAGTGTAGTAGTCCGGGCTGCCGCCTGGACCGGTAACACAAAACACAAATTCTTTCCATCGTTCTCCTGAATTCTCTTGGGTCAGCGTAATCCATAGAATATCGGACCCAGTCGGCGCCAGATCTCTTTATCAAATCACTCATTTTCTAATATTCCTGATGACAGTTTCTAACAAAAGAGTAACATATAGATTGCATACCTTTGATATAATAAAGTTACATTCTATTGACCAACCTTCCTATAATAATGAAAGGATCCACAACATGGGCATGTTTAATAACATTTTAACCAAACTCGGTCTCAAGAAAAAAACCGAAGAAGCTCCCAAGGCAGCCGTCAAGAAACAAATCTCCGGGAAACCCACCGGCTCAATGCCAACCCCCAACAAACCGATCATCGCCAAACCTGCTGCCGTCGAAGTTGTCGATGTCGTCAGCCAGTTGGAGAAAAAAGCCGGCGGCAGTGGCTTAGATTGGAAAGTCTCGATCGTAGACCTGCTAAAACTGCTTGATCTCGACAACAGTTTGGACGCTCGCAAAGAACTGGCCACCGAACTCGGCTGCCCCGCAGACCTGATGGGCGGCGACTATGCCAAGATGAATGTCTGGCTGCACAAGACCGTCCTGCAAAAGATCGCCGAAAACGGCGGGAACATCCCCAAAGAACTGCTTGATTGATTGCGGATGATCCCGTAAGAAGACAGAAAAGGCGGCGTGGGTTTGAAACCATATCGCCTTTTTCCAAACAAAATCGAATTCCATGTTATTTATCCCATAGGGAAACAATCAACAAGGAAAGGTACAATAAAAAATCGCCAAGTAAAGCAGGGTCGATCTTATCCCCTGATCATTCTTGAAATATAAATTTTTCCAAGCAAAAAAACGGTATCAGTTTCTCGGCCGCTGATTATACTTGTTAACCGCTTCAGTGATCGCCTGCCGCAGCCCTTCAACCGGGATTTCTGACACAGTCCGATATACCTCGCCATTAACATAAAAATTCAGATCACCCCCTTCAGCTGTTCCAAAATCGACATCATACGCTTTCAAGTCGGTATCCTTTTGTAACATATCCCTGAGGATATCTTCAACCTGCTCTGCAAACGGCGCAGCTATTCGTTCGCCTTCATCATAGTCGAATAAGGGTATTCCTTCACCGTCAGCCAGTGCAGCTTTGAGGGTCTCTTCCGGGGGCATTGCCTTCATCCATTCTGGCTTCTCTCCCTCTGGGGTATTACTCAGGTCCACCCGCGAGGCGCTGCGTTTCAACACAAAATAAATGACGACCATGATTATTATGACAACGCCAAGTATGATGCCAGCTGCCAGATTATCCATCCTGAACCTCCATATCATCAATATGGCTTCATTCTATCAGTATATCCGAAAATTGGAGAGCAAATTTAGATCCGATTGCCCTGGTGCAGATATTTGAGTACCTCCTCGCTATTATCTGCCAGGTGTTTGATAAACAAACAAGACTTGCCGGTCTTGTACTTACCAAGTTTTTCCAGCAGTTGTCTGCAAACTTCAAACCCTGAAATCATATAAAGCGTCAGGTTTGTTTGCGCGGGGTAAGCCCGTCAAGGCCATAGCGCCTTCTCATCCGCTTGTATATTGGTAATGCTTGCTGCCAAAACCAATGATCGAATCGCCCCACATCATTGGCGCCAGGTTCGTGACTGCCTGCATGAGTTCCAGGATTCAATAGCTATGCAAACGCTCTTGATCATCAGCGATACTATCCAGAAAATCTGTCACACTCAGTTGGGTAGCGCGGCTTTATTTTCCGGCATCACAATGCTCCTAGTACTGCGGCAGCCCTGGATCTACATCCCGCGCCCAGGCATTAATCCCTCCCTGCAGGTTCTTTGTCCTTTTAAATCCGGCAGAAAGAAGCAGTTCCAATGCACGCGCTGAACGAGTACCGGCCTTGCAAATAACAATCGTCTCCCGGGAGGAATCAAGTTCAGAAAGACGAGCAGCCAGGGCGCCCAGCGGAATATTGACAGCCCCGTCGATGGCCGAAATTTGCAGTTCATGCGGTTCCCGGACATCAAGCAGGAACGGTATGGTTCCATTCGCCATCATCGTCGACAACTCGACCGCGCTAATATCCCACCCATAACCGCCAGCCCGCTCGTTGTGATCATATCCCGGTATTCCGCAGAACTCCTCATAATCGATCAACTGCGTGATCTCAGGATTCTGGCCGCAAATTTTACAGTTCGGGTTCTTCTGTAAATTAACATACTCAAAAGACATTTCCAGGGCATTGTACAGCAGCAATTTCCCGATCAAAGGTTCACCAATGCCAAGCAGTACTTTAATTGCTTCCGTTGCCTGGATTGTCCCAATAGTACCGGGTAGCACTCCCAGGACCCCTCCTTCAGCACAGGAGGGAACCAGCCCGGGCGGCGGCGGTTCCGGGAACAGGCAGCGATAGCAAGGTCCTTTCCGGGCATAAAACACACTGGCCTGCCCATCAAAGCGGTATATAGAACCATAAACATTCGGCTTCCCCAATAATACACAGACATCATTGGTCAGGTAGCGGGTCGGGAAGTTGTCGGTTCCGTCGATCAACAAATCATACTCTGCCGCAATACTGAAAGCGTTATCTGATGTGAATGGTTGGTTATGAATCTCCACCTGGATATCGGGATTCAAGTCCAACATACGGGACCGGGCGCTTTCAACCTTCAAATGGTTGACCGTACTCGTCCCGTGAATGATCTGACGCTGCAGGTTTGATGGATCGACCACATCGAAATCAACCAGGCCAATGCGCCCAATTCCAGCTGCGGCCAGGTACAGCGCCGCCGGAGATCCGAGGCCCCCGGTGCCGATCAACAGGACCGATGAGTTCTTGAGCCTTTTTTGCCCATCCAGCCCAACCTCAGGGATAAGCAGGTGGCGGGAATAACGCAAGATCTCTTCATGGGTCAGTTCCGCAAGCATAGCGTCCTCCTGGTCATTGGTTTACCGGTCATTAACCCCCTGCAATTGAGGGGATGATCATTAATTCAGCATCCTCTTCAATGGCTGTATTATATCCATCCAGTGCCTTAATGTTGTCCTTACCAATAAAAACATTAACAAAGGGACGGATTTCATTTTCATCACTGTAAAGGTGGGGTTTTAAAGAGGGGTGCTGCTCAACCAGGGAGGCCAGCGCTTCAGAAACACTGCCGCCGCCGACTGTGACCTTGCTCTTACCGTCGGTATACGGGCGTAATGGGGTCGGAATTTTAATTATCGACATATCAATAATCCTTCTTTGAATAGAATCTGATCCATGCAAGGCTGTCGTGTGTAAAAATCAAATCGAAAAATCATCCCCCGGCCAGACCCCTTCCACCGGAGTATAGTGATGTACGCCGGAGGCCTGGCGTACATCGATGCGGCTTTCGAGGGTATCCACCCTTTCGACCAGGGCTGCCAGGGAAGTCCCAATTAAATCCGGCAAAGCCGTATGGTCCAGGTCGGGGGCATCGGTTGGCAAGTGAGGCTTACTCCGGGAGATATTCCTGCCGGGTACGCCCACTACCACAGAATTCGGAGCTACCGATCTTACCACGACCGCATTGGCGCCAATACGGGTATCATCACCAATTTCGATAGCACCCAACACCTTGGCGCCGGCCCCGATTACCACCCGGTCTCCCAGGGTTGGGTGGCGCTTGCCTTTCTCAAGGCTGGTTCCTCCCAGAGTGACTCCGTGGTAAAGGGTCACATCCGAACCGATTTCAGCCGTTTCACCAATCACAACTCCCATACCGTGGTCAATAAAAAAGCGAGGCCCAACTTTAGCGCCGGGATGAATCTCGATACCGGTGATAGAGCGGGTAATCTGCGATAGCCAGCGCCCGAACAATTTCAGCTTGCGCCGCCAGAACCAACTCGAAATACGGTGACCCCAGACTGCGTGCAGGCCCGGATAACATAACAATACTTCCAGCTTACTGCGAGCGGCCGGATCGCGCTCAAAGACTGACTGCAGGTCGTCCCTGAAGACATTCACCCCTTCTGCGACGCGTTTCAACCACCAGAACAAATCAAACCTTCCCATCACTTTATCTGCTGACATGCGCCCTCCACTTCTTTCTTGCCTGGCCTGGCATCAGTCCGCCAGGTCCTGGTATAAAGGTGTGCTTAAATAACGCTCCCCGAAGGATGGGATAATCACCACGATCATCTTGCCGTTGTTTTCATCTCTTCCGGCCAGCTGCAGCGCCGCCCAGACAGCCGCCCCGGAAGAAATGCCCACCAGAAGTCCTTCCTCAACCGCCATTCTGCGGGCGGTACGGATGGCATCTTCATCCGATACCTGGATGATCTCATCGTACACTTCAGGATTAAGCACATCCGGGATGAAGCCGGCTCCAATTCCCTGAATCTTGTGGGCGCCTTTTTTCCCCCCCGATAATACCGGAGAGCCTTCAGGCTCAACAGCAACGACCTTAAAACCTGGCTTGTGGATTTTCAACGCTTCACCTGCGCCTGTGATCGTCCCACCGGTTCCGACTCCTGACACAAGAATATCTGCCTCGCCTTCTGTGTCATGCCAGATTTCTTCAGCAGTGGTCAGCCGGTGAATTTCTGGATTCGCCGGGTTACTGAACTGCATCGGGATGAAATAACGAGGATCAGCAGCTGCCAATTCTTCCGCTTTTTCGATTGAACCTTTCATCCCTTCGCTTCCCGGCGTGAGTATCAGTTCGGCTCCAAAAGCCCGCAGCAGCATACGCCGCTCCCGGCTCATAGTATCGGGCATTACCAGTGCGCATCTGTACCCCCGGGCCGCACAAACCATCGCCAGGGCGATCCCGGTGTTACCGCTGGTAGGTTCCAGAATGATTGTATCCGGTTTGATCTGACCGGCATTTTCAGCAGCATCGATCATCGCAGCACCGATACGGTCCTTGACACTATGGACCGGATTGAAATATTCCAGTTTCGCAACAACCTGCGCCTTCAATCCAGCCGTAACCCTGTGCAGCCGCACCATGGGGGTGTTCCCGATCAACTCAGTGATATCATTCGCAATCTTCATCATACCCTTCCTCAGATCAACCCACGGATTTGGGACTGCAGCTTTCGAGCCGGGGCCGCACCATGGTTGACAAAACGCGGCGAACCTTTTTGGTCCAGTATAAACGTGGTCGGCACACTCAATACCCCCCACCGACTGGCCAGTTCAGGATGCCGGGATGCATCGATTTCAACCACGTCGAACACCTCGCCCAACTGCGCCTTGAGCAATTCAATCGCCGGCCACTGAACTGTTTTGCAGGGAGCGCAATCTGGCGACGTAAAATAAAGAATTGCCGGACGCTCCCTGCTCCCCAGGCCGTGGAGACTGCTGTTTACCCGGGCAAGCAGCCAGCGGTTTATGCCAGTATATATACCTATGCCAACCAGGCTGATTCCCAAGGCCCAGGCCAGGCGGGTTAACAAATCAAGACTCATCATCCGCCCCTTTTGGACGCCTGCCCGGATAAGCGCCTTCCGGTGGAGACTTGCTGAATCCCGGCGCTTTCAAACGGGTCAGCCAGTAATACACAAAACAACCAACACAGAACCCGGCAAAGACATTCAGCGCCGCCAGGGCGATTACCAACCAGACCAACCCCCAACCAGCGATATCAAAACCACCTGATAAGAATGCGGCCCCGGTCAGCATCACTACACTGCCAAATCCCTGAGCAAACTGATGGGGTTCAGGATTATCCGCCAACACATGCGGCTTGGCAATACCAAGCGGTTTGAAAATAAAGCGATACAGGAACGCAAAACCCGGCTTTCCGATAATCGTGCCGGCCAGCAGCGCCAACCCGACAAACAGCGCCAGCCAGGGTTGATCAAGAATGAATGCCAACATATTTAACACAATAACCGTCAACTGGTTGATTACCAGGGCAGTATGATCAACCTTTTTAAGCTGTTCATCCATGCCGTTCTCCTGTTTCAATGTCCTCTTCCACGAATTGCGAGCGATCATCCCGTAAACGCCAGCTCCGAGATTCAAGCGCCCTGGCAGCATACACACTGGTAATGATGTATGAAAAAAACGGCTGAGCCCAATCACGGTCATAAACTGAAGGTCGCTCCGGACTATCCGGATGGGAATGGAAGACACCGATCAGGCACAAGCCGCGCCGGTCCGCTTCCAGTTCTGCGTCCAGGTAATCTTCCGGGGTGATCAAATAGCGATTACGCCTGGCGCCATCTTCACGCGCATTGCTTATTGGCAGGATCGCAGTTACGCTTCGGTCTTGATCATAATTACCCAACAAGAATCCCGCTCCTTCATCAGGATAGGCCTTTTCTCCATGTTTATGTATCTGGGCTAACAGCACCTTTGATATTTTAATTTCCATTCGTCCATACCTCTAAGGTTACTTAACCTTCCTGTTCCACAGTTCTTCGATACTCAGGTACTTATAACCGGCATCAGGAAATACGGTTACCACCGTACCTTCATCAAGGGCTTCTGCCACCCGGATGGCGGCGACAGCCGCGGCGCCGGCGGAAACACCCACAAAAAGCCCCTCTTCCTGCGCCAACCTGCCCACCATCTCATAGGCATCTTCCGTTGATACATACCACACCTTGTCCTGCAGCTCAGGATCATAAATACCGGGTTGGACGGCAGTCTTTAAATCCTTCAACCCTTCCAACCCATGGAGCGGGCTTTCCGGCTGGACTGCCGCCAGCTCGATCGCCGGGTTTTGCTCTTTCAGGAAACGCCCGGTTCCGGTTAACGTGCCCGAGGTCCCCACGCCGGCGACAAAATGGGTTACCCGAGAACTTGTCTGCTGCCAAATTTCCGGGCCCGTGCTGTAGTAATGGGCTTCCCAATTGGCGGGATTATCATACTGGTTGGCATACCAATAGAGTTCCGGGGCTGCTTCCAGCATCTGATGCGCCTGATAGGCGGCGCCATCCGTTCCTTCCAGCAGATCCGTTAGAATAACTTCCGCTCCCAACGCACGCATGATCGCAATCCGTTCAGGACTGGCGTTCGCCGGTATGGTCAGTGTGACCGGGATACCATGAACAGCGCCATAAGTCGCATATGCTATCCCCATATTCCCTGAGGTTGAATCCAATAAGCGCTTTCCCGTCCCAAGATCCCCATGCGCAACTGCGGTGCAAATGATATTGGATGCGGGACGATCCTTTACAGACCCACCGGGATTGAACCATTCGGCTTTGGCCAGAACCTGCACCCTGTCTGAAATATGCGCAGCCACCCGCCGCAGAGAGACCAGGGGAGTATTGCCAACAAAAGAATCCAAACGAGGATAATGAATTTTCTCTTGAACCTTGACTGTATAATATACAGGACTCATCCACTACTCCAAAATAAAACGGTCAACAGATAAAAGAAAAGGACAGCGTGCGCAGCGCCATGCATTATTCGTTCATCGCATGCGGGGCCGCACCACCGTCCTTGAAATCTGTTGACCGTTAGATCTTTTTCAGGGCGGTGGTTACGTACCCCGCCCCAGACACGAGCAAATTAGCAGCATAAACCTCTCCAACTAAGAAATCCTGGTAGATATTTTACAATCTTTATCAGATTTGTCAAGAGCGCAAATCACTCTTTTCGTGTTGTTAACACTTTGTTGTTTCCTGCGGCATCATTCTTACTTGTTTAGCTGCCGAGCGCTTTGTAAGATTGATGGTCGAGCAGCCCTGAAAACGAACTGTCCGGCGGCTGGTTTGCTGATTTAACCATTTTTTCATCTGTTCAGTGATGAATTGGACTACTCCGTTTTTTCCAGTTTCACTTAATTAAACCAGAGTCTGACAGTGTAAAAGTACAGTGATAATAATCATCAAACGCAAAACAAGAAGCATTGTGTTCCTGGACGATTTTCTCAAATCGCTCCAGTTCTTCCACAGGAAGATCTTGTCGGTACCGCAAAACAATATTTACCGGGGTTGAAACCTTCAATCCCGTTTCCGGAAGAATAACACCCGGAGTACCCGTCATGAACAAAGTCTGGCGGGTTTTCTCGTACCCTTTATCCTTGTCAGGAAAAACCACAACCAGTGGGTAATCATTGGCTTCGAATCCTTCGTTTGCGCTTCGCAGCCATTTCGTTCGCGAGAGATAGGTACTCTGTGCCCGTATTTTCCATTTCATCGAAATATTACTCTCGAAAACACTGCTTCTGAATCGATAAGCAGCATAAAAAGGGAACACCAACGACAGGCTGAGGAGTATCGCAACTGCATAATGACGCCAATCTTTGTTCTTTAAGGTCAAGGGGGCTAAAATACCCTGAACAACACCAATGAAAAGGAATGGAAGCGCCAAATTAACGTATCGAATGATTGTTATTGTCGCAAAGTTATCATAGTCAAAGGTGTAGATAACAGAAAGATATATCTGCCAAAGATATACCCAGAAAACCGTTACCAGGGCAGCTGCTACAAAGAACATTGTACTTTCCGAAGATTTGATCTCCCGATCCTGGTACACCCTCCAAATCGTCGAAACGCCTGACAGAATAAACATCCCGATAATAAATATTGTAAATAGCCAGGCCGCCCGGTCCCCAACCAAATACAGGGGCAATAAATCCAATGTTGCACAAAACCCGTAAGGAGCCAGACCAAAAGCAAAGACAGGGCTTGGTGTAGCAAAGAAAAGCTGATCCCACAGGATAGAACTCGCGGAATGATATTTCGGATAGATCCTCCCAGTCAGGCTCATCACATACCCAGAAAAGTGTCCGGTTGTCAACCTGGCATCGAGCATCAATGCAGCAAGGATCAATCCCCCGGCGATAGAAAACAGGCCCGCAGCAAATAGATATCGCCGCCATTTCGCATGGTTTAGCAGTGACAGTATGGCGAAGGTCAACGGCACAATGGCCAGGTTTGGCCAGTAAACATATTTCAAAGATGCGGCCATCCCCATCAAGATTCCACCCAGAATACTTAAGGAAAATAATCGCTTCTCGCGGCGGTCAACCATTCCTGTCACAACCATGGCAATGCTTGCCGAGAAAACAGCGACGGCCAGGTTATCTGATGAGTGCCCCTGTATCGCGCCAGCCATTAATGGCGCAGGGAACATAATCCAGAAAACCCAGATGACCAAACGTCCTGGTACGCTAATCCAATGGCGAAGGTTTTCCAGAATTACGAACCATGAGACAAAGAACAATACCGCAGCGATCACTTCTATCAGGAAATCAGCGATTCCGGGGTCAATCGATAACGCAAAAAACACAGCGTACACGATGGAATATCCAACCGGGAAGGAAAGCGTATGCAGTCTTGGGATATTCCCAAGATCCTGTGTCCGAATAGCAGGGATCGTTAACCCATAGCCATGGACGAGCGACTGTGCTTCAGCAACAGAGTAGGTTTCGTCATGATTGATGCGCCCATAATTTGCAGCCAACCAACATTGGGTTATTATCGCAATACCCAGCAGCACGAAGCGCAGAATTGTCCACCACTTTGGATCCTTGCTCATCTCTACCGTCCGAAATAAATGGACACCTGAAAAGTTCCTTCAGATGTCCATTTTCATTAAAGATTGTCGTCCTACTCTTCTTCGTCGTCCTCTTTTTGCTTGGCAGCAATGATCTCTTCTGCCAGGTGCTGCGGGACGATCTCATAGTGATCAAGGTCCATTGAAAAATACCCGCGCCCCCCGGTGATCGAACGGATCTGGGTTGTGTAGCGCAGCATTTCTGCCAGCGGGACTTGGGCAATGACGGTAGTCTGCCCGCGTTCGGATTCAGTTCCCATTACCCTGCCGCGGCGGGTATTCAAGTCGCCCATGACATCCCCCATATACACATCGGGAACATAAACACGGACATTCATAATCGGTTCGAACAAGACCGGGCCGGCATTCTGCACAGCCAGCTTGAAGGCGCCGCGGGCTGCAATCTCAAATGCTACCGGTTTGGAATCAACCGGGTGTTCCTTTCCATCATAGATAGAAACCTTGACGCTATTCATCGGATATCCGGCGATAACGCCATCCTTCATAACATTGGTGATCCCTTTTCTGATGGCAGGTTCATAAGACCGTGAGATGGCGCCGCCGAAGACATCCCAGCTCAGGTCGAACTCTTCGCCTTCTTCCACGGGTGAAATTTTCATATGGACCTCACCAAATTGGCCCGAACCTCCACTCTGTTTCTTGTGGCGGTACATGGCGTCGCCTTCTTTTGTAATCCCTTCGCGATAGGGTACTTTCGGTTCTGTCAGGACCATATTAACCTGCAGCTTGTCTTCAGCCCGGCGTATAGCAGCATCAATATGCTGGTCCCCCATACCCTGCAGGATGGTCTGCCGCGTGGCTGTTTCGTAATACCATGAAAGGGTCATATCTTCTTCACAAAGCCGCGTCAATGAAGAGGTAATCTTGGCGGCATCCGCCTGGGTCTTCGGTTCGATCGCCACTCGATACAGGGCGCCAGGATACTCGGGAACAGGCAGGCTCAGCGGGTGTCCTTTATCACATAAGGTATCGCCTGTGGCTGTTTCGGTCAACTTGGGAACACTGGCAATATCACCCGCGTGGACAACTTTAACGCCAAACTGTTCTTTCCCGCGCATAACGTATACAGAACCAAAACGCTCTTCCAATTCCTTGGTCTGGTTCCAAACGCGGGTATCTGCATTTACCGAACCTGAGTAAACCCGAAAGAAGGTTTGCTTGCCAACAAATGGATCTGCAGTCGTCTTCCATACATAAGCCGCCAGCGGTGCGGCGTCGATTACTTCGAGGATTTCCTCGCCATCTTTCCCCTGGGCGGATACCGGCTTGGCCTGCGACGGAGAAGGCATCAAATCTACCACTGCATCCAACAAACGGCGAACGCCCTTCATATTCCCGGCTGCGGCAACCAGCACCGGTATGAAAGTTCCCCCAAGAATGATCTTCTTCAAGCCGCGGATAATTTCTTCATCGGTCAACTCGCCAGAGTCAAGATATTTTTCCAGGAGTGCATCTTCACCTTCTGCAGCCGCCTCGATCAATTCCATACGGGCATCGTCAACTGCCGACTGCATCTCTGCAGGGATTTCTTCAGCCTGCTTGCCATCCTGTGCATATGCTTTCATACTGACCAGGTCAATCACACCCTTGAACTCCTGGCGTTCACCCCAGGGCAGCTGCAGTTTGATCAATCGGGTAGGCGAAAATTCTTCTACGGAGGCCAGGGCTTTGGCAAAATTAGCATTGTCCCGATCCATCTTATTGATCACCAGCATGCGCGGCAGGTTGAATTCATCACAATAACGCCAGGCGAGTTCCGTACCCACTTCCAGGCCGGACACCGCATCAACCAGGACGATTGCGCTGTCTGCAACCCGCAGCGCCGAGATCATCTCTCCAATAAAGTCAGTGTACCCGGGCGCGTCTAATAAATTCAATTTATGATCACGATACTCTACTGGAACTACACCTGTATACAACGAAAGCTTGCGACGGATTTCCTCTTCATCATAGTCTGAAATGGTTGTCCCCTCCTCGATCTTTCCTAATCGAGTTGTAGCCCCCGTAAAATGAGCAAATGCTTCCGTCATCATCGTCTTTCCCGCGCTGCCATGCGAGACCAATGCGATATTGCGGAGAAACTCGGTGGTATACTCTTTCATTGAATAGCCCTTTCAAAACTTGGGATAAAGCCAGACCGATTGATTCTAAAAGAAGACTGGCGAATTGTCAAAGTGAGCTTTGTCACCTTATCGATTCAAAAACAAGCGCCCCCAGGCGCACCCTATTCTATCATGAACATCCTGAAACGCCTGTTTTTTAACCTCCGGTACTTCTCCAACCCGCCCTGGGACACCGGGATCAGCCCGCCTGAATTACTGGAATTCATCGCTGCCCATCCGGCAGGAAAAGCCATTGACCTTGGCTGCGGCACCGGCACCAACTTGATCACCCTGGCAAAGCATGGCTGGCAGGTTGTTGGGGTAGACTTTGCACCCAGAGCCGTCCGAAAAGCAAAGAAGAAGTTGAGCCGGCTGGATATCCAGGCAACCCTGCTTGTCGAAGATGTCACGCGGCTGGAAAGTATCCATGAAACCTTCGATCTTGTGCTTGATATTGGATGTTCCCACAGTCTCCACAAAGATCAATGGGATCGATACCTTGCCAGGCTGGATCGTCTCTTAGAACCCGGTGGGCGCTGGCTGCTGTACACATTCATCAGCGCCGGAGCAGCACAGGCAGCCGGCATTACACCAGGCCAGGTCGAGAACATCTCCAAGTACTTTCACCTCATCTCCCGCGTGGATGGAACCGAACGCGGTCTGCATCCTTCGGCGTGGTGCCTGTATCAAAAACCAAATCTTTAGCACAATGAATTTTCTATTTATCTTCATGGATGGGATCGGCCTAGGGGAAAATAATCCCGAAACCAACCCTTTTGCGAGGACATCCATGCCCGTCCTGGAGAGCCTGCTGGGAGGTCAAAGGCTGACCGCAGAAGCGGCTCCTTACGATGGCAGGCAGGCAGCGCTTCTCTCCCTGGACGCTTGCCTGGGAGTCGACGGGTTACCGCAGTCTGCCTCCGGGCAGGCCGTCCTGATGACAGGGGTCAATATCCCGGCCCAGCTCGGGTATCACTACGGGCCAAAACCCAATAAAGAAGTGGCTGAATATGTACGCGATGGGAATTTGTTCTCCCGGATAACTGCCGCCGGGAAGAAGGCAGCCCTGCTGAACGCCTATCCACCGCGTTACTTCGAGGGCATCAAAAGCGGCAAACGCCTGTATTCATCCATTCCGCTGGCTGTTACCAGCGCCGGTCTCCCGCTTTTTAACCATGCAGATTATTTTGCCGGCAAAGCCCTGTCAGCTGATTTCACCGGCCTGGGCTGGCGCACAATGCTTGGATACCAGGAAGCGCCCCTGCGGTCGCCGCACGAAGCCGGTGTGCATCTCGGTAAACTGTCTTCCGGGTATGACTTCTCCTTATTTGAGTACTGGGCCAGTGATTACGCCGGGCACAAACAGAACCTGGCATGGGCCTGCGAACAACTGGAGGTCTTCGATGGCGTGCTCGGAGGCCTGCTCGAAAGCACAACTGATGAGCTTTTCATTTTGATCACTTCCGATCATGGTAACATGGAAGATATCAACACCCGCCGCCATACCTTCGCCAGGGTTCCAGCCCTGCTCATTGGGCCGCAGGCCCAAAGACAAGCGTTTGCAAATGGGCTAACAAACCTGGCCGGAATTGCACCGGCAATCTTGGCAGCCATACTATAGTCTTCCCCTTTTGCTTAACCTCCCTATAACAATTCGTTCCTGTTCCATTAATCGTTATCCAGTATGATAAAAACTAACCTAACTGGAGACAGTCCCATTGGAGAGTATAAATGCTGGATTTTCCCGATTTGCAATCCCCACCGAAGAAGATCTATAAGGTTGTTTTTCACAACTGCTGTGTTAAAGCTGGGGATACCGTCCAACTGGACACCGTCGTAGGCAGGAATTTCAATACTGGAGATACAGTGATTGCCGGCTGCCACGGACAGGTAGAAGGTTGTTTCATCAGCCGGCCGGAATACGCCCTGATCGTGATCATTAAGCCCCACCACTCCTGACCCAATTGGATATGGACTGCACAAAAAGGATCCAGCGTTATTAACTTGGGAACATTTTTAAATCCGCCCGCCGGCGGATTAAATCGACTCGCCGCTCGATTTTATCAGATACGCATCTTTTTCAGGTTATGATCACGAATAGCAAAAAAGGTGAAAGTATACGATTTTTTCTCGCAATTTGAAAATTCATGATATTCGTGATCCTTTCTTTGGCCGGCAAGCAGCGAAATCCATAAATCCAGGTTTTCTTGAAATAACCCGACAGGATGCCTGGGAAGCGGGCGGGGAGTTCGGAAATCTTTCCAACTGTCCATTTTCCTGTACAATAAGAAGGACTCGACCAACCAACAATATCATACGGATAATGAAAAATGAAATCATATCAAGTAAAAGTCGGCAGCAAAGTAGACCTGAACAAATGGGATCCGGATGGAACCCATTCTTATGACGGCGATAAAGATTCGGCCAAAGCCGCGTTCGCCAGGTTGAACCAGAAACTGGAGCGTTTCCAGGAAATCCTGTACGCCGAGCATAAGCACAAACTGTTGATCGTGCTCCAGGCCAGGGATACCGGAGGGAAGGACAGCACGATCCGGCGGGTTTTTGAACACGTAAATCCCCAAGGGGTAAAAGTCGCCAGTTTTAAAGTACCAACAGATGAAGAAATGGACCACGATTATCTCTGGCGTGTTCATAAAGTTGTTCCGGGGAAGGGGATGATCTCCATTTTCAACCGCAGCCACTATGAAGATGTGCTGGTGGTGCGGGTCCACAATCTGGTCCCTCAAAAAATCTGGGAAAAACGATACGAGCACATCAACCATTTTGAAGAGATGCTTGCAGATGAAGGCACAACAATCCTGAAATTCTACCTGCACATCGACAAAGACGAACAGAAAAAACGGCTTCAAGCGCGGTTGGAGGATCCTGAAAAACACTGGAAATTCAGTCTGGGAGATCTTGATGAACGTAAATTATGGGGGGAATATACCAAAGCCTATGAGACCATGCTTGAAAAGACCAGCACCGGGCATGCACCCTGGTATATTATCCCGGCCAACCGGAAATGGTACCGTGACCTGATCATCGCGAATATTCTTGTCCAGACCCTCGAGAAGCTGGACATGAAGTACCCCGAACAGACCGACGATCTCAGCAATGTGATCATTGAATAACCCCTCCCAAAAATTATGACAGCCCTACCGGCAGAGAACGACCCGGGATCTCCGATACCTGCCCTGCCAGGCATTGGGTTCCCGGGTTTCTAGTACCAGCGTACACCGCTTACCGTAGTACCAATTCCCTTGAATTTCACCCCGAAATCTACAATAATAAAATTAGAATAAACTAGATTGGGAGAGAACCATGAACAAATATATACCCTTACGTTTGTTTTCGATTATCGGGGTGCTGGTCGCTACAGCTCTGGCCTGTAACTTCCCAAGCGTTCGTCCTGCCCCACCTGCCCAGGTCAACTCCATTACCGTCGCCCCAGAAACACTGCCGCCGGCAGCACAACCAGCCATCGCCATTGATGAAACACCCCCAACTGCGGCCATCGTCCATGTTTCCATGCCAGAGGACGCCAAAGTATCTGGCGCAATCAACTATGATGTTGAGTCACAATCTACCGCGTCCGAAAAACGGGCGCCTTATGGCGAATCGTATAAGTTGAACCGCTTTGAACGCCCGTTCACACAGAACGATATGACCTACCTGCCCGACATCGATATCCTGTATTTTTACCTGATCTCCAAGGCAGAGTATTACTATATTTTTATCGAACTGATCGGCAGCAACCCAAACAATCCCGATGCAGAGATCCATTATGGCGTCGAGATCGACCTGGAATTGGACGGTCACGGGAATTATCTCATCTGGGCTAGCCAACCGTACAGTACCGAATGGTCTACCGATCCGATCAAGATCTTCTCAGATCAGAACAGCGACACCGGCGGCCCGTCGACCGGAAACTCGGATGCCCCTTCTAGTGGGAATGGATATGAGACGCTGATCTTTGAAAATGGTCTCGGTGATGATCCCGACCTGGCCTGGGTGAGAATAGACCCGGGGAACCCGAACATAATTCAATTCGCGCTGAAAGCCTCACTGTTTGATGGAGATTCATCTTTCTTATGGAACGTGCTGGCAGATGCAGGCGTGAAAGATCCCGGGAAGTACAACTACAACGATCACTTCACCGAAGAAGAAGCAGGTTCAGCCGTCAAAGGAAATGAATTCTACCCCCCAAAGCAGTTATTTGCATTCGACAATACCTGCCGTTCGCCGTACAATTTCAATCCAACCTACGATGAACCTTTGATCTGTCCGGGACCCGAGATGCCCGCACCCGGCCCCGGCGAGCCCAGTCAACCGGCCCCAACCCTTTGTCCCCGCCCGGCCAGCTGCAGCGGGGTAGATAAAATCTGGCACCAGGATACCTGCACCTGCGAAATAATCGGACCCTGGTAACCGCTTTTTATTCAACAAAGTGGATAAAAACCTGGTTCCCGAGTAAATGACCACGCCTGGTTAACCTGAGGACTTCCGAATGATCGGGAGTCCTATCTTTCACCCATTCCAGCAGCCCAACCGCCGTCAGTTTCTCGATTTGTTCGCCGAAGACCTCCCGCATCTCGATCCCGAAACGGCGCCGGAACCTTTCCATAGACACCCCCTCCTCCGTCAAGCGCAGCCCGGTCAGCATGGTCTCCTGCATTTCTGTCTTTGTGTCGATCAACCTCCGCTCAACCACCGCAGGTGCGGCAGGATAATCTCCTGCTGCGCCCTGTTTCATAAGCCGGATATATCGGGTAAGCGCAGATTCGTTGGCAGTGCGTACACCGCCAACGCAGCCATGCGCCCCAGCCCCAAACCCGAAATATGGCAGGTTCCTCCAATACTGCAGGTTATGCCGGCATTGAAAACCGGGTACGGCCCAATTTGATATCTCGTAATGTTCATATCCCCGTTGTTCAAGGAACCCGGCCGCCCACTCATACATCTCTGCTGCGCAGTCAGGGTCCGGGATCGGGATGTAACCTTTGGCTGCCCAGCACCCTAAAAGCGTCCCGCTTTCGATCGTCAGGGCGTATAACGATAAATGTTCCGGAGCCAGCGCAAGCGAGCGCTGAACCGATACCTGCCAGTTCTCCAGAGTCTGCCCCGGCAGGCCGTAGATCAGATCCAGACTGAGATTATCGAAGCCAGACTGCCTGGCCCAATTTACGGACCGGATCACATCAAAATAATTGTGAGACCGTTCCAGCAGCCGCAGTTCACCCGGGTTTGCAGACTGAACCCCTAAACTCAGCCGGTTGAAACCGGCTTTACGAAGCGATCCAAGAGATGCCCTGCTGACAGTGCCGGGATTGGCTTCCAAACTTATCTCTGCATTATCGGAGATTTCAAAAACCAAGTACAGTTTTTCAAGCAGTGACCGGAGGGAAAGTGCCGGGAGGAGAGAGGGTGTGCCGCCGCCAAAGAAAATCGAATGGACCGGATACCGTTCAGGGCAGAGCAACGAAGCGATCTCTATTTCCCTGGTTAGGGCCTGCAGGTATTCCGGAATATACTTCTCCATGCCGGCAAATGTGTTGAAATCACAATATGCACAACGATGCTTACAGAACGGGATGTGCAGGTAAACCGAATGCGGTTGATCCATGCTTCAAGCTTCTGCTGCCCAGGCAGCCAGACCGTTTCTCAAAAGCAGTAACTGCCAGAAAAGGCCCGATCGTTTGTTCAAGGGTACCATTGTGCCCGATTTTCCAGGCATGGAGGCATACAAAATCCCCTGCTGGATCGCATACCAGCCCGCAGTTAATAAAACCAGCAGTCCCAGTAAAATCAACTTCACCCAGGAACTATGAACAAGTAAAACGCAGGGAAAACCAACCACTCCAAAACCACACTGAAGCGCAGGTAATCCAACCCACGTACCCGTTCCAAATAAGGGATCAACAGAAAATCTCCCAACAATCCTGCCCCGGTCCATACAGCGGCTGAAGCCAATCAACGCCAACGCCAGGACAAGGTCACACCCGACCGCCGCAGCCAGAAACCGACGTCTCCACACATCAGCCAGGATTCCAGTGATTGATTCAACAAATCCTGAAACAACACCGGGGATGGTCACCAGCAGGCCAACCTGAAAGTAATCCAATTTCAAATCGCCGGAGACAAATAGCCAGGCGGCCTCACTCACACCGCCAACCAGTTCACCATGAAATTCAATCCTGAGATAAACCACCAGGCCTCGCAGGGCTCCTCTCTCATCACAATACCATTGCAAAAATATCATAGCGATGAAGATTGCCAGATAATAACACAGGTATTCCAGAACCAATAACCATTTAAGTTGTTAATACAATCAATACTGAACTGAGTTTTTCAAACTGTTGGTAGAATAGACAAAATAATACCCATTGACGAGGTGAGACATGGCAACTGAAGTGCAGGTAAGGTCGCAAGGCAAAAGGAACCGTGAACACTGGGCATGGTACCTGTATGATTTCGGCAACTCTGCCTATGCGGCAGTAGTGCTGCTGGCAGTATATTCCGCTTACTTTCAAGGAACGGTTGTCGGCGGGAAAGAGGGTACCCGTTTATGGGGTATCGCCGTGGGCATCGCCATGCTGGTGGTCGCAGTCATCGCCCCGGTGCTTGGCGCGATCGCGGACTTTTCAGCATCCAAGAAGCGCTTCCTGCTGGGGTTTTCGCTTCTCTGCTGGACATCCACAGCATTACTTTTTTTTGTAGAACAGGGCACCGTATTGATAGGCGTCCTGTTCTTTGTCATGGCAGAGATCGGTTATCGGGGAGGGCAGGTATTTTATAATTCCCTCTTGCCAGAGATCACCACGCCAAAAGACCTCGGCCGGGTTTCCGGAAATGGTTGGGCAATCGGTTCTTTAGGTGGTATTTTGTGCCTGCTGCTGATCCTTCCCGCGATCCTGTTTTTGCCGGACCTGATTTCAATAAAGGGTTCGTTGGTTGTACGCAGTTCAATGGTATTCACGGCAATATTCTTTGCCCTGTCCAGTATCCCGGCCTTTCTGTGGATCAGAGAAAAGGCCAAACCACAGAGTCTGCCCAAAGGTGAAACATACCTGTCCATCGGCTTCAAGCGCCTGCAAAGAACCTTTAAGGCTGTCAGGCAGTTTCGCGAGTTTATTAAGTTTATCGTTGCATTCCTGATCTATAACGATGGGATCATCATGGCGCTGGATTTCGCAGCCATTATTGGTGCGGTTCTGTTCGGAATGAACCAAACCCAACTAATCCTGATGATGATCATGGTCCAGGTTACCAGCGTCGCTGGCGCATATTTATTTGGGATGCTCGGCGACCGGATCGGCTTCAAACCGTCCCTGTATGTGTCGCTTGGTATGATGACCCTGGTCGTTATCTGGATGGTTTTCTGCCAGGATATTGTCAGCTTCTTTGTCATTGCCGGACTGGCCGGTTTCGCCCTGACCGGTGTTCAATCGATCAGCCGGACATTGGCCGGTCTATTTGCGCCCAGTGGACAGAGTGCTGAATTCTACGGCTTTTTCTCTGTCGCCGGTCGTACTTCTTCCTTTATTGGCCCAACCATCTATGGACTGCTTGCGGCTGGAGCGGCAGGCTGGTTTCAGAAGCTGGGATATGGGATATCCCTTGCCGAACAACTTGGCCAACGCGCCGGGATCGTCTCGATCGCCATTTTCCTCGTCATTGGCACAGTGCTGCTCCTGACAGTAAATGAAAAGCGCGCCCGCCTGATGGCCCAGCAGTACGTACCAGCCACAGATTAATATGTCCAACAAGACCTGTCGTTTCCGATATCCACGTCGCAAGGTTTTGCGATACCTGCTCAGTAAAGTTTCGATCCCAGCATTGAATGTCGTGGCAGAAGTTGAGATCAACGGTCAGGAAAATATCCCCAAACAGGGTCCGCTGCTGGTAGTCGGGAATCACTTCAGTTTCCTTGATCCGGTTGCATTCGTAAGGCTTGCGCGCTGGCCGATTGAATTTGTCGGTGGTTCACAACCTCCTCATGCGCCCAAATGGTCCAGGCTGTTTCCCATGCTGTGGGGCTTCCTGCATCTTTACCGAGGCACCGGTTCGACTGAAGCACTTAAAGCCGGGGTTGCCATCTTGAATCAAAATGGCGTCCTGGGCATCTTCCCGGAAGGAGGCAACTGGGCCCAGGTCTTACGCCCAGCCAGGCCAGGAACCGCCTACCTGACCACTATGACCAACGCACCCATGTTACCGGTCGGCTTGAGCGGTCTTGTGAATGTGTTCCCCTCGCTGAAGAAAGGGAAGCGCGCAAGGATCACTATCAACATTGGCAAGATTTTTGGGCCTTTTCAGGCTAGTGGACGAGGCCGTGAAAAGCGCCGGCAGCTGGATGAAATCGGGCATGAAATTATGCGCAGAATAGCTGAGTTACTGCCGCCGGAAGAACGCGGTCACTATTCTGACAATCCGGCTATTCGTGCAGCGGCAAAAGGCACTGAGGTTTATCCCTGGGCCGATAAGACCGAAGGGGAAGTGACTGGTCTGGTAAGATAACATTCAGCAATCGATCAGTAAGCTTTCAGACCACCCTAATTTCGAGAGAAGCTGCCAGAAAAAAATGACTCTTCTCTCGTTTTATTTTCCCCCAAACGGTCACGTCAATTCATGCAACATACAAATCGTATCTTTGCAACAAGCAACTTTATAAAAACCCAGGCGGAATAAGCTTGCAGCTGTGGTATTGACCTTTCCCTTCATTCGATACCGGTATTCGTCATCATTGCGAAAGACGAACTCTGGGAAGGAGGAAACCTATTTATCCTTAGGGAAGTATTTTTCAGCCAGCTGCTGCAGCTGGACAAAGCTGACCGGTTTCAACAGCACCAGGTCGGCAAGGTCACGCAAACTATCTGCCTTGGCTGCATCGGCGGTTGTCAGCAGCACGCGGGTATTCTTCATACGCACATCTGCCCGGATTTCCTTCAAGAGTACATCGCCTGAAACGCCCGGCAGATGCAGGTCCAAAACGACAACATCCGGAACGATTTCTTTCAGCCGCTGCTGGGCAACAGCGCCATCCCTGGCCGCCTCTATTTCGTACCCGGCCCGTTCCATTGCCTTGCTGAACACCACTACCATATCTTCATAGTCTTCAACAATATATGCCAATGGTTTGCTGCTCATTTATTTCGTTTCCTCCGTTCGCGTCTGCGCTTCAGGAACCATCAAAGGCAATGTAACAATGAAAACACTCCCTTTCCCAAGCTCACTGTTTACATCCACTTTCCCGTTCATTGCATGTACCAATTGTTTCACAATTGAAAGACCCAGCCCAACCCCTCCGTATTCCCTGGTATAGCTTTCATCAACCTGCCTGAATGGGTCAAATACCAGGGCCAGCTGGTCTAAAGGAATACCGATGCCGGTATCCGAGCAGGTAATAACCCAGGAAGTATCATCCAGGCGGTCCATCGTGACCAGGATCGATCCTTCTTCTGTGAACTTGATTGCATTTTCCACCAGGTTATCGATCACCTGACCGATCCTTCTTGGATCCCCGATCAACCTGACGGGTAATGCGGAGGTTATATTGGTATGGAGAGAAAGTCCCTTCGCTCTGGCGCGGTCCACGGAAAGGCCGACGGCTTTCTCAAGAACATCTGCTGGAGAGAATTTAACTTTAGAGATTTCGAGCTTCCCGAGTTCAATTTGGGACTGCTCAAGCAATTCAGCAAAAGTAGTTTCAAGGTACTCAGAGTTCGATAAAATGCGTTCTGTTATCGCCCTCTGTTCTCTTGTCAGGGGTTGTTCACCGCCAAAATGAAGCAACTCTGTCAACCCAACGATCGCGCTGAGAGGAGTACGCAGTTCGTGACTAACCCTGGCAATCAAGTGGGTTTTGAATTCATTGGCTTCCTGCAGTTCCCGGGCCATCTTGCGGATCTCGTTAATAGTCTCGATTAGTTCCTGTTCGTTATTATGAGCCCGTCTCAGTGCGCCCGACAGACTGTTCATAGTCAAGGTCAGCAGACCAATCACCCCGAGCACTACCATGGAGAACTCCCACCAAAAAGTAGTAAGCGTCACATAATCTGCGGGCGGCGGCAGCAGGTGTTGGACCTCGACGTATAATAACCAGCCGGTAAATCCAATCGAAAGCAAGCCGAATAAAAAAGCCGACCACGGTCCCAATAACAACCCGGCAATAAAGACGATTCCCAGGTAAGAAGCCATGTTCGAGCCACGGAAGCCTCCCGCCAGGTAAGTCCCATAAGATACCGCGATCCAAATAACAGTCGTTAAAATAAATCCCGTCAGTTTCACATATCCGCGTCGCATCAGGAATAACATTCCAACAGCAACCACAAGGATAAACAACTCAACTACAACTCGTTCCAGATTGGGAGTTACAACCAGGGCAAACACAGTAAAGCCTGTGACCAGGATCAGGACAATTAACAGAATGGTATTAAGCAGCCTGGCAACGCGAGTTTTTTCTTCGTCAGGGAATACAGGTGAAGATAACCATTTTCGAAAACGTTCCCACATATTGATCTCCTGCAATAACTATATCATAACCGAAAAAATGATTTCATGATTACTGGGTTTCCCCCAATTCTTTGCTTGTTTCAAATTTTACTCAAGCTGCTCCATTGAAGAACAACAGGGCGCCATCCTGAAAGAGCGCATTCCAACAACTGAAGGCTCTCGGGAAAACAACACAGGAGATGCTTCTGGGGGAAAAAACACAACACAAAACTGTCTGGCAGCCGCTCAGGTTATTTATGAACTCCTGAGTTTTTACTGGTCATTAAAAGTAAACCATGCTAAGATTTCATCCAGAGAAGAAACATGCCAACCGAAGAAATTCCAAAACTCTTGCGTGAAAACGCCTGGCAATTGACCATGTATGCCCTGGGAACAGCTCTTGTTGCAATCGTTAGCTGCCCACTTGCAATTCTCTATCTGGCCTTAAGTCTGGCATCCAATATCGCCTATATGGCTATCGTTTGCCCATATTGCGGCCACTATGGACTGGGTACTTGCAAGGCCGGCTTTCATCTGCTGTCAGGAGGAAACTTCAAGCCGGCGCCCGGTAAAACATTCGTACAACAATTTCCAATCGGAGCTGGAATTGTGGGCGTCGGTTGGTTTATTCCCTTAATATTTGCATGGATATCATTCATGCGCGGTTTTTCGTGGCTTGCAGCTATTTTACTGCTTGCATTCTTGATCGTTGCGTTTTGGATCCTCCCCAAAGACTCCCAACGCCACTGCGCTGAATGCGAAATGTTGGATTGTCCCCGCTATCCCAAGAAATAACTTATCCTCTATCTTAATTGAGTTTTTTCGCGGACCCGGCAAAAACCAAATGACCGTTTTTCCCGACCCCACCGATTACTCTGGATAAAACTTCTCTGCCAGTTCCCGCAGCTGCAGGAAACTGACAGGTTTAAGCAGTACAAACTCATCCTGATACATCAGTTTTTCACCCAACAGACCATCCGCTGTGATTACGACCACACGCGACTTTGCCAGGCGATCATCTGCACGAATCTGCTGCAGCAATTCATCTCCAGACACATTCGGCATATGCAGGTCGAGAAGTATCAAAGCAGGCACAATTTCAGCCAGCCTCTTTTGAGCAACCGCACCGTCATCAGCTACTTCTGTAGTGTAATTCGCCATTTCCATCGTATCCCGGAAAATGGTGATCGCATCTCTATCATCTTCAATGATATAAGCCAGGGGTTTGTTAAGCAACCTGTTATCCTTTTCTAAAAATAATACCTGCATAAATATCATAACCCGAAAATCCCATTATTGATCACAGCACAAATTGCAAATTAGTTACAGTTGTATTAATGATAAGGAACGAGAAATGCCGGCGGAGTGAACAAAAAGAAGTCCCGGCTGAATAAAAACCACACGGTACCTTTTACCAAAAAGATGCGCATCTTTTAGTAAAT
>JAFGMV010000048.1 GCA_016927315.1 Anaerolineales bacterium | reverse complement strand
CCGATCAACCCCACAACACGATTGGCTTCCAATTTACTCTGGATTGTATTTTGTAAGTGAGTTCGAGCAATCATGAAAAGATAGTACCATGAAAATCCACCATTATGGAGGGGATTTTCATGGTATTGCCTGCTCCTTCCAATGTCTTGTAATCACAATAACCCCCTGTCAGACGTATCCTTTTTTGCTGGCCATTCGGCGATAATCGCTTTACTCAAGCTTAATGCCGCCTGGGTTGCCGCCTATGTTCTTTTACGAAATTTATACCCGTATACCAGGTGCATCTTTGAGTTGATCAAGTAGGAAACGTTTTATTTTCATAAATATATGAAAGCATAACAACTGTATTCATAAAAATTAATTTGATTGCATGGCTGCATGCTTTGTTCGTGCAATTATGCGAAAGAGTCAAACATCTTTATGAGGATGGGAAAAGAATCGATAAAGAATTGGAAATTATTGCCACCGGACAACAATAGACAATTATCTTGGCACGCAAACGATCGATTCCGGCAACAGATTTGGAATACCACCTGGGTGTCTGACCATGCAAGAGATAAGCTTGAAGCATGCATTGTCTTCATTGGGCCAGGCAATCAGTATCAATGCATTGAAGAATTGGGAAGCCAGTGTGAATGAGTACCTGGCCGGCCGGCATTGAAGAATTAAACAATGCCGCTCCTCAAACAGAAGAGGAGCGGTGAGAGATTTTTTCGGTTAAAAAACGAGTTGTAGCTAGATCGTGAACTGAGCGTGGAGATTCGGCGAAACCTCCTGGATCTTAATGAGGAAGAGCCTCATTCTTCTGCGGTATATTTTGGAAAGGACGGAATTTATACCCGTAGACCAGTAATCCGCGTTCATCTCCATCTGTGCGTAGTTTTCGGGTTACCATTTCAACCGGCATACCAATTTCAACTTTATCATCTTCCAGGTCGGTGAGCTGCGCAGTGATGATGGGTCCCTCATCTAATTTTACAAGTGCGACTGTATAAGGGGCGGTTTCATCAAAACCGCTGGGGGCCTGGTAAATGGTTGTATAAGAATAAACTTCACCACGCCCACTAAATTGATAAAGATCCCGGGCTTCCTGTCCGCAGGATGGGCAGATATCACGTGGTGGGAAGATTTTCGCTTCACAGTGTGGGCAAACTTCGCCAACCAGTCCATATCGTTGTTTTTTGAGACGCCAATGACGAGCAATTTCCATAAAACAGTACTCCTTGCTGTGATTTGTCTTTAAGTGTACCCAATAAAGACTCTCAAAAACTATCAGATATTTGTATTAACAAATATTCAGTCAGTTTTGACTAAAACATGGCTGACGACGGTGGAGGCTGGCCCCCCTAATGACTGGATAAGCGCGGTCTTTGCACCTGCAACCTGGTTCTTTCCCGCCTGCCCCCTCAGCTGGAGTGAGGCTTCAACGGTCTGATAAATACCCACAGCACCTCCTGCTTCACCACGCGCTTTAGAGCCGCCAAAAGTACCACAGGGAAGCATACCGGTGAGTGCGATGTGTCCGTCTTGTGCAAATTTCCAACCCATGCCGCGCTTCGCGAATCCTGCCGCCTCCAGGGATAATGCTGCATAAATACTAAAGGTGTCGTGATACTCATATAAACTGATCTGGTTGAGTTCTATCCCTGATTGTCGCAGTACTTTCGCTGTCGATTTATTAATTGCTGCAAAATAGAGAAGGTCGGGCCGGTCGTGCAGCGCCAGGGTATCTGAAACTACGGCAGAACCGGCAATCTTGATCATTGGATGGTGAAAAGTTGTCGGTAACAATTCTCTGCGGGCCAGAAGGACCGCCGCGGCGCCATCAACATATGGAGCTATATCTAAGATATTGAGTGGGTCACTGACCCTATTTGATTTTGTATATGATTCCAGTTTTATGGGCTTTTGGAACATTGCATTTGGATTTGCAGCTCCATTCGTATGGGCTGTGATAGGAAAACCGGCCAGGCTGTTGTCTGGCAGGTTGTATTCATATAAATACCGGCGTTTAAGCAAAGCCGCCTGAGATATGGGTGAGAGGCCATGGACTGATTCAAAGTCACTATCCATTCCGGTCGCCAGGGCAGTTTCCACATTGGCGCTGACAACATCAGTTAACTTCTCTACCCCAAGTACCAGGGCGATATCTATCAGTCCACTTGCAATCGCCAGATAGCCCTGGCGCAGGGCTGTTCCTCCCGAAGCGCCCGCTGATTCTAACGTAACAGCTTCAATTCCAGACAAGCCACAGAAGTCTGCTGCCAGGGCTCCAAGATGAGCTTGCTGCGAAAGATTGGCGGCCAGCATATTCCCTACAAATAGTGCTTGTGGCTTCAATCCCCCTGAATCCAGAAGAGCGGCTTGAGTGGCTTCAAAAGCCAGTTCTCGCAAGGACTTTTCCCAGAATTCGCCGGCTGGAGTTTGACCAATTCCGGCAATGATAATTTCAGTCATTCGTGATAAACCTTTTTTAATCTTATTTTGAGGCCAGCTTACCCCGGTAACGGACATAAGTTGCGTAGTCGATCTCGGTGCGGCGAGCGATATAGTCCTTGGTCTTTAGAGCCCGATTCTGACGGTCGCTAACCGCTTCAGTGACAAGGATATCGAAAGCGTCTGAACCGGCGCCAGATCCAAAGGACACCATTAGAATCCGGTCTCCAGGTTTTGCTATGTCCAGGATAGCAGAAAGCCCGATCAGAGCCGCACCGGCATACGTATTGCCTATGACTGACACGAGCAAGCCGGGTTCTATTTGTTCAAATTCGAAGCCCAACATTTTTGCAACGCGTTGTGGGAATTTCGTATTCGGTTGGTGGAAGACCGCATACTTGTAATCTTGCGGTTTGGTATTCATGGACTGCATCAGCGCCTGACCAGCCTCGGTAATGTGATGAAAATAGGCCGGTTCTCCAGTGAAACGTTCTCCATGTTCTGGATATTTCGCTTCAGGTCTTCTCCAAAAATCAGGAGTATCGGTTACGTAAGAGTAGCTTGCATTTATGATTGCCAGGGACTCACCGGCAGGTCCCAACAGAAACGCTGCCCCCCCGGCGCCGGCAGTATATTCCAGTGCATTTCCGGGTTTACCCTGAGCTGTATCCATACCAATTGCCAGGGCATACTTTGCCATTCCTGAACCAACAAAGCCGACAGCCGCAACGATCGCTTCTGTTCCGGCTTTGCATGCAAACTCCCAGTCGGCAGCCTGGGTATTTGGCACAGCCCCGATCGATTCGGCGACGACTGTGGAAGTCGGCTTTACCGCGTAGGGATGTGATTCAGAGCCAACCCAGACAGCCCGAATATCGCAGGGGTCGATTTGGGAACGCAGCAAGGCATTACGGGCAGCTTCTATCGACATCGTAATTACATCTTCATCCAGTCCGGGAACGGCTTTTTCTTTGATCGGTGTGCTGCCTTTGCCGCCGGTCCAAATCCGAGCGACTTCCCTGGCTGGTAATCTGTAGCGTGGCACATATGCGCCATAACCAACAATCCCCACGGGATTTATTGGTTGGAGTAGGGTTGGACTACTTTTTGGATTAGTTGTTGCCATAGTTCAAACGCTTCCTTAACTGTGTAGGTTTCTTTACTCTGGAAAATTAAGCTTATTTTTTCTGCTGCCAGCTTTTCAATATTTCAACTGCATGGTCAACCCGGATAACTTTATCAATGACTAATTGAGTCGCCAATTTCCCAATCATATCACCAGATGCACCCGCTGCAACCGCAACCTGGCGGGCATGCAGGGACATATGCCCGCGTTGAATACCTTCTGTTGCCAGCGCCCGCAGGGCAGCTAAATTTTGTGCCAGACCGACGGATACGATAATTTCTGCCAGTTGAGATGCGCTAGTGACCCCCATTAAGTGTAGAGCAGCCCTGGCAGTGGGATGTACTTTGGTGGCCCCGCCGATGATACCGACCGCCATCGGTATTTCCAGGGCGCCTACCAGATCTCCATCAGAATTAGCAGTCCAGGTGGATAAGCTGGTATATCGACCCGAACGTACTGCATAAGCATGAGCCCCTGCTTCGATTGCACGCCAATCGTTGCCAGTAGCGATTACCACCGCATCAACGCCGTTCATGATTCCCTTGTTATGCGTCGCAGCCCGGTAAGGGTCGATTTCTGCAAAAGCGTAGGCCTCAATTATTCCATCACGAACCTTTTCTCCGGGATAATCACCAAAGGCTAATGTTCCAACCGGGATTCTTGTGGAAACGCTGGCGATACGCCGGTCTGCCAGATTCGACAGGATGCGCAGGTGTACCCGGCCGCCAGTCAGGCTTTCAATCTGTGGGGCAAGTTTTTCACAGGCTGTATTTACCGCATTTGCCCCCATCGCATCACGCACGTCATAAATCAGATGTACAACCAGGAAGGCGCCGATCTTCGACTCCTCGATTATGTTGATTTCCAAATCTCGTGAACCCCCGCCAAGTTTCTTCAGTACTGGATCTGCCTGATCTGCAATTGATAATATTTCCTGTTTGTGTTCGATCAGGATTTCCTTTGCGCGCCGGAGATCGGTCAGATCCAAAACCTGGATTTGCCCTATCATATGAGGCTCACTGACCTTTGCTTTGAAGCCTCCACCTGCTCGGGCAAGTTTCGCCATAAATGATGCACCTGCAACTACAGACGGCTCTTCAATTGCCATGGGAACCAGCACTTCCCGGTCGTTAATCAGAAAATTGAGCGCAATCCCAAGCGGCAAACTATATATCCCAACGGCATTCTCGATCATGTGGTCAGCTTCAACTGCAGAGAGGCCGTTTGCTGGGAGAAAGGGAGCGGTTTCTTCGGGCATTACACCCGCCGATTGGGCTGCAAGTTGGCGCCTTTCTTCCATTGCCAGTTTGTAAAATCCGGATAATCTTGATGTTTTCATCGCCTTTTTTCCTGTTAATTACTAAACTATAAGGTGTAAATACTTGCAAAACCTATCAGATTTGACAAAATTGGTATAATTATGCTGATTGAGGTGTTTTTATATGCTCTTGACCCGTGAACAATTACAGGATCGATTAATCGCCTTGCATCAAGCAAGTTTGGAACTGGTTAAGGATGTTTCATTGGAGACATTACTCGAGCGTATTGCCAACCTTGCCTGCCAACAGGCCGAAGCACGTTATACAGCGCTGGGGGTTTTGGATGATGGAGGAAAACTTACGCAGTTCATTACTGTGGGTATGTCTGAAAAACAGATTAAACGAATTCCCCATCCTCCAAAGGGGCAGGGTTTGATTGGCGCGTTGATGGATACTGAGGCGACAATACGATTACCAGATATCTCTGCCGATCCTCGCAGCGCAGGATTCCCTCCCAATCATACCCCGATGCATTCTTTTTTGGGAGTTCCAATTCGAGTAGGAGATCGCCAGTTGGGGCAATTGTATCTGACCGAAAAACAAAATGGCGATGAGTTCACACAAGATGATGAGATGATTATCCAGATGTTTGCAGCGTATGCAGCTGTCGCCATCGAGAATGCGCGTTTACACAATAATGCCCGGAGACTGGCGGTAATGGAAGAACGCGAACGAATTGGAATGGACTTGCATGATGGTATCATCCAGTCGATTTTTGCAGTCGGCTTATCCCTGGACAGTGCTGCGCATTTTCTGAGCGATGAAAACAGTGAAACACGGCAGCGAATTCAGCGGGCTATCGATGATCTCAACCAAACAATACGGGACATACGAACCTATATTCTTGACCTGCGTCCCCGACAATTCGATGGGCTGGGGTTAATGGCCAGCCTGGCGCGCCTGGTGACTGAGTATCGGGCAAATACATTGTCTGATGCAACGCTCACTGGACCCTCTGATGCTATCCATGGTCTCTCAACAGACCATGCCAAGATCCTTTTTCATATTTGCCAGGAAGCATTGGCCAATGTCGCTCGTCATGCCAAAGCCAAAACAGTTACAATCAGTGTCCTGGTTACCTCTGCCAGGGTGCTTATGGAAGTACAGGACAATGGTCAGGGGTTCGACAGAGAAAAGATGAACATGAATATCGGTCATGGTCTGGCCAATATGCAAACCCGAGCGAAAAACGCAGGCGGGGATGTGGATATATCCTCCATACCAGGGGAAGGGACTACTGTCCAGGCGTGGGTGCCAAGGGAGATTATTACCGATAAGAACAAATCATAATGCGTGAGTCTCTGAATCCTGAGATTGGCGCCGCGATTATTTACCGATGACCATCTGCAAGTTCGTTAAGGCATATTTACGAGATATTGGTTTTTATGAGGTTTAATCCCTATATATGGGGGTACGCGTTGTGAATTGTGGATTTTTGGCTGAAACAATCGTTCTAATTATTAAGAATGAACCCCTGCACCACAGGATGATTTTTTAACATTCCTTCACCTTAAAAAAGAGAAAGTTTTTAACATTCCGTAGGGTGTGCGTGTTGGACAATGAGCAGTTTTCTGCTAGAATAGTAAGCGACGCTGAAATGGGATGTTGCCCCGTAATAGTCATCCCGAACCCTGGTAGTTTTTGTTTTGAACTGAATAAATTGTTAGCTTAGCCGCTGCACCAGCAGCGGATAGTTTTCACATACGACGAGCCCATCACAAAGCAATGAGGAGCACAGCATGAACGTTGAGCAAGCCTGGAAATCCGTATTAGGACAGTTGCAGATGGAGATGCCAAAAGCATCGTTTGATACCTGGGTCCGTGATACACGCCCACTTTCATATGAAAACAATATATTAACCATCGGTGTCCGTAACGCATATGCACGGGATTGGCTTGAAAGCCGGTTGTCCAGTACGGTAAGTCGCTTGCTCATTGGAATTCTTAATTCAAGTGTTCATGTAAATTTTGTGGTGTCTCAGGATGATATGCAGCCGGTCGTAAGGGATAGCAGAACGATTGTCTCTGCATCCGTTCTTGAGGAAGATGAACCAGCAGTTGATACACCGCTAAAACAGAACCCAACCATTAATCCGCGGTATACCTTTGATAATTTTGTTGTGGGAACCGGAAACCGTTTGGCGCATGCCGCCTGCCAGGCGGTTGCTGATAAACCTGCCAGGGCTTATAACCCTCTTTTCTTGTATGGGGGTGTTGGTTTGGGGAAAACTCACCTGCTGCATGCAATTGGAAATGCGTGCCATGAGAGAGGTTTGCGCATCTTATATGTTTCTTCAGAAGAGTTCACAAATGATATGATCAACGCTATTCGTACGCATACAACCCAGGCTTTCAGGGAGAAGTATCGTTCGATTGATGTATTGTTGATTGACGATATCCAATTCATTGCAGGCAAGGAATCAACTCAAGAAGAATTCTTCCATACCTTCAACACACTTCATGGCCAGAATAAACAAATCATTGTATCTTCTGATCGATCTCCGAAATCATTGGTGACGCTGGAAGAGCGCCTGCGGTCACGGTTTGAATGGGGACTTACTGCTGATATTCAACCTCCAGACCTGGAAACACGTCTGGCTATTTTGCGCTACAAAGCTGAACGCGCGGGGCGGTTTGTTCCGGATGAAATCCTTGAAGTCATCTCCCGTCGGGTGCAGTCCAATATCCGTGAACTGGAAGGCGCCCTTAACCGAATTATTGCTTTTGCAGATCTAAGCGGGTCACAGTTGACGCCTCAATTGGTCGAGGTGGCCCTGGCAGATCTGCTGCCTCAGCATGAAGACATTCGCCCTGAGCAGGTGGTAGATATTGTGGCGCGCAGCTTCAATCTATCGATCGATAAGTTGCTCGGGCGTGGACGTTCCCGTGATGTTGCCCTGCCTCGCCAGATTGCCATGTACCTGATGCGCGAAGAAGCAAATATCTCCTTACCACAAATTGGGGAAGCACTGGGCGGCCGTGACCATACAACCGTTATGTATGCGATTGATAAGATCTCTGATCAGCTTGAACGCGATGATCGCCTGCGCCGCCAGATTGTACAAATTCGTCAGCAGTTGTACGGTCAGTGTGCTGTTGTCTAAAGAATGGTAAACCGATGAAAGTCAGCCCCAGGTTTTTAAACCTGGGGCTGACTTTTTACAGCGCTTCTTCAAGGATCTGGTTTTGCAGTCTTGAATAATCGCTGAAAGAAAAATCTGCTGTTGTGAATGTCCTATCAGGAGAAAACAGACAGGCTCTGATACCTGCGCCATGTGCGGCAAGGATATCTATTTCTCGATCTCCAATTCCCAGGGCCGTTGAACGATCAATGTTGTTACGTTCGAGTATGGCAATAAATGCGGCCGGGTCAGGTTTGCGAGGGAAGTTGTCGTCGCTGGTGATGAAGTCTGTAAAGTACTGCTGCAGGTCATAATACTCCATGATTTTCAGGATGGATTTCCTGCCCCGGTGAGTGACCATCAGGTTTTTACCGTCATGAGCGAGTATATATTTACATAATTCTCCCACGCCCGGGAAGGGTGGGTGGGTGTCTTCGTTTAACAGTTTATAGTATTGGTGAAATTCCTGGTTGAGTTCATCCGGAGCAAGTGAATAAGTTTCGGAAAGGATGCTTTCGCAGCGGCTCATCGATTCGTGTAACAAGGCCTGAACCCATTCCTGGTCAACGCTGTGTCCCAGGGTCTTGAGCGCCTCAAGGTAACAGTCCCCGATGGCAGGGTAACTATTACATAGTGTGCCGTCGAAATCCCAGATAAGGGTTTTGATTGCCATGCTTACTACCTCAGATCAGATGGTAATGAATGCCAGGATACCGAAGCTGGTGATGATCGTTCCAGAGATACGATTGATCCATTGCAGGCTGTTTGGGCTTACTTTGTTGTGAAGGAACCCAATCCCGAGGCTGAGCAGACCCCACCATAAGGCTGAACCGGTAAAAACACCCAAAACCAGCTTGAAAGCGCTGGGATAATCCCCCGCAGTCGCTGTTACGTCCAGACCGGCGAAAATGGCAGCAAAAGAGAGGATGGTCATTGGATTGGTCAGGGTCAGCAGGAAAGTCGTGGCATAGGCTTTGGCTAGATCACTGGTTGGGTTGGTTTCGGCTGCTTCCAGACCCGGTTGGGCAAAGAATGTTTTGAGTCCCAGATAGACCAGGAATAACCCACCCAGGAGATGCAGCCAGAACTGTCCGCGCATCAGGGAAGAAGAGATGAGTGTTAGACCAAACCCGGCAATACTGCCATAGACTGCGTCGGCGCTGGCGGCGCCCATACCTGAAAGGAACCCGTTCAAGCGCCCATACACCAGTGTACGGCGTATACAAAGTACACCAATTGGCCCGACCGGGGCTGCAATTGATAAGCCAAACATCACGCCGGTGAGGAAAAGTTCCGGGTGCAAAGCTATCTCACTTTCCGGGTACGGATCAGTTTTTGTCCGGTATCCAAAGTGGGTATCCCATAACGGGTTGTATTCCAGGAACACCTCACTCCATCCCGGGTGATGAAGCTCCCGTAACCATCAGGTGCACCCGCTATCAGGATCGAACCGACCAGCGGTTCGTTTTTTGCAGAGTATGTCGGTCTTGATGCTGTATGCGGCGCCTCCTGTGTCGGTGTCTGGAACAGTATAGCATGCCTGTTCAATGATGGGAATCAAAAAGGGCTAAAAAAATGTTTATAATCAGGGTATGAATTCGCGGCGTTCGTTGTTGTTCTGGTTGGCTCCCCTGCTTTTTCTGGGCGTGTTCTTTTTTTATCCACTGTTTCGAATTTTTGAATTGGGTTTTGAAGTCTCAGTATTATCCGATCCCAGAGCCTGGCAGACCAGTATCACAGCATTGCGTTTTACCCTTTTCCAGGCAGTACTATCCACACTCCTGACGCTTTTACTCGGACTACCGGCGGCTTATCTTTTTGCCCGTTATCACTTCCCGGGGAAACCACTCCTGAAGGCATTGACAGCCGTTCCTTTCATGCTGCCGACCGTGGTGGTGGCTGCGGGTTTCAATGCCTTATTGGGGCCGCGCGGCTGGGTGAACCTGGTCCTGATGAGATGGTTCGATCTGGCTGCGCCCCCTGTCCATTTCCTGTATAGTCTTTGGGCGATCCTGGTTGCGCATACCTTCTATAATACAACCATTGTGATCCGGGTGGTGGGAAACGCCCTGCAGCATTCCAATCCTCGCCTGGAGCAAGCTGCTCGTGTCCTGGGTGCGGATAGACGGCGAGTCTGGTTGCAAATTATCCTGCCCCTGCTGCGGCCTGCCATTCTGGCAGCCGGGATGCTGGTGTTCTTGTTCGATTTCACCAGTTTTGGGGTGATCCTGTTATTGGGTGGTCCAACATTTGCAACCCTGGAAGTTGAAATCTATATCCAGGCCTTACAGCTGCTAAACCTGCCAGTGGCAGCCCTCTTGTCGCTGATCCAGATTACCTGCACGCTGTTTTTTTCTGTGTTGTATTCGAGATATATCCGGCGTGCAGCGGTGGTCAGCGAACAGCGCCCCTCAGAGATGAACCTGCGCTCTCCTGCCGGTTGGCGGCAGAGACTTTTTGTCGGCCTGATGGTCTCTGTTTTGATTACCTTATTCGTTCTACCGATGGCGTCCCTGCCGCTGCGTTCTGTCACCCGCCTGGAGCCCGAGCGCGGGGAGCGGACCGGCTTCCAGGCAGGTTTGACCCTGGACTATTACTCGGAGCTGTTCATCAATCGCCGCAGCTCGGTCTTTTATGTTCCCCCAATCCAGGCTGCAGGGAACTCGTTGAAATATGCCGGGATGACGGTGCTGCTCTCCCTGGTGCTCGGATACCCGGCTGCTTCAGCCCTGGCGCGTCCTGGTCGTCTGGAGAAATTCCTGGATCCTGTCCTGCTGCTCCCATTAGGGACGTCGGCAGTCACACTGGGGTTGGGTTTTATTGTTGCTTTCAACTCACCTCCATTGAAATTGTTGAAATCTCCCTGGCTGGTGCCCCTGGCGCATACCATGATAGCGCTGCCTTTTGTGATTCGCAGTTTGCAGCCGGCGCTCATTGCAATTCCTGACCGTTACAGGCAGGCTGCGGCAGTGCTGGGAGCTTCTCCCTGGCAGGTCTGGTTAACAGTCGAATGGCCTATCCTGCGGCGGGCAGTGCTGGCGGCGGCTACCTTTGCATTTACCGTCTCTTTGGGTGAGTTTGGAGCGACATCCCTGCTGACGCGTCCTGAATATCCGACCATCCCGATTGCCATCTACCGTTTCCTTGCACAACCGGGGGGAATGAATTATGGGCAGGCCATGGCTATGGCGGCTTACCTGATGGTTTTGACAACTGCCGGTATTTTATTGATCGAATGGGTGCGGGTTCCGGGAACAGAAGAATTTTAGTGGTGTGTTTTCACGGCTTCGATAAGCGAGAGAAGAAGGATGCTTGAGTTAAAGAATATTTCCAAGAAATACGAAGACGAGATACTGCTCAACGGCGTCTCTTTCGCTGTTGGGGAGGGAGAGACGGTCTGCCTGTTGGGAGCCTCCGGCAGCGGCAAGTCTACCCTGCTCCGGATCATTGCCGGGCTGGATATACCAGAGGCCGGTTGTGTTTATTGGGATAACCGTGATCTGGCGGACGTCCCGGTTCACCACCGTAATTTTGGGCTGGTGTTCCAGGATTATGCGCTTTTCCCCCACCTGACGGTTGCCGGGAATATCGCTTTCGGGTTGAAAATGCAGGGCCTGGGCGATCAGGAGACCAACCGGCGAGTGGAGCAGGCGCTGAGACAGGTCAGCCTGGCAGGCTTTGGAGGGCGCCGGGTAAACGATCTTTCCGGGGGGGAACAGCAGCGGGTAGCCCTGGCGCGTGCCCTGGCCCCGGGACCGCGCCTGATGATGTTCGATGAACCCCTGGGGGCGCTTGACCGAACCCTGCGAGATTTGTTGATCACAGAACTGCGCCAGATCCTGCACAGCACGGGCATCCCTGCCATTTACGTAACCCATGACCAGGAGGAGGCGGCAACGATCGCTGACCGCATCCTGCTCCTGAATGAAGGCCAGATTGTCCAGGATGGCGCGCCGCAGGAGATTTATTCCCGGCCTGCTTCGGCCTGGGTGGCGCGTTTCCTGGGGTTGGGAAGTGTGCTGGATGGCACTGTGACCCAAACCGGACAGGTGGAAACAAAGGCTGGAATGCTGGAGGCGACCTGTCTGCACAGACATGTGCCCGGACAGGCGGTCTCTATTTTGATCCGCCCGGGACAGAACAGGCCGGAGGCTGGCGGCAGCAAAATTTCGGGCCGTGTCAGTGATGTTGTCTTTCACCAGGAGCAGTTCAGGGTTACCCTGGAGAACGGCTTATATTTTTATTGGCATGAAGCGCCACAGCTTGGGGAAGTGCTCGAGGTTCCGGTTGTGGGAGAGTGCCTGGGATGAGTACCATTTCTGTCGTCAAGTGCGACGCATATGGGAATGAGATCCTGCAGTATGAAGGGGTCTTGCTGGAACTGCATAAGAACCGGGTAGTACTGGAAGCATATTTTTCTCGTGAGGATAGGCAGCTCCCTTATGTAACGATCAAAAAGAAGGATCGCTTTGTGGAAACCTTTTTCACCGATCGCTGGTACAACATCTTCGAAATTTTCGACCGTGATGATGGGAAATTCAAAGGCTGGTACTGTAATATCGGATATCCGGCTGTCTTTGAAAACGGTCGACTTTCGTACCAAGACCTGGCGCTCGATCTATGGGTCGGTCCGGATGGAACACAGCTGGTATTGGACGAAGAAGAATTTTCCGGCCTTAACCTGGAGGAACAGGTCCGTTCAGCGGCGCTGGCCGGGTTGGAAGCGTTGAGACGATCGTTCGTAATGAAAAACTCTCCGTAATTCACGAAGAGCTTTTCCACGGTAAACCGTGTGGGGGCGGTCAGTCGCCTCTGTATTGTCCTTGTGAGATTTCTAGTAGACACCTAATTGGGATAACAGTTGGTCACCGAAGTTCCAACCGAGGACGCCGATTGCAGTGCAGCAGCAGCACACAAGGACCACCGCTACAATGATAATGATCAATGTTTTGTTTTTCTTGGGTTCCTGCACGGGTTCAACGGGGGGGATGTTTTCGCTCATTTTGAATATCTCCTAATACATGGCTTCAACAAACGGGATAGTAACCATTCCTAGTGCTACCAGGATGGCAACAACGCAACAGGCCAGGACACCAAGGACCAGCGGGATGTAACCCAGGATCAATCCGGCAGTTGCCAGGCCGTCACCGTTAAGCTGCCCCATACTCGTTCGGATCTCATTCTTTGCCATGTGGCCGGTGATAACCGCAACAATTGGGCCGATGATTGGCACAATTTGGATAAAGCCGAGGATGCCTGCGATCAGACTAACAATTGCAAGGGTACTGTTCGGTTTTGGGGGTGGACCGGGTGGGGGTGGGTAATTGGACAATTTTTCCTCCAGATGAAAGATCTGTTTATGACAATGCCCGCGGCCTGCTGCGGTTCCTGCGCTTATGCCACCAGAGATAAACCAATATGGCGATCACGATCAGGAGAATTCCGACCAGGATCGGGAGAACAACCGAAAGAATGGACAGGATCGTGGCTGTGATGTCTTCGATGATGCTGACCGGGACATTACCAGCTCCGCCAGTTGTGGCGGTGACAGCTGGCCGCACAGCAACCGACTTGACAACGTGTACACTGCCGGCAATCAGCAGCCCGCAGATCAACGATAAGACCGGGTGGATATCAGTGATCACATTAGCACTGGCCGCAAATACAATTGCCCCGGCTGCGGGGCGTACAAACGTCTGGATGGCATCATTGATATGATTGACTGCCGGGAACTTGTCGGCCAGCATTTCGATAATCACCAGGATACCCAGTACGATCAGCACCCAGGGATTGGCCAATGTATCCCAGGGTGAATTGAGTGTGATCCAGTCCGTGTAATGGGCAATACTACCGACGACCAACAGGGGAATATAAGCATTCAGTCCAGCGCTGGCAGACAACCCGAACGCACCCAGAATACCCATTAACAGTTGCATACAGCCTCCTTAGAAGCAAACTAACCCAATGGAAATTCGCCCCAGGTACCGGTTAATTGTAACCGGAAAAGGTCGATGGATAGGATCATGATCATGGCAATCGTAAGACCGGCAGCCAGCGGCAGCCAGGTCTCGTTCAAGGAGGTGAATTGATTCTCCTGGCGGGAGATCATCACCCACAACATGCTGAACACCAGGCTTAACAGGGCCAGAACCCCGATTGTACTGAGCACTGCTGCTGGATACAGGAACACGGGATGTTCAGTCAGGATGCCCAGATCGACCAACAGCATAATCCCGGCCAGCAGGCCGGAGCGTTTCCAGCTTCCCAATGCCGGCTGGTTGGGGAAATCTTTCCAAAATGTCTGGTTGAAGACCGGGTATAACCCGGCTGACATGGCCAGGCCCATCCCGCTGCCGGTCAGCAGGCGTAATGGGTTATTCGGGATGTACACGTTCGGGATGTTTTCAAACCGGCCGGGATACACTGATTTGATCAGGTAAAGGTACGAATTGGCTCCGTCGAAACTCCAAAACAGAACGAACAGGATCAGCGGAATACCGATTTTCCAGGGCGGCAGCCCTCCACGTTTTGGTGCTGCCAGGGCCTGGAAGAGCAGCCCGATGGCAGCCGCCATAAAAGTCCCTGTACAGCGGGCACATAGAGGCAGGGCTCTTTCGCCAATGTGAAAGGAACGGTGGTCAAGACGGTGACAGACCGCGTAGCCGATTCCATCTGCTTTTCCAAGCAGCCCGGGCGGCGCAATCAGGTAAAAGGCGCCCAGTACAAGGATAGCTGCCAGAGGAACCAGCCAGCGCGCTGCTTTACCAATAAACTTGATGGCAGCTTGGCGCTTCATAGTTGTTCCCATTATATGGGGATTGCCTTTGAAAAGCAAGCAAGTCTTTTAATGGGACTACGGCTTTGTCAAAATCAGTGATGGCGCACCAAAAAGGTAATATATTCGCCACAAAGGCCTCAAAGGAGCACAAAGTTTGGTTTTTTACTGCATTCTCTCGCTGTCGAAATCCATTTTTGTGACTTCATCCACTTTACTTATATGATTTTGAGAAAGACCCGTTTGATGGGATGAAAATAGCCTGATTTTGGGGAAGCACATGTGAAAAACAGGGAGGCACCACCAGAAAGGTTATCACGGTTGTGTTCTTGCATTGTGCTCCTTGCTGGAGCCTCCTTACATCCTTCTTAAACCGGTTCAGCCCCATGAAACGCATTAACCTTGCCAGTCAATCAAAAAGACAGGTTGTTTCTCAATCGATCTTCTCATTGGTATCCTCACATTCGCGGTATGATTAACCCCAGGAGGTTCTCCGGCCTATGAAACGAACCGGTTCAATCCTGTTGATATTGATGATAGCAGGCACGGCCTGCCAGCCCCTTTCCGGCATCCAGCCTGTCTCAACCCCGGAGCCTGTCCTTGCCTGGACGGCCACCCCGGTAGTGACGGTTGCTGCAACCCCAACACAGACCCCGACGCCGCTTCCCGGGGGATATCCTGCCCAGGGCTACGGACCAACCACTTTTCCGGAATCAGTTAACCCCCTGACCGGGCTTGAAGCCAGCGAACCGGCTTTGCTTGAACGAAGACCGGTGATCTCCAAAGTATCCAATGCTCCAGACAATATCCGGCCTCAGTGGGGTCTCTCTATGGCAGATATTGTGTACGAATACTACATTGAAGGTGGTGATACCCGCTTTGCAGCCATTTTCTACGGCCGGGATGCCAGCCAGGTAGGTGATATCCGCTCTGGGCGCTTCTTCGACGAGAATTTGATCCGCATGTACAAAGGTATCTTTGCCTTTGGCAGCGCCGATTACCGGGTGCGCAACCATTTTTCGAGTACCGAGTACGCCAACCGGTTGATGTATGAGTGGGAAGCAGGTTGCCCGGCAATGTGTCGTTTTCAATCAGGCGGGTTCAATTTCCTGCTGGGGAATACGGCCGAGTTGAGCAGCTATGCCTCACAAAAAGAGGGCCTGGCCAACACCCGCCAGAACCTGGACGGCATGTTTTTCCAGCTGCAGGTTCCAGAAGGCGGGGCACCTGTTGATACGATCTATACGCGTTTTTCATCAGCTACCTACAGCCGCTGGGATTACGATACCGCGACCGCTCGCTACCTGCGTTTTGCAGATACGAAAGATGATTTCTATAATGGGCGGGATGAAACCTATGCCCAATTGACCGACCGCCTGAACACTCTCCCGATTGCTGCCGACACTCTGGTCGTATTGTTGATACCGCACCAGTATTACTCGATTTCTCCCGAAATCGTGGAGATGTCTTTCGAAAATTCAGGGCTTGCGTTTGCTTTTCGGGACGGACAGGCTTACCAGCTCAAGTGGCAGCGCCCTGCGCCGGATTCAGTGGTTTATCTGACCTATGAAAATGGCAGGCTGTTTCCCTTCAAACCGGGTACCACCTGGTTCGAAGTGATGGGACAGACCTCAGAGATCAGCCAGGATGAACAGGGCTGGCGTTTTGTGCTGAAGTTTCCCTGAGGCTGCCAGCAGGAGACAAAGGATGAAACGACTGGCAATACTGACCGGAGGGGGGGATGCCCCCGGGTTGAACGCGGTCCTACGGGCAGCCGTCAAGACGGCTGTCCAGGTGTATGGTTGTGAGATTCTCGGGGTCAGGAATGGGTATGATGGTTTCATTGAACCGGGAGGGATTGTTCCCCTGGGTTTGAAGGAGGTGCGCGGGATTCTGCCGCGCGGTGGGACGATCCTGGGAACGGCCAACCGGGGGAATCCTTTCGCCCGCAAGGTGGAGCAAGATGGCGAAGAACAGGTGATCGATGTCTCTGACCAGGTAGTAAGTGCGATCAAGAAATTGAAGGTAGATGGGGTCATTGTTGTCGGCGGGGATGGTTCCCTTAGGATTGCCCAGGAGTTTTATGAAAAAGGCGTCCCGGTTGTTGGCGTGCCCAAGACCATCGACAACGATATCGGCGGTACGGATGTCACCTTTGGTTTTGATACGGCTGTGAATATTGCCATGGAGGCCATCGATCGTCTGCATACCACAGCCGAATCGCACCACCGGGTTATGGTCCTGGAGTTGATGGGATGGGATGCTGGCTTTATAGCCCTGCATGCCGGGATCTCCGGCGGCGCCGATGTGATCCTGATCCCTGAGATCCCATTTACCTGGCAAGCAATTGTAGATAAGATCCTGGACCGGGTACGGCGAGGTACTTATTTCAGTATTGTGGTCGTTTCGGAAGGGGCCAGGCCTCGGGATGGCGGACTGGTGTACAGGCAGGCCGGGGATGAGATCTATGCGCCGCGCCTGGGGGGGATCGGCCAGCAGGTGGCTGATACCTTACAAATAGACACAGGCCTGGAGACAAGAGTGACTGTCCTGGGACATTTACAGCGGGGAGGCTCCCCGACTGCCTTTGATCGCTGGCTGTGTTCCCGCTATGGGGCGGCAGCCGTCCGCCTGGCGGCCGAAGAGAAGTATGGAAGGATGGTGGCCCTGCAGGGCACAGAAGTGGTCGATACGGGGCTGCAGGAGGCCCTGGTGGTTCCCAAACGGGTTAACCTGGAAAGCGATGCCGTCCAGACCGCCCGTGACCTGGGCATCTCGTTCGGGGACGCAGGCTGATTAAAGGGGGAGACCGCCGTACGGCGGTCTCCCGGTATGCGCGCTATGGCATCTTTATCGCAGAGCGAGGAGGGATGCCACAGCGCATTGTTTCTTACTACTATCCATTGTGCACACCACCTCCTCATCTTAAGGATGGCATTTTTGCGGTCCCCTGAGTGCGGTTAGTATGACATAAATCAGCCTGAAAGTCAATAACATTATTAAGCTCTTAACTATTTGTAATCTTTTTATACTGCCAAGTGGACTGATATCGGTCCAACATATACCAAAACAATGAATCTGATAGCTTCTGAGAGTCTTATTTGGGTAAGCTTGTGAGAAACTATATTAAGGAGAGGTACCATGAAAGCCAACCCAAACCGATTGTGGATCAGTATGTTTGCCTTAGGATGGATTTTTGATCTGCTTTTCTGGAAGAAGATCCCGGGAATCAATTTTGCCATTTTTATAACGCTCTGCCTGCTGACAGGCTTTGTGCTGCTGTGGTGGGCCGGGCTGCGCCCGGGACGGGCGAGCACTGGCCTGCTGCTTCCCATTTTCTTCCTGTTGGTGATGTCCTTTATGCGCCGCGAACCGATGACATTGTTCCTGACCTGCGGCATGGCCCTGTTCCTGGTGGGCGCCCTGGCGATCACATATTTGGGCGGCCGCTGGATCCAGTACGGTGTCGCTGACTATATCGCTGGTTTCTTTGGTTTGCTGATCAGCACACTATCTCTGGGGATCGTATTTACCTCTGAGACCAGGCGTGAGCAGGCTGAAGCCGGTTCACCGGTAAACAGGGTCCGCTGGTTTTGGCCGGTGGTGCGGGGTGTCTTGATCGCGGTACCGCTGGTGGCTTTCTTTGCCTGGTTGTTGTCGGAGGCAGACCAGATCTATGCCTTGCGCGTCGAAGAATTCATTCAGCTCTTTCGTCTGGAGAAAATACCCGAATATATCTTCCGCCTGTCCTATATTCTGGTTTTGGGATATATCCTGGCCGGAGTGCTCCTGCATGCAGCCTGGAAAAGCAGCCAGGAGAAGCTGGTTGGGGAGGAGAAACCTGCAGTGCCGGCATTCCTGGGTTTTGTCGAAACGGTGATTGTCCTGGTAAGTATCGTTGTGCTTTTTGCTTCTTTTGTGATCGTGCAGTTCCAGTATTTCTTTGGAGGGACGGCGAATATCAACTTCGAAGGCTTTACCTTTTCCGAGTATGCCAGGCGCGGGTTTGGTGAACTGGTGGCAGTGGCATTCTTCAGCCTGCTGCTCTTGCTGGGATTGAGCGGCATCTCTCGCAGGAAGGGACCTGTTCAACGGCGGTCCTTCTCAGCCCTGGGGATCGGGCTGGTTGGATTGGTGATTGTCATGCTGGTCTCAGCCTATCACCGGCTGGTGTTGTATGAAACCGCCTATGGTTTCTCGCGTCTGCGCACGTATACGCATGTCTTCATGATCTGGCTGGGAGTACTCCTGGTAGCTGTAATTCTGCTTGAGATCTTGCGCCGCCAGCGGGCATTTGCCTTTGCTGCGGTGATGACCTCCCTGGGTTTTATCATTTCGCTTTCTGTCCTGAATGTGGATGCCTTTATCGTGCGGCAGAATGTGGCCCGGGGGCTGCAGGGAGAAGAATTCGACTGGCAGTACCTGGTCACACTCTCAGACGATGCTGTCCCGGTGCTGGCACGGGCTTATAGCGACCAGCGCGTCTCCAAGGCCGATCAAACTGCCATTGGGGCTGTATTGGTGTGTTTCGACAATTATCCAGAAGAAGATACTCCTGCCCCGTGGCAATCCTTCCACCTTTCCAGGTGGCGGGCGGAGCGTGTCTTGGAGAGCATGCAGCCTGACCTGGATGATTATTCTCTGAATACGGAGCGCTGGCCTTTGATTGTGATTGGCCCGAACCTGGAGGAGTATCCCTGCTACAGCGATTGGTATATGGATTGATGTTGGGGAAACAAATGAATTAACGTTAGCTGCTTTCGATCAGGGCGTCATATATATGGGGTTGATAATAAGTATGACGCCCTGATAATAATGAATGCGACACCCAGAAGATCCACCCAATGAGTGTGCGCTGCTCTGAAAACCTTTCTTTTCTGAAGTAAGCAACCGTGAATAAGGGTGTGCTCGTTCCGGATCTATCTTTCGGTTGGGGTCAGTTATACCTGGGATGCCGAATATGGCCAACCAGTTTGCTGACAGGGCAGCCGGTTGTATAACTTTGCTTCAAGTTATTTGCGGGTACCCTGCCAGTCACACGATCAGGCCTGCTGGCAGGATACTGCCAGGTGCGCTATACTGTGCGCCGCGCTTACGCTGGGCGTGTTGAAACAGAGGTACAAGTTGATTGTAATTAAAACCTGAGACAGGAATGATTTTTTCTTTTGAAAACGAACCGCGGTTGTGTCCCCGTCAATCACGGAACAAGATTCTACGAAAACCGAGTACTCACCTAATCAATAAGCGTCTTCGCTGTTGTTCTTTAAACGGGCGGTCAGGTCGCGCAGCTGTACGTAGGAGATGGGTTTGATCAAGACGAAATCAGCCTTGGTAGTGTACGCATCTCCCATACGGGCATCGGCAGTGGCGATCACTACAATGCAGTCTTTCATGCGCTTGTCTTCCTGTATCTGGTTGAACAAGTCGGGACCCGAAACGTGGGGCAGGTGCATATCCAGGATGATCAGGTCGGGGTTGGCCTCCTTCAGGCGTTTTTGTGCAGATTGGCCATCCCGGATCATTTCAACCTGGTAACCGGCGTTGCGCACAGCCTCTGCAAAAATTATTGAGAGGTCTTCATCATCTTCAATGATTAGTGCAAGATCGTCCATAATTCTCTTCCCTTTCGTTTTCGATTACCACACTTCAATACAATATAACCTGAAAAAAAGATTTGGGCAATCAATCCCAGGTTTACATTTTTCTTAACTATCTGTGATAAGAGGCATAATCACGGTAAAAGTGCTGCCAACATCCACCTGGCTTTCAACGGAAATTTCACCGTCCATCAGTTCCACAAGCTGTTTAACGATTGCAAGCCCCAGGCCGAAGCCGCCGGCCTCGCGGGTCGAGCCGCTATCTCCCTGCCGGAAGGCCTCGAACATGGCTGGGATCTTCTCTTGGGGGATGCCGTGTCCGGTATCTGTGACGGAGATGCCCCAGTGTCTCTTATCGATTTCATATGCCTGGACCCGGACCGAGCCTTTGTCGGTGTACTTGATGGCATTGTTAACCAGGTTGACCATTACTTGCTGCAGCCGGGCTGGATCGCCGATGATGGTCTCGGGCAGGGTGTTGTCCAGTTCGCTGATCAGCTTGAGGCCTTTCTCGCGGGCGGGTTTATCGAGCAGGGCGTCTACGTTTTCAACCAGTTCGCGCAGCCGAAAGGAACGCATCTGGATAGTGACCTTGCCGGCTTCCATGCGGGTGTGATCGAGCAGGTCATTGACGATCCCCAGCAGGCGCTGGGTGTTGGCCATGATCCGGGCTGAGGATTTGATCTGGCTGGAATTGACGATCCCGTAAACCCCTTCCTTGAACATCTCGGCGTATCCCAGAATGGCATTCAGAGGGGTGCGCAGTTCGTGAGAGACGATTCCCAGGAAGGTGTTTTTCATACGTTCGACTTCTGCTTCCTGTGTGTAATCTCGGAAAACTGCCACGGTACCGATAAGTGAATTTTCACTGTCCAGCACCTGGGCTGAGCTGACCGAGAGGGTCTTGCGGCCCCATTCAATGCGCTGGCTGGTAAGCTGCTCACCCGGCTCGGACAGCAATCCGGACAAAGTTTTTTGGTTAGCAGCGTTCAAGGCTTGTGAACTGGAAATCTGCGCCATCGTGGAGCCAAGAATATCAACAGCAGGCGTTTCGATTAATTGTGTCAGCGATGGATTGACCTGGATGGCCCTGCCGTTCAGGTCGAAGACGATCACGCCATCGGCAATACTGTTCAGGATGGCCTGGCCGCGACCGGCTTCAATGCGTTCACGGGTCAGCGCTTCTGCCAGAGCCTGGGTGCGTTCGACCACCAATTGGTCCAGGTTGGCGTTTATCCCGCGCAGATCAGTAAGAGCCTGCTCCAGGCCTCTTGAAGAAAGCCAGGAGATGAAGGCGACAAGAAGAAAAGTCAGGATTGCAAAAATCGGTTCATAGGGTGGTAAACCGGCAACAACGGAAATAATTACGAGTTGGATTGATGCCAATATGAAGAATGGAAAAGTTGCTCGGGAACCTAAAAGGACACTGGCAAAGATCGGTGGGAAAATGAAGAGGAATAGGCTTCTGCCAATCAGATTCTCTGGAGTATCTGCGAATGACATGGCTGCCATTGTCAATAAAATGAGCAGGGTGCTCGCAATGACTCCGGAACGATATCGATTGATCAAATAAATAATTACTGCTCCGAAGCCGGTTGCGAGTGAGGATAGGAAAATCGCCGGTGCATCATTTAGCGATAACACACCGATGATTGTCAGCAAAACAGTAGTAATTACACCACTGACACTGATCAGTCCCAGAACGCCAAGGATAATGTTTGTGATCCTGCCGCGACGGGCATCATCCGGATCTGAAGTGGATACTTCCAAAAAGCGCTCTGTAATTGCTCTCAACTGCTGGTATAGGTTCATGACTATTCCTCAGAGAGTGCCAGAGCACTCAGGATAGCAGCCTGGACCATAAGTTCAGGGCAGTACAGGGATTTGTCGATCCAAAGCGGTGGATAGGGGGGCTCGCAGTTTTGCAGCAGCCAGTTTCGACCATGTTCGATCCTTCCCTGTGGTATCTTTCCTCCTCGCCTTTTCCAGGTTGAAAGGGCTTGAAGGCTGTAGGCTGTTTCCTCTGCTGTAGGGAAATCGCCGAATCCCCAGGAGCCATTCGATCTTTGGGTATCCAAAATCCAATGGATGGATGGTTTGCACATTTCCTTGTTAAACAGTTCACAATTGATGATTGCATGGGTAGTCGTGTAGTAAGCAGAGACATGCCATTTATCGAACCAGTACTTGCTGAGTTGACGTTTGCGGAGCAGGAAATCCAATATTTTCTTGATCGTTGGGTGATCAGCAGAATAACCGGCCTTGTGCAGGGCGCCCAAAACATGAACGTTTACATCAATCGATGGCGAAATTTCAAGTTGGAAGCAGCGGAACCAGTTTTCTTCCTCGAAGCTGAGAACCGATTCGATATCCGTTTCCCGGTCGAATGTATGCAGGATTTCAAAACCTACACTGGTATCATCCCCATCGGGCAAGGAGTATTGGCTAGAAAACCCCAATCCTTTTCCGGGATTCAAGTTTTTTTCAATATAATCCACGTGAGGCAGGCACAATTTATAGATATCCGCTTTTTTGTGTAGATCGGCCAGGGTAAGGTTCCAGAGTACCCAAATTCGTTCGAAGATTTCAATGGGGGTTATTGTCGGCGCGCCGCCGGTGGAGTTTGTCACGCCTTGGATGTAGGATAATGCTTTTTCATCCTGTTGGCGAACGTTAAGTAAAAAATGGGATGTTGCAGCAGGACTGTTCCCAACTGAACCATTAAATTCCTGCAAATTCTCAACATCCAGCATGTCCAACCTGTCATTGCCAACCATCTCTGCCGAATGGGCTACAGTAATCAAGCGGGAAATTTTCAGCCCATTGAGTTTTTCTAATTTGGCCTTTCGTTCCATTTTCAACCGACCGAGGATGCGGTCAGCCTGTTGTTGAATGATTCCAAATTTCTCCGCTTCGGCAACCAAAGTGGGAACGATCATTTCAAAGCCAACGGTAGCCCCATTAGGATCTGCGCGTAAACCTTGTGTTGCTCCTGAGGTGATTTGATCCAGGGCATGCAGGCCTTTATCAATTTGCAGCCTGTCGAAGGAACGACGACCACGGTAATAAAGAGCGATCATTGCTCCCAGCGTGCAGACGACGCGATCGTGATAATAAAGAGGTTTGGCTGCTCCCCAGGATCCATCAGCCAGTTGGTGTTCACAGACCCAATCCAGGGCAGTATTTGCCATTTGCGGGTCTATTGAATTCAGGCGGGCAACCCAGGCGGTATCGTAAACTGTTTTCCCCAGTTGGCTCGAGCCAGTGGCTTTAAGCAGGCTTTTTACATCATGCATTGAAACTTCCCCTATAAAATGTTTGAATCGGACTTGTATCTTTCCTTGTTGTATTTTTCATTGTTATTCCAATATTTTTTCTTGTGATTATTATGTGATTCCCTCTGCAAGGATAAGCGCGCTGAATAATGCCGCGCGTACGATTGTATCGGGACGAAAAAGCCCTTTCCCGACCCAGAGTGGGTGTGTATGGGCATTGATGTTTTCTTTTAGCCACCTGGCCCCGTGTTGAACAACGTTCCCTGTATGGGTTCCACTTTCACGCTCCCAGCAAACCAGGGCCTGTAAACAGTAGGCGGTTTCTTCTGCATTCGGACCGGAAATCCCCCAAGAGCCGTCCGGATTCTGGGTCGTCAGGATCCAGTCAACCGCTTCCCGTGCCAGGTTATCCTGGTAGCCGGCGCAGGCGATCACCAGATGGGAAGTTGAAAAATAGGGGGAACAGTGCCAGCGGTCAGTCCAATAGTGGTTTTTACCGCGCGCATGGTCCAGATAGGTCAAAACCCTTTGAACATCGGGATGCTCTATCGGATGGCCTTTTTTGCGTAGGGTTAGCAGCGCCTGGATGTTGACTTCGGTAGATGGGTAGCTTTCCAATTGGTAGCAGCGGTAATGATCGTCGGCTTTAAAGTTTTCCATGCTTTCTGGGTCAATTTCATAGTGAAATGTATCCAATAAGCCATAAGCCATAATGGTATTGAGCCCATCCGGAACCGAGTAATCCCGTGAGAAAGCCAGTCCCTTGGTAGGTTTCCAGGCCTTGCACAGGTAGTCCAGGTGGGGCTGGAGCAGGTTGAGAGTGTCCTGATCCCATTCATTTACCAGCGCCAGGTTCCACAACACCCAGTTGCGCTCCATCACATCAATCGGATAAAGGTTACAGGTACCGCCGTCCTTGTTGCTGGCAAAATGCAGGTATTCGATGGCCATCTCATCCCCAGGACGCAGTTGTGTGGCAAAGTAGGCGGTTGCGGCCGGGCTGTTGCCGATCGAGCCGTTGGGTTCCTGCAGGTTGTCGATGTCCAGCAGGTGCGGGCCGTCCTTTCCTGCCATTTCGGCCGAGACAGCGGTTGAGGTCTGTTTGTCGATCAACTGGTTACTTTGTCTGGCAAGTTTTTTGTCTCGCCTCTTTTTCAATTCTTCTAGTGCGTGTATGGTTTTTTTATGGATCAGCCCCATTTTTTCGGCTTCTGTGACCAGGCTGGGTACGATCAAATCGAAACCGACGGTGGGAGTTCCGCTCTGCAGGCTTTCTTTCGCATCATTAGCCATACTTTCCAACGCACGCACGCCGCGTTCAGTTTGTTTACGGTCCATTGCTCGCCGGCCGCTTTTTGAGAGCGCAATCATGGCCGACAGGGTACTGACAACCCGGTCGAAGTAGTTATATGGGTGAGATGCTCCCCAGGAGCCATCTGGCAGCTGGTGGGTGGCCAGCCAGACCAGGGCCCGGTTGCTGAGCTCGCGATCCATATCGCCCAGGCGCGCCACCCAGGCAGTATCGTAAGCCATGCTGCTCATCGTTCCGGCGCCCAATTCTTTTAACAGTTCTCGAACCTGTTCAATCATGAAGAACTCCCTTGCCATCTGGTGTCTGGTATCCAGAAGCCATGTTTTATTTTTCCAATCCCAATAATACTACTAATATGATCATGGTAGTATGTACGCATTTCCATGAGTTCGTCAGGCGACAGGGTTTCATAGTCGCGATCCTGTATACGGCGGGTAAACAGGTGATCGTAGAGAATCCGGCGTAGTTGGATTTTATTCAGGTATAAGGATGGGGCAATTGTAAAATAGAGGTCTTCTTCCCCCGAGTTCAGTAGTGGATAATCAAAAGTTGCCAAGCGGTCAAAACCAATGAAGAAATCTACTTTCTCAATATAATCTCCATAATACATTTCGATCAGGTTTTTACGTTCGGGTACTTCACCATACTGTTTGTAATAATTTACTGCATTTTTCGCGATGATATGGGTGGAATTCAGATTGTCGGCAAAAGCTCCAAAGAACAATCGAAAGCCCTGGTTGTTCTTTGTTCGTTGCACAAGTTCATCCAGGATGTCAGGTAATTGTTCGTAGGGCGTACCTTCCAGATGATTGCGATAATCCCCATAGAATCTGGCTTGCACATCATACTCTTCATAAAAACGAACAAACTCAGCGTGCGTTGAGATGCGCGCCAATCCTTCTGCACCAATTTTCTGCATATAGGCGTTGCGTGTTTCCAGGATTTCAGGTCCGATCACAGGAGTCAGCAGGGTATCCACGCCGTGGTCAAAAAACATTTTGTACAACTCGATATGCTTTTGCATGGCAATATCCAGGTAAGCCTGAATTGGATCCGCCCACCTTTGATTGTCATATTCCAAGGAAAACCAACGCCGGGTTCCATTAATAGGAAAAGCACATATCTTAGCGCCACTGTTTTGGACCAGGTGAGCTATGTCTTTATCTGGTAATTCTAAAAATTTTTCAAGTTCAATCATTCGTATCACACATGAATAACAAACAAACGGCAGTATCTACAGACGCGCAAAAGCCAGTGATACTCCCAGCCATTCCAATTACTTTATTTTACATGGAGTACTTGATTTTAATTTGTAAGAATTCTAGATACTAACAAGTTTGTTAGTATTTAGAATTCTTATTTGGGTGTTGCTAAAATAGATAGGATTATATGAGTGATTGTATTGTAGAATGTATTATGGTTCCAGCGGAAAGGCAGGATACTTGAAGTGGATAGCATCCGGTATTTATGGTCGAAATCTATCTGGTATCGTATTGTACTGGTCTCAAGCCTTGTATACTTGCTTTTCAGGTTGTCCGTTCATATATATTTTTTGTTTATTCTCAGCCCTGTTGAATTTGGAAGTTTCCATGGAGTATTTGTACCAAATGATCTCAGGGTTTACCTGGAAGCAGCAGAACGTCTTTCCCATCACGAAGATCTATATATTCTGGGAACATCCAGCGATCTATATCAATATGCACCAGGCTTTGCACTGCTATTCACTCCATTGTTGCATATATATCCAACAACCATTGTAATTGCCGCTACAATTTTATACGCCATTGCTTATGTTTTTCTCTATGTCAGTTGGGATCGCATCTTTAGATGGGTTAATGTGCCTCTTGGGGGCTTGGCCCTGGCCTGGACAATCCCTCTTTGGATAGTCTTTGAACCATTATGGGGAGATCTAACTTACCTTAATGTTTATATCCTTATTGCCCTGATTGCTACCTGTTTAATAGAGGCTATTCTTCGGGAAGACTGGTTTATGTCTCTGCTCTGGGTTTCGATTTTGTTGCAGGCCAAACCGTTTTGGATCTTTCCAATTGGCGTCTCCTTTATTTTGGGAAAGCGAAAATTCTTCTGGAAATTACTGGGCTCAGCTGTCGTCGTTTATTTGGTTATTACGGGCCTCACAATACTTGTTCTGGGTCTCGACTACGGGTTGGCGCAATATAGCGCTTATTACAAATTCATCATCAGCCTGAGTTCGAACTTCCCTTGGCGTGGTCCGGATACAGCTTTTCTGGGTTATAACCACTCTGTGGCACAGGTTATCCTTCATATTGTTGGGATGTCAAAGCCAGCGATGAAGATTGTAATCATCGCCAAAACAGCTTTGCTGGTTCCATTGGGAATAGTAGCATTCCGCTGGTTCTTCCGGTCAGGTGATTTCCCGGTACCGGACCTGGTAAAACTAGAAATGGCGTTTGTTCTTTATCTTGCAGCTTTTATCTGGCTGGATATCGTGTGGGAACTTACACTTGGGCTTGCGATCTTTGCCTTGTTGAGGTGCATTTGCGAAACTCGACTGGAACGAGTTATTGCCGGTATTGTAGTAATCCCTTATGCATTGTTAGACATGTGGAGATTGTTAAGTTATCTCATTGGAGGCGATAAGGTTTTAAAGGGTGCTTATGTGCTCACTGATCCGAGCGCGTATATTCCAATGATCCTGATAGTAATTCTGGTTTTCTACGCACTGCTCCTTAGAAAGCTCTGGACCGCAAAGGATCTTGCTGGTTGAGCAAAAAGGTTGCAGATGAACATAAGCGATCAAAAAACAAGCGAGGAAAGGGGCTTTCCTTCCATTAGGATTGATATCTCTTACAGCCTGTTGTCACTGAGTACAACCATTATTTGGTCGATCGTGGATGGCTGGCTGTTGTACTTTTACCTGCCCCCCGAAGGACAGGGTATTCCCCTGGTACCCGTGGCGCTGTTTGGGGCAGCCTGGTTTATGGCGCGGGTATTTAATGCTCTATTGACACCCTTGGTCGGTTACTGGTCCGATCACAGTCACAGCCGATGGGGCCGGCGCCTGCCTTTTATCTTCCTGGCCGGGTTTCCTTACCTGGTATTCTTTGTCTTGATCTGGCGGCCTCCATTCCAGGGCGAACATTTGGGGAACCTGGTATATCTTGTTACGATCCTTGTTTTCCATAACGTGGCTCAGATCCTGGTGACAATCCCTTACACAGCACTCTTGCCTGAACTGGCAGGCACGGACAGGCACCGGGTTCGTATGACTACCTGGAGTGCTATCTTTCAATTGTTTGGTGTTGTCCTGGCCGGGATGGCCGGGCTCCTGATCGCGCGTTGGGGGTACTTCCGGATGGCGCTTGTGTACGCTGTGGGTATCCTGCCAATTATGTATCTGCCTTTTCTGGTGCTTCGTGAACAACACGGCCGGCAAATAGCGGTCAAAGAGCGTTTAGGTTTTTGGCAGAGTCTGGCAATAACGCTGCATAATAAGGCATTCCTTTATCTGACGGCAGCGGGTGGTTGTTTCTGGATCACGACAACATTCCTGATGTACATCATCCCTTATATTGTGACCGAAATGTGCCTTTTGGGGGAAGCCGAAACGGTGTATTTTTATCTGCCGGCAGTTTTGGCATCACTTATATCCTATCCGGTTGTGATGCGGCTGTCTGGTCGTTTTGGGAAATGGAAGGTGTTTTCCGGATCGATGCTGGCATCAACATTTGTGTTGCCTGGGTTGATGCTGATTGGTCCCTGGTGGCCTATCCCACTGGCTGCTCAGGGGATTATCTGGATTGTACTGCAGGCTGTTGTGATGTCGCCAGCGATCATGCTGCCGCAAACATTTGCGGCTGAGATTACTGATGATGACGAAAAGCAGACCGGTCAACGGCGCGAAGGCGCATATTATTCAGCCTGGAGTTTCCTCGATCAATTGGTTAATGGCCTGGCAGGTGCTTTATTGCCGCTGCTGCTCCTGTTAGGCCGCAGTCGGCTGGATCCAAACGGCCCCTTGGGAGTACGAAGTACCGGTTTGATCGGGGGGGTCTTACTATTCGCAGCTTTTCTGATTTTTCAGAAATATCCGCTCAAGCACCTGTCAGTCCCGGACAATTGAGGAGGTAAGCATGAAGAATGATCATGAGAGAATTGCAGAGTTGGAACGAATAAATCTCCTGGCGATGAAACCGTTGGAAGACATTATTCCGGAAATGGAGATTGTCCTTCGGAAGGATGTATCCCTGGTCAGCCACCGGTCGTTTCCGACTCCTGATTACAATCAGGCCTGCTTGCTCCAGGCAACGCCTGAAGCGGCCGAAATTTTGCTTGATGAAATTATCATGTATTTTCGAAGCAAAGAGTTAATACCCACTGTATTTGTTTCCGAGGCGTGTACACCGGATGACCTTCCAAGAAGACTGGAAAAACGGGGATTTACGGATGTGGGGATTAAGGAAAGCTGGCTCATTTATGAAAATGTGCAGTCTGCCAGGGCTCCCAAGATCGACAAGAGTGTTGCTGCCAAACAGATCGATCTCAGCCAGGTTTCGCTGTTTGCTGAAGTCATGGCGGCAGCATTTGGCATCCCCGATGAGATGGTCGGTGTCATTGCAGATGCCTTGAAACCATCTATTGGGATTCCGAGTATTGCTCACTATCTGGGTTTCAGGGAAGATCAGGCAGTAGCGACATTAACGTTGATGTATTATCAGGAGTATGTCATTGTGGGGAGCGCAGGTGTCCTGAAGGAGCATCGCGGCAGCAAGGTAATCTATAACCTGGCTGTACAGGCTTTGATCGAGGCGCAAAGCCGGGGAGTTGAAACCATTATGCTGCAAACTTCCCTGGGTCCGATATTTGAACGTTTCCTGCGATTTTGGGGGTTCAAACAGGCTTTCAAACGAACCGGGTATTCACTGGTATGACAACCCTGGTTAAAGTAACGGAACTGGAAAAAGTGTACCAGACCGGAGAAATCAAATTCCAGGCTTTGCGGGGTATTTCCCTGGAAATCCAGGCCGGGGATTTTGTGGCCATTATGGGGGAATCGGGCAGTGGTAAATCTACCCTGCTGCACGTCATTGGCGGTCTCGACCAACCCACGTCTGGTTCGGTCTGGATGGCCGGACAGCAGCTCGACAAAATGAACGAAACAGAACTGGCCAGGTTCCGCCGATCTGAAATCGGGTTTGTCTTCCAGTTTTTTAATCTAATTGAGAATTTGACTGTACGTGCCAATGTGGAATTGCCCGCACTGTTGGAAGACCAATTGAAAAAGAAAGAGATCCGGCGGCGTTCGGAAGAACTGCTGGAGCGGTTGGGGATTTCAGATCAGGCCAATAAACATCCCTGGGAGTTGTCCGGTGGACAGCAGCAGCGTGTTGCGATTGCCAGAGCTTTTATCAACTTTCCGACTCTGCTGCTGGCAGACGAACCCACAGGCAACCTGGATACCTCCAGTGGTGATGAAGTTCTGGATATCCTGAAGGACTTCAATCAAGGGGGGCAAACAACCCTGATGGTGACCCATGCAGCATCGGCTGCCAAACTAGCCAACTATGTACTCTTTATCCGGGATGGCCTGATTGTAGATCGTATGCCAGGAGGAAACGAAAAGGCAATTGCCCGGCGCTTGATCGATTTACGGCAGCGGGGATCATGAGTGCTGTCTGGAAGAAGATTGTTGCAGATTTATTCCATCGGCGATGGATTACTTTTCTTGTAACCTGTACGGTGATTGTCTCAGCAGCATTACTGACCCTGGCGCTTTCCACTTTGTTGAACTTGAGTGGGCCATATGACAAATTATTTGATGAACTGAACAGTGCCCATTTGTGGCTGCATTTCAAACCCTATCGAGTTAGTTCAATGGACATTCGCCGTATTGAAGCGCTCCCGGGTGTGGTGGACAGCACGGATGTCCAGTACAGCTATTTTTCACAAGTTACGATTAGCAATGAGACCAGGGCCTGGGTTGACCTGCGGGTGATCCCCCTGGAACCTCCGAATGTCCACAGTTTAAAGGTGATCGCAGGCAGGTATCTATTACCGGGGAAGGATGAAATCCTGATCGAAAAATATGCGGCCGATACTTATCATGTTGCTGTGGGGGATATGATTGAGGTCACCAGGGAGGATAACACCAAGGCAGCCCTGCCTGTTATCGGGATTGCTTACGACCCCATGTATGATACCTATCGAAGCAATCAGCTTCCGTCCCTGTTTGTCAGTCAGGACACTTTCCGCAGCCAGTTCCCGGACCAGGATACATGGGTCTGGTCCGTTGGGTTGAGGTTGGCTGATCCCGAAGCGGTTGATGAGGTCTTGGATGAAATCGAGTCGATGCGGTCTTCAGAATTTGTCGATACCCATACAGATTGGCGGGATGCAAAAGAATCGGCGGTCTTTAGTGTCCAATTAACCTTTGCCTTTCTAAGTGCATTCAGTATATTTGCGATATTTGCTACGATCCTGATTGTGGTCAGCGTTGTCAGTTCGATGGTGCTTTCGCAGATCAGGCAAATTGGTATTCTCAAAGCGATTGGCTTTACCGGGAATCAGGTATCTTTGCTGTATGTTGGCCAGTATGCAATCATAAGTCTGGTTGGCGCCGGGTTGGGTTTTATTCTGGGTCTGATTCTAGCCCCACTGCCGCTTCAGACGATTACAGCTTCGTTGGGGACGACCTATTACCCTCCCTTCAGTTTCCTGTTGATGGGCCTGGTATTTTTGATCATTCCGGGGACGAATATCCTGGCTGCCTGGGCGGCTGCCCGGCGTGGGGCCAAAGCCAATGTTATTCGATCTATTGCCACCGGAGCTGAATCCCCTCTGCAAAAACCGTTTTGGGGGACAAGGTTTATAGAATATCTGGGGGCGCCGATGACCATTGTTATGGGTTTCAACGATACCTTTGCAAAACCCATCCGGGCGATTTTAACCGGTTTAAATCTAACGCTGGGTGTTATTGGGATTGTATTTGGGCTGACGCTATCTGGGACGCTGCAGACCTATCGGGAGAATCCTGCCTTACTGGGGATCGTGTATGATGCCTTCGTCACCCGACAGGACAGCAGCGATGGCCGTGCACAGCGTATCCTGAGCCAGGCGCCTGGAGTGCAGGCTTTTTATGGTGAGTATCGACTGCGTGTTAAAACACTGGATGGCGAAGAATTCCTGTTGCGGGCTGTTGAAGGGGAGTTATCCGCATTTCCGTTTTATATTCCTGAAGGTCGGTTTTTCTATCTTGATACCAACGAGGCTATTGTTGGCCGGGGTTTGTTAGATTGGCTCGATCTGGAAATTGGAGATTCGTTGACACTCACCCTTGCCGAGAATGACCGGCGCACGGAAACCTGGACGATTGTCGGGGTATATCCGGAACCTGCAGATGCTGGCCAGCGTATGATCGTGCCGCTTTCGAGTGTTCTCGCACTGGACCGGCATGCTGCTTCTGAGAGTTATTATCTGAAAGTGGATCAGAATGTTGATTTGCTAAAACTCCGAAAATATATTGAGCCTGATAAAGACACAGATTTGACCCTGACTCTGGTGGAAGAAGCAATCCCAAGTTCAGTGATTTTTCTTCAGTTGGCAATTTTTATGTTGGGCGGGATCCTGGTCGCTATCGCGGTTGTCAATGTTTTCATTATGTCTCTGTTATCTACTCAGGAGAAAATTCGGGTTGTTGGAATCCTGAAAACAATTGGTATGATTCCATTTCAGGTGGTGGTCATGATCATAACGTCTGCAGGAGTATTGGGTATGCTAGCTGTACTTATTGGAATCCCGGCTGGTTTATTGCTGACCAGGGTACTTTTGACGACGCTTTCAAATGCTTTCGGGTTCGGGCTGGTTAGTGTTTCTGTAAATGTACTGGTTATCATCTTCTTGATACCGATAATTATTTCTATCAGCCTGTTAGGCAGTCTCATCCCTGCCCGCTGGGCCTCCAGGATATCGATCGTCCGTGTCTTGCGGCAGGAATAAAAAAGGGTTGGCGGTATACGCCAATCCTTTTCGGTTTTCAGGGTCGATCTAGAGAATTTCCTCGATTTGCTTCAGTTCCTCATCCGTGAATTCCAGTTGTGCCAGCGTCTTGACAGCATCCTCGATCTGCTCCACACGACTGGCGCCGATCAATGCCGAGGTAACCGTCGGGGGGCGCAGCACCCAGGCCAGTGCCAGCTGTGCCAGGGTCTGGCCGCGAGACCTGGCCAGGTCATTCAATTGTCCGACCTGCTTTAACTTTTCGACGGTTATGTGATCGGGCTTTAGAAAACCGTGCGCTTTGGAGGCGCGTGAACCTTCAGGGATACCCTGCAGGTACTTGTCCGTCAGCAGGCCCTGGGCCAGCGGGGAGAAGACAATACAGCCAATCCCTTCCTGGTTTAGGGTGTCCAGCAGTTCGGGTTCTACCCAGCGGTCGAACATACTGTAGCGCGGCTGGTGAATCAGGCAGGGTGTACCCAGTTCCCGCAGGATCCCCGAGGCTTTTTGGGTTTCCTCGGCTGGGTAATTCGAGATACCGGCATATAAAGCCCGCCCGCTGCGGACGATGTAATTCAATGCGCCCATGGTCTCTTCAAGCGGCGTATCCGGATCGGGACGGTGTGAGTAGAAGATATCCACATACTCCAGCCCCATACGCTTCAGGCTCTGGTCGAGGCTGGCAACCAGGTACTTGCGGGAACCCCATTCGCCATACGGGCCGGGCCACATATAATAACCGGCCTTAGAGGAGATGATCAGTTCGTCCCGGTATGGCCCCAGGTCCTTCTTCAGTATCTGCCCGAAAGTTTCCTCGGCTGAACCCGGCGGCGGGCCGTAATTATTGGCCAGGTCGAAGTGCGTGATTCCCAGGTCAAAGGCCCGCAGGACCATCCTTCGCCCGTTTTCGAAGAGGTCCACACCACCAAAGTTATGCCATAAGCCTAACGAGATGGCAGGAAGTTTTACTCCACTGCGGCCACAGCGGTTGTAGCGCATATGTTCGTAGCGGATTTCGTTTGCAGAAAAGGTCATCTGATCCTCCTTGTTCCTAGGTTGCCCAATTGTAAATCAAAAAGGAGGATCATTCTTCCAAGTTGTGCATAAAAATGTGAGGTCCTCTACAGGGTAGTGTTCGATCCTCTGTTTACCGCACCTTCCTGTGGACGGATCCAGACCAGGCTGAGCAGGAAGCCCAGGCCCATGATCAGGGAACCCAGCAGGTACGGGTAGCGTATGTCCAGGTCGAAGACCAATCCGCCCAGGACTGGCCCGACGATACGACCCAGACTGATGAAAGAATTACTCAGCCCCATAGCCGTTCCCTGTGGGATGGTGGCATGGCGGGAGGTCAGTGAAATCAGAGAGGGAGTCTGCAGGGCGATCGTCAGTCCGAACAAGGCGGTGGTCAGCAAGACGGTGAGGTAATTGTTTGCCAGTACCATCAGGCCCAAACTGACAGCCGAAGCAGCCAGGCTGGCCTTGATCACCTGGCTGTCGCCCAGTCGTTTCGTAAGCGGACCAGCCAAGATACCCTGCGCAACAGTCGAAACCAATCCCAGGACCATCATAATCATGCCTACTTCTTTAGGACCGTACGAAAATCGTTCGAGTGCATACAGGCCAAAAACATTAGCAAAGATCATCAGGCCGGAAGTACTGATAAAGGTCAACAGGAATAACAAGCCCAGACGACTTCTGATCACCAGGATCCAGGTCTGTTTATCTGAGCCCATTGCTTCCCTCCGGGTGGTCGAGCGATTTTCTTCTGGTAGTGATTCGGGCAGGAAGAGCGCCGCCAGCAGTAGCGCCAGACCGGACAGCCCTGCTGCGATGAAGAAGGGGGTGGATAAAGCCTGGTCGGCCAGCAAGCCTCCCAGCGCCGGGCCGGCAATGGTCCCGATCCCGGCAGCCGCACCCATCAGACCCATACCGCCGCCGCGTTCCTTTTCACCAGTGCTGTCGCTGATGAAAGCCAGCGTGGTTGGTGCTGTGGCTGAGGAGAGCACCCCAGACAGGATGCGGGCTGCGAACAGCATCCACAGCCTGCTGGCCAGCCCGAACCACAGCATCGTGATGGCGTACCCCAGGATGCCGACCAACAGGACGGGTTTGCGCCCGATGCGGTCTGAAAGGCTTCCCCAAACTGGTCCAAAGACCAGACGCATGACGGCATAACTGGCCACCAGAAGGCCCAGTTCGGTCCCGCCTGCTCCCATGGTATCAATATAGAAAGGCAGGATGGGGATCACAATGCCGTAGCCGAGCATGACCACGAAAAGGACAAAAACCAGGATGTACAGGTTCCGGCGGTTATTCTTCATGAGGTTGTTCTTTTTGTGCTGCAATAAACAGGAGACTCTTCCAGACGGGCCACGGCTGTTCGGGACTATTTTTCCAGTACGACAGTCCCTTGCTTACCGTTGACGGTAATGATCTGGCCGCTCTGAATGTGGCGGGTCGCATTGCGAACAGCCATGACGGCCGGAATACCGTACTCCCGGGCTACGATACTGCTGTGGCTGAGTGGCCCGCCGATATCCGTGACGACAGCTGCGGCCAGGCTGAAGAGCGGGGTCCAGGCCGGTGTGGTTGTGACGGCGACCAGTACATCCCCGGGTCTCATGCGGGTGAAGTCATCCGATCCGAAGAGTACACAGGCCGGTCCAGTGACCTCGCCCTCACTTGTGCCAACCCCGGTCAGAATTATCCTGCCATCCTTTTCTTGCGGGGCATGGTTGCCGATCAATTTTGCCCAGCCAGATTTCTCCGGGAGCATGACCGGTGGAGTGGCCTTCAAAGCAGCCTGCCAGGTCGCTTGACGGTCAGGGATGCGGGCAGACAGGTCAGGCAGAGGCCGTCCTGCTTCCAGGCCAGAGACCAGATCCTCGACTTCGAGACCCTCCAGCCAGTAGATATCTTCAGTCTGGTCGATCGCCCGGGCGGCAGCGAAACGGCTGCCCAGTTCAGCCAGCATTTTTCGGATGATGGGATGGCCCATCCCCATATCGATCAGGCTGTCTTCACGGATCGCACCGGTTTCCTGTGCCCACCTGAGAAGCCGGTCGAACCAGTTTTTACGCGGCCAGCGGATACGATTTTGGATATCCCGGGTGGCCTGTATACGTTTTTGGGCTGCAGATTCATGCCGCACATAAGGGCTGACCGCCTGTCCGGACATGAATTGTTTGATGGCTTCCAGGGCAGGCACAGGAGCCTCGGCAGGAGTAGGGTTGATGAAGTCGAATTCATAGGCAGTGCGGCCAAAGCGTTCGAAATGTTCATCCAGGCGGGCCAGCCAGCGATTCCACTGCCTGGATGTCAATTTTGCAGGGGCGGCTCTGCGCAGGAAGTCACCAGCCAGTTCACCCGCAGTTGTTTGGGATACGTACTCACATAGGACCGGGTCTTCCTGCAGCCGGGCGGCAATATCGTAAAGGGATTTTTCAGCCCTTACCAGAGCCGTCTCGATACCAAACAAGAGGCTGGTCAACTCCGGATCACCTTTGCGTTTGATCAGGCTGCTGTAGAAACGGCCGAGGAGGATTTCACTCATAGACGCAGCCGGCAGTGTGGTCTGGATAACCGTGTAATAATCACAGGCGGCGCCGAAGACCGTCTTTATGCCCTGGAGTAATTCTGATGGATTCATCGTTGCAAGGGTTTTCTGTTCCCAAGTATCGACGACTGCAGCCAGTTTTTTTCTTGCTTCGTGATAGCGTTTGGGAGCATTACGGAAGATGGGCCCCATTTGAGCCAGGGTCATCTTCGTAATGATCCCGAATTCCCGCAGGCCCATCCGAAAACCACCATAAACGTAGCTGTTGATGGTCAGGTAGAACCCACCTGCCGGAAACAGTTTGGATGGATCCATGCCCACGAATTCTTTCCAGAGGCGATCTGTAGACTGGTTGGCGATCTCAAGTCCCAGAGTGGCAAACAGAGGGGAGACCGGGCTGGGGATATGTTCGGCCAGGCTGCCGCGGGCATAGACACTTTTAGGATCCGGCGTTTTCCATTCCATCGGGGGAGCAGGTGAGCCAGTAGTTTCATCGTCTTCATGCAGGATGACCTCGCCGTTAGTGCCATCCACAGTGATAGTCTGGCCGTTCCGGATGCGGGTGGTGGCAACGCCGGTGCCCATGACGGCCGGGATGCCGTATTCCCGTGCAACGATGCTGCCGTGGCTGAGCGGTCCGCCGATATCGGTGACGACCGCGGATGCCATGGTGAAGAGTGGAGTCCAGGCAGGAGTGGTGGTCCCGGCGACCAGGACATCACCGGGCTGCATCAGGTGAAAGTCTTCCGGTCCGTGCAGGATACGCGCCGCAGCGGTAACTTTCCCGGCGCTGGTGGACACACCTTTGAGTACACCGGTGATTTGATTATCCTGGGTGTGGGCAAGGAAGACTTCGGTTTTCATGCCCATGACCCGTTTTTTCATCGGCATTATTGACGGAGGCGAGAGTTGTTTGAGGCGTTTGTGGAAGGTTTTTCGTTCTGTCACCTGGTTTGCCAGGTCTGGCAGGGCCTGATCCTGTTCAAGCTTCTCGATGCAGGAGTCGATTCCCTCTTTTTCCAGCCAGAAGATATCTTCTGGCTGCCGGATAACCTGGGCTGCTGCCAGGCGCCGGCCTAGTTCGTGCAGCAATTCCCGTATTTTTGGATACGCCAGGCCGATCTCTGCCAGGGCATCTTCCCGGACTTCGGCCATCGATTGCCCCCAGTTGAGCGCTTTTTTGAAGACCCACAATTTGAACCCTTTCAGGCGCTGGAGCATGATCTCAGTGGTCTGGATGCGTTTTTGCTCGCTGGCTGCCTGTCTTTCATAAGGATTGGTTCCCTTGCCGTTCAGGTACATCCGGATGCTTTCCAGCATCATTTCGGGATGATCGAGTGGAAGCGGCTCGGCAAAATCCAGCTGGAAGATGGTGTGTCCGAAGGTTTCCATATGTGTCTGCAGGCGGTAAGCAAATTCACTGAACAGGGTGGTTGGTGCGTTCCCGGGATTTTCGAGCACCGTGAGCAGTTCCTGAATCGGAGTGTCTGTGATGTAGTTTGCCAGGGGCTGATCTTCCCTTACCCACATGGCAATGTCGTACATAGATTTTTCAGAACGCACCGGGATATTGTTCCATCCCATCAGCAGGACAGATGCATCGGGATCACCTTCCTGTTTTGCCAGCTTGTTATAAACCTGGGTGGTCAGTCCTTCAGAGCCGGCGGAAGCGCCCATGGTGGCGAACATCAATCCGCAAACGTAATAGGCGAATGCATCCACAAGTTCTCTGGACTCTTTCCAGAGTTCAGCAGGTGATAAACTTTCAGGCTGCAGTTCCTTCTTGCTGTTCACAAAGGCCTGGTATTCGGGGAGCAGTTCATCCCGGAAAAGCGGCACCAGGCTGCGTAGTAATTTTGGATAGGCCGGTATCAGGCCGGTGATGGCCCACCACCAGGAACCGGGCGACATGGCAGCATTCATATAGGCATAATTATTGATGCTGGTGATGTAATCCCGGGCTAAGACCGGTTCCTTGCCCACCATGCGTTTGCCCAGCGGCTGCATTTGATCTCTTTGCGCGGGGATGCCAAGACTGACATATAAGGGACTCAGAGGTTCGGGCATCAGGTCGGCGACGCTGGTGCGCATGTAAGTGCCCTTCGGATCAGGCGGTATCCATTCGATAATTGCATCTGGAAGGGCTGTGATCGGGCGGGCTTGCAAGATGTAAAACTCGTTGCCAATCATTGCCCATTCGATATCCATGGGCATACCATATTGGTTTTCGATTTCTTTACCAAGACGGGCAAGGTTTACTGCCTGCAGATCAGACAGCACCGGTTTTTTTTGCATGCGCCCGGGAACGGCTTTTTCTTCCGCCCCGAGATCGGTTCGAACGGTCATAACCTGTTTTTCTGCGGTTTCCCGTGAGATGATTTCTCCTGAAGTTTTATCCACGACCAATGTGTCGGGAGTCACGGCGCCGCCCACGATGGCCTCTCCCAGGCCCCAGGCAGCATTGATGACTTGCTGGTTTCGTTTCCCATTGATCGGGTTTGCGGTGAACAGGATACCGGCTGCATCGGCTGGAACCAGTTTCTGGACAACAATGGCCAGGGCGATCCCATCGGTACCCAGGCCCTGTTTGGTACGATACCCGATTGCCCGGGCTGTCCACAGGGAAGCCCAGCATTTTTTGACGGCTTCCAGCAGGTCTGATTGACCGCGAATATTAAGATAGGTTTCCTGTTGACCGGCAAAAGAAGCCTCCGGCAGGTCCTCGGCAGTTGCCGAAGACCGGACAGCTACCGGGAGATCATTGCCGCTCTCCAAAGCTTGCTGTGCAGGCAGGCGGTGATAAGCATCCAGGATCTGAGTTTTCAATTCATCCGGGATTTCTGTTTTTACAAAGGCCTTGTAGATTTGGGCGGAAGCCGTTTCCAATGTGGTGGGCCGGGTGCTCTCGACTTCTTCGAGCGCTTTACTGATGATTTGTTGGAGAGCGTTTTTTTCGACGAACAGCCGATAGGCTTCGGTTGTGATATGGAAGCCATCCGGCACCGGCAGTCCTAACCTGGACAGCCTGGAGAGAGACATGCCTTTCCCTCCAACAGTTTGAAGGTCGGCCCGGGTAGAGTCTAGGGGAAGAATGTAAGCTGGGTTCATGATCATCTCCGTTTATTTTTGGTTTGAGCTTTGACTTCCGCGCTGATCGGGTTGACGGATACAACAGTCAAGTTCAGATCCCAGATTTTGTTCAGTATACCTCGCAGCCTGGACTGGTCCGGTATGCTGACAAGCAGGCGTGTATTCAGGGAGTCTTTCTCCAGTGTATCTGTAGTTCCGTTGAACCAATCTGACCAGTGAGTATCCAGTTTGCCCTGAATCCAGATCTCGTAGATCAAAACCGGTGCGTTGTATTTGTCAGTCATATGCACTTCTCATTCGTGTTACCAATAGTGTAGCGAGAAGATGGGTGAGTTGTCATCACATTAATTGGTGGTTTTGCTCCAGATTCAGGTGATTTTCCGAAAATCAAGCAAAGAAAGTTAACTCCAAGATATAAAATCCAGGTTCTGAGAGAAGATGCTTGACAATTGGCCTAACACTTGCTAATATATGCCCATTACCCGGTTATGTGCATAATTAGAGGTTAAGCGCGTCTTTCCCTTTAATCGGTATTTGTGCTTCCTTAAGCGAAAAAGACGTATTACGATATCGTTGGGATTGAAATTTATCAGGCTGAGCATTCATTTGATTTGCTGAGTGAAGCCAGATGCCAATGTCTGGTATGGCTGGCATTGGTTTTTGAGAATCACATACGACCACCCTTTTGTTGATTGCTGGCAGGTCTGGGATCCTTAATGGTCGATTGGGGGAGCAGTTTGCAGGCGTATTACCAGGATCTGGTGATCGTTGAGCAGGAAAATATACCCAAAAGCAATTCAACCTGCTAGAGTATGGGGTGATTCCTTCTTTTTCAACATTGAAGAAGTGAGTGTATTAATGTTATTACGATTGTACCCTTACAAGGAACGGAGAAAATAATGGCGCCATTGATCAATGATTTTATCGAAGCCCCGCCCCATACCAATATTCGAATAGAGCTGGCGCCGGTTCCCAATGCCTTATTCAGCTTGATGTATCTGACGAAGCAGGAACATTTGTCAGGCCCGGGTTCTTGGGTCACCCGTGTTACTGAAGCGCTTTTGCCTGAAGAGAAGATAGAGCACTATCGGATTATGATTGGTTTTTTTTACGCGATACAACCTGACCGGCAATGGTCCAGTTTTCCGGCTTACCTGGACCATCTGGAATCTCTCGAACCGGTGAGTTTGAGAGACAAAATGCTCCGCTCCTATACGGAACTGACCTGTATCGAAGGATCTGGCGATAGCGATTGGGCGGAAATACTTAAAGACTCCGACAGGTATCTTGATTTTCTGTATGACCGGTTTCCCAAAGAGAAAATCGATGCAGATCTGGAGATTTGGGCGTATTCTTATGTAATTGACCCGCCTGCGATGCAGAAAATGATTGTATGTCACCTGCGTAAGATGTGGGACCAGTATCTGGAAGATGAATGGAATCGTATCAGGCTGACGCTTGAAAAAGCCGTTGAAGCTTTCCAACAGGTGGACTACAGTCAGATGAGCAAATATGAAGCTGCGGAATATATTACCGGGCATAAACTGGAAGAAAATATCTGGGAGCATAAAGGCTTGAAAGATGACAACCTGGTTTTTGTTCCCTCGATGCATGTTGGCCCCTATATCGGAACTTTCTGGGATAAAGATGTCACGTATGTTATTTTTGGCGCCCGACTGCCTGAGAATGCGAACATTAATGTTTCTGCGTTAGGGCAGGCCGACATTTATGCCCGGTTGAATACCCTGGCAGATGAGACTCGTTTGCGGATTATTAAGTATATTGCAGATAATGATGAAAGTTGTTCGCCCGAGATCATGCAGGCGCTGGATTTAAGTCAATCAGCTGCGTCAAGGCACCTGAACCAGTTATCCGCAACCGGTTATCTGTTATCACGTCGTGCAGACGGCGCCAAGTGTTATCGTTTGAACCCCGAACGGATTGAGCAAACGCTGGAAGCGATTCGAGTGTTCTTGTTGGACCGCCAGGCATAGATCTGCTCGAATGTATATTTCCAGGTAACCTCCCTGGTTATATGGGGAGGTTATCTATTTAAGCAGACCCAGATCTCTGGCCCTGGCCAGGGCTTCGTAGCGACTGTGAGCATCCAACTTGACATAAATTTTTTTCAGGTGTGTCCGGAGTGTGTTAATAGAAACCGATAGCTCCTCAGCCATTTCACTGCTGGAAAGCCCGGAAGGCATCAGGTGCAGAACATCCAGCTCCCGTTCACTCATGTCGACGAATGCATTGGGGACAACAGGCTTGCTTCCTGAGTCAGCTTTTTCAGCCGGATTCGTTAAAAAGACAGTCAACAGGCGATCTGCAAATGCTGCCAGAGTGGGGTCATCCAGCTGTGGGCGCAGATCCACCAATAACTCCTGGAAGGTTTGGCCTTCATCCAGCAGGGTGCGCAGGATATTCTGGGGGGCAGCCAGCTGCAGGGTTCGTTTGAGGGCATTCAGGGCTTGCGCACGTTTCCCCATTGAATAATGGGCCAGTGCCTGCAGCATACTGGCTTCAATAACGATAAATGGCCGGTCCAGTTGGGCGGCAATTTCAAGTGTATGGTCCATCAACCGGATCGCTTCCTCCGGGTGATTTTCTGCCAGCCACAAGCGAGATAACACCAGCCACTCATATTTCAGCAAACGGATTTGAGGATAATCCTTTGCACGCGTTTTTTCCATGTCTGCGATATCTTGACTGAAGCCTCGTTTCCCGGCCCAGCGCCTGACTTCTTCCAGGTTTCCCTGGTAGTATTGCAGACGAGCTTCAAGCATATCCACAATGTAATCATCCACCTCAGTGATATCAAAACGAACCGCGATATCTCGCAGGGTTACCATTGCCTCTTGCAGCAAGTCGTGTCTGGATTGAGCCCAGTAAACCAATACCAGCGAAACCAATCCTTCGAATTTACTGAATAAACTCCAACTATCGCAAAGGTCGATCCCTTGCTGGAGTTTCTCTTCGGCCAGGGCAAGCTGGTTCCATTCCCTGTAAATATCACCCAGGCCAATCAATGCTTTCCCGGCAACTGGCAGATACTGTTCTTTATCATTCCTGGCAAGGTCAAGCGCCTGGTTGTAAAGCGCTTGCGCTTGCTGCAGTTGTCCTTTACGCTGCCGGATATCAGCCAGATTGCAGATTACACTGGTCGTCAGCAAGATATTACTGGTACGCCGCCCTGTCTGGGCAAGTTCCTCGAGTATCTGCATGCCTGCTTCCGGTTCATCACTGGACAGAAACACTGAGGCCTGTATCATCCTGGTCAGCCCGTACAGGAACGGAGACTTCTCAAGCAGTGGATTAATGGCCCGATCTGAGATCTCGCGCGCCTGTGTGATCTCCCCTCTGTAAACCGCCATGAGCGCTTTCAAAGGGGCGTTTTCTACAGCGTAATTTTCCGGCAGCTTTTCGAGTTCGGATACTTTGTCCTGGATTATTTTCCAGGGGGCGCCGATCCATAGCAAAGCCCAGGTATGGTAGATCTCCAACAACGGGCGGGCCTTGAGTATCTCTGATGGCAATGCATCTATCCACTCAAGCAGTGTCGTTGTCTGGCTCTGCATCAGTGTCGCTTCGGCATTGTTTTCAATCAGGGCGGCTGCGTGTGAATAATCTTGGGCTTTGAGCAGGTGATCAATGGCATGTTCTGGATATCGGTTTTCTTCATACCATTGACCGGCGCGCTGGTGGAGAGCCTGGTAATGGATGGACTGAGATTGCAGTAAGCGCTGGTTTAATAAATCGGCAAACAGGCGGTGGTAGCGATACCATTGGCGGTTTTCGTCGAGTGGCAGGATGAACAGGTTGGTGCGTTCGAGTTCTTCCAAAATGGATTGGCTGTTTTGTCCAGTCTCAAGGATGGCGTTACACAGTGGTGCGCAGAGTTGGTCCAGGATGGAGGTTCGAAGCAGAAAATCCTTTATCGGACGTGGCTGCTGGTTAAGGACTTCTTCAATCAGGTAATCGAGGATATAACGGTGGCTGCCGCTGAAGTTGTGGATAAATTCAGAGATATGGTCCTGACCGCGCAGCGAAGCCGCAGCCATCTGAAGCCCGGCCGCCCATCCTTCGGTGCGGGAGGTCAGGGCAGTAAAATCTGTTACAGATAGTTCGATCCCCAATATCTTTTCCAAAAATTGTTTTGCTTCTTCAATGGTGAAGCGCAGGTCATTCAGGCGAAGTTCTGTGATCTGGGCGCAGGCCCGCAGTCTGGCAATCGGCAGTGGTGGATCCGCACGACTGGAAATTACCAGGTGCATATGAGGTGGGATGTGTTCCAGGACAAAGGTCAAGGCCTCGTGGATAGGATGGCTTTGAATGAGGTGGTAATCATCCAATACAAGTAACACCGGGCTTGGATCGCTGGCAGTGCTGTTGATCAGGGATGTCAGCACCGGTTTGATCATTGCTGTCTGCATCGACTGTGGCAGGTTGGCATCCTCAATCTCTGGTCGCAGCGTTTGCAGGGCGGCGGTCAGGTGGCTGATAAAACGAGCGGCGTCATTGTCCCCTTCATCCAAGGAAAGCCAGGCTGCTTCCCACTCGGATTTCCTTATCCAGGTTGCCAGCAGGGTTGTCTTCCCATACCCGGCCGGGGCAGAGACCAGGGTGAGCTGTCGCCCCTGGTGCAGGCCTTCTTCCAAACGGTCTATCAACCTGGCGCGCAGAACCAGATCCGATCGTGGTTGGGGAGCGTATAATTTAGTGGCAAGGATGGTGTTTTGGGAAGACATAACAGCCTTTGGGTTACTTTACTATATTATATACGGATGTTACTCACTGGCAGCCAGCGCAGCGGGTGGTTTTGTGCCGCATTCCATCGCGGTTGACCGATAAAGGTTTCGCTGCAGGCAGGGTGGAAGGCTTCACCAGGGAATGGTGCGAGACATCAATCCTGTATAGCGTTATTGAAGCAAAAGACTCACCTCCGGCAGCAGGTGAGTCTTCGAGGATATGGGTTTTCCTGCCAGATATCAGATGTCACTTGCTTGTTCTCTCTGCACGATACCTCGCTGCCAGGCATAGACGGCTACCTGGGTACGGTCTGCGACATGTAATTTACTGAGGATATTACTGACATGTCCTTTTACCGTGTTTTCGCTGATGACCAGTTTTTCGGCGATTTGACTGTTGGTCAGGCCATTTGCGATCAGCTTGAGTACTTCAAGCTCCCGCTCGGTCAGATCAGTGTATAAAGGCTGGTCATCCTTGTCTTCACCACGGATGTTCTGCAGTACCCTGGCAGCCACCCGTGGGTGCAGAGTTACCTCTCCTTGTACTGCCCGGTGTAGGGCCTCTACCAGTTTCTCCATCTTCATATCTTTCAATATATAAGAAATGGCGCCGGCTTTTAAAGCTGGAAAGATATGCACATCCTCGTGATAGGATGTCAACACTACCACCTGGGTGCGGGGGCTGATGGCCTTAATCTGGCGGGTGGTTTCAATCCCATCCATTCCGGGCATGATCAGGTCCATCAGGACTACATCGGGGATTAATTCAGAGACCATTGTGATGGCTTCTTCTCCGGAACTGGCCTCTCCAACCACCTGGAATGCAGGGATCGTATCAAGGTACGCACGAATGCCATTGCGAACGACTTCGTGATCGTCAGTGATGAGTATGGTAATTGGATTTGACATAGCCGTCTCCTAAATTTGCTTACAATAAAACATTTTCATCAGGGTATCGATATACTTTCTTTCAGAGGGACCTGTATGGTAATGATGGTTCCCTCACCGGGAGCGCTTTCAACCCGAACAGATCCATTGACACTCTCGATGCGTTCTCGCATCGAACGTAGTCCCATCCCTGCAGGACGCTGATCGATATTAAACCCGCGACCATTGTCAATGACCCTGACAATCAGGTTCTCTTCGTTGTAGATGAGCTTCATGTTTACTTTTGTCGCTTTGCTGTGCCGGGCTACATTCGCCAGAGATTCCTGTATGGTGCGATAGATAGCCTGTTCGATTTGTAATTGTAAGCGACGTTCTCTTTCGATCACGAGTTTGACATCAATATCACTTCTATTCTCCCATTCAAAGATGTATTCCCGCAGTGTGGTTGCCAGTCCTTTTTCTTTCAGGGCAAGCGGGTACATTTCCTGGATCAGGAATGTCAGTTCCTGGATGACCTCGTATACCAGGTTCTCCGCCTCCGAGACATGCTTTTGTGCATTTGTACTGTTGGTTTTCAACACACCGTTGGCGGTTCCCAGCTGGGCCAGCGCAGCAAAGGCTTTTTGTTTTGCACTATCGTGCAAGTCTCTGGCCAGCCGGTTGCGTTCTTCCAGAATGGCTAGTTCCTTGGTTTGTTCGAATAAATGGGTATTCTCGATGGAAAGCGCCGCCCGCTGCAGAAGGGTCTGGAAGAGCCGCAGAATATCTTCGGTGACGGCATGGGACTCTTTGAAGAAGACAGTCAACACGCCAATGGTTTTTTGGGCGTGCAGCACCGGCAGGACCATGAACGACTGTATGTTTTCTGTAATAATGGCTTCCAATACCTCTGGGCGGTCATTCCCACAGACTGGTTCCTGGTGGATATCCTGGACAATTGCAAGTTCACCATTCTCAGCCACCCTTCCAACCAGCCCTTCATTCCGGTCGAAGTGAAAGACTTTGATCGTTTCCTGATTAAATCCACGTGAAAGATGGATGACAAAATGTCTTTGGGATTTGTTCCAAATAAAGACAGCGCTTTTATCGGCATGCAGCATATCCACTGCAACGTTGACCAGGGTCTCGAAAACCTGGTCCAGGGTCAGGGTGCGGAGCATTTTTTCGTCTGCCTGGTAGAGCGCGGCCATCTCTTCATTTCTCCGTTCAAGTGCATTGGTGCGCTCACTCACCAGGCGCTGTAGTTCCAGGTTGCGAAGTTCGATATTCCGGATCCTCAAGCGGTATCCACTGAAGACGGCCAACCCTGCCAGCAGGATCAAGCCGCCACGAAACCACCAGGTTTGCCAGAAAGGGGGCACTACAGTGACCTTGACTGATTTACCGGTCTCATTCCAGATGCCATCGTTATTGGAAGCCTTCAGGTGCAGCAGATAGGCGCCGCCGGGCAGGTTGGTGTAGCGTCCGTTTCGGATCGTTCCAATGTAGTACCAGTCTTTATCGAAGTTTTCGAGCATATAAGCATATTGGTTTTTATTAGGATCGGCATACCCCAGGGCGGCAAACTCGAATTCAAAGGAATTATTGGGCCACTGCAGGGTGATCTCTGAAGCCATCTCCGGCGTTGTATCCAGTTTCAGGGTTTGACCGTCCTGGGTAATCGAGGTGAGCACAACCGGGGGAACGGATTGATTATCCAGTATCTGTTCAGGATCAAAGACATTCAGGCCATTGATGCCGCCGAAGTACATAGCGCCATCCCTGGATTGGGCATGGCTGTACTGGTTGAATTGGTTGCTCTGTAACCCATCGCTGGCCGTGTAATTGCGGAAACTAAATGTTTTCGGGTCGAGCCGGGAGAGACCGGCATTGGTGCTCAGCCACAGGAAACCGTAGCGGTCTTCTTGAATGCCATAGACAACATTGCTGGGTAAACCATCCTTTTCTGTAAAGTTGTGAAAGGTATGGGTTTCTTCTTCGAATAAATTTAACCCACCTCCGGCCGTCGCAACCCACAGGCGGTTCTGCCGGTCCTGGTAGACACACATGACCGAATTGTTGCTCAAACTCCCGGGTTTCTCTGAATCGAAGGAGTAATTTGTCGATGAGCCGGATGTCAGACTGTAGCGGTTGAGACCGTTCGCAAAGGTGCCGACCCACAGATTCCTGGCGCGGTCCTCGTAGATGGATACCACCTTGCCCTCATTTATATATGAAAGCGGGTCCTGCGGATCGTAACGATAATGATAAAAACGCCCCGTATCAAATTCAAGCTGGTCAAGGCCCTGGTCCGTTCCGACCCAGAAATCCCCGTTGCTGTCTTCAAAAAGGGCATTGACATTTCCCTGACCAATGCTGAAAGGGTCCTCTGAGTGAACGTAATGGGTCAACTCACCACTCTGCAAGTGTAAACGATCCAACCCTTCGGATGTGCCTATCCACAGGTAACCGCGGTGGTCCCGGTAGATAGACCAGATATAGTTACCGCTGATGCTTTCAGTTTCGTCTGTCTGGTGCAGAAAGGTAGAAAAGAAACCTGTATTGGGGTCGAATCGATTCAGGCCGCCCCCATAGGTGCCTATCCAGATGATTCCTTCGTGGTCAGCATGAATGGGAAATACCAGGTTATTGCTGAGGGAATTAGGGTTATCTGGATCATTGCGGTATTTAGTGAACTTTTCCTGGCCGCGATTGTATTTATTCAACCCGCCGCCATACGTACCCACCCACAGTACACCGCTGTTGTCTTCGTTGATTGAAAAAACGGTGTTATTGCTCAGACTGTCGGAGGTCGCAGGGTCGTGAACGAAATGCGTGAATGTGTTCTTTTCCGGATTGAAATAATTCAAACCGTGATTGGTCCCGATCCAGACATCTCCAATCCGGTCTATGTAGACTGTAAAGACTTCGTTGTTGGTTAACTTCCCGGATATCTCGTTATAACAGGTGAAGTGATTTTTGTCTGGGGTGAACCTTGACAGGCCGCCGCTGGTGCCGATCCACATCTCACCGTGACTGTCTTTCCGGATGGAGGAGATGTTGTTTGAGCAGAGTTTCCCGGGTTCTGATAAGTAGCGTGTAATTATACCTGTTGTCAATCCAAAACGATTCAAACCCCCGTCTTGGGTGCCAATCCATAGAAAGCCTCTGTCATCCCCGGAGATCGCGGTAACATTGTTGCTGCTCAAACTCGCAGGGTTATCCGGGTCGTGTTTGTAGTGCAGGAATTTTTCGATCGAGGGGTCGAAGAAATCCAGCCCGTTGGAAGTGCCTATCCAGAGTATTCCGGATGGTTCACCGTATATGGCCTGTACATTGTTATGGGAGAGGCTGTGAGGATTGCCGGTCTCATGCCGGTAGTGGCTGAACTGCCCGCTTTGGGGATCATATTTGTTCAGGCCGCCTAACCGTGTTCCTATCCAGATATTGCCGCGTTGATCTTCATACAGGGTAGTGATCCAGCGGTCGCTCGGACTGTTTGGATCATCCTGGTCAGGTTTGAATACCTGGAATTCGTACCCGTTGTAACGGTTTAGACCGTCTTCGGTGCCGAACCACATAAATCCATTGGAATCTTGAAGGATGGCATAGACAACACTTTGCGAGAGGCCCTCGTCCAATCCCAGGTGGGTAAAATGAATTGGTGAAGTGGGACGTATCAGCAGGCTTTCCGGATTCCTGGGGGTAATTGCGGTCGGGGATAATGGAACCTGGGACAAGCTTTTGGGAGAATTCCAAGGTGATACAGGTGAACAGGCCGCAGCCAATACTAAAACCGTCATCGTCAGGACGATGACGGGCACGGTTTTGATCCTGTTTTTAGCCTGTTTCGCTTTCATCACGGTCTCTTGTTGATGAATTAATTATACAAGTTTGAGTAAGGGAACATAGATGCAGCCATCATCATCAACCACTACATACAGTATAGACGATATCAGGTGGAGTAGTTTTAGCCTGCAGAACGATTTTCACATCCTTCCTTGGAGGGGTTTTGCAGGTATCGACTGGCATACTGTGGAGGGGTCGGTAACTGTTGACTGATAGTCTTTGAGAGGGGGATAAAACCCGATTTTAGTCTCGTGTTCCAATGGGAAAGCTGCCGTATTATGTAGGTATCTTGAGGAGATCAAGCGTCTAAACGGGTTTTATCGCATCCGGTCAGTCTTTCTTGTTCCCCGATTCTCCTCCCAGAAAGGTACTGCCGGGCGCCATCCATACAATCAAATCTTTCCGATGGAGAATGAGGGAGGGTGGTTGTAAGGAGAAAGATCTGCCAGGTCGGTGTGGGCAAGACACTGTTCTGGCATATCTTGTTATCTCAATAGAACAGGTGCATTATCCGATCTTGGATAAGGCGCTTCGGCGGTGTGGGGAAGGTTGTACGGAAGACCTGATCATTATCCCCGCTTTTGCGCTGTGGCAGGGCCACCGAACTCTGCTGCAGGAGCCGTAGGTGTCCGTCCCCGCTTTGGACCTGCGGTACAATGTCTTAGGAAGTCCCCTCAGCGAGGGGACTTCCCAGGTTTGTGGATAACGAATATGTAAACAGGAATATCTTATCAGGAACAGGCAGGTTGTATTTTATGGAAATTTCCTGTATGCGGCCGGCAGGGATCCAACACGGGCCCCTGTCAGGCATTAATAAACGGATTTTGTCGTTTCTTCCTTTAAGCCCCTGTGGTGATTTTACTTCCAAACCCATTCATAATTGAACTATTTCATCCCTGCTCCTGTGGTTGGTAAAAAGCCCCTTTGGCAGGTGCAAAGGGGCCGGGCTGATTTCAAGCAGACTTATTCGCGGTCTTTTTTGCGGTCCTTTTTGCTGGTGTTTCTATATAGGCATCGTGAAGCTTGATCGGTTCGCTATCTTTTCTCAACCGTATGTTCAGCAGTTCGACAAACACTGAGAAAGCCATCGCAAAGTAAATATACCCTTTCGGAATGTGCTGGTGCAGGCCTTCGACGATCAATGTGAAGCCAATTAATAACAGGAAAGAAAGCGCCAGCATTTTGATCGTAGGGTGTCCCTCCACGAAATCGCCAATCGGGTTGGCAGAGATAACCATGACCACCGCCGCGATGACCACAGCCGTGATCATGATCTCTATGTGTTCGGCCATCCCAACCGCAGTGATAACAGAATCAAGAGAGAATACGACATCCAGGAGCATCACCTGTATAATCACACTGGTAAATGAGGCTTTGATTTTTGCAGAGGCATGGCCTTCGATGCCTTCCAGCTTCTGGTGGATTTCATGCGTGCTCTTGGCGAGCAGGAACAACCCGCCCAAGATCAGGATCAGGTCACGGCCAGAGATCGAAAAATGGAAGATTGAAAAGAGCGGCGTGGTCAATCCGATCACCCATGCGATCGAAAGCAGCAATATGATCCGGGAGATTACCGCCAGCGCCAGACCGGTTGAGCGTCCCCGGGCTTGTTGTTCTTTGGGAAGTTTCCCTGCCAGGATCGAGATAAAGATAACATTATCAACCCCCAACACCAGTTCAAGGATTATCAGTGTCAGCAAAGCGATCCAGGTTTCAGGTTGTGATAACCATTCCATAGAGTACGGTCCTCCGGTTCATATTTTAAAAATTACATTCAATTATATCTGCTAAGACCAGAAGATTGTAAATGATTTCTGGCAGGTGGATAAGTTTTAGCCCTGGACCTGAAATGAAACTGAGGGCACCGGTTGCGAATACCTGTCGACTCGAATTCGTTGTATGGATGAAAGCACGTGAAACTATTCCGGGCGACTTGCGTATATTATTACAGTGAAGAATGGGTAGGCTCTTCCCTGTTTTGAAAACCTTGTAAAAGTGTATCTATTCTGGATGCTCTTTTGATAGGATAATAAAATAGAAGTTAAAGCATGATGCATACAAACCCGATTACCAATCAAACTTCTCTTAAGAACCGGCCTGTCTTGCGGGCTATCCTGGTGGCCATATGGATTTCTGTTACCGGGTATCTGATATTTGTGCTGGGTGTGGTTCTCTTTGGACCCCTGCTGCGTATTTTCAGGGCTGAAGCCATTCAGACCGTCCTGGGGATCCCGGCTTTTTTCCTGGCAGGTTTTGACCTGGGAGTGGATATCCTGCTCACACTGGGTTTCTGGTTCATTGGCAGTGTGATCTTTATTCGTCGTTCTGATGACTGGTTCGCCATTCTGACCTCACTTTTCCTGATCACTTTTGGAGCCCGCATTACCAACTTTGCCCATATCACAGCCCAAACACAGGGGTATGAAGTATTGGGAGGCCTGGTCCTGATGATGGGGGATATGGGGATTGTTCTACTGATGATGCTTTTCCCAGATGGGAAGTTCGTGCCCGGTTGGTTGAAATATTTGCTGCCGGTTTTGGCGGCGTCTATGGCAGGAATTTATCTTTTCCCCAAATTTCCTTTTTATTGGATGGAAATAGGGGTGAGGGATTACTCCATCTTTTTGATCGTCTGGTACCTGTTGGCTATGTTCAGCGCCGTGTACCGCTACCGGCGACAGGCTGCTCTCCTGCAAAGACAACAGATACGCTGGGTCCTGACAGGCGCCCTGGGTCCCTTTTTGTGGTTTCTGATCTTTGAATTCCTGTTACTGGCAGCACCGTCCTTGCAGGCTGATACCCTCCTGGGGACCAGTTTTTCGATCCTGTCACGACTGCTCGGTATCTTCATGTTCCTGATGCTGCCAGTCTTTATCGCCATTGCCATTGCACGCTATCGGATATTTGACATTGACCTGCTTATTCACCGTTCTCTGGTTTATGGCGTGCTGACCATCGGCCTGGTGATTATCTTTACCGCTGTCTTGGCAGTTGTTTCACTGGTGTTCAAAAATGTTCAGCAGGGAGATCAATCCCTGATTGCACTGACCGTATCGGCTGTTTCGGTGGGGGCGCTCTTCCAGCCGGCCAGGAAGAAGTTGCAGCGCTTTGTCGACCGCTTCTTCTTTAAAATCCAGATTGATTATCAAAAGACCCCGGCTGAGATAAGAGCCGAGGCTCAGACCATGGCCCTGGATAGCGGCCCGAATCTGCCTTCCTACCGCACACAAGAACTGATTGGCCGGGGAGGGATGGCCGAGGTCTACCGGGCGGAAGATCCGGTTACCGGGCAGACAGTTGCCATCAAGGTGCTGCTTGCGACCCTGGCGGCGGATGAACAGTTCCGGCGGCGTTTCCTGCGAGAAGCAGAAGCCATCGTTCGCCTGAATCATCCCAACGTGGTCAAGGTGCGTGAATTTGGGCAGGAAAACGGGATTTATTTTATTGTGATGGATTACCTGACCGGTCCGGCGCTTAATCAACTGCTCAAACAAAAGGTCCGATTACAGCATGCTGAAGTTCTTTCGCTGCTGGGTGATGTTGCCAAGGCCCTGGATTATGCCCACCAACAGGGGTTGGTCCATCGCGACGTAAAACCTTCCAATGTGGTTCTGGATACATCTACCATTCCAAGCCGGGCCGTTTTGACAGATTTCGGTATCGCCAAGATCGTGGATGCGCACACGCGCATTACCGCTACCAATATCCTGGGGACCTTTGACTATATTGCTCCCGAACAAATCCAGGCTTCTTCCGAACTGGATGGCAGGGCAGATATCTATGCCCTGGGGATTATGGCCTACCAGCTGCTGGCCGGGGAACTGCCCTTCAAAAGACCGGACCCGGGCGCCCTGCTGCTGGCTCATATGACCTCACCGCCGCCGGATATTCGCGAGGCGGCGCCGGATATCCCTCGCCAGGCTGCATATGCCATCCAGAAAGCCATGGCCAAGAAACCGGAAGAACGTTTCGCCACTGCCAACGAGTTCGTGACGGCGCTGGCGGGCGTATAAGAATTCCCTGTAACCCCTGAAACCGCCTGTGCAGCGCACGATGATTGTCTTGCACTGTTGAAGAAAGCCCCTGGTGATCTCTGATCAGGAGCGCCCTACGGGTATTCGGTCGGGCTGGACGGACCGTGCTTTGCAAAGGCAAGGTGGGGTGAAACGCTTCAAAGTCCTTGAACAGCAGATATATCAAATTCAGGGCAGCTCATGTCTCATCAAGACCCGGCGCGTGATCTTTTCAGGAAGTCCGAGACCAGGAAGGCCAGTTCGAGGGATTGTTTGGCATTCAAACGCGGGTCGCAGCGGGTGGCATACTGGTCTTCCAGACCCTGTTCGGTGATGGCCTGTGCACCGCCGAGGCACTCGGTTACATTTTGGCCGGTCATTTCACAATGAATGCCGCCGGGGTGGGTTCCCTCGGCATGGTGAATTTCGAAGGAACGTTGCACCTCTGCCAGCACCTGTTCGAAGTTCCGGGTCTTGATCCCGGTGGAGGTCTTGACGGTATTCCCATGCATGGGATCACAGCTCCAGATCACGCGGCGTCCTTCGGCTTCGACCCGACGGATCAGGGGCGGTAATTTCCCATCCACCTGGTTTGCTCCCATACGGACGATCAACGTCAGGCGCCCGGGCTGGTTTTGCGGATCCAGCAGGTCGATCAGGCGCATGAGTTCGTCTGGCGCCAGCGTCGGCCCAACCTTGAGCCCGATCGGGTTTTGCAGCCCGCGGGCGAATTCGATATGGGCATGATCTGCCTGGCGGGTGCGGTCCCCAATCCAGATCATATGCGCAGAGGTGTCATACCAGCCGCCGTTTTCCGGGTCCTGCTGGGTCATGGCCTGTTCGTATCTGAGCAGCAGCGCTTCGTGTGAGGTATAGATGGTAGTCTCCCGGATGCTGGCTCTCTGCTGGACGTGAATACCACAGGCTTCCATAAAGGCCAGGGCTTCACCGATCCGGTCAGCCAGGTCCTGGAATTTCTCACCGAGCGGACTGTCTTTAACAAATTCCAGGTTCCACTTGTGGACCTGGTTCAGGTCACTCAGGCCACCCTTGGCATACGCCCGCAGCAGGTTAAGTGTGATGGCTGATTGGTTGTATGCCTTGAGCAACCGTTGGGGATCAGGGGTGCGGCATTCGGGCTTGAAAGTAATGTCGTTGACCATGTCGCCGCGGTAGCAGGGCAGTTCGACCCCGTCGATCATTTCTGTGTCGACCGTGCGCGGTTTGGAGAACTGCCCGGCCAGGCGTGCAACCTTCACCACCGGGCAGCCGCCGGCAAAAGTCAGTACCACTGCCATCTGCATCAGGACCTTGAAGGTTCTTTCGATCTTGGATGCGTTGAACTCTGCGAAGCTCTCGGCGCAGTCTCCCCCCTGCATCAAGAAGGCCTGGCCCTGCGAAACCCGGGCCAGTTCGCCCTTCAGCTTTTCGATCTCATCTGCAAAGACCAGCGGAGGACTGTGGTGTAGTTCGGCTTCCACTTGCTCCAGCAGCGTTTGATCGGGGTACTCGGGTTGCTGCAGGATCGGCTTTGAACGCCAGTTTGAAGGGCACCAGTCACTTGTCATCGGATTTCCATTTGGGTCATACTCAGGGCAGCCTGAACAGGCTGGATTAAAACTCCCCCCACTATACAACAGAAGGCTGTGGATGGCAAGCCAGTCGGGAAAGCGGAATAGTGATCACGAACAGCCCGAAGAAAGGAGCCTGCACGCATTCCTTTGCCAGGAAAACAGTCACAGTTTTGTTCGCGAACAGTGACAGCTTCGGTTAAGAACTGCCGCACAGGAGCTGCCGGTGCAGGTGATTGCAGGGGACGGGGTGTGGGGGACAGTTAACAACCGGAAAGACTGTCAAAAGCGATCAGGTTATTTGTCTTCTTGGAGTGCACTGGACAGCCTCCCGAAGGATGGACGGCCGGGTAGAGAGCCTGGCAGAAGACCGGCGGGAGGTCTGCAACCAGCTGTCCTTCCCTTAGCCGTCGATGCGTTCCAGTTTGAAAGTGACCGGGCGCAGCCCATCGGTGCAGCAGGCGATCATGGTGGCCGGGTGCCCGCCGTGGATGCTCTGGATGATCGGGCTCAGGTCCCTCCAGGCCCACTGGCAGAAGCCTTCCGGCGGGTCCCAGCGGCTTTCTGTAACGAATACCTGGCCTTCTTCCAACCGGCCGCAGGGCTGGGCCCACCCATAGGGATGCTGCTGGTACAGGTCTTCACGGAAGTCTCTGCGCAGGACGGTAATCTGGCAGCGGTACTTTTCCTGGAAATTATTCAATCCGGTTTCTTCGATGTCTGCGCTGATCTGCTTGTCCATTTGTTTCTCCATCTCGTTTTTGTCCGCGGCCCGTTATATCCCATGAATGATGACGTTGATCTTTACCGGATGGCCAACGTTGGAAGGGTACCCCGCTTCTGTCCATTCAAATTCCTGGCTGGTATCGATCACACTTTTGGTATATTCATTTCGGGTCAGGCTGACCAGCCAGCCCAGGGCGCGTTCCCTGAAGGCGCTGGCCTGTCCCAGGGTGATCAGGGAGAGCAGTCCCCAGACCAGCAGCAGGGCCAGTCTTGCCCCGGCCGGCAGCCATTCCTTCATGCAGGCGTCATAGTAGCGGCTATCGTGACAGGCGTAAATATGGTACTGGAAGAAGGTCCTGGCCGAATCCTTGCCCTTGGCCGGACGTAGTTTCCTCACTTTTGTGTGACCGGCAGCCTGGTAGTAAAACGGGTCGTTGCATTTCCCCCGGCCAATTGGCTCGACATAGTGCAGGTAGCCGAAGGGAAAATGAAAATGGGTCTCCGCCGGGATGCCCAGGACAGCGGCCATGATGGCCAGGCTCAGCCCGCAGTCTTCGCAATTGACGATCAGGGCCTCGTTGTATTCTTCTTTTGTCCCGGGAAGATAGGTATTGTTCAATACCGTCAGGGCCTTGCCCTGCAGGACCTGGGTGATCCATTTTGATAACTGGAATTCGCGTTGCGTAAAGGCCAGTGTGTAGCGTCCCTTCCCCAGTTCGATATCGTATTTGAGTTTGTAATCGGCATTAACACTTTTGGTGAGCGCTTTCAACGCGCTGGCTTCATCTTTACAGCCGCCCGCGATCTGGCAGCAAATCTCCAACAGTTCGGACCAGGCATTGCTGGTCTGGTTGAGCCCATTTGTCCAGGGTACGGCAGGCGGATGGAGAAGAATGAATACCCGGTGGTTCGATTGCGCCAGTGGTTTCCAAATGTCCCAGGTATACCTGCCGTTATTTTCCTGCAGCGCAGCCCTGCAACTCCATTCCCAGCGGACATCATGCTTTCCGATGGCTTTGAAACGCCGGTTTTTCAGTTCGATGAACTGCGTCCGGGAGGGTGTGTTGGCCTGGAAGGTTACGATCGTTTCCGGCAGCATTCCCAGGATGCCGCCTCCCATAGCCCTGACCTGGTAGGTCTGTTCCTGTGGGCCCGCCGCCGGCAGCTTGAAATTTACTTTGATATATATAGATTTGCCTTTGGTCTCCGAGATTGCATAGGCGGCGCAGGATTGTTCCAGCCGCCTCGGTTTTGTCGATAAGAATTCGGGGGTTGGCAGGATGTAATCCTTATTGATGCGCAAGTTCAGGGCGTCGACCGTCCCAGATGATTTGTCGAAATTGAATTCAATGCTATTCAGCTGCAGGGACATGGCAGGCCTCCCTTTCTTCAACGGTGAACTCAACCTGTTCTCTCTCGGGCAGAATACCATCGTCTGTGCGGAAAAGTGTCAGGGTGTGCGCGCCGGTTTCTCCGGTTTGCAAGAACCACATCTTGGGGATGTCCGGGTCACGGTTGACAGAACCGCTGGTGCTCCGGAAGAAGAATTGTTCCCCAGATGGCTGCAGGCCCAGGTCAATACGGTGGTCGCTGGAGAAAGGCCTGAAGTTGGCTGCTTTCCTGAACGCTTTCAGGAAACCGTTCTTCCTGTTTGTGTAGCGTTTAACCACAGCCAGTATTTGCAGACGCCGGTCGATCTCCCGGGCGACCTGGATGTTCCTGTCGCCCAGCGCATGCCCTTCAAGGGTCACCAGCAGGTTGCTGCGCAGGAAGGTGATATGGGTGGGTTGGGGATCATTTTCCCAGTTCCAGGCCAGGCCAAAATTCCCCAGGTTGTAGGTATCGACTGTGTTTTCGGTGGAACTGGCTGGAATTGCATTTTCAAAACTCTCGGCATAATTGAACAGGGCATCCAGCGCCGGCAGGCAGCCGTTCCAGAAAAGGGTCAATACGATCCGGAGTAATGCTTGTGGGGATTCTTTTGAGCGCAGGAAATATTCACGCGAAAAAGCCCGGGCGGCGGTTGAAAAGGTATTCGTACTGTGAATACTTTCAAAGCCGGTCAGGGAATTATATCTAGAAGGGTGAAAGGTAAAATTTTCCCCCACCAATGGATATTTTTTTTCTTTCAACCCGGAATATCCAAACATCTCGCGCAGCTTGCTCATAAGCACTTCCCAGATGGTTTTTTGTGTTTGCTTAAATTGAATTCACTATACAACAAAGCTTGTCACTTCGCAAGCAAGTTTAGTTTACTTT
>JAFGMV010000047.1 GCA_016927315.1 Anaerolineales bacterium | reverse complement strand
TTACCTGTACGGGCAGCCCAGATGCGCGCCAGGCTTGATGAACGCTGGAAGCTCGCCTGCAACTCGCCCCCGAATTGACATACGCCCGCTATCACCAGCTGGATATTGTCTATACCGGACAGGGGGTGGAAGTGCTTGGATCCGATGAGAGCGGCGCCTACTATAGTATGCGTGCTCCCAATGGCCAGGTTTGCTGGCTTTGGTCGCATTATGCCACCCTGAATGGCGGCCAGGACAGCCCAGTCAGGATCACACCGCCGCCTTCGCCGCAAGCTGACGATCCGGATAGTCCATGGGATATGAATAATCTCCAGACCAATAGTAACTGCTCAGGCATAATATAAATGGAAATATTTGACCAATAAGGACTTCTCTTGGGAAGGGACATGAATCCTGAGTAGTGAGGATATGTCTTATAGGCCATGGTATAACGTGCAAATCGGCGACTGCCAGGATTGTTTTCGTTATCTAGACGACATATTGTTGAGATCACGCGCAGTGGGGATGTGTTGAATATCGTGCTTACTGAAAACATCTATTGGCTGGATGGCAGTTACCGGACTGATATTAATTATGGAATAGGCCAGGTCTCAAAAGATAATGTCATGGCGGCTGGCTATTTTTACCGGGAAGACAGTCAAGTGGTGATTTTTGGGGAAGATGGGTATTCGGTGCATATCGATACATCAGAACATCTGGAAGGGCATACATTTCTCTGGTTCCAGGATGGGAGCCCCGATCAAGTCGTAGGCAATTACTGTGCCGGCAGGTTTGGCGCACCTTTCCCGGAGAACTGCGTTCAGGGTTATTCATATTAGAAGTCACGCTGAATAGATCGTCATACTGGCTGGGGATACCCGCTGGTTTTTGTTCAAGACCGTTCCTGGTTGTAAAGAACAAGACCTGATCGGTCAAAGAGCCACAGCCGTAAGAAAACGCGGTTGTGGCCCTTCTATATTGACAGGTGTTTTTATTGAGATATACTTGTTGTTGCAATTAGTTGCAATAAGGAATTAAGATGAGCTGCTGGAATTTATATGCTGAACAACTACGAGAACGCGGTTACCGCCTGACGCCCCAGCGGATGAGTATCTTGCATGTGCTGCATGATTCAGGAGAGCATCTCTCCCCGGGGGAGATATTCAGGCGCGCCAGTCACGACATGCCGGGTTTGACCGAACCAACTGTTTACCGCACACTGGAGTTCCTGGCAGAGAATGATCTGGTTGTTCCTGCACACCTGGGGAGCGGGCACCTGGTTTACCAGATCACCGGGCATGCACACCACCACCTGGTTTGCCGGATTTGCGGAGCAATGGTTGAGATCGAGCACAACCTGCTTACGCAGCTTTACAAGAAACTGGAAAAATCCAGCGGATTTCAGCTGGTCAATGATCACGTGACATTCTTCGGGCTGTGCCCGGAGTGTCAAAAAATAAATTCTGGAGGAGAATAAGATATGTTATACGCACCTGCACCTTTGCATATACCCGATGGTTTCCTCAACCTGGTTATTTCCCTGCTTTTTTGGGTTATGACAGTCATCATGGTCGGCTTGGCTATCTCTAAGACCAGTCAGAGTCTGGGAGGAAAGCAGGTTCCGCTGATGGGCATTATGGCAGCGTTCATCTTTGCGGCTCAGATGTTGAATTTCCCAGTGGCGGGTGGAACCTCCGGGCATTTCCTGGGCGGGGCCTTGGCGGCGATCGTGTTGGGCCCCTGGGCTGGAATTCTGGTCATGACCTCGGTGATTGCCGTTCAGGGGTTATTGTTCCAGGATGGTGGATTGCTGGCAATGGGAGCCAACATTTTCAATATGGGCATTCTGACGGCGGTGATTGGCTTCGGTCTGTATCGCACCGTGATAAAGGCGAACAAGGGCGTCCGGCTGGCTGTAGCCGGTATTGCTGCCTGGCTCTCGACAGTTACGGCTGCCCTGCTGACTTCGCTGCAGCTCTGGTTGAGTGGCACCTCCCGACTGGAGATTGTTTTACCGGCGATGATTGGTGTACATGTCTTGATTGGTCTTGGTGAAGCAGTGATTACCGTGGTTGCCTTGGCCTTTATCGAGCAGGCGCGTCCCGATTTGCTCAAGACCGAAAAAGTGGCAGCGTATGGCGGACGCGGCTGGATCGTGGCAGGTATTGTGGTATCTTTGATTGTTGTGTTGTTCTCGCCACTGGCATCCAGTGACCCGGATGGATTAGAGCGTATTGCAGAGGATATGGGCTTTCTCAGCCTGGGCCTGGATGCTCCTTACCAGGTCATTCCTGATTACACAGTCCCTTTCTTGGGTGAGACAGCATTGTCTACGATTGTGGCTGGTATTGTAGGCGCTCTGGTTTTGTTGGGGTTGATGGTTTTGGTTGGCAGTATGCTGCGAAAACGACAGACTGCCAAATAGAGTGCGATGCACGTAGATCTGTTCGATCGTTATTCCCAAGGAGAAAGCCCTCTGCATCGACTGGACCCGCGGGTCAAGGTTGTGGTAACGATACTCTATATCATCTCGAATGCCGTGCTGCCAGACGGGGCCTGGGCTGCTTTTGGGTTGTCATGGGTGTTGGTCCTGGTGGTTAATTGGGTCTCTGAGTTAGGCATTGATTATACCTTCCGGCGCTCGTTCGTGGCCCTGCCTTTTGCATTGGCAGCTGTTTCGGCTATCTTCTCCCCTCAGGGGCAGCCGTTAACTGATTGGTCAGTAGCAGGATTTAGCCTGGCCCCAACCGATTTTGGCTTGATCCGCTTTGGAAGTATCCTGCTGCGTTCCTGGTTATCTGTCCAGGCTGCAATCCTGTTGGTTGCCGTCACCCAATTCCCGGACTTGATTCACGCTTTCGAGCATCTGCACGTCCCGGCTATTCTCACTACGATTATCGCTTTTCTGTATCGCTACCTGTTCGTGCTGACTGATGAAGTCATGCGTTTGTTGCGGGCGCGCACTGCTCGCTCTGCTGCTCTGCCCGGTGTGAAAAGCGGCCGCAATGTAGTCTGGCGGGCGAAAGTTACCGGCAATATGGCCGGACAGCTTTTCTTGCGCAGCTATGAACGCAGCGATCAGATATACAACGCGATGCTGGCGCGCGGTTACCAGGGACAGATGCGCACCCTCAGGGCTCATATCATGACTGCGTTTGATTGGTCCCTGGGAGCCCTTTCATTTCTGTTCATTTTACTGCTTCAACTGGTCGGAAGGATTGCATAATGCCGGTTACTCATCAAAAACGGCAACAAGTGTTAACTATTCCACCTTGTGAAGGAGAAGTGCTGACGGTTGGTAAGTTGAACTTTGCTTACCCGGATGGGCATGTTGCTTTGCGGGATATCAATTTGAATCTTTGCAACGGAGATAAGGTTGCCCTGGTTGGCCCCAATGGGGCCGGGAAATCTACCCTGATGCTGCATCTCAATGGAATTCTGGTCGGGCGGGGTGAACTTATGGTAGCCGGCATGCCCCTGGATGAAAAGAATTTGCCTTACATCCGGGCTGCGGTTGGCCTGGTTTTTCAGAACCCGGATGACCAGCTTTTCTCCCCAACTGTATTTGAAGATGTCGCCTTTGGTCCGCTTCATATGGGGCTGCCGGAGGAAGATGTCCGTGCTCGGGTGGAAACGGCCCTGGGGCAGGTCTATATGAGTGAGTACCGGGATAGGCTTTCGCATCACTTGAGTGTAGGAGAGAAAAAGCGGATTGCGATTGCAACCGTCCTGGCCATGGACCCACAGATCCTGATCCTGGATGAGCCTTCGGCCGGGCTTGACCCGCGTGCCCGGCGCAGCCTGATTAATTTACTGCGTGAACTGCCGATTACGATGTTGGTATCCAGCCACGACCTGGCAATGGTCAGGGAAGTTTTCCCCCGGATGGTAATTATGGACAGGGGGCAAATTGTGGCGGATGGACTGACCAGCGATCTGATGGAAGATGAAGCCTTGCTGACTTTGCATGGACTTGAAAAACCATAGATTGATTACCGGAAGAAAGCGAGTGCCCCGATTTATCGGGGCACTCGTAATTTATGTGTATCTATTCAGCCGGGATAGCGGCTAGAAAAGGTGGCCGGAAAGGTGAACCGGAAAGTGCGTTGAAAGGCGCATCCAACTTTATTTCGGCAGGCAAAGCAAACACTTGCCGCTTTATGAACCGTTTCGGTGCAATCCCTTCCAATGACTTAGCGCAAGCGTGGCAGTGTATCACCGGATGTACCGCCACATGTTCTGGCTTCTCCACCGGTTCCAAACGTACTCCAATGTGCCCGGTCTGACCACCCACCTTTTTACTGCCCGGATGTCGCTTGCGGCTCTTGATCGGCTTTTTCAACCCATCACTGGAGGGCGGTTTGCTGCTGTTGTGGCTGTCTTTCTTTGTCCAACCGCTCTTCCAAAGCCTGGATGCGCGACTCAAGCTTCTGAATGATGCTGACAACAAAATCATAGACCGCATCTTCTCACTGGGCGTAAATCGCTCGTATTTCTTCTCGACTGGGTTACAATGTTTCACGCATGGTTCAAATTATCACTGGTATTTGTATGATTCGCAATAACCGTTTATCTGAATTTCATTATGGCTGAATAGATACATTTAAGTGGATAATTGGTTTACAGTCCGGCGGCTTTCTTCATGGCCGTGGCCCGATCGGTATTTTCCCAGGGAAGTTGTATATCTTCGCGTCCGAAGTGGCCGTAGGCGGCTGTCTGCTGGTAGATTGGGCGGCGCAGGTCCAGATCCCGGATAATGGCACCGGGGCGCAGGTCGAAGTGCTGGCTGACCAGTGCGGCGATCTTATCATCATCGATCTTTCCGGTGCCAAAGGTCTCAACGTTTACAGACAGTGGATGCGCCACGCCAATGGCATAGGCGACCTGTATCTCACAATGGTCAGCCAGACCAGCAGCTACCACGTTCTTGGCCGCCCAACGGGCTGCATAGGCGGCCGAGCGGTCAACCTTTGTGGGGTCTTTCCCCGAGAAAGCGCCGCCGCCGTGACGTCCCATCCCGCCGTAGGTATCGACGATGATCTTACGCCCGGTGACACCAGCGTCGCCCATTGGACCGCCGATCACAAAGCGGCCGGTTGGGTTGACATAGATTTTCATCTCCTCGTCCACCATATCTGCTGGCAAGACCGGGGTGATGACATGTTCGATAATAGCAGCGCGTATGTCTTCCTGCGAGATATCTGGTGAATGTTGGGTGGAGATCAATACACTATCGATCCGCTTTGGCTTGCCATAGGAATATTCGACTGTAACCTGGGATTTGCCATCCGGACGCAGCCAGGGCAGGGTGCCGTTCTTCCGGACTTCTGTCAGGCGCAGGGTTAGTTTATGGGCCAGGTAGATTGGCATCGGCATCAGGGTTGGGGTTTCATTACAGGCGAAACCAAACATCATACCCTGGTCACCGGCGCCAATGGCATTGATCTCATCTTCCTTGTTGTTGCTCTTAGCCTCCAGAGATTTGCTGACGCCCATGTCGATGTCCGGGCTCTGGCTGGCAATCGCGGAGATCACGCCACAGGTGTTGCCATCAAATCCTTTTTCGCTGGCGTCGTAGCCGATTTGCTTGACGATCTTTCGTACTAGTTCATCAAAATTGACATACGCTTTGGTTGTGATTTCGCCCAACAGCATAACATAACCGGTCTTGGTTGCAGTCTCACAGGCCACACGGGAATAAGGATCCTGCTCGAAGCAGGCATCCAGAACAGCATCGCTGATCTGGTCGCACATTTTGTCGGGATGCCCTTCTGTTACCGATTCAGACGTAAACAGTAGTTTGGGCGAAGTCATGAATGTACTCATTGTCACCTCTTTTAAGAAATAATATTTGCCCTTTCGGTAACTCTGAAAGGGCAAATACTTGGAATCTCGGCTGCCCTCTCATCTTCCAGACACCGGATAGCCATGTAAGGTATCCCTACTGCCGGAATTAGCACCTTCCACGCGCTCATGGGGTTGCCGAGGCTTCACAGGGCCGGTCCCTCCGCCTCTCTGGATAAGAGTGCCGTTTTGGGCTATAGAATTGTCCCCGGGATAATACCACAGGTGCTTCTGAGCGTCAAATGTGTGGCAGATGGGGGTGTACGAAAATGTTGTAGATAGTATCGCAGCGATGGTATCCTCGGAGCCGTGTCCCGCAGGTTCATCTGCCCGGTAGAATGTCTGATAGAAACCCTTCGGGATGTACGGATCTGGTGATTCTATAGATTTTTGGTGCACCTGCAGATGGGTGGGAATCGAACCTGACAATCTGAGACCGGTCTATATTCCTTTTCAAGAAAAAACAAACCGCTGGCTAACTGGCCAGCGGTTTGTTTTTTCTTGAAAAGGTTGGTTTAGTAATCTGAAACACAGCGGAAACCAATATTGGGGGAGTAAGATCCCTTATACGCTTCGGTTCCGGTCTCGGCGCTTGTGTCATTGCCCAGGGTTGACGAGCGCTGCGAGACTCGAATGTTGCGAGCGGCGTCCCCAAAGGAGCCACCGCGTACAACCCGATTGAAATAACTTGAACGGGCAATCGGACCGGTGGGATTCATGCCGACACCTTTTTCGTAGTAATTCGAGTCGTAGTAGTCGTTTACCCATTCAGCTACGTTGCCAGCCATATCAAGGATCCCAAACGGGCTGGCGCCGGCTGGGTAACTGCCAACGCGATTGGTATCGCCCATCTGGTAGTTGAAATTTGCTCGGGATGAGTCGGGGGCTTCATCACCCCAGGGATAGGTATTGAAGGTGGCTCCACGGGCTGCATATTCCCATTCAGCTTCGGTAGGGAGACGACGCCCGACCCACTGGCAGTAATTGGCGGCATCCTGCCAGGTCACGTAAACAACCGGGTAATCATTGAATTCTGGATTGTTGACATAAGAATCCCGGGTTTCAGATTTTGGATACTGTGTAGGGCTACAGACGCCTGCCGCACCACAGGCCCGGTACATGCCATTGGTAACTTCGAATTTGTCCATCCAGTATGCATGGAGTGTTACCTGGTGTTCGGGACTTTCATCAACTTCACGATTGGCATCCAGTCCACCCATCCAGAAGGTACCTTCAGGGATATACACCTGGGTCATGCCATCAACCGGATGGGTGCGTTCTGACCCGGCGTCAACTTTCTCATCTGATGGCGGGACAGTTGGATTCAAGGCTACCGGCGTTGCTGTTGGGAAAGCCGTTGCTACCGATATAGGAGTAGGTTGGGCTGCATTGCCCGGGCCAATCTGGCATCCAGTAGAAATGAATGCCAGTGCAGTTAGTACAAAGAATAACTTTTTCATCCGATCCTCCAAAAAATTTAGTTTAGGATATCGCATTCAGTATACAGTCGGTTGATTGTTCTCCGTATCACCCAATGGTCATATTCATAATACCAGTCTGCGACTTATTGTTACCAAATAACGTTTTTTTGCTTATAATAGGGTTAGCTTATTTGAAAAGAGAAGTTCCGATGCGAACACTGAATCCGATTGCCCAGGTTTCACCTCTGCGAGTCTTTGTTGTGTGTGACCAGGCCGCCACAGCACCGATCTGGGGGTATCTTATCCGCGAGAAGGGCCTGGTTGCCATTATGGAGACTTCAACTCAACGCGCCTTGGATCGGGCGATTGAAGATATCCCGGATTTGATTGTCATTGATGTCAACGCCCCACACGCAGAGCGCATGGAACTGATCAAAGAATTCCGTTCACTGAGTACCTGTCCGATATTATTATTTTTACCTGCCCATAATGAGAATGAGATCCTGGAAGCCTACCAATATGGTGTTGATGAATGTGTTATAAAACCCATAAGCCCGGCGATTTTCCTGGCAAAAATATCTGCCTGGGCACGGCGTAGTTGGAGTGAACCGATGAGTTCTCGTCGGGCCGGAAGATTACGCCTAGATCCAGGACATCGTTCGATTGTAGGTGAAACGGGTGATGAAATCAGGTTAACAAACCTTGAGTTTCGTCTCTTACACTTATTGATGAGCCGGCCGGGCTACGTCTTTCAAAATGATGAGATCATCGAAACTGTCTGGGGGACATCACGAGACGGGGACCAGTCTTTATTGAAGAATGTCGTTTACCGGTTGCGCAGGAAATTGGAGGAGGAAGCTGGGGAATTGTATCTGATTCAGACAAGGCCGGGTGGGTACAGCTTTCAGGAAGACTAAGGAAATAAACCCGTCGCTCTGATCAGCGGCGGTTTTGCATTATTGTACGAAGCTGAGGGCATACTCGGCGTCATCATAACCGGGACGGATGGATAGCGCCTTGTTCCAGTTGGCGATGGCGCCTTTAATATCACCCTGCCGATAAAGTCCCCAGCCGTGCCAGAGCCAGACCTCTTCAGACATTTCAGTTACTCCTTTGGCGTATGTTGTGAGTACCAGCAGATCATCCGTGCGGTGAGACTGGAAGTAGGCAATAAACGGTCCGAATTGGTATCGGAACATGCGCATCGGCAGGCCGAGTTCTTTCGATTTATCATACGCCAGGGCGGCTTGGTCATACCTCTCGAAGTAGACCAGGTTGCTGCCAAGATTGAACCAGGCGAAGGAATTTCCAGGATCAGTTTCTGTGGCAGCCCGGGTGTTGTCCAGGGCGTGCTGCCGGTTCAGATCTGGATCCCAATCATTCCCCAATAATGATTTGAGCTCTTCTTCCTCATCAGGAAGATAGATTAACATATAGAGATAATTGAAAGGTTCCCATTCGTTCTCAAACTGGTCATAGTCAATTGTCAGGCCAGCACCGTGATACGAGTCCTGAACTGTAAATGTTTGGGCGGCGTCATCGTACCCGGTTAGCAGCAGGTAGTGGGCTGCCCACAGGTCGTCATGTGGGCCGAGGGCATCGTTTGGGTCCAGGCTGGTGGTGCCTTCGATGATGACCGGGTAGTGAGCTGCCAGCAGCCTTTTCAATAACGGGATATCACCGGCTACCCGGTATTCGGCTCGCAGCCAACCTGCAAAGTTACGGACATAGTAAACCATCTCCTCAGGGTTGACATTGCGGTCCTGCAGGACGGGTTTTATTTCTTCTGCGATAACTTCCTGGTCACCATCCCAACCGTACATGTGCATGGCCATAGACAGGGTGGCAGGTCCGCAGTTATTCGGGGTTTGCTGTTCCCAGGGAGGGCTGGTCAGGGATACCTGTCCAGGCAGCTGGACAGGAGTTGGCGTTGGTTGCCTGGTTTCTACCGGGAGGCTGGTTTCCAGAGGTTGAGAAGGGATAGTCGCAGTAACCGGCGCCGGTGTTACTGGCAGGGAGGTTGGAACCGGCCCCGGTGGGTTGACGGCATTCTTTACATATAAGACTATTTTTTCAACGCGCCAATTCACCCGGGGTTGAATAGCCGGAATCAAGTACAGGGCGGTACCCAGCAGAACCAGACCTGCCAGGGCAATCAGGATGTTTCTGTTTCTTGTTGCCATGCCGGGAAGTTTACCACGTGCAGGTATATGTTACTGCTTCTTGCATAAATATATAAACCTGGATCCAATAAAGCATCTTCAAAAACAAGAATTTCAGTTCAGATATTTTCGCAGCACTCTGTAGTTAAGATTGTTATTGAAAATGGCAGGAAAAATCACGTTTTCCGCAAACGCTCTCAGAGATGCATTATTTTCTACAACAGTTTTCAGGGGTCAATGGTCTTGATACTGCCGTCAGGATTGTAGGTCAGTTCAATGAACTTTACGCAGCGTTTATGCGTCACTCCATTGGAAAGGGTGCTGTCGTGGTAGAAGAGATACCATTTTCCATGGAACGCTACAATAGAGTGGTGAGTCGTCCACCCGACAACCGGGTTCAGGATTCGTCCCCGGTACACAAATGGGCCGGTTGGGTTCTCACTGGTGGCATATACCAGGAAGTGGGTATCTCCGGTGGAATAGGAGAAATAATACAGCCCATTGTATTTGTGAACCCATGGGGCTTCGAAGAAGCGGCGGTCTGTGTCGCCCGCCAACAGCGGCTGGCCATCTGGGTCAGTAATGACAATATCCTGGACCGGACCGTCGAATTCAAGCATATTACTCTTTAGCCTGGCGAATTTGGGCGCCAATGCCGGTTCATTTTCTGTGGGACATCTTCCCTCTGGGTCATATGTTCCCGCTTGCCATTTTTCCAATTGTCCTCCCCACAACCCGCCGAAGTACATGTAAGCACAACCGTCTTCATCGATGAATACAGCCGGGTCAATACTGAAACTACCAGCGATTGGGTTTGGTTCTGCCTTGAAAGGTCCAATAGGGGAAGGACTGGTTGCTGCCCCGATGCGGAAGATCCCTTCATGGTCTTTTGCCGGGAAATAGAAATAATAAGTCTGGTCCCTGTAAGCGGCATCTGGAGCCCACATTTGTTTGGACGCCCAGGGAACATCAGTGATGTGTAGAGACACACCATGATCTATAACAGGCGACTGGAAATCCTTTAGAGACAAGACATGATAATCTTTCATGTCGAAATGTGAACCGTTATCAGAAAAGGGAATGTCTGTATCGATATCGTGGGAAGGATAAATATATAGGATACCCTTAAAGACATGCGCCGAAGGGTCTGCAGTGTATATTGATGTGATCAATGGTTTCTTCATGATCGGCGGATGGGTTATATTCATTGTACTACTCCTGAAATTTCGAATACTGTATTTTACTCCACTTGTCCGATTTCCCAGGACTTAATCCGGGTTAATAATGGTCCCAGGGGGCGTAATTCTCTGACCGGCAAACTCAGGTTCTTCACCCTGGTCTGTGTATATTGATAGACCCGGCTGCCCGGTTGGAGTTGGGCGGCTTTTCGGCGAAATTCTTCCTGCGAGAGATAGCCGGTCAGGATGATTTCATTTCCATACATCCAGATATTTCCCCATTCATGGGGGTTGATCAAGATGGTTTCTTTAAGTTGCGATGAGTGAATGCCGATACGAGCGCTAACAGGCTGGTTAATGTGCAGGCTGGCCAGGGAAAAGAAATCAGACTGCAGCTTTACCCTGGTTTGTGGAGGCAAGGTAATTGTATCAGTATGGAAGTCGCGTTCCTGGTTTTGACCGCTCAGTTCCAGGGTAACTGGATGGTCTGTTTCGCTTTTTAAGACCAGGTCTCCCAATGACTGCCAGTTCATTGGTCGGATCCAATAAGCAGGCATGATATAGACCAGATGCGTAGGCTGACCAGCCTCAATGGCCTTTTGCAATTCTTCCTTAGCGGCAGCCTTCCGGGCAATTGTAAAAGCGAATAGATATAAATCTGATCCTCTTGGGCTGCTGGCTGCGAATTTTTCCGAAGGTATCAGGGCCGGGGCATCCAGCAGCGGTTTCAGCGTATGCTGCAGTTTGTTGGTCTGTTTGGAAGAGGTGATCAGGTATGTTGAAAGATCGCAGTGATGTCCGCCAATCGAAACATCGTAACGGTCCGGTTCACACAATGGAGCCATTTGCAAAACGTCAAATGGGATCTCCTGTTCACTCAGGTATCGTCGAAAGGCCAGTTCAACTGCTGTCCTGGCCACAGTATGGCGCATCCTGTCGAATGGCTTGCTCCTGGTTGGAGTAAAGGTGTGAAATAAGGAACGGCCAGCGTAAACGATCCCACCGCGGGTTAGATCGGGTGTGTAAGGGATGCGAATAAAGTCAGAAAGAGTGACCATAATTGAGAAAAGGAATGAAACCCCGGAGATACATGGGCAGCAGCAATCTCTCAGGACCTCGTATGGTCATTCCTGAACTGCAGACAATAATGATGGACGGTATTGCTTACCCAGGCGTAGTTCATTCCGTAGGGGGCTAGTTGTACATTGTCTTGGCACCAGATTTTTTCGTCCTTCAGTGTATATACTTTGCCCAATTCCTTGCTGATATCCCATGCCAGGGGATAGATCTTGCCGCTCTTCTTGACATTCTTCACAATGATCGTCAGGTAAGCCTTTTTACACAATAAGGGCTGCAGATTAGCATAAATACTGACCAGCTTTTCCAGAAAGAGCTCGTAATCAGAAATATTGCCTAAATCCTCCGGATCATCAGAGTAAAAGACATCCAGCTCACTGGCACTGCGGCGCTTCTTCTGGGTTTTCGCACCGCGTGCATGCAGCATATCCCAATAGGGTGGAGAGGTCAGCACATAGTCGATGGCAGGCAGGTCATATGCCCCGGCCTGGCTCGCATTCCCTTGAATGATTTTCGATGACGGGTGTCTTTCAGAAAGGTGAAGAGTTTCCCGTTCACTGGCGACGATTTGGCTTGCGATTTCAACATATTTGGGGTTGAGTTCAATTCCATAGGAATTACGCTCACAGCGCAGGGCTGCGACCAGCGTTGACCCTGTCCCGGCCATGGGATCGAGTACGTTCTGTCCTTTCTTGGTGAAGAACTCGATGAACTCTTGGGCCAGGGTTTCCGGGTATTTTGCCGGATGGACCAGAACACCTTTCTTTCTGGGTGGAGGGTTGTGGATAAACCAGGATTTCTGGAATTTGAGCCAGTCTTTTGGCTCCAGGTCGTTGAGTGTATTTTTGCGCGGCATAAAATTATTATACAATCTTTGGTTACTGGCGATTGGCCCCTTGTCTGAAATCAACCATCCGGTGTTGCTGTGGGGGTTGGTTGGGGCTCCGTAAAGTTAACCTGTCGTACAACCAGATTAGAAAAACTGATGGTTACGGGGGTGTCGCCTTCCGAACTGACAAAAACACCCAGAGTCCCTGAAGGCAGGGTCGTCTCTCTGTATGAAAATTGGTAACGGCCATTGAGAAAAAAACGCATTTCCGGACCCACCATCCAGACCCCAATACGCACTTCAGCCGGTGCACCGGGTGGTGCATCGCCGCTGGGTACCGGTTCATAAAGTTTGTTCCGTTCTTTGACGCTGATACGGTCCAGCCAAACGGTCCCGTCACAGCCTACAGAAAAGCGGTATGATGAAACCGGGCTGGCCCTGAAGAGCAAGCCATAGCTGTCACCCGGTTTACACAAACTGGCGCTGGCAGTGATCTCGGCGTAGAAATCTGTCAGCAGCAGTTGGTTGTTCAGGCTGAACAGATACACTTCAGGTTGAACGGCAAGGGTCAGGCGGTTGCGATCGATGATGGCGCTGCCTTGGTCGGAAACGGCAGTATCCCATACCAGGGAGGAGTCAAACTCATCGGAATAAGTTACCTCATCCAGCCCGGGGCGCCACTCCGGGGCGGCAGTCGCATTCGTCCGGGGAAGAAGTCTGGTAGGGGTAGCGGTTGCGGGGAACCATTCGATCGTCGCCGTGGCTTGAGGCGTTTCGGTTGGGGAGGCAGGAATGGGAGTGCTCTCCGGGCTTACTGTGCAGGCGTTCAACAGCAGCAAGAAGATTACCATCAAAAGGTTGTATTTCATCAAATAGATTTAACCATGATTGCGTGTAGTTTGCAACAGTGAATTCCTTTTCGAATAGGCTGTCGATGATATAATCCGCCTGATGGTGAAACATGAAAACAAAACATGCTCTGGCTTTTAGTCTCCTGCTTGTAATTTTGATAGTCTTCCCGCTGGCACTGTCTGTGCAGGCTTCGCCTGCTGCCCAGACGACTTTTTCTACACCGACGCCTGGCCCGGATGGACGCATCCTTTACACAGTTCAAGAAGGTGAAACCTGCCTGGCGATCGAGCTGAAGACCGGTGTGACTGTGCAAACCCTGCTTCAGTTAAATCCTTTGGATGAAAATTGTACCCTGGTAGCAGGTCAGGAATTATTGTTGGGTATCGGCGGCCCGGCTGCATATACTCCTACGCCGGGACCGGCGCCATCTGCCACTCCTATTCCTCCATCGCCTACACCGTTTACCGGAACCACCGAAGTATGTGTGATGTTGTTCAATGATGAGAATGGGGATGGCCTGCGCCAGGAAACCGAATTAGGTCTGGATGGTGGTGCGGTCAGCCTGATCAATATCAACGGATCTTATTCACAGACACAGGATACCGTTTCTGCGCTTGATCTGGATGGTGAACCGGTTCTTTCCTGTTTTAATGAGGTACCCGAAGGGGAATACAACGTAAGTATGGCAATTCCGGATGGATACAATCCGACCCTGAATTTGACATATGAATTATCTGTGCAGGCAGGGGACCGGGCGCGGGTAAATTTTGGGGCACAGTCCAAGACAGCTACGGCAGCAGAGGTGGAAGAACAGAACAGCGGCAGCAGCGGCGGTTCATCCTGGCTGGGTATCCTGGGCGTTCTGTTGCTGCTGGCTGCCGGAGGGTTGGGGGCGTTCGCCTGGCGAATGAATAAACCCGAGAGCAAACTAAGTTCTCGTTCCGGGAAGTTTTAGCAGACGCGACGATCGGCTGCTTCCTGATACTCATACCTGAAGGTATGCCGGGTATCTCTTGATCTTGTTAACGAAGATAAGGAAAGAGCGTTCTAGAGGGCTATCTGCCGGTGAATGACTTGGCAGAAATCATCGGGACGGTTGAAGCTCTAAACGGGGAGTTCTGCCTTACAAAATCAGATTTTGTAAGGCTCACATTTGGTATATGTAAGGCTCACACTCAAAAAAAGTAACCTAGACGCGAACCAGATATAAGGCTGACAAGGTACATATTACAGGCTGATAGGGTGCATGTTACGGGCTGATAGGGTCCGGCCCAGGGGCTGACCTGCCCGGGATGTAAGGCTGAACCCCTTACGGGATAGAGCATATCGCCCTGACGAAAACTACAAATTCGCCAGGGATATGGGTAGTAGATACCGGTTAACAGCGCCAGAATCGATGCCCACATTCAGGTGAAGCTATAAATGGGAGTTTGATGGAAGGAGGTGGGATAAGGAAAGAACTGTCTGGCTGGCGCTTCCTGTTTTATCCGATTGGATTGCGCATGTGCTGTCCCCCGAGCAGGTGCAGGTGCAGGTGAAAGACGGATTGACCTCCATCTACTCCGGTGTTTATGATCAGGCGATAGCCGTTTTCATGTATGTTTTCTCGGGCGGCCAGTTCTTTGGCAACAGAAAACATATATCCGATCAATGCTTCGTCGCCAGATTCAAGGTTGTTCACAGATTCGATATGCCTGTTAGGGACAATCAAAATATGGGTAGGCGCAACCGGCTGGAAGTCTCGAAAGGCTGTCACCCGGTTATCCTGGTGAACGATCTCTGCCGGAGACTGACTGGCAACAATTTTACAAAATACGCAGGATGTCATGGCGCTGAGATGGGTCCATAGGACGGCGTACAGACAATGTCGTAATAATCCAACTCAACGGCCTTGTATTGTTCAGCATAAATGGCAGCTTCATTACCAATGGTTCGGACGGTGTCGATGTGGCTGCTGGCATTGGTATCCCAGTAACGCGGCAGGGTCATCAATGGGTCTCCTACATATCCTTCAGACAGGTAAGAAGGTCGCATTGGATCGCTTTCGTCACTGAGAGGAACCCAATTGTACATGACCGGGCCGCGTGGGTTGACAGTGAACCCCAGGCGATAGCCATACTCTCGCCCGATCCGGACCGGGATAGAACCAAACCCGCCACCGGGCCAGATGATCGCAATGGGTGTTTTACCGAAGTTCTGCTGCAGATCAGTCATTGAACCTTCAAACTCACCCCGGATGTAATCTTCTGGTGATGAGTCGCTCATGGGGGTGTTATGGAAATAGCCATGGGATTGGTAATCCACCCAACCTTCGTTGGACAGGGCAATGTTATCAGCCAGGATCTGCTGGCGGATGGAATCTTCATAGCTGATCCAACCGCTGACCAGAGGCCAGCCCCATTCATTCCAATAAGGCCGGAAATGATCGTTGAAATTGTCGACAAAATGCCTGTCGTCCTGGGTGAGTAATACCGACCGGGGCGGGATATAGGCATTGGATTCCATGAAATCTGCCATCTGTTGGGTATTGATGGCCTCGAATCCCTGTTCCTTCAGGTTTTTCATCAGTTTTTTGTAATCTACTGAACTGATGGCATTGGCTGTATTGGCATCTCCTTTGGTAACCCCGTGAATCATGATCACCATTACAACGGTGCCGGGAACGGCTTTGTTGGGTCCCCACTTGTCTTTCAAATACTGGCACGTGTCCTGAATATAAGGATGAGGGGTATCTTTCGGGTTCAGCAGGCCGGTTGTGTAGAGTCCGGGAAGGGCAGGTGGTGTGCGGGGAATGGTTGCAGTTGGAATCGGCGTCTCTGTGGAAGCAGGCGTGAGGAGTTGGCTGGCCAGTGCTGTTTGCGTGCTCTGGGCGCTGACCGTTCCAAACGCCTGTGTCATGATTAAGTCAGGGTCGATGGTGGGGGCAGCTGGCTGGGGAGAACAGGACGATAAACCGATTGCCAGGAGCGTCAACAATTGTAGAGAAAAGATTAAACGTTTCATTCGAGTAGGATCAGTATACAGTAAATAGTAATTTATCAAATTTATTTTTTTGGAAAAGGCATCCAGTCTCTGAGCGGATATTGAGCGAAGTCGAAGCGGCGGTCGAAGGGTGGTATTTGCATAATCCATCCTTTGACTGCAGGCTCAAAAGAAATCACCTTCCATTCAGGAACGATCATCCTTTTTATTTCTATAGGGTACTTCTTCCGATCATTTCGTGTTTGACTGACCAATCGTGAGGTCAGGCACATTGTTAGGAACCACACCAGTGTATCTGACCCGGGCAGAGTCGTCAATCTTTTTGTTCACCTAATATGAAAGCTTCGGTCATTTCCCGGCAGATACTGTCCCGGAACTGCTTGGGTGGCGTCTTAAAGAAATAGGAAGAGGGGGCGACAATTGGGCCGGATAGACCACGATCAAGGGCAAGTTTAGCGCAGCGAACGGCATCGATCATTACGCCGGCAGAGTTGGGACTGTCCCATACTTCGAGTTTGGCTTCCAGGTTGAGCGGTACTTCACCAAAGGTGGTACCTTCCATTCGTATATAGCACCACTTGCGATCACTCAGCCAGGGCACATGGTCGCTTGGGCCGACATGAACGTTATCAGGGTCGAGGGTATATGGCAGCATACTTGTCACTGCATTGGTTTTTGAAATTTTCTTGGATTCAAGCCGTTCACGTTCAAGCATGTTGAGAAAATCTGTATTCCCACCAAAATTTAGCTGGTATGTGTTATCCAGGCGTACGCCCCGATCAACGAACAGTGTCGTTAGTACGCGATGCAGGATGGTCGCTCCAACCTGTGATTTGATATCATCACCAAGTATGGGTAAGCCGGCATCTATGAAGCGTTTGGACCAGTATTCAGAAGATGCGATGAAGACCGGAATTCCATTGACAAAGGCACAACCGGCCTCGAGGGCCTGTTCAACATACCATTTGGTTGCCATTTCTGAACCGACTGGCAGGTAGTTTAATACAACATCGGTTTTGGTCTTTTTGAGTAGGCCAACAATATCATCTGTCGGACCGGGAGCTTTGGTAAGGATTTTGGATAGATATTTTCCCAAACCATCATGCGTCATACCGCGCACCACGGGAACATTTAGTTTGGGAACCTCGCAGAACTTATAGGTGTTATTTGGGAAAGCGAAAATTGCCTCAGAAAGATCTTTCCCTACTTTTGTGTCGACGACATCAATACCCATTGAAAATTCGATATCACTGACGTGATACCCGCCCAAATTTACATGCATCAGACCGGGAACGGAAGCATCATTGGGAGTGTCTTTGTAGTATTGGATTCCCTGAACCAGGGATGAGGCACAATTTCCTACACCAATAATTGCAACGCGCACTTTTTTGTTTGCCATGTAGTTTCTCCTTCGCTTGACTATAGCGTTATTTTGTCATTATTTGTTTGTAATTGCATTACAGCACTTAAAGCAAAGTATAATCTTATTACGAATATTTTGCTGGAGGACAGGTCAGAGTTCAACAAAATATGAGCGAATCCGACCACTTACACCGCGCACAACTTCTGGAAGAACTGCTTCGAAAATTAAAAGAACCGCTGAAGTTTGATGCGTTTCTTGCTACCATTTCATCGATTGCCAGTGAATTGATCGGTTGTGAAGCCGTTTCCATTCTCGAGTATGATGAAGATTGTGGTTGTTTGCGTTTTATCTCAGTACCCTGGTTCCATCGTGATGCTCTTTCCGGTATGGAAGTACCGCTGGATGGCAGTATAGGCGGTCAGGTTTGTCGTGACCTGCAGCCCGTTGTCGTCCAGGATGTCAGCAAGGCTGCAAATCATTTCAAAAGGCCAGATCAAAAGACAGGTTTCGAAACACGGTCGCTCTTAAGTGTACCGGTAGTGTTCAAGGGTCAGGTGTTGGGTGTAATGGAAGTCCTGAACAAAGCGGACAATGCCCATTATACCGAGGATGATGTCACAATTCTAGAGATGCTCGCGTCTCTGGTTGGGGGAATAATGTCAAATAAACATCTTGAACGCCAGGTGCAGGCCGTTACCGATGAACTTGCAGAGTTGGACCGGCTGAAGAATGATTTTATCGCGATTACTTCCCACGAGTTGCGAACGCCACTGGGGTTGATATTGGGGCATGCTACTTTTTTGCGTGAAGTAGTCGACGACGAATACAGTGATCAGTTGGATACGATTGTTCGTAATGCGACCAGGTTGAAGGATATTATTGAGAGCCTGTCCAATGTTGATAACTACCAGAGTGGGGTTGCTCGTATTCGTCGCAGGTCGATTTCGTTAAAACGTATTATCGAGGATATTGTCGACTCGTATTCTGAAACAGCTATCCGGCAAAAACTCAAGCTGGAAACTGAACTGGGAAGCGAAGATCTGGTAATTGAAGGTGATGCTGAAAAAATTTCCACCGCCCTTGGGAATCTGATCAAAAATGCACTGTCCTTTACGGATCCGGATGGACGGATTACTGTCAGGGGAGAAGCGCTGTCCGGTGCAGTGAAAGTATCTGTTCGGGATAATGGTATCGGGATACCAGTTAATGACTTGCCGCGAATCTTCGATCGCTTCTATCAGGCAGAATCACATCTCACACGCAGGCATGGCGGGATGGGATTGGGATTGTCTGTTGCCAAAATGATGGTAGAAATGCATGGAGGGCGTATCTGGGCAGAAAGTGTGGAAGGGGAAGGAAGTACTTTTATCTTTGTTCTTCCGGTAAGTGTGCAGCAAGCCGGCGCCGTTCAACAGTTTTTTGCCAGGAATAGTTGATCAATTCTCGGTAGTCGCTATTTATTCGGGTGGTGTAAAAATCCTGATGAATGTTACATATGTCATTGCGGGCCAATTTAGCCGCGAGTATGTGCTGCCTCCTATTGGCGCACCCTTACTAGATACGCCTGGCGGTCCTATTCTCTATTCTGCAGCCGGGCTTGCATTATGGGACAAAGGTATTGGGCTGCTTGGGTGTGTTGGGGAAGATTACCCGCGCCAATGGATAAGGTCTTTTGAAGAGTTGGGTTTTAACACCAGCGGGATTAAGATTTTTCCGCACGCTTTGGACTTGCGCTCTTTTTATGCCTATAATGAGAAACTTGAATTGCAGCGCAACGATATTGTTTCAAATTTTGCGCGACGGCAGCTGAGATTTCCCAAGGCTTTGTTAGGATTTCAACCGCAACCCGAGGTAATCGATAATCGCAAACAACATCAACCAACCGCCCCGCGGGTAACTGATATTCCGGATGAATATCTTGCTGTCAGTGCAGTCCATATCAATCCAATGGATTTCATAAGTCAGGCTCAATTGATTTCTGCCTTTAAGCAGGGGACAGTCACAACGATCAGTCTGGATCCATCTCCTGGATATATGATCCCGGAAGTTCGCCGGGAACTCCCGGCAATCTTGCAAAACCTGACCTTGTTCATGCCTTCGAGGGAAGAGCTTCAATCGCTCTATTGGGGAGAGACAAATGACCTATGGGAAATGGCAGAAGACCTGGGCATCTATGGGTGTGAGCTTATTCTCATTAAGAAAGGGGCTGGTGGGCAATTGCTGTATGATGCCAGGGGCAAACAGCATTGGGAAATTCCCGCTTACCCTGGCAGGATTGTTGATCCGACAGGAGTCGGGGATGCTTTTTGTGGCGGTTTCCTGGCCGGGTATCGCAAAAACTATGATCCGGTTGAAGGGGCGTTATATGGGAATGTATCTGCCTCCATTTCATTGGAAGGCAGTGGTGCTTTTTTCCCTTTGGATGTTCTACCGGGACTTGCCCAGGCACGCTTGGATGTCTTGAAAGAACTGGTGCGCAAAGTATAATATTTATAAAACATGGATTATGATCGATTGCTAGACCTTTCAGTGCAGATACAGCAAGTCCCGGCGCCTCCCTTTGCCGAGGAGCAGCGGGCTCTATTTGTGCATAACCTTTTTAAGTCAGAAAACTTGAAAGATGTCCGGATGGACGATCTATGGAATGTGTATGGGCGCATTGAAGGATTCGGAAATGCCAATCCGTTAATTATTAGTGCGCACCTTGATACGGTTTTTCCAAGAGAAACTGATTTGGAAATTTCCCGTCAGCCGGATCGAATCATTGGACCAGGGATTGGAGATAATTCTCTGGGAGTCGCCGCACTGTTTGGTCTGTTGTGGATGCTTCGCGAACAGGTGTTTCGGCCCGAAGGAGATATCTGGTTGGTGGCCAATGTCGGCGAAGAGGGATTGGGGGATTTGCGAGGAATGCGAGCCGTCGTTGATCATTTTGGTGCGAATGTTCAGGCCTATCTGGTTATTGAAGGCCTGGCATTGGGGTATATCTATCACCGTGCCCTTGGAGTGGAGCGCTATCGAATAACCATACGTACCCCCGGAGGTCATTCCTGGGCTGAATATGGTTGCCCATCGGCGATTCACGAAACCGCGAGGCTGATTACATCACTCACTTCACTGCACCTTCCGGCAAAACCTCGCACCAGTATGAATGTTGGGAAAATTCTCGGAGGTGTAGCGATCAATGTCCTGGCTCCTGAGACTTCTTTTGAGCTTGACTTGCGTTCGGAGGATGCCTCAGTCCTTTCCAGATTGGTGGTTCAGGTTGAACAGTTGACGGCTATGGTTGAGCGGGAACAGGTAGCTGTAGAAATTGAAAGAATTGGTCAGCGGCCGGCGGGAGCTATTCCGGCACTTAATCCATTGGTGAGACTGGCAAAGCGGACGCTTCGCAGGCATGGTTATAAACCCTGTCTATCGATTGGATCCACAGACGCCAATATTCCACTCAGCCTGGGGTACCCTGCAATTTGCCTGGGCGTCACGCGCGGGAATGGAGCACATACGCCCAAAGAATTTATTTATACTGATCCGGTTCAAACCGGAATGGAGCAGTTGTTCGATTTTGTTGTGAATATTTGGAATGCTTTGTAGGTTTGTAAGGTTGAGCGAACAACGCTACCTGCTGCCACCTGTGCCACGAAGTGATATTCGGTGAACTGCGAACAGGGTTGGCACGGCGATTCATCAAACCGACTTTGGTAAAACCGGTCAGCGTAGTCCGGAGGACGGAATGGGCAGCCTGATGGACTATCGCACAGCACCCCCAAAGAGGAACGAGGGGGACAAAACCCACTTTTACAGTCTTACAGGAATCCATTTTTTTACTGCGACTTGCACATACAAGCGCAATGATAATGGCGCCCTCAACTACTATAATGGTTGAGGGCGCTTGTATTGTGCGGTTTATGTACTATAATATTGTTTGATCTGGCCGAAAGGTACGTTTCTACCGGTAAAACAACCAGTGAAATATCTCGAACAGATCGAGAGTGGTAATTTGATTTGCATTGAGGAGTTGTTGGAGATTGAGGATGGCGATTGAAGAAAATGACCTGGATATCGATGTCGGTCAATGTCTACGGATGCTTAGGATAAATAAAGGCCTGTCTATCCGTGTACTGGCTGAATTAAGCGATTTAAATGTCAACACTCTCAGTCTGATCGAAAACGGACGTACTTCTCCAAGTGTCAGTACCCTGCAGCAATTAGCCCGCGGACTTGAAGTGCCCATTAAAGCTTTCTTTGAAAAAGGCCAACCCGAAAAGCACATTGTTTTTCAGAAGTCTGATAAGAGACCGCGCGCTGTATTTTCGCATGGTATGCTGGACAATATGGGTGAAGGATTGGGGTCAATCGAATTCGAACCATTTATCGTTACACTGCAGCCGATTTCGAACAGCGGAGAGAATTCCATTGTTCATGCTGGTCTTGAGTTTGTATACTGCCTGGATGGCCAAGTGAATTATTCTATCGATAATGAGATTTATCTTTTGGAAGTTGGGGATAGTATTTTGTTCGAAGCCCACCTGCCTCATGGCTGGATGAATCCGGGTCGTCAACCGGCGCGCGTCTTGTTAGTAATCTCCCGATTCGATAAACGCGATCAGCCGATCAAAAAACATTTTGCACTGAATGAGTAGTAAGGAGAAAAGATATGAAGGTAGCCGCAATAACTGATGATGGAAAGACGATCAGCCTGCATTTTGGGCGGGCAGCTTATTACATGGTCATGACCGTCGAAGAAGGAAAAATTATTGAACGAGAATTGCGCGATAAGTTAGGACACAATCACTTCGCAAACGAGGCTCATCACCAGGATGAACCAGGCCAGCCTCATGGCATGGGAGCTGATTCTCACGATAAACATCTGCGCATGTCAGAAGAGATTGCGGATTGTGAAGCACTCCTATGCCGTGGTATGGGGCGTGGCGCTTATATCAGTATGGAAAAACGTAATATCCGGCCGATTGTAACCAATATTGCTGAAATTGAGGAGGCTGTCCTGGCATATGCGCGTGGTGAAATTGTTGATCATGTCGAGAAGTTACATTAGTTACGGACAAGAGAAAGGAGAATATCATGCCTGGTAGCGATCATACTGGACCAGAAGGAGAAGGTCCGAAAACAGGACGCGGACTGGGGGATTGTGGAAATGGAAGTGATAAGAAAACACCAGAAACACAATCTAGAGGTTTTTTAGGTGGGTTTCGCCGTGGACAAGGTGGACAAGGTGGACGGGGAGGCGGTTTTGGCAGGGGTCGTGGTTGGGGTTTCTGGAATAAACCCTGGTTCAATTCAGACAGCAAGTGTGTTTGCCCGGCTTGCGGGTATTCACAACCGCATAATCCGGGGAATCCCTGTAGTAGTATAAATTGCCCGGAATGTAATACTCGTCTGATAAGAGAATAGGAGTTTCTTGAATGAAAATCATTATATCTGCTGCGGCAGAAAGCATCGATGCTGAAGTCGATCAGAGGTTTGGGCGCAGTGCAAATCTGATCTTGGTCGATACCGAATCGTTGGACTGGGAGTCTTTTCGAAACCCAGGAATGGCTGCCAGCGGCGGTGCAGGTGTAAAAGCGGCACAGTTTGTTGCCGGGTTAGATCCAGATGCAGTCATAAGTGGTGACTTTGGCCCTAATGCTTATGAGGCTCTTTTGGCAGCGGATATATCGATGTATATTTTTAATGAGAGGGTTAATACCATCCGTTCTGTTGTGAAAGAATTCAAAAAGGGGGATTTGATTGCAGTCAGTTCTCCAACAAGTGCCGGCAAACATGGCTCTTGAGATAATAGGGCCAGCCAATGATTATTGCTGTTGCCAGTGGAAAGGGTGGAACCGGAAAAACAACCGTTGCTACCAGCCTCGCAAGAAGCCTGGACGTACAGGGAGCCTCTCTTCTTTTTTTGGATGCGGATGTTGAGGCTCCCAATTCGCATTTGTTCCTAAAACCCGAAATCGAGCACACCCGGGATGTGGGTGTGCGGATACCGGAAGTAAATCAGGAGATTTGTTCTTTATGTGGGAAATGCGCCGAAGTTTGTCAATACCATGCCATTGCGGTGCTGGGGAAAAAGGTGTTGGTTTTTCCACAACTTTGCCATAGTTGTGGAAGTTGCACTCTGATGTGTCCAGAAGGTGCTATCTCTGAAAAGCAGAATGTGATCGGTGTTCTGGAACACGGTCCGGCACAAGACGGGTTTCGTTATTTTCGAGGAGTGATGAATGTGGGGGAGCCGATGGCACTCCCGATCGTGCGTCTCCTGAAACAATGGGCAGGAGAATCTGATGAAAGCCAGGTTGTGGTCATTGATGCCCCTCCCGGCACTTCCTGTCCAATGGTAGAAGCGGTATGTGGCGCCGACTTTTTGCTTCTGGTCACGGAACCGACCCCCTTTGGTTTACACGATCTAAAACTGGCTTTACAAATTGCTGCAAAATTTACTATTCCCGTTGGGGTGATTATTAACCGTGATGGGTTGGGTTACCAGGGTGTGGATGAGTTCTGTGCCGAGGCCGGGCTGTCAATAATAATACGGATTCCTTTTGACCGTTCCATTGCAGAAGGGACCGCCCGTGGCCGGACGTTGCTGGATATTTATCCATCATACAAGACGGCTTTTCAGAATTTGTTTAAAGAAATCAGCAATTATGGCGTGGGAAGCAGGTGGCCAAGACCATGAAGCAATCATTAAAGCAATTGGTTATATTGAGTGGAAAAGGCGGCACAGGCAAAACAAGCGTGACCGCGGCTCTGGCTCATCTGGCTTTTACGGGATCACCGCCTGTAAAAGTGGTTTTGGCCGATGCAGATGTTGATGCTGCCAACCTTGGGCTGGTGCTGCAGCCAGACCAGAAAGAAGAGCATGACTTTGTTGGAGGCGCACTGGCCGTCATTGATCAGAACAAATGTGAAGGATGCGGTATTTGTGAACAAGTGTGCCGGTTCTATGCAGTCATCGAAGATGGGAAAAAGTATACAGTTGATTCAAGAGCGTGTGATGGTTGTGCGGCCTGCGTGTACCAGTGTCCAGATGAGGCGATAACCATGCAGCCCCAAGTAGTTGGTCGGTGGTTTCGCGCAGATAGCCGTTATGGGCCTTTATTGCATGCTGAATTGGAACCGGCACAGGAAAACTCGGGGAAGTTAGTAACGATGGTCAAACAACAGGCGCGCTTGTGGGGGTTGGATAATGCTCTGGATGTGATCCTGATTGATGGACCTCCAGGAATCGGCTGTCCGGCTATATCGGCTGCTTCTGGTGCAGATTTGGCCCTGATTGTTGCAGAGCCAACCGTATCGGGCATTCACGATTTGAAGCGTATCCTTCAAATGACCATGCATTTCCGGCTCAGGTCTTTGGTCTGTATTAATAAGGCGGATGTTTTCCCGGAAGGAACTATAGAGATTGAGCATACCTGCCAGATACTTGGCGTGGACGTTATCGGGAAAATTCCTTTTGATGAAACAGTTACACAGGCGATGGTTCACGGGGAAGCGGTGACGGCTTATTGCCTGCAATCCCCGGCCAGCCAGGCGATCTGCGCGATCTGGCAGAAGCTGCGAAGCCTGTTATTGGAAGAGGAATGATATGAGCAACCCTGAAGAATTACGCCAGGCTGTTTTGGATCGTCTTTCACAAGTTATTGACCCGGAAACCAATGTCGATATCATACGCATGCGCCTGATTGAAGACCTGACGGTCAGCAAGGAAGGGCAGGTTTCTTATAAATTTCGTCCTTCTTCACCACTTTGCCCAATAGCTGTCCCTCTTGCACAGGAAATCCAGAAAGCTGTTGCCGAAGTGGATGGGGTCATCGAACAGGATTTTGAGATTGTTGGTTATCTTCAATCGACTGAATTGAATCAAATCCTCCAGGAATTCATGAAGCAGTATAGAAAGTAAATTGGATAACAGGATTATTGTTAGCGCAATAAATGAATGCACCAATCCATGATCATCGCGATCTACTGTACAATTGGAAAAAGATTTGATAAAACTTTTGCTCATGATTTAAGTACATCTACCCTAACTAATTGATCCCAATAGAAAATTACTCATCAACAAGGTTGACCAATATGAAATTCTTAATGAGAAAAAAAGGTTTTCGAATTGTTTTATCCGTTTTTTTGGCGAGTCAGCTTTTAGGAATGATTATACCGGGCAGTGCAGCTGCCCAGGATGATGAGCCGGTTGTAAAGGCTGTACTGTTTTTCTCGCCTAACTGCCCGCATTGCCACAAGGTTATATTTGAGTATTTACCTCCTCTGGCGAACCAATATGGTTCCCAATTGATGGTTGTGGGAATTGATGTTTCCCAACCGGAAGGGCAGGCTATGTATGAATCTGCCATTCAGTGGTTTGAAATCCCACCAACCCGACTTGGTGTTCCGACGCTCGTGATTGATGATATTGTCCTGGTTGGGTCAGGAGAAATCCCGGAACGCTTTCCAGGCTTGGTCGAGACTTACCTGGCGCAGGGAGGTGTAGACTGGCCGGAAGTGCCGGGATGGAAAGAAGCCCTGGAGCAGGCATCTGGAACGGATGCTTCGCAAACAAGTGAAATGCAATCAGGCGAAACGGAAACCAGCACTGAAAACCTGCAAGAGGCGGCAACAATAACGATGGCAGAACGTTTTGCTCAGGATCGCGTTGCAAACAGCCTGGCTGCAACTGTTCTGGGTGCGATGGTTCTGTCTCTTTTGGGTGGGATAGTATATTTTGTGAGGACTTCTGGAAGCGGTTTGAACCAGGGACGGGCGTGGGTCATTCCGGTCATTTGTATCATCGGGCTGGGTGTTGCCGGGTATCTTGCCTATGTCGAGGTCACTCAAACGTTAGCTGTCTGTGGACCCGTTGGGGATTGCAATACTGTCCAACAAAGCGACTACGCCCGTTTGTTTGGCTTCCTGTCGATTGGCGTTTTGGGGTTGATCGGTTATATTGCAATCATCCTTGCCTGGGTTATTGGACGATTTGGGCGCGGTTTTTTGGCGGATCTGGCTGTCTTGGCAATTTTGGGAATGGCGACCTTTGGCCTCCTGTTTTCCATTTATTTGACCTTCCTGGAACCATTCGTTATTGGCGCTACCTGTGCCTGGTGTCTGACTTCCGCAATCTTGATGACGGTGTTGTTCTGGCTTTCAATCTCCCCCGGGAAAAGGGCTCTGGTTAGCAGGATTAGTCCGCGGGATTGAACCATGTAGAACCTGCTAAGAAAGGGAGCTGCACTGTACTCTCTGTGCGGCTCCCTTTCTTTTATTCAGGGTTACTTAACATCAAATACTTCATAAACTTCAATCAGGCTGCTTTTGCCCTTTACTTTCAACGGGGCATAAGGTTGGGCGATGACCTTTTTCTCTACCCGTTTATAAGCATCGCCACTGATCAGAATCTGGTTTTTGGAGGCGTTTTCCTGGATTCGTTTGGTCGAGTTTACACTGTCACCAATGGCCGTATATTCCAGCCGCCTTTCGGTTCCAATCAAACCCAGGACCGCTTCTCCGTAATGGATACCAGCTCCAAAAGAAAGATGCGCATCAGGAGGAAGTTCTTTGTGGAGTTTTTCAACTGCATTACGAATTGCCAGAGCAGTTTTAACAGCCCGCAGGGTATGGTCTTTCTGTGGAATGGGGGCATTGAACCAGGCCATGACGGCATCTCCCAGGAATTTATCGATCGTGCCTTCCTCTGCCAGGACAGCTTCTGCTGCAGCAGCCAGGTACCGGTTCAGTATGAAGACGAGGTCTTCCGGAGACTGCATTTCGCTGTAGCTGGTAAAGCCCCGGATATCTGCGAATAGTATGGTGATATCCACTCGTTTACCGCCTAACGGCATACTGTTGGGGTCAAGTTGTTCGATTACAGCCGGGGAGACCATACGCTCAAAAAGGCGGCGTTGAGCCTCCAGGCGTTTTTGATCTGTCAGATCGTCCAGCACGATGGCAACGCCACGGGTAATTTCATTTCCATCTTTGAGCGGAGACAGATTAAAACGCCAGTTGATGTTGCTGCCATCAGGCATATTGTTGGTGACTTCCAGGCCGATAATTGGCTTATCCGTCTTTCGTACGATATCCAATTGAGGAATGAGTACATTGGCGGCGAGTGGTAACACTTCCTCCAGTTGCGACCCGATCAACTCATTCGTTGCCCGCCCCAGTATCGACTCTGCAGCCCGGTTACACAACATGATCTTATCCCGGATGTCGGCAGTGATTACACCGCTGGCAATTGAAGCAAAGATGTTATCCATCAGGTTCTTGAGGCGGGTTGCCTCTGACAGGGTCTGTCGTAAGGATTCGAACAAGCGTGCATTTTCAATCGCAACTGCAGCCTGGTTGGCAAAACCAGCCAGCAAGTCACGATCGGCATCGGAAAAAATTCCGCTTCGGATGCGGTTATCGGCGTAAATGACACCGATCAGATCATTTTTTACTTTCAGCGGTACACATAGAATGGATCTCAGGTTATAGGCAACAATGCTTTCCTGTCCACCGAAGCGAGGATCCTCACGGGCATTCGTGGTCAGGACTGGCTGGCCGCTGCTGATCACTCGCTGAACGATTGTACGGCTGATGGCAAACTCATTAGAGTTGATTGATTCCTGTTCCCAGTTACGGGCTACACGTATTGTCATTTCCCCGTCTTCGTCACTCAACATCAGGAAACCGCGCTCTGCCTGAGTAATCCGGATGATCGTATCCATTACGACCTGGAGAACGGTGTCCAGTTCCAGCGTAGAGTTAACCACCTGGCCGATCCCGGCCAGGGCGCGCATATGCACTAGATCATTCTCAATAGCAGCTGCCTGTTGGGCAAGGTGCTTCAGGATGATTTGTAGATTGACAATGTCCTCCAGAGAGGATGGAGGAATCCCACCGCTGCTGGACTTAAGCGATGAATATATTTTCTCTAGCTGCTGTTCCAGGGCATAAATTTGTTCGTGGAATTTAGAAGGGCGGGTTGTGTTTTCCATGTATATGAAGATTATAGCCGCGTTCTTAGTATAAATTTCTTTTTTATTCGTTCAAGTTGAACCATAACAGAAGCACCAATACTGTAAAAGAAAATTATGCGGTAGGCCTGTCGGGCATGTTTCATGTTGGCAGGTGTGAGACTGTAAACAGAGATTTGCAATTCATCTGTCAGGATTTGTACAGACTCTCTGGCCCGTGGTATCAGTCGGCATAGTGTGATTGCCCGTTGGGAAGCAGTTTCATGGGGCGCAGGGGGATTCCCTAACCATTTCAGGCTGGTTGTGACGATGCCAAAGGTTCGTTCGATTGGGCTGAGATTGGCCCTTTTGGACAATGCTTGCAGCCAATCCGGGGAACGAAAGCCGAGACGGATCAAAAAACGATCAAGGGCTGCTGAAACAATATCGATCACACCATAGCGAAAATTCAGCGGCCAGGAGAGAATGATGATGCTTGTTGCTCCCAATAGAATAATACCCCATAACTTGGTTGTGGTGGGGGCATTTTGCGCTTCGACCAATTCTATGTCTTCGGGAAGGTTTCCACCAACATTTTCCGATATTTTTGCAGGGTTATTGGAAGATGTATCTTCATTTCGGGGTCCTGGTTCCAACTGGATCCCGATCGGACGCTCAAGGATATTTTGGTTTGCGGTAGGTTCAAATTCTACCCATCCAATCTTTGGAAAATAAACCTCAGGCCAGGCATGGGCATCGCGTTGTTTTATTGAATATGAAGCGCCTGTCTTGTCAACCTCTCCCTGGGAAAAACCGACAGCCAGCCGGGCTGGAATACCCTGGGAGCGCAGCATGAGCACTTCCGCCGTTGCATAATAATTGCAGAAACCTTCTTTTGATTCGAACAGAACCCATTCCAGGGGATCACGACCAAATGGTGGGTTGGGAATAGTAGATTTATACGTGATATTTTCCCGCAGGTAGGTTGTGATACGTGCAGCTTTGTCGTAGGGGGTTTTTGCTCCCCGGGTGACTTCCTCCGATAGTTCTTTTATATCGGAAGAGAAATTAACAGGAAGTTGCAAATAGCGTTCGGTTACCCATTCAGGGTAACTATCCCCGGCTGCGCGCAGCTCTGATATCGTCGGGTTATTGATCGCTGAACGCGTGAGATATGTTGAGTTTTCAAAGATCATTTCTATGGCCTGGATGACAACGATATCGGTAGATCCGTCTGGAGTCAGGTTATAGTGAATCCTGGATTTTCGGTTTATCCAAAGCGGCTGGGGGGCTGTGTAAATCGTAAACAAGTTATTCCCGGTTTTAAAAGTAATATCTGCAATGTGTCGTCCGGTTATGTCAGGAACGGGTATATTTTCATTTGTATCTGGGAAGAAGTTTTGGGTACCAATCGCCGACGAGGTCCACTGGCCTTCATAGGTATCATAGACACGTCCTCGCCAGTAAAAACGTACAGGCTTCACTTCTATCGATTGAAGATGTACTTCAAATACAACGTCTTCACTAAGGGAATTACCCGTCCCCAGGTTCAGGCGGTTTCCATAAAAATCGAATTCTGACGGACTTTCAATCGAGGCAAAAATATTGTTTATACGTTGACGAATATTATGCCAGGGTTGGGTAATAAGCTGCCACAGGGACGTATCATCTTCTGTCCTTGTCAGTGGGGATGGCAGGCTCCAGGACACGAGTATCAATATTGCTGCTGAGATCAGGATACCGTTTGTCAGGTCATACCTGGCTTCGAGGCTTACGAAAACCCGTTTCTCTTTCCAGGTGATGTGTTTGCTTAAATACATGATCCGGCCCAGCAGTGCTATTGAGAGGAAGATATATATGGCCATGAACCAGGTTCGGATCGGGATTGGATCGTAAACTTGCAGGATGATGATTGCAATTCCTGCCGGCAGTACGGACAGCAGATAGTTTGCGCTGCGTGTCAGTGAATATCCGGAAAGCAGGGCCATTACCCAGTACACAAGTGAGAGGATCGTAATGAAGAACAGCGAATCAACAATTGGCTGCCCTGTCAGCAGTTCATTGACCGAAAGGCTTAACCTTTCTATCATAATTATGAAACGTTTTAGCAACGAGATGTCTCCGGTGATTGCTGAAGAAAGACGCAGGGGCAGCCCGATCAGGGTGTAAGCCAGGGCAAATCCGAAGACGATGTGGCGGTGGTAAAAGCTTTTTCCCAGTAAAAAACCAAGCACTAGCCCAAGTAGACAGGTTGACTCGACAATTCCCAGTTGAGATGACCACTTTGTGACAACCAGTCGGCTGGCGCTGGTAAAAACAGCCAGGAACAGGATACCAATCGAAGGCCAGTCCCACCAGTGAGTAAGTCTTTTTACCATGCTTTGAGTGTACAATGAAATTTAGCTGGCAGTCAATTGAATTTGGCTAGAATGTGGATAGCTAGTATGAATTGGGTGTGTTTCATTTGAGTTGAAAACTGAGTAAGCCAAGAATCAAGCGGCCAAGGGCATTTGCGGGTAAGGGCTGGATTTATTTGGGGCCAGCAGATCAACAACAGGCGCATGGGCAACAGATCGAGATGCCAGGGATTGTGTATCGACAGGTTCAAGATTGACTGGAAGCGCCCCATATAATCTTAGTGACGCTGTTTTTTGCGATAAGCATGGTAGTCGTCCTAATTGTTGTTTTCAGCGACGGCGCGCAGGCGCAAGAGGTTCTTTGCGGCAGTTTGTAACCAGCGCATTCCTAATAATTCGCAACGATCTTTCACAAAAAAGGCGGCAAGCGCCATTGATCACGCCAGAAGCAATCGGCCAGCCATTGGACAAGTAAATGGGATAATCTATGAAAGTCAGGTTGCATTCAAAGTAGTTGGCGGTCTTGATGAGTTGTATACGTTTGTGCTTGCTGATCTTCGGTTGTGTTGCCAGTGAACGGAATTCAGTAATGAGTTGACTGGTTTGTCCTGAAAGCAGCAGCAGGGTATGTTTCTTCATCCGTTCAAAGCGTAAATCATTGGTCTTGCAGAATAAAGTATTAGTGACCTTCCACAGATACTCGTTGGCATGGATGAAATCCAAGATCAGGATGAAGTCTGGAAAGTGCTTGGCAATGCGAGTTTGCAGAGCTTCACAACCGTCGTATAGTGCAATTTTATACTGAATGTGGCTGCCCTTTCGAAGTCGGAATTGTTCGTCTAATCGGTTCAGGGCAGTATCTTTACCATCCAATAGTGGAACATGGTCGAGATGTTTGAAGCGGTTGTCCATCTTGAAATTGGACTGGGAAGCATTCTGGTTCAGGAAGAACACTTCAGCCAGTCCTTGAAGCAACCGGTGGATACCGCGCTTGAATATACTCAACAACAAACCGCAAAAAACATGGATGAAACCAGTTGGCACGAATTGACGCAACTGCGCTGGTTGTGGGTCTGCGTTACGCCTGGCTTGACCGTCTTCCGGATTTTCAAAACCCGAGGCGCCAGCGGGGCGAAAGAGTTGCTCGGAGAAGACTTTGTCGGGATCTTGGGATCAGACCACTACAGCGCTTGTAACTGGATCAATCCTGAAAAGCGGCAAGCCTGTTGGGCGCACTTCAAACGCGACTTTCAAGCTTGGGTAGAACATGGCGGAAAATCCAAAATAGTAAGGCGACTGCTTCTGGAGCAGGTTAAGTTATTCTTTGCCCTTTGGCATCGCGTCCGGGATGGAACGATTTCCCGCCTTGATTTCCAATGCGCCATGCAGCCCATTCGACGCTAAATCAAAAGTTTGCTGTGTATTGGTGCATTTGTAAATCAGACCCAAACCCGAAAAACCTGCCAGAACATTCTCCAACTGGAGCAGGTACTCTGGATGTTTGTCGACCACGAAGGGATTGAACCTACCAACAACGTGGCTGAACGCGCGTTACGACGTGCTGTGATTTGGCGGAAACGCAGCTTTGGAACTTAACGTGAAAAGGGAAGCCAGTTCGTCGAGCGCATTATGACAACAGTTACTACCTTGCGCCAACAGAAGCGGGATGTGCTCGATTACTTGGTTTCATCTTGTCACGTCAACCTTCTGGATATAACCGCATCTTCTTTGCTGCCCGCTACTTAGGTTTGCCGTTATACCAACCGAACGGATACGCGCATTTTTCTAATGTTCGCAAACATTGGCCCATCGAAAATGAACTGCATTGGGTTTTGGATGTGGCTCTCAATGAAGATCACAGCCGCGTTCGCAAGGATCAGGCTCCCGAAAACCTGGCTGTCCTGCG
>JAFGMV010000005.1 GCA_016927315.1 Anaerolineales bacterium | reverse complement strand
TCCACCCGGCAGGTCATGTTGCCGTTATCATCGTAGGTGTAGGTATTGCTGTCTACAGAAGTCACCGCATGCGCCTGCTCGCCTTCGCAGGCGTAGGCCCGCTTTTGCCAGCCAGGTTGGATCAGCAGTTCAGGTAGATCGATATCAGGCGCATCCACCAGACCAATGCTGCTGAAACTGAGTGATTCGTAATCGTCAAAATACAGTTCGCCAGTTACATTGCTGCCTGGGTCAATGGCCCCCAGGCGCACGGCGTCGATGCAAAGTTGTGGGTGTCTTTCCCAGTGATTTCCTCTTTCTCCAGGCCATCCAGCCACAAGTCCATTGCACCTTCCCAATAACTGGATACCCAATGTAACTCTACTGCAGACCAGTCATCCGGAACGTCTTCACCATGCTCCAGAGTATACCAGTCTGTTTCTTCCCAGTTCCCGCCAACGTTAACCTTCAACATAGCAGCCTTAACCTGGTAGACTTCATTTTCTTTGCACAGGTATACTTTCAGCACTTCATCTTGGCCGCTGTAAGCGCTGAAGATGCGCAGTGCGCCGGAGGCTGCCATCTGCATTTGAGTGGAATTGAGATAGAATCGCGCCCGGCAGGAGATCTCATCTTCAAATTCAGTGCTGATATCTTCAAGGTACACTGGCGTAGGAACAGTTTCAATAATCGTCTTTATTCCGTATTGACCCGAATAATTTGCCAATTGCGATACCGTCGGAGTTCCCACAGTGCTCCACTTTTCTGTACTTATCTCACCCCGCCCTCGAAGTCATCCAAAGAGATGATATCGGCTACACCGCCCTTTGCCAGGTAGTCTGGGGGGAAGTTCCCAGAGAATTCCTCCTGATAGTAGACAGCAACCCGGTCATCCCCACCGTAGGCGCGCGTCCCTGGATCGCCAGGACCACCATTGGCAGCCACGCTCACCACCTGGTTCGTAACCGTATTGGCTTCCAGACGGCTACCAGCCAGCGCTTTCCGGGTCGCTTCGATCTCACCCCTGCCCGGCGCTGCCAAAGAGTATCATCTGCTCTTCGACCACCGCACCAACCGCATTCCTGACCGACCGGACCATGGCCGGGTAATCGTTGTAACGCTCGTCTCCCTGTTGGAGACAGTCCTGGGCGGTCCGGATAGCAGCCTGCGACATGCCGGTGAAGAAGTTAATCTTGACAATACCCAGCAAGACCGCCCTGCGGAAGTCTTCAGCGGACAGCCCCGAACCGCCGTGCAGCACCAGCGGGAGACCGGCTGCTTCCCGAATGTCCGCCAGGCGTTCGAAATCCAGGTGAGGTGCGCCCTTGTATTTCCCGTGAGAATTCCCAATTGCAACCGCCAGCGCATCGATCCCCGTCTTGCGCACGAACTCGCGCGCCTGGCCTGCGTCGGTATAGCGCTCCGGATCAGCGCTGCCGACCAGCCCGCCGCCTTCTTCCCCGCCCACCGCACCCAGCTCCGCCTCGACCGAGACCCCCCGCGGTCGGCAGTATCGGACCACTTCCCGGGTCTGGTGCACATTTTCCGCAAAGTCCAGGTGAGAGCCGTCGAACATGACCGAGGTGAACCCCAGGTCGACCGCCCGGTGGATGGCTTCTATTGTCAGCCCGTGATCCAGGTTGAGCACCGTCTCGACCGGCAGCCTGCCTGCAAGCATAACCGCCGCCGGGACGATATTCTCGAGGGTCAGGAAAGGAAAGTGTACTTCTGCAATGTTCAGGATGACGGGGGAATTCTGCTTTTGGGCTGCGTCGAGGATTGCTTCCAGAAAGGTCAGGTCGATGACATTGAACGCCCCGACCGCATAACCGCCGCGGCGGGCTTTCTCCAGGATCGTTTTCAAGTTTACCAAGGTCATAGGGATCAGGAATCAACTGCATGCTGGTTCTCTACCAGCCAGCTGTGCGCGTATTCCAGCGCTTCTGCCCGTGTGCTGACCGCCTGTGTGGCCTGGGCTTCGCGCATGGCCTCCAGCACCTGGCCGACCAACGGACCGGGTTCCAGCTTGAGTTCGGCCATCAGCTCATGCCCGTTGAGCAGCGGCGGAGGCGCCACGATCTCCGCCGGCCGTTCCCACAGGTTCTCCAGCAGCAAACGACAGATATCCAGGCAGGCCGACCACTGCTCCCGGGACAGGTCCAATGAATATGTTGCCCGCAGGTCGGCCAATGCCAGCAGGATCACATCCACCCCGGCATCCCCCGTATCACGGAAAAAGCGGTAGATCGAGCGCCGGGAGGGAAGTTTCCCGGACTCCATCAGCCGCCCGGTGAGATTATGAATGCGCATATGGTTGCGGACAATATTCTGCAGGCGCTCGATCTCATCCTTGCTCATCCGCAGGTCGCGTGCCCGGTGGGCGATCATCCTGGTTCCCAGCCGGTCATGCCCGATGAAGCGCAGGCGTCCGTTCGGATCGATCGAGCGCGTCATCGGCTTGGCCACGTCATGATACAGCGCCGACAGGAACAGCACCGCCCGCACCGAGCGGTCGGTATTCAATGTATCAGCAAAGTGTGTTTCGAACTGCTCGCGGTAACGTCCGAGTTTTCCGCTCAACAATCCGATGAACAGGTCCCCGCTCTCGTCAGAACGCTGGTAACCGGGGGCCAGCACCTCCAGGATATCCTCCAGATGGCGCAGCACCCCCAGAGTGTGATTCCAGACGTCAAATGTATGGGGTTTGGGCTGTTCCACACCTTTCAGGGCCGGAAGTTCCGGGAACACCACCGGCAGCACCCCCAGCATCTCCAGCGCCCGAATGGCGGTATCCGGGCTGGCCCCTTCCAGGATGCGGAACAACTCGTCCCGCTTACGTTCCGGAGAAACCGTTTCAAGAGAACCAACCGCCGCCCGCATCAGCTTGCGGGTCTCGGGTTGGATCTGGAACTTATAGGTTGCTGCCAGCCGTACCCCCCGCAGGATGCGCAGCGGGTCTTCTTTGAAGGACCTGTCACTGCAGGCCCGGAGATGTTTGCTATGCAGGTCGGCTGCCCCACCGGTTGGATCGTATGTTTCCTGCGTGCGGACATCGATAGCCAATGCGTTGACGGTAAAGTCCCTGGCTTTCAGGTCGGCTTCCAGGTCTGGGCCGCGATACACTGCGAAATCAAGCACATGCCGCCGGCTGTCCAAATCGACCAGGATCACCCGCCCGGTATCCCGCTCATCATCCAGGGCAAAAAATTCCGCCCCCAAGGCATTCGCGACCAGCCGTCCAAGCCGGATCCCGCCCCGGGGAACCACAAAATCCAGGTCATGCGTTTCCCGGTTCAACAGAATATCGCGCACTGCACCGCCAACCAGGTACAACAGCTGGTCATCCGGGATGACTTCAAGTACACGATCAAGCAGAGATGGGAATTGGTACGGTTGCACAGGAGACATAAAGACGACCTCAAGATTTTCTTTTCCACGACTGGCTTTGGCAGCCCACAGAGCCTGCCCCGGGGTTCCACCCTGGGCGACCACCTGGCCGCGCACCTGGGCGACCCAGCGCCCGGCATAAGGAGACCGTTCTCTATCTGCATCACTTTCAAGCGCCGGACGTTCTAAAGACATGCCATCTCCTAGCCTGGTACGGAGAGCTTACCTGTATCGGCCACCCCGATAAAGGGCAGGTTGCGATAATACTCATCGATATCCAACCCGTAGCCGAAGACATATTTATTAGGGATTTCGAAACCACGGTAATGGATCGGGACGACCACCTCCCGGCGCTCAGCCTTATCCAACAGGGAACAAACCCTCAGGCTCTTTGGCTGGCGGGTCTCCAGATATTCAAGCACATACGCGATGGTATTGCCGCTGTCGATGATATCTTCGACCAGCAGGACATTCATTCCCCGGATATCGGTTTGCAGGTCGAGCGTCAGCCGGACGCTGCCGCTTGATGCGCGCGCGCCAACCCTATAAGAGGAAACCGCCATAAAGTCGATTTGATGCGGCACCTTCATATAACGCATCAGGTCGGTCAGGAAGATCATCCCGCCTCTCAGAATACAGATCAACAGTAGTGGATCATCTTCGTTTAGATAATCGGCGTCTACTTCAGTGGCCAGTTCGACCACCCGCCTCTTCAGGTCTTCCTCTGAGATCAACACTTCGGCCAGGAACTCTCGGTAATCTTGCATTTCTCATCCTAAAAATAATAATTCAAGCAATGGTCCAGCCCGGCACACCAACTTAATCTCTCGGCAGTTCATGGTGCAGCCGGCAGCGGGCTTCATACATCTCTGAAGCGCCGACGATCACCACCGGGTCGTTGTAATGCGCCGGCTCGCCGTTCACCAGGCGCTGTGTCCGGGAGGCTTCGTCACCGCAAACCATACAGATTGCCTGCAGCTTATCAACCCGCTCGGCCTGGGCCATCAGGACCGGCATCGGCCCAAAGGGTTCCCCCCTGAAATCCATATCCAGCCCGGCCACCAAAACCCTGATGCCCTTCTCTGCCAACCTGCGGGCCACATCAATGATCTCCGCTTCGAAGAATTGGACTTCATCAATCGCCACAACGGTGGTATCCCGATCGACCTTTTCGACGATCTCAACTGCTTTCTCGATCGGGGTCGCCAGGAAGTCATTACCGGCATGCGAGGTTACCTTGCCTTCCGCATAACGGACATCGATGGCGGGTTTGAAAACCTGGACTTTCTGCCTGGCAATTGTCGCCCGCCTCAGGCGGCGGATCAGTTCATCTGTCTTGCCGCTGAACATCGACCCCGTGATCACTTCAATCGATCCTGTGTAATGCTTCATAACACCCTCAGAAAAATGGATTTTGTTGGGAAAAGAAACAGGCAGATGCAGGTGCATCTGCCTGTAAGTTTACCTGAGATTACGAGTGACACAACTTATTTTAAGAAACTAGGCTTCAGGTTCAGGGAGTTCGTACCCCAGGGCGCGCAGTTTCTTCTTGGTATCAGACAGGGATTTCTGCCCAAAACCATCGATCGCCAGGAGTGTCTTTTCGCCTTCGTCCAGTTTATCCAGGAACTGACCGACCTGTGTAATGCCGGCCTTGGCCAGCATTTCAGTCGGGCGCTTACCGATTTCAAGCTCAGTAATTGGGCGTTCCGGGGAGACCCTGGCCGCCTTGCGCTCCTGCTTCTTCTCGACATATTCCTGACGGGCTTGCAGTTTCTTGTAGAATCGGTCTACCTGACCTTCAATGTCGATTATGCGCTGCAGTTCACCGCTGAAAAAAGGATGGCAATTGGAGCAGATTTCCACGCGGATTTCCTGGATGGTTGAACCGGTTTCCCAGGCCGCGCCGCAGGAAGCACAACTGACCTTGGCATTTGGATAATAGGTTGGGTGAATATCGGGTTTCATGGAATCGTCTCCTTTCGCCCTACACAGCCGGAACGACATTCACACGCTTACGACCACGGGTAATGTCAAATCTGACAACCCCATTGGCCGTAGCGAACAAGGTATCGTCCGAACCTTTGCCAACGTTGAGCCCGGGGACAATGTGGGTACCACGCTGGCGAACCAGAATATTTCCGGAAAGCACTGCTTCACCGGCATACTTCTTGACGCCCAGGCGCTGGGCATTACTATCTCGACCGTTGCGGCTTGAACCGCCGCCTTTTTTATGAGCCATTGTTACCTCTCAAACCTATGACTTCTTGGCACTGCTCTTCTTAGCAGTGGAAGAGGTCTTCTTTGCAGACGCAGTCTTCTTGGCTGGCATCTTCTTCGCCGGAGCTTTCTTAGAAGCTGTTTTCTTGGCGGGCGTCTTCTTGGCAGCCGCTTTCTTGGCTGTCTTGGAAGCCGCGGCCGCCTTGGCGGGTTTCTTTGCCGCAGCTTCTTTCTTCACAGTGGCTTCCTCTTCGACCGGGGCAGCTTTGGCAGCCTTCTCGGCGGCGGTCGTCTTGCCGACCTGGTCGATCATCAGCCGGGTATACTGCTGGCGATGGCCTCGCTTGACGCGGATGCGCTTTTTGGGAGTGTATTTGAAGACAATCAATTTCTGGCCTTTGAAGTGCTCAAGCACGGTGGCTTTTACCGGGACGCCGGCAACTGTCGGGGCGCCAACCATTACTTCGTCGCCATCTACCACCAGCAGAACACTCTCAAAGTCAAATTTTGCGCCAACCTCGAGTGGAAGGCGATCGACCTCCAGGGCCTCGCCTGCAACGGCTTTATACTGCTTGCCGCCGCTTTCTACAATTGCGTACATCATTTTTTGACTCTCCAAGTCTTCACTTCGCCGTACAACCCGTGGGAGCAACTTTTCCTTCACCGGCGTACGGGGAAGCTGGAATATACATACTTCCGCCCCAGCAATCGTACAGCCGGGGCTGGAGCGAAAGATATTATAACGTCTGGAGATCAGGCTGTCAACAGAAAAATTCACAGAAAATTCAGAATATTTATAGAGGCGGCTTGTTCACAGGCTGCTCCCCAAACCATCTGCGGCAAACCCGGCTGTGTGCAAAATCCCCGTTCCCGTCTTAGGAACAGCGGATAGCAATCATTTACCCCGTAAAGGGTGAAACACTCACCTCAACATTCAGATCGTCCGCTACCTCTTCAAGATTTTCACGCAGATCATAATAGTTCAGGTCTGGCGGCGCGACCACAACCGCATCCATGGTAAACAGCGGTGTACCGCTGACCGGGGCAGGCGCCATTCCGGTGTCCATCGATTCGATATTAACCCCCTGCCTGGCAAGGTGCCGGGCAATGTTATGGATAATGCCCTCATGATCGGCGCCGTTGACCACTACCCGGTACGGAGTCCAACCGGCGTATTTGGCAGAGACTCCCTGCCCCGTCGGGCGGGTAATAATGTTGTAGCCGTCATCCTGTAAACCGCACAACCCGTCCTCTAACTGGCGCAGCTTACCACCGGGTACGGTGATCAACACCAGCATCGCGAACTCGCCGCCCAACCGGGCCATCCGGCTGGCATCAATATTCCCGTCACACTTCAAAATAATATCAGTAACTTCTTCGACGATTCCCACCCGGTCGGCGCCGGTCAGCGTCATGACCAATCTTTCCTGCATATGGGTTCCTCCTTGAAAAAATCACCAGACACAATAAATGTACCTCATCATCTCAGGCGGCAAACAAAGTCTCATCACTTTCCTGAACCTGGACCCCCAGCAAACTGACGACCTGTACCGCCTGGGATGGATGGATGACTGCGCCAATCATATCACGCGCTTCGATTTGCATGCCGTTCAGAACCGCAGTACGGAAATCTGCATCCTGCAGTGTCGCAGACCGGAAAACCGCCTGTGTCAGGTCGCAATCAGCGAACATCACCCCAGACAGGTCGGCTTTATCGAAGGAGACTCCGCACAGGTCACAACGCTCAAAGCGCGCGGCTTTGAAAGTCGAGTTGACAAAGACAGCCCGCTCGAATTTGCATTCCCGGAAGAGCACCTCCTCAAACCGGGCTTCGAACAGTTGCCAGCCGATCATCCGGCTGCCAATTAATTCAACCCGCCTGAAGTGCGGTTCCTCCCAGCCGGCCCCCGAGAATTCACAGGCATCCAGGGCAACATCGACCAGCCTGGCCTTTTCCAGCCGGGTCCCCAGGAAATTTACTCTCCGCAAACGGGAACCCTCAAACAAGACGCCACGGGCCTGCTGGTTGGAAAAATCCGACCCAGACAGGTCAACAGCCATGTATTCGTTGTAGTCTGCCAGACTTTCGGCGAATTTCCCATCGAACTGCCCGGGGAAGTGCGGTGGGTTGATCTTATTACAATCCATCTTCCTAGTATAGTCGATTTCATTGCAGGGTATAATCGCGTATCCCGTTATTCCTTGGAAGGCGTATGCGAAAATACATCTACTTCACTGTCTTCATCTCCGGTATGACCACCCTGGCTGCCGAGTTTGGCGCTGCACGCCTGTTAGGAAATGTCTTCGGCACCAGCAACCTGGTGTGGGCCAGTATCATCGGCCTGATCATGATTTACCTGACCGCAGGTTATTTCCTGGGCGGACGCTGGGCAGACCGCTCGCCGCACCCCAAGACCCTGTACAAAGTCCTGGCCTGGGGAGCGTTCACGGTTGGCGTGGTCCCGTTCGTCGCCCAGCCTGTCCTGCGGGCAGCCGCAATCGCCTTCGACGGGCTGCAATTTGGGATTATGCTGGGATCTTTCGCCGGTGTGCTGGTCCTGTTCAGCATTCCGGTCACCCTGCTGGGCGCCATTTCGCCTTTTGCGATCCGCATCAGTGTGCAGGACACAGAAACGACCGGGAACGTGGCCGGGACGCTGTACGCCATTTCGACCCTGGGCTCGGTCTTGGGTTCATTCCTGCCTACGCTGGTACTGATCCCTACCATCGGGACCCTGCGTACATTCCTGGCTTTCAGCCTGACCCTGCTGGCAGTCGCCCTGATCGGATTGTGGCTGTGCGGCCAGCGCAGGGATGCCCTCATTTACCTGGTCATGCCCATCATCCTGATACTGGCGGCCGTGATCACCTCCGGACAATCCATGAAGCAGTCGAAGGGCCAGGTCTACGAGACCGAATCGGCCTACAATTATATCCAGGTGCTGGAACAAAACGGGTACACGCTCTTACGTCTGAATGACGGGCAGGGAGTTCATTCTGTCTACCATCCGGAAATCCTGTCTTACAACGGCCCCTGGGAACAGTTCCTGGTGGGTCCTTTCTTTAATGAAGGGTTCACACCCGAACAGGTGAAACGCGTCGGTATCGTCGGCCTGGCAGCGGGCACAACGGCGCGCCAGGCGACTGCGGCTTTCGGCGCCGTCCCGATCGATGGCTGGGAGATCGATCCCAAGATCGTGGAGGTCGGCCGGGACTACTTCGGCATGGATATGCCGAACCTGAACGTTCATATACAGGACGGGCGCTGGGGATTGATGCAAAGCCCTTACCAATATACCATTATCGGCGTGGATGCCTACCGGCCGCCCTATATCCCGCCGCATATGACCACCCGGGAATTCTTCCAGGTCACCTACGACCACCTGGAAGACGACGGCGTTCTGACCATCAATGTCGGGCGCTCCCCTGGTGACCGCCGCCTGATCAACGGGCTGGCAACAACCATCGCCAGTATTTACCCTTCGGTCTATGTCATCGATATACCCTATACCTTCAATTCGATTGTCTATGCCACAAAGCAGCCAACCCACCCCGACAACCTGGTCGAAAACCTTACCCGGCTGCAGCAGCAGGACGGGACGGAACCGCTCCTGTTGGTAGCCATCCAGACTGCGGTCACAAACCTGCAGCCCGGTTATGAAACCGCCCAGGTCTTCACAGACGATAAAGCCCCGATCGAATGGATCACCAACAACATGATCATCAATTTCGTCCTGCACGGAGAAACAGAGATCTTGCAATGAACCGATTTATGGAAAATATCCTCTCCTGGATCGTAAGCCTGCTGACTCCGGGAGCTTTGATCATCCTGACCATCCGCCTGCTGCTAACGCCCGTTTTCACTGAACTCGAGTACCGTATGCCGGGCTTCCCGCCAGATGAATACGGTTTTACACAGGTAGACCGCCTGGAGTGGTCAAAATATGCCATCAATTACCTGGTCAACTCCGCCGGAATTGACTACCTGGGCGACCTGAAGTTTCCGGACGGCGCGCCTCTTTATAATGAGCGTGAGTTAAACCACATGCAGGATGTAAAAGTCGTCACCCAGGCCGCTCTGAAATTTGGATACATCGATATGGCGGCGCTGGCAAGTCTGGGTGTCTGGGCATGGTTTGGAAACTGGAAACAGGCATTCAAAAACGGATTAAGACGAGGCGGCTGGGTAACCCTGGCACTGATGGGGACAATTGTACTGTTCTCCCTGGTCAGCTTCTGGCAGTTCTTTGTGCTCTTCCATTCGCTTTTCTTTGAAGGAGATTCTTGGCTCTTCCTGTACACAGACACGCTCATCCGCCTGTTCCCGCTGCGATTCTGGCAGGATGTTTTCATCGTCGAGGGAGTGTTGGTACTGGCTGGATCGCTTGCGTTAGCCCTGGGGTTGAAACCACGCAAGCAATAATGGGTTAACACTGTAGAAGGCATGTACTTGCCGTCATTGGTGTATAATCTTAAAACCTAGGAGCAGAACGATGACAGAGTTTATCTCATTAAAAGACAAGGTAGCAGTGATCACCGGCGGCGCCCGGGGAATTGGCAAAGCGATCGCCATGACTTTGGCCAAACTTGGCGCAGTTGTTGTGGTGGCCGACCTTAAAGCCGAACTGGCAGAAGAAACCGCCAAAGAAATCACCTCCGGCGCCGGCCAAAAAGCCATTGCCCTGTCTGTGGATGTATCCAACAGCGAAAGCGCTAAAGAAATGGTGAAGAAAGTCCTGGAAGAATTCGGGCAAGTTGATATCCTCGTCAACAATGCCGGGATTACCCGCGATGGACTGATCATGCGAATGCCCGAACAGGACTGGGATATGGTGCTTAACATCAACCTGAAAGGCGCTTTCAACTGCTCCCAGGCAATCATTCGCCAGATGATGAAACAGAAATCCGGGCGGATCATAAATATCTCTTCTGTTTCAGGCGTAAGCGGCCAGGCAGGGCAAACCAACTACTCCTCTTCCAAAGCAGGGTTAATCGGTTTTACAAAAGCACTGGCAAAGGAAGTCGGCTCACGCAATGTGACCGTCAATGCCGTTGCCCCCGGTTTTATTGAAACGGACCTGACCGTAGACCTGCCGGAAGAAGTGCGTGAATGGGGCATCAAATTGACACCCTTGGGCCGTTTTGGCGCCCCCCAAGATATCGCCAATGCCGTTGCTTTTTTGGCTTCAGATCAAGCTTCTTATGTAACCGGCGTTGTCCTGCAAGTAGACGGCGGCATGGTAATGTAGGAATTACGAGTTCTTGCCTTGCGAGAGTCGGAAGACTTTCGCAAGGCGAACATTTTCGAAACAGGAGAATTGATGAGCAAAGAAATCCGCCCACCCGGTAAAACAACCGTTGCCCCCGACGTGCTGCTTACGATTGCTCGCCAGTCAGCCTTGAGTATATCCGGAGTCAGCGATATGGCCCCGGTCCCTGGTGGAGTAAACCGACTGTTTCGGCATGGCGCCGGTGATGGCGTTCGGATCAACGTAAAGGATAACGTCGCCGAAATTGATCTTTACATCGCCTTGAAGCAGGATGTCAATATCCGTGAGGTCAGCCGCAATGTACAGAAACACGTCGCCCGGGCGATACGCGAAATGGTGGGGATTGATATCTCCCATGTAAACATTCATATCGAAGATATTGAATTCAACGCTGGCAACGAGGCCTGACCGGAATGAAGTCACGCACCAAGGCGCGCAGCGTGGCACTGCAAACACTTTACGAAGTAGATATAAGTGACCACCCACCGGGTGAAATATTTAAAGCCCGGCTGGAAGACATCCCTTTGAACGAGGATCTGGCTGAGTTTGCCCGCCAGATCATCTTTGGTATTATCCCCTTGATCACAGAACTGGACAATTTAATTGCCCGGTATGCCCCTGAATGGCCCCTGGATCAAATTGCAGCCATCGACCGTAATATCCTGCGGATCGCATTCTGGGAATTTGCGATCCAAGGCGAAACCCCCGTCAAGGTTGCGATCAACGAAGCCGTCGAACTTGCAAAAATGTTCGGCTCTGACAGCGCCCCAAGATTCGTCAACGGCGTCTTGGGCAGCCTGGCGGATTACCAGAACGAAATTAATCGAGCACTGCAGCAAAAAGAAAAAGAAGATTAGGTAGCTATGGACAATTTTTTGGGAATTGGACCTATTGAATTTATAATTATCATGATTCTGGTTTTGGTTTTTTTGGGACCCAAAGACATGCAAAAAGTAGGCCGAACACTGGGCGCCTGGCTGCGAAAACTGGTCATGTCTGATTCCTGGCGGGTTTACCAGGATACCTCCAAGGAGATACGCAACCTGCCAACCCGACTGATGCGGGAAGCCAATTTCGACCCTGAAGAATTCAACAATCTCAAAAGCGAAATCGAACAGTCAGTAGATGTAGAAGGATTAAAAAAAATTACCGAAGAAATCAACCAGGGACTGACGATTGACGATCAGGATGGTCCAGAATTCACTATTGCCCCTCCTCAAAAAACCGTGGACATTGAAAACCAGAAACCTGGAACAGGAAAAACTGAATCCCAACAATAGGCAGCCTAATCAATGAAAAATTTCTTCTCCACCGCATGGAAAGCCACCACTGCCCCGTTTCGTTTCATTATCTGGTTAATCATCAGACTCCCTTACCGCGGCTTCAAACAAGTAAAAAACTTCTTTACGGATGAGCCCGAAGAACAACCCCTGGTCGATGTTTTTACCAGCACCATCCAGAGCAAAGATGCCAGGGAAGAACTTTGGTCGCATATCAATGTGCTTCGCATGCACCTGCTGCGAATTTTACTTGGCCTCTCGACCACCGCTGTCATTTCTTTCAGTTTTGCCTACCGGCTGCTTGTTTACCTGGCTAAACCTCTTCCCGAAGGCTTTGAAAGCCTGACAGCCATTGAGATGACAGAACCCTTTAGCCTATATCTAAAGATCGCGTTATTATCTGGTTTTGTTGCAGCCTTACCGTATATTGCATTTGAACTATATCTTTTTATTGCTCCCGGGCTAAGATCCCGCGCCAGATTAATGGGATTGGTTGCGATCCCGCTTGCATTTGTCTTGTTCATCTCCGGGATGGCTTTTGCTTTTTATGTAATGCTGCCTGCCGCCGTTCCAATCTTGCTCAGGTTTGTTGACATCAATATACAACCCCAGGCGAAGTCTTATTACGACCTTGCTCTAGGTATGATGTTCTGGATTGGAATAGCGTTTGAGTTCCCCTTGATCGCTTTTATTCTCACTGCCATTGGGGTATTAAATCCCAAAGCCATCCTGGACCAATGGCGAATTGCAATTGTTCTTTGTGCTATCCTTGCCGCTGCGATTACACCAACCGTAGATCCATTTAACATGGGGATTGTAATGGTTCCAATGTTCATTCTCTATATAATCAGCATCGGCTTTAGCTACCTGGCCTATCGTGGAAAGAATAGAAAACAGTGACATCTTCAATCAAGAACCTCGGTAAAAGAAGCGCTGTGGTTCTGACAGCCTTCTTGCTAATCATAAACACCACCTCCTGCACATTCTCGCTGGTCGATTTCTCCTTTTTGCCAGACCAGCCTGGAGGCATGCCCCTGGCGACCACCCCCTTCCCCGTCCCGCCGACTTCCACACCGGCCCCCATGGCAGAAGTAGTTTTCTATGCCACCGTACCGGTACCGCTGGAAAGCGGACAGGGTTTGATGATCAGTATCCTGGATGAGGTTACAGGTCTGGCGCTGAATCCTAAGCGCTACCCGATGGAAGCTGTCGATACCCTGACACACAAAGCATCTATCCCCATTCCGCTCGATACTGTTGTCAAATACAGGTATTCATTATCCAATTCGGGCGGTGCATATGAAGCGACCACCGCCAACCAACCGGTTCGCTACCGGTTGTATCATGCTACCGGGCCAGGTGAGACCCGCGATATTATCAGCAACTGGACTAACCGGAATTTTTCCGGTGACATGGGAAGCGTCCGGGGACAAATCAAAAACATCGAGACTGGCAGCCCCATTCCCAACCTGCTGGTGACCGTTGGCGGGGAACAGGTACTGACCAATTCTAAAGGCCGCTTCAACCTGGAAGGACTGGTCCCCGGTACGCACAATATGGTTGTGTATGCCCTTGACGGCGGCTACCAGACCTTTCAACAAGGTGCGACGGTCGGCCGGGATGCCGCCACTGATGTTACTATTTCAGTCAGGCAAGCGCCCCTGGTCAACGTAGTTTTCAATGTCAGTGTGCCCATCAACACCCAGGCCGGCGCCCCACTGAGGTTAGCCGGCAACCTGCTCCAATTGGGAAATTCCTATTCTGATCTGGCCGGAGGCCTGAGCACCATCCCCAGCCAGATGCCGGTCATGCAGGCCCAAGCAGACGGTCGCTACACCCTCTCGCTTAACCTGCCCGCAGGTGCAGATATCCATTACAAATATACGCTCGGCGATGGTTTTTGGAACTCGGAACACGGCGCAAACGGTGAATTCATCGTGCGCCAGTTCATTGTCCCCCAATCGAACGCAGTGGTTCAAGATGTGGTCGAGTCCTGGCAGGCTGGTTCATCAGCGCCAATCCTCTTCGACATCACTGTGCCAGACAGCACACCCGCGAACGATATCGTCTACATACAGTTCAACCCATATGGCTGGACGGAACCGATCCCGATGTGGCCGTTAGGCAATAACCGCTGGGCCTATAAACTCTATGGACCACTCAATATCCTCAACAATTTTGGGTACCGTTACTGCCGTAATGCCCAGTGCGGCAGCGCAGACGACAAAGCAACTCCTGGGGATACTTCCCAGGGACGCAGTATTTCGACCAAACTGACCGGGCAGGAAATCAAGGAAACAGTCGACAGCTGGAACTGGATGGACGAAGACACAGTCTCCGTTGTCGGGTCGGCTGTAACAGCACGACAAGCGGGTTTTATTGCCGGGATCGAATTCCAATCTGAATTCTCACCCAACTGGATGAGTTTTACGGAACCGACGCTCGAAAACGTCAAGGCGCTCGGTTCTAACTGGTTTGTGGTTACCCCCACCTGGACCTTTACCCGCGAAGCACCGCTGGCCTTCTCCCCTGTACCGGGACAGGATCAATTATGGAACCAGACCTACGATATCATTGGCCAGGCCCGGGCTTTTAACCTGAGCGTAGCTGTCTTCCCTCAACTGAACTATCCAATGGATAGTGATACCTGGTGGCAGGCTTCACCACGCGATGAACTCTGGTGGAATTCGTGGTTCAACCAGTACCATGATTTTGTCATCAATTATGCCGACATGGCAGCCCGCAGCGGCGCCCAGGCGCTTATCCTGGGCGGAGAAACACTCAATCCGGCGCTGCCCGGAGGCCTGCTTGCAAACGGAAATCCATCCAACGCGCCGGCAGATTCAGACAGTCGCTGGCGGGTGATCCTGGGAGATGTCCGCGCACATTTCAACGGACCTGTTCTCTGGGCCTTCCCATACCAGGTAGGAAACCTGCAATCTGCGCCAACCTTCCTGAAAGATACAGATGGCATCTACCTGCTCTGGTCTGTGCCCCTGAGCGAGGAAAGCAATCCTTCCAAGGCCGACATGACCGTTGAAGCCGGGAGATTATTGGATGAAGAAGTCGCCCTGTTCCAGTCAGCGATGAGTAAGCCGGTCATCCTGGGGCTGGCCTATCCATCAATCAAAGGCGCTGCAAGCGGATGCATACTCCAGTCCAATGAGTGTATTCACTGGTCCGAGCTGAACCAGCCAAACCCGGATATCGCTGCGCTGTCCCTTGACCTGCAAGGCCAGAGTGATGCATATGAAGCCGTCCTGTCGGCAGTGAACAGCCGGCCCTGGGTGGCAGGTGTGATCAGCCGCGGCTATTATCCCCCGACCATGTTGAAAGATAAGTCTGCTTCAATACATGGTAAACCTGCAGCAGACCTCCTATGGTACTGGTATCCAAGGTTGTTGGGCACAATAACCGGCGAATAACCTGAACCCATTTGAATAATTCGACAATGACACATTTCAAAACCTTTCACCACAAAGTTAACAAAGGAGAGCATAATGCTAAAACCGAAGGGTTCCTTTGTATCCTTTTTGGTTGAGAACTTTGGTTTCAGCCATAATGTGACAATATCAAAATAATTAGAAAAAGGACAGGCAGAGACAAACCCTGTCCTTTTTGAACCTAATTCACGCGACCGGCAGAATCCTGCCAGGCGCCGGAGCAGGGATCCCCATACTCACGCAGCACATTATTTTATCCACGTACCTCTTCCGGTGGCGCTGATGACTGCCGCCACCGGTATGCCAGCCAGGCCGCCAGGCTAACACCCAAGAAATCGCTGGTCAGGTCCAGCAGCGATAAAGTCCTCCGGGGAAGGAAAAACTGTGAGACCTCTTCCAGGAGTATCAGGCTCAGTAATACCAGGGTCGTCAGTAAAACAACCTGTTTATGCTTTCGTCCTCGCAAGGTGATCAGCGCGCTGCTATTCACCAGGAAACTCAAGATACCCATCAAGAAAAAGTGAGCAACCTTATCGCCATAAGGCAGTTCATTGACTGCATCCAGAAAATGAGGCAGCTGACCTGTGTTTGCCCCCACGATGATCGCAATAATCAAAACAATATAAAGAACCGTAACCAATCTCATAACAGGCAGAGACGCCCTGGGATCAGGGCGTCTCTGCTTCAACGTTTTGTTCAACGGTATTTTCCTGCCTGGCCTTCCATGCTTCGTAAAAAACGGGAATTAATGAAATCAGGATGATCACAATGATCACCAACTCGAAGTTTTTCTGTACAAAGGGCAGGGAACCAAAGAAATATCCCATCAATGTAAACAATGGCACCCAAACAATTGCACCAATCACATTGAATGAGATGAAATATCCATACGGCATACGACCAATACCAGCCACAAAGGGTGCAAAAGTACGGATAATGGGTACAAAGCGCGCCAGGAAGATCGTTTTCCCCCCATGCTTGGCAAAGAAAGCCTGTGTCCGGTCGATATATTCCTTTTTTATCCAGCGGCTGCCATATGCGCGTTCGCCAACAAAATGACCAATCCAGTAGTTGGTAGTATCGCCGAGGAAGGCAGCCAGAATCAACAAACCAACCAGCCAGAAGATGTTCAATGCATTCCCCATGGCCGGAGATGCAAAAGTACCGGCAGCAAACAGGAGGGAGTCGCCCGGAAGGAACGGAGTAACCACAAAACCGGTCTCCATAAAAATCACACCAAACAGGATTGCGTATGTCCAGCCCCCATATTGACTGATGATATCAGCCAGATACACATCCAGGTGCAAGAAAAGGTCAATAAAGAAAGTAATTAAATCCATTTTTATGCTCTCTTCTTCCTATTTTCATGTTACATATGCAGGTGCCGACAGGAAATACTTGACGGTTTATTGTAATTGCATACGGTGGAAATTGTGCAGCAGCCGCCGATTATACCCCATTATTCATCATCAGATTCATCTTCACTGGTTATTTCCACCAGGCTGAGCCAATATCCGACCAGCATGATAATGATACTCCCTAACACCGCCATTCCCAAATTCAGCGACCCAAGCACAAAAAAAGCCCAACCAAACATCCAGTTGGTCAAATGTCCGATCCAGAAACCAATCCAGCTGAACAGGATATAAAGGGCCATTCTCCCAATGCCGCCATTAACGATCAGATGGAAGATAACCCCCAGCAGCGTCGAGACCAAAAAACCAAGCAATAACGCCGGTATTGTCATGCTGTCCTCTTCTGGATGATCAAACCACCACCCAACATCAAGTTACCATCATAAATAACAGCCGCCTGTCCTGGCGTTATATCACGCTGCGGCTCATCAAAGACCACCCGGGCCTGATTACCATTGCTGAGTGGGAGGATCTGTGCCCAGGCCTCCCTGGCAGTATAACGGATCTTGACCTTTGCCCGGAAGGGTTCCAGAGGCGCCGTTCCTGATATCCAGTTGATATGATCAACAGCGAGTTCTCTTGAACCCAGTTGATCTTTTGGCCCAATGATTAATGTATTGGTAACTGCATGTTTGCCCAGGACATAAAGCGCAACCTGCGAAGGGAGACCCAATCCTTTTCGCTGTCCGATTGTGTAATACGCCAGACCTTCGTGCCGCCCTACTTCCCGGCCATCATACGTCTTAATTGGGCCCGGATCTGCAATCCCGGGAGCGTTGCGGCGGATAAAGCTGCGATAATCTTCCCCGGCCAGAAAACACAAATCCTGGGAATCGCTCCGGGAAGCAGTCGGCAGACCCATATCGGCCGCAATCCGGCGAACTTCCGTTTTCGGGAGTTCACCGATCGGAAAGAGTGCATGTTTGAGTTTGTCCTGCGTCAAGACGTGCAATACATAAGATTGATCCTTGGTTAGATCAACGCCTCGCAGCAGCTGCCAATGACCGTCGCTGGCTTCGTTTGCTCGAACATAATGTCCGGTAGCCAGATATTCTGCCCCCATGGCCAGCGCCCGGTCAAGTAAAAAAGACCAGCGAACACGGCGGTTACAGACCAGGCAGGGATTGGGGGTTTCTCCCCGGGCATAACCATCCAGAAAATATTCCACCACTGTTGACCGAAAGACATCCCTGGCATCGATGGCATAAAAGGGGATATCAAGCCTGGCGGCCACACGCCTGGCCAGCGCCATAGAATCTGGTGTGCAGCAGCGATTGGTACCTTCTTTCCCCGGCTCTGACCACAAACGCATCATCATACCGGTTACCTGGTGTCCCTGTTGTTGGAGCAAAGCCGCGGCTACGGAGCTATCGACCCCGCCAGACATGGCAACAACCACTTTTCTCATCGAACACCCGAAAAGAATTCCACTGGTCAATTACCCAGGCTTCGGGCTCTTTGGACCAGTCCTGGTAAGACAGACAAAAACCGGGTCACCTGGTCCGATGTGGTTGCAGAACCGAGGGTCACACGCAGGGACCCCAGCGCCCATTCAGGAGAAAGGTCCAGGCCAGATAAAACTTCAGATGGTTCCGGACTGCCGGTCTTGCAAGCCGACCCCGAAGAACAGGCAAACCCATCTGCGTCCAACAGCATCAGCAGCAAATTGCCATCTACCCCCTTGAACACAAAACTGGCATGATTTGGGAGCCTGTTTTCGGGATGACCAGTAATTTTCGTATCAGGGATTTCTTCAAGAACCGATCCAAGTATTCGATCCCGCATTGGGCGAACATGCAGAATGCGTTGATCGCGTTCTGCGGCCGCCAGTTTCAGTGCTTCTGCAAAACCAACGATCAGGGGTACGTTGTGCGTTCCGGCCCGCAGGCCGCGTTCCTGGCTGCCGCCGGTCAGATGCGGCAGCAGCGGCGTCCCCTTACGCACATATAATGCACCAACCCCCTTCGGACCATACAACTTATGCCCACCCAAAGAAAGTAGATCAACTCCCAATGAACCAACCTCCACCGGGAGGTAACCCGCAGCCTGGACTGCATCCGTATGAAATGGGATTCCCCGTTGATGGCATACTTCAGCAATCCCGGCAACCGGATTGATCGTACCAATTTCATTGTTCGCATACATCAACGAAACCAGGGCTACCTGGTCAGAAAGCGCCCGATCTACCTGCTCCGGAAGAATGATCCCACCTTGATCTGCATCCAACCAGAAGATTGTAAATCCAAAATGATCCCGCAATTGTTCGGCTGTTTTACTGACCGCGTGATGTTCCAGTTTACTGGTTACGAGTATTTTTTTGCCCTGCTTCTGCCTTACGAAACCAACCCCGCGCAATGCCAGGTTATCTGACTCTGAGCCACACGAAGTGAAAAAAACTTCGGCCGGTTCACAATTAAGCACACCCGCAACAACCTCCCTGGCGTCCTCGACAGCCGATTCGGCAGGTTGACCGAATTGGTGAACAGAAGAAGGATTGCCATATATTTCGTTAAAATATGGCAGCATCACTTCAAGAACCCGGGGATCTACGGGTGTGGTTGCTGCGTAATCCAGATAAACTCGGTCTATCATACTCATCATTCTCACCTGAACAGGTCTGATTATACCCTTCAATTAGAAGGGAAGGGATTACATACCAAAAATTGTGCATCTGTTATAATTCCTGCCATAAAAGTCATCTTTATGGGAGCATTTTAATGACAATGAAAATTATATTTGGTACCGATGGTTGGCGTGGTCGCATTGCCGACGCCTATACATTCGCCTCCCTTAAACGCTGCGCCCAGGGTTTTGCTTCGTACCTCATTTCTAAGGGAAAGAAAGGCCAATGGGTGATAGTTGGTTATGATATGCGATTCCACTCCGAAAACTTTGCCGCCACTGCGGCCGAAGTTTTGACAGGCAACGGATTGAATGTCTATCTCACCAAGGGGCCTACTCCTACCCCGGTTATCTCTTTTGCAGTAAAAGCCCAGAAAGCCATTGCAGCCGTTAACATAACCGCCTCACACAACCCGCCTACAGATAACGGCTTCAAAGTTCGAGATGAAAATGGCGGTGCAATCGATCCGGCAGGATTGAAAGAAATCGAAGCACGTATTCCGGACAGCGTCGATGATGTTACCAGCATGGATTTCAATGATGCTGAAACTGCGGGAAAATTGGTCCTCTTCGACCCCGCCCCGGCTTATATCGAACAAGTCAACAGCCTGGTGGATCTGCAAACGATCAAAGATGCCGGTTTCACAATTATGGTCGACCCAATGTGGGGCAATGGTTCAGGTTGGTTTCCCCGACTTCTGGAAGGTGGGAAGACCAGGGTGCTTGAAATCCATAACCAGCGCAATCCAATCTTCCCCGAGATGAAACGCCCGGAGCCCATCCAGCCCAATGTGGACGTGGGATTAATAGCGACCCGGGACAGCGATGCTGATGTCTTGATTATCCTGGATGGAGACGCAGACCGTGTTGGCCTGGGTGATGAAAATGGTGTCTTTATCGATCAACTGCGGGCATATGGGCTGCTGGCATACTACCTGCTGGAAACGCGTGGAAAGAGAGGTCCAATCGTCAAGACGCTCTCCACAACCACCATGCTAAATAAACTTGGAAAAATGTACGATGTACCTGTATATGAAACAGGTGTAGGTTTTAAATATGTAGCCCCCAAAATGCTTGAAACAGATGCCCTGATCGGCGGGGAAGAATCGGGCGGCTACGCTTTCCATGGGCATGTTCCTGAAAGAGATGGAATTCTGGCAGGCCTGTATTTCCTGGACTTTATGGTAAAGACCGGTAAAAAACCATCCGAACTGCTGGAAGAACTCTTCGCAAAAGTCGGCGCCCATTACTACGACCGCATCGACACCCCATTCAGTGGAGACCGGGCAAGCCGCGAGCAGACCATTCTGGATGCCAACCCCAAAACAATCGGCGGCTTGAAAGTCGGTGAACTGCTCACACAGGATGGCTTCCGCTTTACGCTGGAAGATGGTGGTTTCCTACTGATCCGGTTCTCAGGGACCGAACCAATCCTGCGTGTGTACACCGAAACCACCCATAAGGATAAGGTCCAGGCGATCCTGCAAGATGGTATCAAGATTGCCGGCATCAAATAACGGCATCCCGTGAGACTTGTAGATTCACACTGCCATCTTGATTCCGACCGGTTTGATAACGACCGACAAAGTGTTCTTGAACGGGCATGGGAAGCAGGATTAACCCATATTCTCATCCCGGCAATTTCCCCCGATTCGAGTAAGGGAGTCGCCAAACTGGCTGAAAGCCACCCCGGGCTTTATGCTGCAATTGGCGTCCATCCCAATGATGCCGTAACCTGGCGCAGGACTACACCCGGGGTCTTGCGCGAATTGGCTCACAACCCAAAAGTTGTCGCGATCGGTGAGATCGGTCTTGATTATTACCGCGAATATGCTCCCCCTGACCTGCAGCAAGAAATCTTGTTGCAGCAGTTGGAACTGGCCTCAGAATTGAACCTACCCGTAATAATTCACTTACGGGAAGCCGGCGACACCCGTGATGATGGTCCATGCACAGCTGACCTGATGAGGATAATTACCCAATGGATGGCTGCCCTTGTACAACAGCATCACCCCCTGGCAGATAATCCCGGTGTACTGCATTCCTTTTCCGGAACATTGGAAACAGCCAGACACGCCATCAACCTGGGTTTCTACATCGGGATCAGCGGCCCGGTAACGTTTGGCAACGCTCACAAACGCCAGGAAATTACCGCCAGCCTGCCTCTAGAGAGCCTGCTCATCGAAACAGATGCACCGTTTCTCAGCCCGCATCCCTATCGAGGCAAACGCAATCAACCAGCCTATGTTAGACTTGTAGCCGAACAAGTCAGCAGGCTTCACAACCGTACGCTGCAAGATACTGCCAATACAACCAGCGAGAATGCAGATCGCCTATTCCGCTGGGGAGATATCAATTGAATATCGTCACCTTCTTTTCTCCCGTTCAAGACCAGATCAATCTGGTAGAAGCGCGTATGTTGGAACAGGGAATCGACCGACATTCCAACTTACAGGCTGCTCTTGAACACCTGACCTTTGCGGGCGGAAAACGCATACGCCCAACAATCGTACTGCTTATCGGGAACATGCTGGGCGCTGATCCCGACAGATTGATCACCATGGCCGCTGCAGTGGAACTGCTGCACACTGCAACCCTGGTTCACGATGATCTGATCGATGGTGCACTGCTGCGGCGAGGGATCCCCACGTTGAATGCAAAATGGTCATCATCGGCAACTGTATTGACCGGGGATTTCCTGTTCTCGCGCGCAGCCAAGCTGGCTGCAGAAACAGATAATATCCAATTGATGCGGTTATTTGCTGAAACCCTGGCCACGATCGTTAATGGTGAACTGACCCAGATGTTCGCAGCTCGCGGGTTGATAAGCAAAGACAACTATTGTCAGCGGATTTATGCCAAGACAGCTTCCCTGTTCGAAATGTCCACCCGCGGGGCAGCAATGGTCAGCTCGGTGGACGAAAACGTTGTTGAGGATATGCGTGCCTTCGGGTATGAGATCGGGATGGCTTTCCAGATCATTGATGACATTCTCGATTTCACCAGCAACCAATCATCTGTAGGCAAACCGGTTGGTTCTGATCTCCTCCAGGGACTTATCACCCTCCCGGCAATTTACTACGCAGAGAACAATCCCAAAGATCCAAACGTGCTTGTCCTGCAAAAAGGCCAATGGCAGGACAAAGAAACCATGCAAATCCTGGTTGAGTCCATTCGAACCAGTGACGCAATCCCAAGAGCAATGCAAAACGCACGCGATTTTGTTGAGCGAGCTCTGGAAAAACTGGAGAAATGCCCGCCAGGACAAGAACGGGAGGCGCTTATTAACCTGGCGAACTATATTATCGACCGTCAGATTTAGCGGCAGCCTGCCAGTTTTGAAACGCTTCCAACGGGTCAAATCACGACTATACGCAAAAAATCTTGACGCACAGAGTCCCTTGTGCTAGAATAAATCAATATTTCTTTACAGGTTAATCACAGTGTCAATGCCTCGCCGTCCATTCAGACTTAACGTCGGCTTCATTGTCAACCAACCGGTTGGTTACAATCGTAATTTCGATTTCGAGTTCCCTGAAATCCGGATTGACAATGATCTTTTCCTGACAGGTTTCACCGGAACCGCCAATATTGGACGCACCCCGCAAGGACTGCTCGTCCAGGCCGACTTTGAAGCAACTACGCAACTGGAATGTGTGCGTTGTCTTAATGACTACCAGCATCAACTTCACTGGACAATGACAGAGTTATACGCCTTCAATCAAAAATCCGTTACCGAATCAGAACTGATCCTGCCTGAAGATGCACATATCGATCTGGAAACTTTGGTACGAGAGTACTGCCTGTTGGAGGTTCCCATCAGCCCCGTTTGCAAGCCTGATTGCAAGGGGCTTTGTACTGTCTGCGGCAACGATCTGAACGAAAAAGACTGCGGCCATCGGCCCGAGGTCGGAGAATCGCCATTCTCGACGCTGAAGGAATTGCTGGACAATTGATTCTTAAAGCGTCGTCTTGATGCCAGGAGGGTTGCTTGGGACACGCAAGACGACAAAATAGAAAGACCGTAGCCATGGATATGCTGCTTGAAAAGGCCGGTATCCAGGGCTATTTGACCACCGATGATCTGATGGAGGTCTTTCCAGATGCCAGCAGGGATGCGGAACGATTGAGCGTCATCCTGATGGCTTTACGCCGCCGCGGCGTTGATGTGGTCGATCCGGAGGGGGAACTGGACACAGAAGCAACCAGCGATGAAGCACTGCTTGAAGATGAAGGCTTGGTAATTGATACAATCTCGAGTGATGACACAATCGGGATGTATTTAAAAGAGATGTCGCGCGTACCTCTGCTGAGTGTGGAAGAGGAGCTTGATATCGCCATACGCATTGAACAGGGCCGCCTGGCGAAAAAGGAACTGATCAAGCAGGGGCGCAAATCGCCGCCCAGACGACGTGAATTGGAAGCCCTTATTCAGGATGGACTTTCTGCCCGGGAACATCTCATCAAAGCCAACACCAGACTGGTTGTCAGTATCGCCAAACGTTATATGGGACGCGGCGTCCATTTCCTGGATTTGATTCAAGAAGGCAACCTGGGGTTGATGAAGGCTGTTGAGAAATTCGATTACCACAGAGGTTTTCGCTTTTCAACTTATGCCACCTGGTGGATCCGGCAGACAATTACTCGTTCGATTGCCGACCAGGCGCGTACAATTCGCGTACCGGTTCATATGATCGATCGCATCCGGCAGATGTACAAACTCAATCACGAACTGGAACAAAGGCTGGGACGTCAGCCAACCACAGAAGAGCTGGCGAAAGCATTAAAACTCCCGGTCAATAAAGTACAATGGATTATGAAAGTATCCTGGCTGCCCCTATCCCTGGAAAGCCCGGTTGGCGATGATGAAGACTCTGAATTGGGCCATTTTGTCGAAGATGAGTTCAGTCCCACCCCGCTTCAAAGCGCTTACCAGACCATGTTGAAAGAAAAATTAGAAGAAGTGCTTGCCAGCCTTTCTCCAAGGGAGGCTCGCATCCTGCGCCTGCGCTTTGGCCTCGATGACGGCACCAGTTATACCCTGGAAGAAGTCGGCCAGAAATTCGGCCTGACACGTGAACGTATTCGTCAGATCGAGGGCAGGGCTTTGAGACGCTTGCGGCACCCGCGCAGGGCCAGGCAGCTCAAAGATTACCTGTAACGGACCTTGACAACACTCTTTTGATTGACTAAACTAACCTCAATGAGAAACATATCCTTCCTCTTGCTACGCTCTGCTCTGATGTCTATGATGCCTATGGACATGTACAGCCGCGCCCGGACAGTTGTGGAAGAATAACGCTTACCCTTCGCGATCTTCCCAATCAGGCTGTCCGCCAAACCGGACAGTCTTTTTTTTGAAGGACTTTATTATGCGTTTATGGAGTGATTATGCCTGAAAACATTCTTATTGCGATCGCCTGGCCTTACGCAAACGCCGATATTCACGTGGGGAATATTACCGGTTCACACTTGCCCGGTGATATTGTTGCCCGTTATCATCGACTGAAAGGGAATCGTGTTCTGATGGTATCCGGGACCGATTCGCACGGGACACCAGTCACCCTGCGGGCAGATGCCGAGAACAAGTCCGTTGAAGATGTCTACAAGGGATTTCATAATAGCTTCATTGAATTATTCAAGGGGTATGGGATTACATACGATCTGTTTACCACCACCCACACCGAAAACCATTTTAAAGTCTCCCAGGCGATCTTCCTGGCATTAAAAGAGAACGGTTTTCTTTATACACAAAAATCAATGCAGTGGTACTCACCAACAGCCGGAAAGTTCCTGCCAGACCGCTATGTAGAAGGCACCTGCTATATCTGTCAATCTGAGGGCGCCCGCTCCGACCAATGCGATCACTGTGGTAATGTTCTGGAACCCGAAAAACTGATCAACCCCAAAGCGAAAACCGGTGACGGCTCACTTGAACTTCGTGAAACAGAACACTTCTATATTGACCTCTCAAAACTCGAACCGGACGTAGTCGAGTTCTTGCGAGCCCGCAAAGACCATATGCGCGAGACCGTTATCGGTGAATCGTTGGGAAAAATCGAATCAGAAGGACTAAAGCCACGCCCAATCACCCGTGATCTCGATTGGGGTATCCCTGTCCCCGTAGAAGGCTGGCAAGGGAAATGCCTGTATGTCTGGTTTGAGGCGGTCATCGGTTATCTTTCCGCTTCGGTCGAATGGGGACAGGTATCGGGTCTTCCGGATGCATGGCGGGATTGGTGGAACAATCCTGATGCACGTGCTTTCTACTTCATCGGGAAAGACAACATCTTTTTCCATACGTCCCTGTGGCCGGCCGAATTAATGGGTGTGGGCGCACAGTTTATGAAAATCTTCACCGGGAAGGAAGCTGAACTTACCCTGCCTTATGATGTTCCTGCAAACCAGTTTATGAATCTCGAAAAGCAAAAGATCAGCGGCAGCCGTAATTGGGCGGTTTGGGGCAACGATGCCCTGACACGCTATGATGCCGATGCACTGCGGTATTACCTGACCGTCAACATGCCCGAGATGAAGGACAGTGACTGGGATTGGGCTGAATTCGTTGCACGCAACAACAACGAACTGGTGGCCAATTGGGGCAATCTGGCCAACCGCGTACTGTCGTTCTGCCATAAAAACTGGGAAGGACACATTCCGGATGTTGACCCTGCCAGCCTGCGGGAGGTCGACAGAGAACTGCTGAAGACCATTGAAGAGGGTTTCAATACTGTCGGCGCCTTGCTGGATGGGGTCAAGCTGCGCGCCGCACTGTCAGAAGCCATGAAACTTGCCACCACCGTAAACCAATACCTGGACTTGACGGCCCCCTGGAAACAGGTAAAGATCGACAAGGATGAAGCGGCCAAAACTGTTTATACAGCCCTGAAGGCAATCGACTCCCTGAAGATCATCTTTGCCCCCATTCTCCCCCACACCTCCTCCCGGCTGCATGACTTCTTCGGCTATAAGACCCCGCTCTTTGGTGAACAATATGTCGAAGATATCGAGGACAACCTCGGCAGCCATACCGGGTTACGGTATAAAGGCATTAACGAACCACAATGGAAACCCAGCCAGCTGCAGCCTGGCGCCCCGTTCAACCAACCGGAACCGTTGTTCAAAAAGCTGGATGAGAGTCTGGTTGAAGAAGAACGCACCAGGCTGGGCAATTAGAAGACCACACCAGGGCAGGATTTATTCCGGCCCTTCTTTTTAACACCGGAATACTTTATGGCTGTCTTCCAACCGTATGGTCAGCTGTGCTTCCAGATGATGACTTGTAGATGACAAACGACTCCCTAAAAACACAATCCTCCTACAATAAAGTAGCTGCCGAATATGCAGAGCGTTTCAAGGATGAAATGGACGACAAACCATTCGACCGGGAGCGCCTTGACCGGCTTACTCTCCAGGCAGGAGCCCTCGGACCGATCTGCGACCTGGGCTGTGGGTCGGGGCAAATCGCCCGCTACCTGCACAGGAAAGGCGTAGATACACTGGGAGTAGACCTGTCGCCTCAAATGATCTCAGTGGCTAAAAACCTTAATCCCGGAATCGAATTCCGCACTGGCGATATGCTTGCACTACCCAAACCGGACAATTGCTGGGGAGGCATCGCAGCCTTTTACTGTATTATCCATTTCCCCCACACCCAGGTTGTTCAAGCCCTGAAGGAAATGCACCGGAAACTAATACCCGGCGGTACGCTGCTGCTGGCGTTCCACACCGGAAACGAAGTCCTCCATCTTGATGAATGGTGGGAGAAACCGGTGAATCTCGATTTTATCTATTTCCAGGTGAAAGACATGGAAAGCTGGCTGCTCGAAGCAGGCTTTGAAATCACAGAAAGTATCACTCGCCAACCAGATCCGAATATAGAATCAGAAACCGTACGAGCCTATCTATTTGCAAAAAAAAGAAGAAATAATCGGGCAGCATATTACTGACCTATATCGAAAAGCCTGAACGCTTTTCCTGGAGACGCTTTCTGTTGGGATGCTGGCATTGGCTTGGGGCTTTTCTACTGGTCTATCTACTGCTGGGATTTGTCTCCCAGATACCGGGATTACCGGTTTGATCACGCTGACGCTGACATTGACTGCCATGGCCGGTAACTGGACACCCTGGTTTCTGGTTCCACTGATCTTTCTGGTATTCACCCCCTGGCTTATCGTTCTTGATTATCCCCACCGGCTGGCCGTATTGGAAAATACCCGTAACATATTCTAAGCTTTCGCGAGCGCGGTAACAATGGGTTTCCGGAAAACACGGGTCCTGTTTATGCTGTACGGCTTATCCTTGCTCCTGCTTTTGCTTGTGAAAGTCATATTTCGTCCAATGCTCACTTCGAGCTTCCAGGATTGGTGGTCTTTGTTTCTTCTGGTTTCACAAACCTTCATCCTTGCCGGTATATGGAATCGATTGTCCCGGCTTGCCGGTGCAGTAGACATACGGAAAAAATAACATCAACCAATGCGTTGTGGGCTGCACCAGGTCGGTTTACCCCAATTTCATGAAGATCTCATATCAAGCCCGCGGCAGGGTAAACCAGAAGGTACTCCCTTTTCCCGGCTGGCTTTCCACCCCTACATCTCCATCCAGCCGGGTTACAATTCGCTTGACAATCGACAAACCCAGACCATGCCCCTGGGTCCGGGTATGATCCAACTGCGTAAAAAGCTGGAAAAGATTGGGCTGCTTTTTGGGATCGATCCCCACCCCCTGATCCCGGACGTAGAACCGGACCATACTGCGTCCTTTATCGCTGACCGGTTCTGCGCCTAATTCAACCCTGGCCGGATTGCCGCCATATTTAATCGCGTTACTGACATAGTTGGCTAAAATTTCCTCAACCCAAGGAGCATAACCGACGGCCTCCGGCCAATTCGGAGGGGTCGTTACTTCCGGCCTGAATTCATCGATCAAACCCTTCAAACGGTCAAGGGTAACATTTACGATTTGCGACATATCCAAAACAGCCGTCTTGATTTCCTGTTGCTTCCTGATCTTCGATAATAACAAAAGCTCATCGATAATATTATTCATGCGCCTGGTATTGCGAATAATAATTTCAATACTCATAACCAACGCAGGTGGGAATTCATCCTTCTCTTCTGCTGTGATCAACAATTCACTCGCCCCAAGGATGGTCGCAAGTGGATTTTTCAAATCATGCGCCACCGTATGGGCATAGGCATCCAATTCCCGGTTCTTGAATTCGAGCTCTTCGGCATATTCCCTCAGAGAATCTTCCGCTTGCTTGAGGTCGGTGATATCCCGCAATACAATCAAATACCCCGATTGTTGCCCGCGCTCGTCAATCAACTGTGAATAGTGCATATCAAACCAAAACAGGAGATCCCCTTTTTCAAGGGTCACTTCCACGCGCATTCCTTTGCTGGTTTCAACATGTTCTATCCAGGTAGTCCATTCCGGAAAAATCGATTCAATTTGCATACCAAGGGCTTCATTTGCCGTCAGGTTCACAAGCTGCTGCCCGGCGGGATTGATATCCACTACCTGACCGCGCATATTGATACTGATTGCTGCATCATCCATGCTGTTGATGATTGCGTCCCTGGCAACCGGACGCAGGTCGAAAAGACGATAACGCACCACCGCTACTCCAAAAGCAATACTGGCAACCGCAAAGCCAACTGACGTGAAGTCACGCGTGAATCCCGGAAAGAGCTTCGATAGTTTGATCAGGTTCAGAACCAGCGGGGCCAGAGCACCCAAAACCATCAAAGTAGACTGTCTGCGATAAAAAGTAAATGTCCTGATGTAATTCCTGAACAGCACCCCTGTTCCAATCAGAACAAGGATATATGAATAGGTCACATGGACCCAGAACCAGAAACCCAATCCAATATTTGCTTCAAGCAAATAACCGATCCGCACATATTCAAAGGAGGTCCACAGATATTTTTGAAACGGGTGGGTCAGGATCATAATAATCGTGATCACCGGGATAATGAACAAGGCCGCAATACGCCTGCGGGAAAACCATTTGTCCAGGCCTGTGAAACGGATAGAGAAAATCAACCACAGCGGTGATACCAGCGAGGAATGCACCAGGGTAACAGCTGCCCAAAAGACCGACCAGGTTTCGGTCTGGGCGACCAGCTCCAGGGTATCAGAGATGGTCCAGGCGGCGACCACGCCCAGCATAATGGCCAGCATTCGGGTCTCTGTGGAAGGGGTCAGGCGCAGTACGAAATATAATGAAATGATGGTCAGTACCACCGATACCGGGGCCATTACCATAAACAACATATATTGAAAATTAAGATCCATACTATTTTTTCCAAACACCCGTTATGGAAATAGGCTATTCTGGTTGAATTATAGAATAAAAAACACCGACAGGAAAGCAAAATCATAACCGCAATTCGACATAGTGCTGCGCCTGGTAAAGTACGCTGATGGTCAGCTATTGGCAGGGGGAATATCAGCCATAAAGTTGGTGCAACCCAGCCAGTAGTTTGATCAGTCCCAGCCACAAACCTGGACCAGCCATACCAGCAAGTTGGTCCAACTGAGCTTGAGAACGCCGCCCTATATGGCTTTTACCGCCAGGCTGCATAGGTGAGGCAGGGTGGCTGTCCAGGCCGGTTAACCAGCCGCACCAGGGCATGAATTCATGCATACATCGTTGACCGGATTTGGACGCATTCCCATACCACGCATCCAGCAGGGCCAGTCCTAATGGTTATTTCCCAAAGACCCTGCTGGTGTGTCACTGCGTAACGATTGTTTAATTTCAGGGATCAAACTTTACAAACAGCCGGTTGTTTCCACTGGATCGTCATCATTGCCCGGCGGTCACAACAGGTTGAACTACCAATCCCAACCGTCAAGCAAGTTGGAAGCTTTCCATACCAGTTCGACGAATTCATCTACAGCCTGGTCTTCCGGCAAAGAACGACTTATACGACGCGCCTGTTCATACACTTCTTCCAGGCTGCTGTCTTCAGCCCAGCCGCTGTTTCTCAGGATCTCGGCATACTCAGCCACCACGACATCCCACTGGAAATGAGGGTCGGTTTCATAAAAGTGGTCCACCAGCTCATTGCTCTTGAAATCCTGTGAAATCTCGACGACTTCACGCGTATCCGGATCTTCCCAACGCATATGAATTACAGCAATTTCACCGCGGGCTTCCGGGTATAACTTGACTTCATAGAGCGCCGTAACGCTGTGTCCGGCCCCGATTTCACCGGCATCGACCGAATTATCCCGGAAATCCTTGTCAGCAATGTGCCGGTTTTCAAACCCGACCAAGCGATACCGGGATACTAGTGCGGGGTTGAATTCGATCTGAACCTTGGCATCCATGGCGATCACCTGCAGTGTGCTGGTCAGGTTCTCGACGAAGAGACGCCGGGCCTCAGGGATATCATCGACATAGGCATAAAAGCCATCTCCGTTATCGGCCAGTTGCTCCATCAGCACATCGTTGTAATTATCCATACCAAAACCAATCGTAGTCAAGGTAATGCCCTCGCTGGCATATTGGTCGATCGATTCCCAGATCGACCCGGGGCCGGTGGCACCTACATTGGCGACCCCATCCGAACACAGGATGACCCGGTTGATCCCTTCAGGGTTGAACTGCTTGAGCGCCATCCTGTACCCCATTACGAGACCCGCTTCCGCATTTGTGGAACCTTCTGGTTCCAGTGAGTAGATCGCTTCCATGATTTCACCTGACTGGTTCCCCGGGGTAGGATTCAGTACCGCACGGGCGTTCGAGCCATAGACAACAATGCTCACCCGGTCATTCCGGCCCAGCTGCTCAACAAGCATTTCCAACGACTGTTTGACCAGACCCAGGCGGTTGTCCATATCCATCGAACCCGAAACATCGATCACAAATGTCAGGGAGACATCTTTACGCTCATAATCAGGGACCGCATATCCCTGGATACCAACCCGCAACATCTGGTAACCCTCGGTTTGAGTAAAAGGCGTCGAGCCTCCATCGATGTGGATCGCAAACACCCTCCGCTCTGACGGATAGGCATATCCCTGGTCAAAATAGTTGATGAACTCTTCGACGCGGATCGCATCCTCAGGTGGCAGGTAACCATCTTCGATATAGCTTCTCATGATCGTATACGAACCGGTGTCCACATCGAGTGCAAAAGTCGAAAGATCGTCCTCTTCTGTTTCGACGAATGGATTGACCCCGTAATCATCAAAAAACATATCCTCGGGTTCATCCCGATCGTACTCCGGTTTGCCCTTCTGGGGATTGATAAAACTTTGCGGTTGGGCGCCTGCTTCGAGCGCCAACCAATCTGCTGAACTTTCCATTTCTGGCGCTTCGGTGGCAGCGGGATAATCCGCCGGCGCTTCGGTGGCGACTGGGGCTTCGGTTGCTTTCGGACCGCAAGCCGACAGCCCAACAGCTGCGATAAGGATGTAAACGGGAATTCTTGTGAACTGTTTGCCTGTCATTTTTCTTCTCCTTTTGTAATGGTGATTCTCAGATTTCTAAGTTACAGGTCGGCATACCTGTTTCTTCTATCGGCGACCAAACCGGTAGTGGTGAGTGGAGGGTTCCCATCCCAGGAGGTCTCATCCACAACCACTCCCTTTTTTGGTCTCATCCACCAGACGTACAATTGTCCTAGAAAGTTCCCCGATGCAGGCCGCCAAACACAAAGAGCATTTCCAGTGAAAGAAACAATGGAAACGCTCTTGAAAGGAAAACAGATAGAATGACTACTTCAAACGTTTATGCCGCGGCCCCCTGAAGGGCTCCAAATCTTAAGCCATTCCAGCAGCTGCTCCATGAGAACTCGCATAATCCCGCGGGTACGCTTGTGGAACACTTCGATATCCCCGTCAACCGAAACAAACAATCCCCTTCGCACCGGAAAAGGAGCCGGATCGGGTACCCATCCCAGTTCCAGCCTGGATGTATATAATGCAACGGCCTGCTCACTGTCTCCTATTTGCTCGATGGTATCGTAAACCAGGGTCTTTTCAACCAGGATGATCTCCCCGGCTGCAATCTGACCATCGAAACCGCCGCAGGTCCCCAGGTTGCCCAGCAGTTCCGGTCGATAGTGAGCGATGACAAATTGTGCAGTTGCTGCAGCAGAGATCTTTCCCCAGCCTCCGTGAAAGAGGCGAACCGGAACCGTATTATTATCAACCACAAAGGTTTCACCGAATGGTGAAGTCAGAAACGCTACATCAGGCCGCAATTCCCGGAGAGCCTTTCATTCAGAGTTAGCCGAAACGACAACGACAATGTTCATTGGCCAGATTTTCCCTCAAGATATTCCAGTAAGAACGCCAAGGCCGCATCAGCCGCATTTTCCTTATTCTGCCGGCGGTCCCCATCGAAGAGAAACAATCTGGCATCTGTGAAATCCTTTGAAGCCAGACCGACCCAGACCGTTCCGACCGGCTTGGCAGGTGTACCGCCGCCGGGTCCGGCAATCCCGCTAACAGATAGCCCGATATCGGCGCTGAATTTTTGCTTCACACCCCTGGCCATTTCCACAACAGTCTGCCTGGAAACAGCGCCGGTTTCTTCCAACGTCCCAGGGAATACTCCCAACTGGCGAATTTTAACCTGATTGGAATAAGCAATGATCCCTCCCATAAAATACTCAGAGGAACCCGAAATATCGGTAATGCGGCTGCCGACAAGCCCGCCAGTACAGGATTCGGCCACAGCGATCATGAGACCGTATCGCACCAGGGATTGACCCACTTTTTCTGATAAATTATTCAAACATCACCTCCTACCAAGTTGTTATCAATCCAATTATACAAAACATCGCCTTACAAATCTGTAAGGGTTACTAAGGTAAGGGATAAAACAGTTGACCTGTACAGAGTAGGCAAATATCATCTATATGGAAGTATTGTAAATTCATTACACACTCATTTGGAGATGCATTATGCGAAATTTACGCTTTTTCATGCTGTCAATTACCACGATCCTGGTGATGATATTAAATGCCACCACCCCAACCGTCGTCTTTGCAGATGACAACACTCCAGCAGATCCTCAAACGACTGAGACAGAAGTAGTAGATACCCCGGAGGTGGAAGGTGATGAGGATACAACCACGGAGTCGCCTGTTGGTGAGGGCGAGTCTGTAGTCGAAACAGCCACACCCGATATCTTCACAACGGAACAGCCTGTTGTAGATCCTGCTGAACAAGCTCCAGGTGGAACAGCTACCGAAGATGGCCGCGTAGAAGAAACTCCTTCCGATGGAATGACAGAGATGCCGGTCGAAGAAACCGGGGATGGAGAAATGGTATTCCTTCCAGATGTTCTAGATCAGGCTCCGGAAGGCACCAATCTTGTCATCGTTAATGAAGACGGTGAAATCGAACCAATGGTCACCACGGAAGCTGAAGAAATTCTCAACACAGGCGATCCAATGTGGTGCCCCGAAGGCGCCAGCCCCGGAGATGCGGGCTGCACCGCGAGCTACAACACCTTCGAAGAACTACTCGAAGCGCTGGAGCTTGATAATGGCGCTACCTACTCTGGCAATGGCACGATCTGGATTGAAGAGACCTACAACGGGAATGACGATGCTCCCATCGTTTTTGATGGAGATGTGCTCACATCGTTGGGCGGGATCGCTTTACAGGGAGGTTGGAACGGAGACCTCGGCGCCAACTTCAACATCAACGAGGATATCGGCGGCCCATCCCTGTTTGATACCTCTATTACCTTTGTCAACTGGACCGGAGATATCACTATCAACAATATTGATATCGAGAACATCAGTGACAATGCCGGGTATGGTCTGTATGTGGATACGGATGGAGATGTTACCCTCGACCAGGTATCCGTACATGATACTGCCGAGAACAGTTATGGCTATGGAGAAGGCGCCGAACTTCATACCACTGGCGATGTAACCATAACTGACAGTAACTTTAATGACAACGAAGACAATGGGCTGATCGTTGGCGCCAGGGGCACTGTTACCCTGCATTCCGTCGTCGCCACAGGGAACGGTCTGGATGGGGCCTTCCTGGACAATTGCCTTTATGGACAGGATGCCGCAGGCTTATGCGCAGGATCGGGGAACCTTTCTGTCGACAACTCCATCTTCAGCGGCAATGGCACCCATGGGCTGTCCATCCAGGCCAGCGTTGACACAATCATAGACGCCATCCAGGCCAATAACAATGGCCAAAAAGGGCTTGTCATACTGGCGACTGACAATGATGCGACAGGAAACGTCGCTGTATCTAACAGCCAATTCAATCAAAACAGCAATGGCGCTGGTTTGTCCATCTTTTCTGATGGAAATATATCCCTGGTCAATGTCTTAGCCCAGGAAAACAGAACTGGCGCACAATTGGACACAACGGCAGGCAGCGGCTCTGTGGGTGTTGACAATTCCAATTTCCTGGACAACACCTGGTCTGGCCTTCATGTTGAATCTGGGAATAATATCACTTTGAGCGATGTGGCTGCCTCTGGCAACGGCGCGAATGGCGCCTACTTGATTGCAGAAGGCAATGTTTCAGTTACAGACAGTGAATTCAACGATAACGTGCATACCGCCTCTCCTGACGACCCCGGACTGTATGTCAAAAGCATGGGGAATATCACCCTCACAAATGTGACCGCCAATCAGAATGAGTACGGCGCAGGTGTTGTGCTGATCTCCCAGGATACTGGAAATATTACCGTTACAAACGGCGTTTTCGACGAGAATGGCACTTTTGGCATACAAGCAAAAAATGGCGGCGGCGCGATCACTTTGGATAATGTCACCGCAAACCTTAACGCCCAAAAAGGGGCTTATCTGACAGCCAGCGGCGCCAGTGCGATCAATGTTACAAACAGCGTCTTCAACAGCAACGGCTCCTATGGTATATATGCACACAGTGTAGACGGAGACATTGCGCTTACCGCGGTTGAAGCTTCGTATAATGGCGTCAAAGGCGCTTATCTGGTCGCCAGCTGCACCTGCCTGGGGAATATCTTCGTCAGCGACAGCATCTTCATAGAGAACGGCGCTTATAACCTTTATGCCGTAACGAACGAAGGTGATATCACCCTGGACAATGTGACCGTCACGGGGAATAACATCACGACCACGGGCGCTTACCTTAGGACTGAAAACGGCGGCAACGTCTTCGTCAGCAACAGCACTTTCGAATTGAATGCCGGGGCCGGCCTGGTCATTGTCGCCAGCGGCGAGGTCACCCTGGATAATGTAACTGCGGACCAGAATGGCGGCAACGGTATCGAAATTTACAGCACCTACACGGACGATTGTCTTTGCCCGGGAGAAGGACCCGTCAGCATCGTAGTCAATGTTAACAACAGTTTTATCACTAATAACGGCGAGTACGGTTTACAGGTACTGCCCGGTCCAGACGGTATATTGAACGAATCGGGCAATACTTTCACGAACAACACCTTGGGCGATGTCTTGATCGACACATTGTTCACACCTGAAAATTGCCCGCCGTGCGCCTGCGGAGAATGCTGTGACCCCAAACCAAAAGTTGAACCCAAAGATCCTGTGATCATTGAAGTCCCATTTGAAGGCGCAGACCCCGTAGAGCAGGATTGCGAAAACACAAGCGGAACGATCCTGAGACTTCCGGATGGCTCCTGGATCAAGGTGGGCTGTCCATACGAAGGGTACAGCACACTTAGAGGCATCGAGGAAAATGATGTTCCAGGCAATGGCCTCGGTGCAGGCACAGAATTCATCTCAGGCATTGTAATTGGATTGACAGATGAGAATGGAAACCCCCTGCTTAACGAAGATGGCGGTGTCACACTTAACTTCAAGATACCGGAAGATGCATGTGGCGGCAGCTTCTCAATCTTATATTGGGATCTCACACTCAATGACGGCGAAGGCGGCTGGCTTGAATTACCATTATTCGAAGCCGGCACAATCTTCCCGATCGATCCGGATAACCCTGAGGATGAACGCCTGGTCTTGGCTGGTGTTGAAGTCGTTGATGGGTACGTTACAGTTACAGTAAACTTCCCTGGCACTTTTATCTTGGTCTCTCCGTAACCAAGTACAACCAGAGAATCTGTTAAAATCGAGGGACGGCCAGTAGAGTGCGCCGTTCCTCAATTTTTATTGAAAGGCGTCTTCCGGATTTCTGGACAGAAAATCAGATTATTGCGTAACACATTCACAACCCGTAATCATCCAGGTATTCGATCGATTCCTTAGCGCCTGAAAGGTTTTTTATCATGAACAAGATCCAAAGAATTATCATTGTCATCCTGGCAGCCAGTTTATTTTCACTGGTATCCTGCAGCAGTCAGGCCACTGTCACAGATGATCCAACCAAAACTCCGGCTGCGGTCCTGCAGCCTACACACACACCGGACCCCTGTGCCCCCGAAAATATACAGACAGAAGTAGAAATAGTTCACAAGCTGATGAGAGAATTCGATGATGCTTCTATCCTGGCTGCCAACAGTCCGGCCGGACAACTCAGTGATACGATAGCAAACCTGCAGCGAATACGCCGTGATGCAGAAGACCTTAAGGTTCCGGCTTGTCTAAACCAACTGAAAACCCACCAGCTCGCGCATATGAATACCGTCATTAATACAATGGTTTCATTTATGGGAGGCACAACCCAAGAAACGCTGAACGATGGAATTGCGCTGGCGCGCAGACAGCACGATGAATACACCCTGGAAATGCTGCGTCTATTGGGTGTAACACTGGTTGCTGCAACCCCCGACCCCAATCAACCGACATCGGCGCCAGACGGTACGACTGGAACACCCAACGCTCAAGCTGCCCCCGCTGCCGGAATTACCGCGACCAATCCTGGCCCGACTTCAGCTAACCTGCGTTCTGCTCCAGATCTCAACGCTTCGGCGTCTGGAATATTGGAGGTCGGACAGACCGCAAATGTCCTGGGGATAACCGCCGATTATGGCTGGCTGCTGATCGAAAATCCAGGACAGCCCGGAGCAACCGCCTGGGTGTACAGCAGTCTCGTTGAACTTTCAAGCGGGATCAATACGATACCAATCATCACCCCCACACCGTAAATAAGAAATCTCCTGAAAGGATCATCCTCGACACACAGAAACATAAAAGAAGTCCCCTCGACCCGTGTTCGTTGGTGGAGAGGACAATCCATCACACTCAAAGATCCAGTTCAGGGATGTGTACAATCCTGAACCATTTGCCCTACATACATCAATAGAGCTCGCTCTGAATTTGGTTGAACATGTCAGTGATTTGCGGGCCAAACAACACACCGGCTACAGCGTTGAGGATCGCCAGGAGCAGGGTCAGGCCAGACAGTACAATGCCAACGATTGCCAGGGTTCGCTGTGAAGACTGGATGCCTAAAACACCCAGCACGATCCCTACTACGGCCAGTGGACCACCGCAGATTGGCAGCAGCCAGGCGCAAAGATTAATTATGCCGACCACCAGCGAGGCAATGGCAAATCCTTTCTTGCTGTCACCAGGGGTATCGCCGGATACTACTTGAGGGGGAACTTGTTCAGCCATTTAATTCTCCTTGGATTGGTTTTGTTTCACTGTTCCTTTATAGCATATTTTATTTCTGTTTGTAAAGCATCGTCTGGATCAGGGTGTATGTCAATTCGGGGGCGAGTTGCAGGCGAGCTTCCAGCGTTCCTCAAATCTGCCACTCATCTGAGCCGCCCGTACAGGTGACAGGCGTTCAGGGCTGACCTTGTTCAAGTAAATACCCGCCTGGGTATACCGATCCTTGAGCCGTCTGCAGCCACATTCTTCCATCCCGTTGCCAATCTCACAACTCCC
>JAFGMV010000046.1 GCA_016927315.1 Anaerolineales bacterium | reverse complement strand
GACTGCGGGCGTAGCCAAGTGGTAAGGCAGTAGCTTCCCAAGCTACCATTCGCGAGTTCGAATCTCGTCGCCCGCTTTTTCTTATTTAAAACATCGAGTTCGAATACCCATTGAGCCTAGTTCTGGTATGCTTGTTCCAGAAAATTATTCCTCGCTGCCCGGGGTTATTCTGTTCCCTAAAAAACAACGAGATACTAATGGGTAATAATCCCTGACAACCTTTGAGAACAATTCTGATCGCTTACAAAATTTTCAAATATTCATTAATCTTCTTTTTCAAAATTCAGGAAGAATTTACATGAAGTTTTAGTTTTTTATTGTATAATGGATTAACACACTGTAATTCCCCAAAACACCAAAAGAACATCGCACCCTTCACCAATCAACACTGGAGCAATTTACAACTAAAAAAGACCTTCAGAAAGGAAGGAAACCATGAAACGTTACTATATCCTGGTTTTTTTAGTCTTTATTCTCCTCGTCCCCCTTGTTTCTTCCGAAGCGGAGCGTGCCTACCCCACCTTGCCCGGATCAATCTCCTCTCCGAGCTTCGGATATGTTGTTCACTATGACGACACAGATCCACTTTCAGCGGATTACATGCCGGCTGCCCAGGCACAGTTTATGGTGGATACCTGCAACAACGACGATACCCCATCAGTAGGAAATCCGAATGGCCTTCATGTCGGCTATACTGATGTCGGCTTTAAAGCGCCGGACTTTCTAAGTTCAACCCGGAATTTATATACCTATGCCTGCACCAACTGTGACAGCGGCTGCGCGCCATCTGACGCAATCCTAATGCCAGCATCTATGTACGACACATCGGGTGAGCAGTGCATCCGTTCAGTGCTTGGTCATGAGCTTTTCCATCATGTTCAATTTGCCTATATCACGTTCAACAAATGGCCAAATTGGGTCCATCCCCTGGAAGGCACCGCACGCATGTTCCAGGATAAATTTTACAACGACCTGGATGCCTGGAACGGGGCAGGATGCTGCTGTGGGTATGTCGGTGAGATAAATGGTTACCTGGCTAATCCTAATCGAACTATCTGGGACCTGAGCTATCCGTCTGTCCTGTGGTGGACCTACCTCACAGAGCAGCTTGGTACCCTGAACGCTGAACCTAATGCTGGCGCTGATTTTGTCGTTGAGCTTTGGGAGCGCGCTGAAGCAAACAACAGCCCGGTGGATGTGGTCAAAGCAGTACGCGAGGCGATTGCTGCCTATACCACCAAGAGCATGGAATCCATGTTCCAGGATTTCACCATCACAAACTATACCAAGCAATTAGACCTTTCCCTGCTTTCATCTCCTGCACGTTATCGATACCGCGATGAAAACGACAGTAATGGGCAAATTTACAATGAGGTCACTAAAACCTGGAATGGTTCTGTACCAAAGACCGATTCAGTGAAAGTTGAACGTTGGGGGGCACGGTATTTCCAGGCTGACGTCTCAAGCTGCGGCGATGGCGTGGTTGGCTTTCACGCTGAAGGAGACCAGGCAAGTTATGCCCTGATCCCAATTAAGGGCACCGACAGAGTTCAATCGATCAATAAAGCCACTGTAGCGAATTATTCACGTGCCTTTCTGCAACAAAGTGCTTCCCCTTACACAAAGCTGGGTGTGGTGGTAACCGGCGGCAACTCTGCTGCTGATTTCACCTATACCTTTGACTGCGGCCAGGTGGATATGGAAATACGTGAACCTAAATATCCAGATCCGATCGCCTATGTCGGTGCGTATAACGAACCTGAGCGTTTCCTGGTCAAAGTGCGCGTCCAGGGACCCGCTTCCCTGGGAACACCGTCTGTAGAAGGACTGGTTAGTGATGATTTTACAGTGTTCGTCGGCAATCACAGCGACCCGGCTAATGAAGCTGAAGTGATCAACGGCGCATATGTCCAGGGAGAGTACTGGCTTGTAGTGCAGGCGCCAGAAAAGGAGAGCCCTGAACCAGATACCTATAACCTGACCGTCAAACTTGGTAATATCGCCATTGCATCCAATGAAGCTGCCGTTGTCTATGCAACAAAAAGTGTTGATCAAATGCTGGTCATCGATAAATCGGGCAGCATGGACTATCCAACGGGCTACTCGAAAATCGATGCAGCTAAGGAAGCTGGCAAATTGTTCGTCGATTCAGCTCGCAGCAGCGATTACACTGGCGTGGTTAGCTTCAGCGGCGACTTAAGTGAACCAAATGATGATGCAACCCTTGAATACATGCTGAAGGCTGTAACAGATGACAGCCGCCTGGAAGCCAAGGAGGCGATCGAGCTTATTAAAACGGAAAACATGACTTCTATTGGCGATGGCATGTACCTGGCTTATGATGAAATTGTTAACTCAGGCAACGGCCGGCCAGCACCGCCCACAGAACGCTGGATCGTCCTATTGAGCGACGGGATGGAAAATGAAGCGGCTTACTGGGAAGACATTCGTGATTACATCTATAATAACAATATCAAAGTGAATGCCATTGCTCTGGGCCCCATGAGCGATCAACCCTTAATGCAGGCGATTGCGACCTACACAGGCGGACGGTACTACTATGTGGATCTACCCCCCACCACGACAAGCAGCGGTTCATCATCAATCCGGGCTGCGGCGACTTTTCCGCTTGACCTGGGTGATGCTTACGCCTTAACCGCTGAACGCATTCAAACTCATGAGCGTCTTTGGGAGAGCCAGGGATCATTATTCCCGGGCGAGACCATTTATCTACATATTAACATAAAAGAAGAAAGCATCGAAGACCCTTTGTTCACCCTGTCCTGGAACGGCGGCGGGATGCGTGATTATGCAATATTTGATCCGGACGGCACTTCTATTGGCGATCTTCCAGACTCTGAAATTAACCGTGATGAGTACCATGCCACCTTCCGCCTGTCCAAACTGGCACCCGGTGATTGGACGATCTTTTTAGCCGCAGATACTGACCTGGCATACAGGGCGACACTGTCCGGCATCAACCGTTATGGCGCTCAGCTTCGGCTGTTTTTTGGAGATTTCGGGGAGGTCTATGAATTGGATACAAACCAGTTCTTGCTTAATGAACCGGTACCCATCCTTGCCAGCCTGACTGATATGAAAGGCCCACTGCTGGAAGCCCATGCCAGGGCAGATGTTGAGCATCCGGATGGTTCGTTGATGTCCTTACCTCTCTTCGATGACGGCAACCATGGTGATGGCTTCTCAGGTGATGGCATCTACGGCGGCTTATACTACCGCACGACAGTCGGAAGCAAAACCAGTCAAACTGACGAAGTTTATGAAAAGCGGGGCAGTTATATTGTCACCTTGCTGGCAGAAGGCAAAGACAATATTGGTGGCGAATTCCAGCGTGTCGCAAGAGGGTCATTCAGCGTGATCGAACCACTCGAACCCGGTGGCGAATTCCAGGATACCGATAAAGACGGTTTGATCGATCTCTATGAAAACAGGTTCCCCTGCATGGCTTTTGATATATATGACAGCGACCAGGATCCAGACCTTGACGGGGCAATCAGCATGGATGAATTCTATTTTGGGACGAATCCCTGCAATCCTGACACGGATAACGGTGGAGAAAACGACCTGTCGGAAATCAAGCGTGAGGCAAATCCGCTGGATGGATCCGATGATTTACTACCGCCACCAATCGATGTCGGCGT
>JAFGMV010000045.1 GCA_016927315.1 Anaerolineales bacterium | reverse complement strand
TGGCACACAGACCGTTTCCGCGGCTGAGCTTCCATGGTAGAAATCATGAAGTGTTTCATAAAACAAACTAACACTGGCAGGCATATTTGCTGGCTCCCACCGGATTGCCCGGTTGCTGCTGTAATCGAACATGCCGGCAGGCAAGGAATTCAGCAGTTCGTCATTGCAGCCCATATAGGGGCAACGAAATCCATGCGCTTCGATCCCAAAGCGCTCAAAGGTCTCAACGGCTCGTGTCAGCTGCTTTATTGCGTCATTGAAGGGAAGTTCGCTCAAGTCAATATGGTGGTAGCTGTGTACAGCAATTTCGGCGCCCGACTTCTGTATCTGCTGGATGAGGGTTGGATATCGCTCTACAACGTAACCCGGGGTTGGAAAGGTGGGAGCGCAGCCTGACGCAGCCAGGGTTTCTAAACATGCTTCAATTCGACGAAATGCTTTTCGAGATGACAGCCCGTACCTGTCCAGCAATGCTAACCCGCGCTGATAAACGAACTTTAAACCACGTTTCTCATACCAGCTTTTTACATTCATGGTCCAATCCTCTACTCCAATAATATAAAGCAAAATGTAAAATAAAAAGCGTCCTGCCATTACTCAGATCATGGTCAGGTCGGCATTGAAGAGAAGAGAGCAAGTGAATAGCGATCCGGAGATATGTCATCCAAAATGCCTGTAAAGGAGTTCCCCTGAGAGGCGGCAAACCCAAAGGGGTGAACGTTCAATCACAGAGTGGAGCATGCTCTCCAGTCTGCTGTTTGCAGTTTTATCTGGCTTGTCAGCAATGATTGAATAGTTGAGCGGCTCTTCTACTGCACCCCAGCGGCTTTTGAATTTTCGCAGTCCGGCATTTTCGATTTCGGATCTACCCATATCAAAGACCTCATAACCGTTAAGGCAGCCAAAACGTATTCCTTCCCAGAACAACAAGTTATTTGGGCGCAGGTTAAAACTGTCCTGGCTCGAGGCAGCATACTTGGCAATTAACGTTTTATTCCATCCCAAATAAACCATCCCTGCAATATATTCACCGTCTTTTTTCGCCAAAAGCACAAACCCCATGCCTGACTTGACAACGCGCCTCCAGAGAAGTTCAAAATACCTCCAGGGTTGACAGGGTACGCAGTGTCGTTTGCGGGTCTCCAGTTGCAGCTTGAAAAAAACCTTCATATGTTCAAGTTGATCTCCAAGCTCGACTTCAACGCCTCTTTCCTCGGCCTGATGTATATTCTGAAGATGTGTGCGTTTGAATTTCCTGCTGACCTGATCGGGGTCCGGATTAAGTCTCAGCGTATGCAGCACAAAATCCGCGGTCGTATGAATATTTGTATTATCCGGAAGCGCCCAACGAACTTCCAGTTTATCGATCTTGTTTTCCTGGTAGAGATGCACCAACTGACGGGTCAGTGCATCCAGGGCGGAGTCATCTCGATATAAAGGTTTGCAATAATCCGAAAAAGGGATCGAAACCCATCTTCGCCCGGTAAATGGGCTTTGGACTTTCAGAAAGGGTAAACCTGCCTGGATGTTTCCGTACTCATCCAAAATTGCGACAATCGCCGGACGGTAACCATAGCATTCAGACATCATTTCTAACCAGACAGGATGGTGGAATATGTTGGCGTTATTGCAGGATTGAATGAACTCCAGCCAACTTGAGTCTGATGCTTCAATCAATCTGTGTTGAATTTGTGTATCCATTCCATCTCCAACGCGCTGATCGCCTGACTTCTCGTACCACTGTTACCATGGAAGATACTTATTAAGGTCCTGCAGTGTAGGCGGACAACCGGGAATATAAACGTAATCACCTTCCTTCGCCACACGGTGAGTGCACGCTCCAACACAGATGACAGTATCGTATTCTTTTTGCCATTTTGGGTTTGACCCCATGATAATTTCAGCCCCTTTTACGGCGTACACCATCAATTTCATTCCCACAATTATGTTCTGAGGCTTGAACGGATGTTGTTTCAGATCACGAAAAATGGCGCGGCACATGGTACAGGCTTGCGGGTTAGACCATAAACGCAGCCTCCCGACACTCTTATATTCTTTGAGTTCTGGGGGGGAAGATTCTCGATCAACTTTGTCACCAACAATATCGTATCCTGTTGAAAAGACTTGTGCATTCCGTGATAAAACCACGTGTTCCGGTTCTTCGATTTTCAACAACTGGCATATTGCTGCATCAATTTCTCCACAGTTATCCCCGGATATCAGCACATCACGAGCGAAGTAACGACTGCAATCCATAATGGTCAACGCCGGACGCATTACCTTATTAAGTTCCGCAATTTGTTCATGCAGTCCAAGACGGTGAAACTTCTTTTTATCTCCAGGAAGCAGCAAGCCCTTCTGGTTTTTTAAGGCACCCGACATCACGCACGCACTGCTGGGTTTTAATATCGGGAGATTGATATAGGTACGCTCAAAGGCAATTTGCGGCAGTTCCAGTCTGCCGAACTTCCAATCCACTGTTGTGCGTTTCGCCTCATGCAGATCGATCAAGGGAACATCGAGATCACGTGCAAGCTCAACATACCCGGATACCTTGAAATTTTCCCACGGATCAAGCCCGGCAGCAACACCTTCTCCGATCACGATATCGGTGTCAGGAGCAATCTCCCTGATACCTTCGATCAGGTTTTTCACAAAGAGGGGTGAAGTGATCTCATGGCTGCCATGCGTGACAGGAAAAACAATATTTGGTTTAAGAAATATTCCCCGTGAATAATCTTCTTCTGTAAGAAAAGTATCCAGAATCTTGTGTATAGAACTCTTTAGTGGGTCGCGTCCATTGGTCACTAAAACGGTCATGTAAACTCAACTTTCGGTCTGAAAGAATTTGTCCTGCACATTGGTTGGGATTTCGAGGAAGTCCAAAACTGTCTTCAAGCTGTTATTCAGCTTTTCCTGGTCTTCACTCTCTTTGAGCAGATGCAAAGCTTCATCACGACTTAGCTCTCCTGACCTGATCAGCCCGCACAGATAAAGACCTGCCGAAGAAATTCCAAACTCTCGCATATATGTGAAATCAAGCAGTGGTTCCAGAATACAATCATAACGCCAGGTGAGCGTCTGGGGCGGTCTCTGCCAGCCTGTTTCCTCCTCCAGAGTCCTGATTATCAGGTCTTGATCCCATTCGATATACTTGAACATTGGAATTGTTTCAGGCCCATCCGAAGGGGTTTGAGCCTTTTTATATACATTAAAGCTGCTGTTACCCGGAATTGGAAACTGCCGGCGCTGGTCCATCAAGTTTCCATACGCTTTGCACTGGTAGAAACCGAACAGGATCTTATCCTGAAGCGAAAGCTTCTTCAAGCGTTTTGCCAGGATACCAAAGCGGCTGCCGGGATCCCACCATGTCTCATTACTGGTTACACCACTGAGAATAAATGGGATCTCCCTGCTGACCGCCATTTGGTACAGAACCGCATCAATTCCATAGTGACAGAACAGGCACTGCCCCCACGTAGTGCCTGTGCCTGCCAGCGAGATCAAATGATTCCGGAGCAAATCATATTCAAGATTGTTGCGCGATTGAACGATTATCAGCTCGATCTCAAGGCTCTCACAAACTTTTCTTGTATTTTCCCGGGCCAGATCGACCATAAACGGAAAATCATAAGAAACAGCCAGAACGCGCAAATTGAATTTTTTCCTGGCGAGATAGGCAACATAACAACTGTCTTTCCCGCCGCTGATCCCCACTATGCAATCGTACTGGGATCCGTGTTTGGAGTGAATTTTCTGAAGAAAAGTATCCTCACCCAATACCTGCGGCTTCTTATGATCAAGGCAGTGGTTACAGACACCTTCCTCATTGAAGGTGATACCCGGATAGGTACTGGGCATGAGGCATTGGACGCAACGTGTGATCATAAGATTTTTGCTTTAACTTTTCTCACTCGATATTGGTTCTGGCGTGCGCCATGGAACATCTACTCTTTTTATGAAATGTGCAGGAACGCCTCCCACGACAGTATAGGGCTCAACATTTTTCGTCACGACCGAATTTGCCCCCACCACTGCGCCTTCGCCAATTGTTATCCCCGGCAGGATCACCGATCCTGTACCAATCCAGGC
>JAFGMV010000044.1 GCA_016927315.1 Anaerolineales bacterium | reverse complement strand
TTACCTGTACGGGCAGCCCAGATGCGCGCCAGGCTTGATGAACGCTGGAAGCTCGCCTGCAACTCGCCCCCGAATTGACATACGCCCTGTCTTGTGTCCAGTCCCCTCTCATTCCCAAATAAAAAGGACACGGCAGCACCTTGTCCCTGAAAGTGCAATTCTCCTGATGAATTACTCTTCCCTTTTGGTTGTGAAAGTGTCGAAATCACGCGCAACCGAGACGTTCTCAAAAACTTCCCGGGCTTCATCCAAAACATCTTTCTCGCGGTAGCGACGGGATAGATGTGTCAGCACGAGTTCTTTAACCCCGGCCAGGACTGCCAGTTGGGCAGCCCGGCGGGCCGTCATATGAGAGAACTGCTCCGCCATGTCGGCTTCATCTTCCAGGTAAGTTGACTCGATCACCAGCATATCCACATCCTGAACGTACTTCACCAGGTTGTCCGTTCGTCCCGTATCCCCGATTACAGCCAGGCGGGTTCCTGTTTTCAATGGGCCCAGCACATTATCCGGCTTTACCTTACTGCCATCGGCAAGGGTAATGGTTTTGCCGTTCACCAGATCCCGGCGCTCGGGACCATGCGGCACTCCCATTTGATCAGCCTTTTCTGCCAGGAATGGCCGCCTTGATTTCTCTTCGAACAGGTAACCGAAACAGTCTGGGCCGCGGTGGGTGACAGGAAAAGCAGTAATGGTAAAATCAGCCGCTTCGAAGAACTTCCCGGCTTTGATCTCCCGCAAATGCAGCGGCATGGGCGGTTTCTTGGCGCGCAGCACAACCCCATAGAGTAGATCGTGAATTCGATCCAGGGCAGTACGCCCACCAAAGATCTCCAACTCATCTATCGCCTCCCAGCGCAGGAATGTGGACAACAAACCACCCAGCCCCAGGATATGGTCGAGATGACCATGTGTGATCAGAATTCGGGACAGGCGCTTAAAACCAACGCCAGACTGCAATATCTGGCGCTGTGTGCCTTCTCCGCAATCGACCAGGAAACGATATTCGTCATGCTTGACGATCAGGGCAGGCAGGCCGCGCCGGGCTGAAGGAGCAGAAGCTGATGTACCGAGGAAAATAAGTTCAAACAAAGCAGTCCCTTTGAGATGGGTTCGATAAATTTATGAGAGTATTTAAATCTTTGAATTCCTATTGCAGATAGAAAACCAGGCAGTCACAAAGTTTATTCACCTGGACTCTCAGCGCCTTTGTGGGTTTTCCCCTGCTTCTTCAGAGATCACACTCGAAACGTGCTCTCCCAATTGTACCGCAAGATGGCACAGACCATTTGTGCTATAATGATTTCATTGTCGTTACTCTTCCCCTAACTTCCCATGCCCGCAAAGAAACCCGGAAAATCACCCCCCTCCAAGAAACGTTCAAAAGCCAAGCAGGTAACGCCACCTGCATCCCCAACCCTGTGGGATAGTCTCTCTGTCGACCGTAAGCTGGATATAATCGGCGTTATCCTGGGTCTGCTAGGCCTGATCTTGGGGTTAAGTCTGATGACAACTAACCGCAGCATGATCACCGGAGGGTTGGTGAACCTGCTGGTTCGAATGTTCGGCCTGGGGGCGTACATCCTGCCGCTGGCACTCTTCTTTACCGGATTATGGCTGATACTGCGGAATATTGAAAAAGTCCCCCGGTTTTCGCTGGAACGTACGGTAGGCGTTACCCTGCTGTTCTTTAACCTGTTGATTATCATCGAAGCCATTTCAGCGTTTGGCGGGAGCGGTCAGGCTGGCGGATATTTCGGGAATCTGATCTTCCGGGCTTTCTGGGCCTGGTTTGATACGGCCTCATTTGTCATTATCCTGGCATGGTTCCTGATCGGTTTGGTAATGACCCTGGACCTGTCCATCCGGGAATTCTTCATGCTCTTCAGCCCTCTTTGGGAGCATCTGAATAAGATGGGTATGGAGCAATGGGACCGGATACGAAAGCAAATATCCAAAGAAGCTGCACAGCCGGCTTCGGCGATTGAGATCAATGACGGGTTTACACCGCTCCTGCGCCCCCCCGTAGCAGCTTCAGACCAGCCGCGTCCGATCACTCCCTTGGGTACAAACGGCCAACCGGTAACAGCCGCCACGACCCCGGTGATCGAATGGCGGCTGCCCGCAGTTAAAGATATCCTGGACGAAGGCTCTGCGCCTAACGTCAACGAAGAATTCATCAACCAGCGCGCTCGCCTGATAGAAGATACGCTGGCCTCTTTCAGCGCACCAGGCCAGGTGGTTGAAATCAACCGCGGGCCCAGTATCACACAGTTTGGTGTGGAACCGCTGTACCTGGAAACCCGTTCCGGGCGCACCAGGGTGCGTGTCAGTAAAATCGCTTCCCTGGCTGATGACCTGGCGCTGGCGCTGGCGGCTCCCCGAATCCGCATCCAGGCCCCGGTACCGGGCCGCAGTTTTGTGGGGATCGAAGTCCCCAATGAAGAGATGACCCTGGTTTCGCTGCGGGAGATCCTTGAGAGTGAACTCTTCCAGCGCAAACGCACACCACTGCGCTTTGCTCTGGGGCGGGACGTGGCCGGGCATCCCATACTGGCCGACCTGACCCATATGCCCCATCTGTTGATCGCCGGTACGACCGGTTCGGGAAAATCAGTGTGTGTCAACTCTATCCTGACCAGCTTCCTGTTGTACAACACCCCAGATTCACTGCGTCTGATCCTGGTTGATCCCAAACGTGTCGAATTGACCGGTTATAACGGCATCCCGCACTTGCTGGCCCCGGTAGTGGTCGAAATGGACCGCGTGATTGGCGCCCTGCAGTGGATGACACGTGAAATGGACAAGCGTTATCACAACTTTGCAAAGAGCGGCGCCCGAAATATCGAGGATTACAACCTGCATATGAAAGTGCAGGGCGGAAAGATTTTGCCGTATCTGGTGATTGTGGTCGACGAGTTGGCCGACCTGATGATGATCGCCCCAGACGAGACTGAACGGACGATCACGCGCCTGGCCCAGTTGGCGCGTGCAACCGGCATCCACTTGATCCTGGCTACCCAGCGCCCATCAGTTGATGTGGTAACCGGGTTAATCAAGGCCAATTTCCCGGCTCGCATAGCCTTTGCTGTTGCTTCCGGTGTGGACAGCCGTGTGATCCTGGACCAGCCCGGTGCAGAACGCCTGCTGGGGCGTGGAGATATGCTCTACCAGGCGCCTGAATCACCGTCGGCTGTACGCCTGCAGGGTGTCTTTGTTTCGGACTTTGAGAGCCAGAAATTGATCGAATACTGGCATGCCCAAATGGGAGGCGCCAGTACTTATGCGACTTCTGGCGCTCCGGTGGATGCACCTGCGCCAAACCTGCCCCTGAAGCAGACCCAACTGTGGGAAGATGAGATGAAACCCCAGGAAAGGGTTGATCCGTTGTACGAGGAATCCGTCGACCTGGTGCGCCGCGAGGGCCGGGCTTCGGTCTCGATGCTGCAGCGCAAGCTGCGCATCGGCTACACCCGCGCTGCCCGGCTGGTAGATACCATGGAAGAGAAAGGGATCGTTGGCCTTCCTGAAGGGGGCACCCAGGTGCGCAGTGTCCTCGATTATGGTCCAGTTGCACCACCCCTGGAAGACTAGTCACACACTCCCAGGAATGCTATAATTTGCCCGCCCGCCCCGGTAGTTCAACGGATAGAACAGGGGACTCCTAAGCCTCTGATGTAGGTTCAATTCCTACCCGGGGCATTAAAAAACTGCAAAGCCGCCAGCAGAGCCTGCTGGCGGCTTTGTTTGGTGCTTGTAATCAGGAGAAGAAGCTTCTCCCTGTACAATGATATCAATTGGATAGCACGCAAGAATATCCCAAAAATTAAGGAGAACAGGATATGCAGTATCGAAAAATGGGCTCTCTGGAGTGGGAAGTCTCCGCACTTGGGTTCGGCTGTATGCGTTTGCCAGCACGCAAATTCAGCCTGATGGGGGTCGACACGTCCAGATCAGTAAAAATTATTCGTTCTGGTATTGATCAAGGCATTAATTATGTCGATACTGCCTGGTTTTATCACCTGGGAGAAAGCGAAAAAGTCCTTGGGCAGGCGCTTCAGGATGGCTACAGGGACAAAGTAAAATTGGTCACCAAATTGCCCATGATTCTGGTTCGCAAAACAGAGGATTTTGACCGGTTCCTGAAAGATCAATTAGTACGACTGCAAACCGATTGCATCGACATCTATCTCTTCCATGCCATGAATATCGGGCAGTTTGAGAAGATGAAACGCCTGGGACTGATCGATAAAATGGAAGAAGCCAAGCGGCAGGGGCGCATTCGCCATATAGGTTTCTCTTTCCATGATACGCAGCCTGTCTTCAGAAAAATCATCGATTACTATGATTGGGATATGACCCAAATTCAATATAACTATATGGATACCGGTATCCAGGCGACTACCGATGGATTGGAATATGCTCACAGTAAAGGTATTGCGGTGGTAATCATGGAACCTATCAAGGGCGGAACGCTGGCCAACCCGCCAGAAAAAGCCATGGAGGTGATAAGATCGTCCTCCTCCAGGCACACGCCAGTTGATTGGGCTTTACAGTTCCTGTGGAACCGCCCCGAAGTGGCCACTGTGCTGAGCGGCATGGGAAACCAACAGATGGTTGATGAGAACTGTGCCAGCGCCGACCATTCTGGCGTTGATTCCCTAAACCAGGAAGAAGAAGCGGTAATTGCCCGGCTGGCAGAGATCTACCGCCAAAAACTACTTGTCCCCTGCACAGCCTGCGGGTACTGTATGCCTTGTCCAGCCGGGGTCAACATTCCCCAGAATTTTGCTATCCTGAATACTATCTCTCTGGAAACAAACCGCTGGCGTCGCTGGACGACAGCCAGGGGATATAAAAAGCTGGCGGCATCAAAAGATCATTTTGACAGGGAAAAAAGCAATGGCAATGCCTCGATGTGTGTTGACTGCGGAAAATGCCTGGAAAAATGCCCGCAGGAGATCGATATTCCGGTTGAACTGGTGAAAACACATGCTATCCTGGGAAGGCAGGAAGCCATCTCGAAACACTATCCCTGATATGTACCTAAAGGATACCTGCAGGAAAGATTACTTTCTTTTCTGGATTGCCTTTCTGAAAGAGAAAAGCTTTCCTGCCGGGTGATAGCGCAGTGGGTAAGGTCCTTCAGATACCGCCCGTATATCCGAGACGGTGTAAAAGGCCCTGGGGTTGTATTTCTTGATGATCTCCACAATTTCCCCAAGGTTGGAGCGTTTGATCACACTGAAAATAATATGAACAGGACCGGATGAGCCGTTGGCCTTGGTAGAAGTGATGCCATATCCCTTGCTGTGTAAAAGCTCAATCAAGGGAGTTGCATCGGTCTGGGTAATGACCTGTACAATGACTACTCCCAATGAGAGTTTGTGTTCGATCAAAATGCCAATATAGTTCCCAATTGCAAAACCCAATGCATACGCCAGATAGTTGTAGATGTTGGTCAGATTGTTCATGACCTGGCCAATCGCCAGCAGCCAGATAAACACTTCAAAGAAACCGACCACAGGAGCCAGTCTGGCGAACCCCCTCGACACAAAAATAATGCGCAGTGTTCCAAGTGTGACATCCAGAACTCGGGCAATGCAAATAAATAAGGGAATCAAGATCTGCGGATACAGGAATGAATCAAAGCTTATGTCCATGGGATCCTCGGCACACTGGCTGGCAGCTCAGACTCGGAGCTTTTACACTTAAGACCATTTTACAATAAGTACACTGTTTTTTGACCTACTTCCAGGGAAAAATCAACTTTGAAAATTTTCCCCTTTGATTTATACTGTCGCTGCCAATAAAATTTCTTTTTACAGAGGTTAGTGATGAAACGTTCTTCTCTGCAAGAACAGGATTGCGATAAACCTCCCGGGTCCGCTATGCGTCCTAAACGCCCCTGGAAGGTCGCCGTTCTGGCAAATATCAAGGAAAAAGATATGCCGCGTCCTCCCGGGGTACCGCCGGATGCCTATTCAGACTTTGATTACATCGATACAGTACAGGTTATTCAGGCAGCGATCGAAACGGACGGGCACAAGACCGAATTCATTATGGCCGATGAGGCCTTGCCATATTCACTGAAAAAATATAAACCGGATATTTGCTTCAATATAGCAGAAGGGCTCGGGGGAGAAGCCCGTGAAGCGCAGGTTCCAGCCTTGCTGGAAATGCTGAAAATCCCCTATACCGCCTCCCGGGTGATCACCAATGCCATCGCATTGGATAAAACCCTGACAAAACGCATCTGGCGGGACCGTGGTATTCCGGTGGCGCCTTTCCAGGAATTTGTAACCGGTGATGAACCGCTCAGACACGATTTACACTTCCCCTTGTTTGTAAAACCAACCAGTGAGGGGACCGGGATGGGGGTGGATATGAAAGCCAGGGTCGACACGGCTGAAGACTTACGTGAACGAGTCAAATATATCATCGCATCCTACCAGCAGCCGGCCCTGGTTGAAAGTTTCCTGCCTGGACGGGAATTCACTGTCGGGCAAATCGGTCGACAAGACGCAAAGTGCTTTAGCCGTCACCCTGAATGGTACCATTCTAATGGGTTTCACCGCTTTCCAATCCTGGAATTGAATACCGACCGTTCGGTGACCCCCGGTATTTACAGTCATGCTGCTAAAGCACAGCACCTGGGAGAAGCCGGCGCACCGGAGTACATCTGCCCGGCAGATGTACCCACGGAGTTGGGCAAAAAAATGTACCACCTGGCGCTACGGGGCCATGCTATTTTGGGAGCTCTGGATGTTTCGCGCGTGGATATCCGGCTGGATATTGATGGAAACCCGCGCCTGCTGGAAATTAACCCCCTCCCGGGATTGACGCCCGATTACAGTGACCTGTGTCTTCAAGCCGCGGCGGAAGGGATTGCTTACGAGGATCTGATCCTTGAAATTCTTTACCTGGCTGCCGGTCGTTGGAGATTACTGGAACCAAGGGACATTTTTGCAAAGAAAGGGAGAAGGAACCACTAACATTCTCCCATAATCATCCCAATATGAGACTCCCTGGTATGTGTTCTAAACAGGGAGTTTTTGCTGCTAGCCTGATCAGGCTGAAGGTTTACACCAGTATATAAAAAGCCAGACCCCTCCCCCAGTGACCAGCAGGGCATACAGCACAATCCCGGCAACCAACCCGGTGGAAGGAGCACTGCTCTCGGAACCAGGATCAACCAAAGGTGCGCCGCCGGTTTCTTCCGTATCGGACCCGCCAGCAGAATCAACCAGGTTCCCCGGAATGTCCTGGTGGGCTAATTCTTCCAGGGACTGATCATAGCCAGTTACCGGATCCCTGGAAAATGAACAGGCCGGGAGTTCCAGCCCCAGGATCAGGAAAAACTTCCTGGTGGAATCATGTTGTTTCAACATGACAGGATTGCTCCTTCGAATAAAACTGGCTTTTTTGGGACTAAAAAACTTACAGAGCGCTGCGAAAATATCTGAACTGAAATTCTGGTATTTGAAGGTGCTTGATTGGGTCCAATTTTAGATATTTATGCAAGCAGCAGTAGTTATCCAAAATCACCCAAAGGAGTCGTGGTACCAGATTGTAACCGCAACGATACAGGCTTGGGTTCGGGTCGTAACAGTACGGAATGACTACATGATACTGCCAGAACAAAGCAACCAATAGCAAAGGAATATCCAATAAATCCAGCGTGTGAATAGTACCCAACAGGCGTGTATAATCGATTTATGGCTTAGAAAATGAAATGCAGGTGAAGCGATGACAAATCAAATCCCGGTGCTCCACCGTCTCAGTTCAAGAACAGGCAAGCATCTCCCTCTCGTCACCCTGGATGGGCAATCATTGACGCTTGACCAGGTGATTGCTGTAGCCTATGGTCAACCCGGATCCCCCCGGGTTGACCTCAGCCAGGAGGCGGTCCATAAAGTGGAGCGCGCCGCAAAGGCAGTTGAACGCATGCTGGCAGAAGGCCAGGTTGCATATGGTATTACAACCGGCTTTGGGGCATTTAAGGATCGCATTATTTCTCGCGAACAGGTTGGTGAACTGCAGCACAATATTATACTCAGTCATGCTGTCGGGGTCGGGACGCCGTTCGATATTCCAACTGTCCGGGCTATTATGCTGATCAGGGCCAATACCCTGACCCGGGGTCATTCCGGAATAAAGCTGGAGACCGTGGAACTGCTGGTGGACCTGCTCAATAAGGGGATACACCCGCTTATCCCGCAGAAAGGTTCCCTGGGCGCCAGTGGAGACCTGGCACCGCTCTCACATATGAGCCTGGTCCTGCTGGGGCTGGGGGATGCCGAATACCAGGGCCAGGTGAGGCCGGGCGCTGAAACGCTTGAACAAGCCAACCTGAAGCCCGTTACCCTGGCAGCCAAAGAAGGGCTGGCGCTGGTCAACGGCACGGCAGTCATGTGCGCATTGGGAGCACTGGAGGCTTACCATGCCCAGCTGTTAAGCCGTACTGCCGACATCACCGGCTGCCTGAGCCTGGAGGCGCTGCATGGCACACCACTGGCCTTTGACGACCGCATCCACCGACTGCGACCTTTCCCGCGGCAGTTGAATTGCGCCGCCTACCTGCGTGAACTGCTGACAGGCAGCGAGTTCACCCGTCATCATGATCCAGCCAATGTTCAAGATGCTTACAGCCTGCGCTGTATCCCGCAGGTGCATGGTGCTATTCGGGATGCGCTGGCGTATGCCCGCTGGGTGATCGAGATTGAGTTGAACGCCGTCACAGATAACCCATTGATCTTCTTCGACGAAGAGAATGGGGAGGCAACGGTCCTGTCCGGCGGAAATTTTCATGGAGAACCATTGGCTATAGCCATGGACTATATGGGACTGGCGCTGACAGAATTGGGTAATATCTCGGAACGACGCCTGATGCGCCTGACCGACGAGGCCAGCAATGCCCATGTACTGCCAGCCTTCCTGACCCGGCACGGCGGGCTCAACTCCGGTTTCATGATCACACAATATACAGCGGCAGCCCTGGCGGCTGAGAACAAGGTACTGTCTCACCCGGCCAGCGCCGATACCATCCCGACCTCCGCCAATGTGGAAGACCATGTCAGCATGGGCTGCACCGCAGCACTCAAGGCTCGCCAGATTGTAAATAATGTGGAATATATGTTAGCCCTGGAATTTCTGGCCGCCGCACAGGGCATCGATTTTCGGAAACAGAAGCTGGACCAGAATGCCCGGTTGGGTAAAGGTACGCAGCCTGCGTACGACCTGATCCGGGAACAGGTACCATTCGTCGAACAGGATACACTGCTGCAGCCTTATATTGAAGCTGCCAGGAAACTGATCGCCTCCGGCAAGCTGGTCAAAGCCGTCAATAAAGAAGTGGAAGATATGTGGGAACCGGACAGTTAGGCAAGCACGTGACTGGATCATCAGGAAGTTTATGAAATTGAATCCGATTGGTCTTGCAAGTGCGGCAGCGCTTTTCACAGGAGTGTGGGCAGGGCATGTGGCAGTGCGCACAATTGAAGCCCGCATCAGGAAACTCTGGCCGCCGGTTATATTCTTCCTGGCATTGGGACTCATCCTGGAATTCCTGTCCCTGTGCAGTGAAAACGACCTTCTCTCTGCAATTCTGGGAATCCTGGGCATCACGGCCGTGTGGGATGGGTTCGAGTTTGTTCGCCAGGAAAAGCGTGTCAAAAAGGGGCATGCTCCGGCCAATCCTGAAAATCCCCGGCACGCCGTTTTTTTGTCTGCTGCCGGATCGAATGCCACCCGGAACGACCTGCTCAAGCGTGAACCGGTCGGCAGAAAAGTTGACCCCGTGGAAGCGCAGGAGTTGGTCCAGTGAACGTATTTGGCCTTTTGCTTGGATTTTCCGCATTATTCGTTATTGGGCTGGGATTTATCTGGGTCATTCGCGGAGAATACTTCTTTGGATACTTGTGGTGGCCATATACGCTTGCACTGGGTATTTTGCTGGTCTGTTTTTCATTGTTCATTCCATTTTTCTGGGGATCGGCGTTGATGGGTCTCGTTGGAGCTTCTCTGGTGTGGGGTTCCACTGAACTGAAGGTACAGGCGATCCGGGCTGAACTGGGTTGGTTCCCGTTTCGAAAAGAAAAGATCAAGCCGCCATTCGAGAAGATGATCGCCAGGTGGAAGGCGCCTACTCTTTAGATTAAAAACTTCTAACTTTTCTGTAAGGATTAAGCCTTGAAAAGTTATACCTTTTGTAGTAATATACAGGCAGCAAACGTTTGGGTGCCCCCCTCACCCAGGCGTTTGCTGCTTAATACGACGAAAAGCGCCGCTCAAGATTGAGCGGCGCTTTTTGAACTACTTTGAAGCAATTTCTCTCAAGGCATTCCCGAAGCTTCGTATCTCTTCCAGGGTATTGTAATGCACGGGGCCAACCCGGACCATGCCTCCCTTTTCTTCAAGACCCAGGTGTTCTGTAACCGCCAGGGCATAGTAATTACCATCCCAGACATAGAACCCTTTGTCTGAAAGGGCCTCCGCTACCTGGCGTGGATGCCTGCCGTCCAACCTGAAAGAAAAGGTCGGTACCCGTTCATCGATACGGCGGGTATCAGACAGGCCATATATCCTCAACCCAGGAACACGCTTCAACTCTGCCAATAACAAGCGGCTGATCTCAAACTCATAGGCCCTGACAGTCAGCATGGCCTGCTTCAAGCGCAGTCTTCTGCCTGTATACCCTTCTTCGCGCAGTCCTTCAGCCTGTCGGCCGCCGAACTGTTCCCCGAGCCATTCCAGGTATTCGATTGCCCCCAGTGTACCGGCGATGCCCTCGTGGTTCAGAGTTCCGGTCTCGAATTTGTAGGGAAGTTGGTCAGAAGCAGGCCTGACCTTGTAGGCTTTTAACTCTTGCAGTAAATCAAACCGGCCATACAAGGTCCCCACATGAGGGCCAAAGAACTTGTATGCCGAGGCAACCAGGAAATCACAGCCCACTTTCTGAACATCCAACGGCCCATGTGGTGCGTACTGCACCGCATCAACAAAGACCAGCGCGCCGACCTCGTGCGCCATGTGTGTCAACGTGCGTACCGGATTGATCGTTCCCAAGGCATTGGAAGCATACCCAAACGCCACAAGCCTGGGTTTCCGTGCCAGGGCCTTTTCATATTCATCCAGGTTCAGGACGCCCTCTTCCACATCGAAATCGATCCAGTTGACCTTACAGCCGCGTTCTCCAGCGATCAGCAGCCAGGGGGAGATATTGGCATCATGGTCCAGGCGTGTCACTACGATCTCATCGCCCGGGTTCAACAGGTGGGCCAGTGAACGGCTAAGATGCAGTGTCAGCGTGGTCATGTTGGCTCCAAAAATGATCTCCTCAGGCCGGGCGGCATTGAAAAAATCTGCTATGGCTGCATGGGCTTCATGCAGGATGGCATCTGATTCCTGGCTGGTGGGAAAAACCCCTTCGTGGTTGGCATTGCACTCCAGCAAGTAATTCTGAATACGTTCCAAACTTGGGTAAGCGATCTGTGTGCCGCCGGGGTTATCAAAAAAAACAGCGGAATGATCAAGCGACGGGAATTGTTCACGAATCCGGTTCAGGTCGAGGGTCATAATGTTCCTTTTTTATGGGCTGGTTTTGAAAGCAAAATAATTATAACGCCCCTAAGCGCACAGTTACTTCGTGTCTCTTCCCGTCATCGGCCAGATGGATCACTGATGTTTGAAGGGCTTCTCCATCCAGAGTTGCCTCCACCACGCCCTGGTTGACCCGCTCAGGATTTTCGACGTGAATATGATAACTGCTTTTTCCATACCGGTAGGTTAATGAAAACCCAGGCCAATCTGCCGGCACACACGGATCAATTCTGAGTGTACGGCCTGTTTTTTTCAATCCCAAACAGGCTTCCAGGTACAGGCGGTAGAGCCAGCCTGCTGACCCTGTATACCAGGTCCAGCCGCCGCGGCCAATATAAGGAGCGCGACCGTAAATATCTGCGGCGACGACATACGGCTCAACCCGGTAACGATTGACCTTATCAGGAGTATCTGCGTGTTTGATGGGATTAAGAATCGAGAGCAGCCTTTCTAAGCGATCACCCTGTCCCAGCATTGCGAAGGCCCAGGCGGTCCAGGCAGCCGCATGAGTATACTGCCCGCCATTCTCACGCACCCCGGGCGGGTATCCTTTGATATACCCGGGGTCTTGAGGAGATGCGTCGAAAGGAGGCGTGAAAAGTAATATCAGTTCTTCTTCTAAACGGACCAGCCGCTGCGCGACAAATTCCAGCGCTTCTGGGTAACGTTCTTTATCCCCCGATCCGGAGAGTACGGCCCAGGATTGGGCAATTGAATCAATCTGGCATTCCTGACTTGAGGCGCTGCCCAGTTTTTCACCATTGTCATAGTACCCGCGCAAATACCACTGTCCATCCCAACCATTGGCTTCGATTGCATAGCGGATCTCATTGGCCTGCAGACGGTATATTTTTGCCTGCGATTCTTCTCCAACCTGCTCACAGATATTCGCAAACCTTTTCAGGGCTGCGGCCAGAAACCAGCCAAGCCAGACACTTTCCCCCTGCCCTTGGCTGCCAACCAGGTTCATGCCGTCATTCCAGTCTCCACTGCCGATCAACGGAAGTCCGTGTTCCCCGCGCGTATTTCCTTTCTCGAGAGCCCGGCAGCAATGTTCGAACAATGTGCCTTGACCCTGACTGCTGGCATATAACCCATAGCGCTCGGGCTCGTCTTCGTCGAGCGGATCACCGGTAAGATAGGTGACTGTTTCATCGAGAATTGTGATGTCACCGGTCACTTCCAGGTAATGACTGGTAACAAAGGGCAGCCAGAGTAAATCATCAGAACAACGGCTGCGGATACCCCGTCCCGCGGGGGGATGCCACCAATGCAGGACATCTCCCTCGATAAACTGGTGTCGTGCGGACTCGAGAATATGTTCACGCGCCAGGTCTGGGGCGGTATAGACGAGGGCCATGACGTCCTGCAGTTGATCACGAAAGCCATACGCACCACTGGATTGATATAAAGCCGACCTGCCCCATACCCGGCAGGCCAGGCCCTGGTAAATAAGCCAGCGGTTCACCATCAGGTTGGCAGCCAGATCCGGTACATCAATGCTTACCTGCCCCAAGATGCCATCCCAGAAAACCTCCAGGTCGTTCCAATCTGCCCAGACCTTTTCGATATTGCGGTATTCGTGGATGAGTTGGACTGAATTTTCTCGAGTTTCTCCCTGCCCGAGAAGGAAAGTAACTTCCTTGGTATCGCCGGGCGCAACCCACAGAAGGACGCTCATGGCGGCACAGGGATCTACACCGGCTTCGACTTTTGCAGATAGAGCAATCCGATTGAGCGCAGCTGGATTATGGTAACTTCCCAGTCTTCCCAGGAATTCGGTTCGATCGGTGGTCAGGCTGTGGGGTTCTCTGGTTGCAGCCAGGAAAGCAACCCTGGCTTGAAATTCTTCGTTATAAGGATTGCGGGCCAGCAGGGCATAGCAGGTGGCGTCGAATTCCGGGACAATGAACTGTTCCATTGTTTCCCGGTGCGCACCCAACACCCACTCAGCATAAAAGGTAACCATGATACGGCGGGTATGCTTTTCTGTATTTTCTAACTGCAGCTGCACCAGCTTAACGGGGTTTTTCGGGGAAGCAAATACCCGCATCTGCTGCTTGAGACCGGAACTGTTGTGCTGATAAATCGAATAGCCGGCGCCATGGCGGATCAGATAGGGCTGCTTATCCGGGACAGGGGCAGGAGTTGGCGTCCATACCTGCCCGGTATCTTCATCTCTGAGATAGATAATTTCTGATGGGGTGTTGGCCACCGGATCATTGCGCCAGGGGGTAAGACGGTTTTCACCACTGTTCACCGCCCATGTATATCCCAACCCGCTCTCTGATGTGATAAAGCCAAAAGATGGGTTAGCGATTACATTTATCCAGGGCGCCGGAGTTTGGCAGTCGTTCTCCAGATAAATCACATATTCCCGTCCTTCGGCGCTGAAGCCTCCCAGTCCATTATCAAATAGTAAGTCTGCCGGGCGTTCAAGTATTGGTAACGGTTCGTCTTCATCAGGTTGTGGACGGGTGGAGAGAAAATGTGGTAATTGGAGCGGAAGTTCATCCATACCTGAAAGTTGTTCAGCCAGTGTTCCCCGGGTACTATCCAACACAGCCAGGGCAGCGGTTTCAAACAATGCTATTTCAGCCGGTCCCATACGGCAGGCCTGCAGCAGGAAAATCCCACCCCGACGAGTGATGTGGGATTCTGCACCAACCTGAACAACCAGCCGGCGCAGACGATCCTGCAGTTCCTGGTTGTATACTTCGTCCCGCATGTTTAGCACGACCAGGTCAATTTTTATCTGGCAACTTCGCCAGTAACTATGTGCTTTGACCAATTCATGAACGAGCAAAATCCCATCCAGGGATTCTATTTTTACCAAAAGGATGGGGTAATCTCCGGAAACTGAGTAAGGCCACAAACCTGATTGCCCGGCCTGGTTTTTGGCAAGCGTTTCAGGAGAACTCCTTAAGGAAGGATGCGGATAGACAAGCGCCGACAGAACTTTTTGGATCCGTTCTAACTGCGGGGAAGTCAATTCAAGGCGAGCTAATTCTCGCTCGCTGCGGGCAAGCGCCTGGTCAAAGGTTTTCACAAGTACGGACCAGGATTGGTAATATTCGACCAGGGCCATTGCTTCATCCCGCGAACCTGCAGCCAGGGTGATAAAGACAAACTGTCGGATGGACTGTGACTCCATTGAAAATTCCTGACGGATTGCCATCACTGCATCGAGTGTAGCGCCTGTTGAGCAGGACAACCCCTGAATGCTCTGATCATTCCTCTGAGACGGATCCAGAGCTGCCGGAGAGAGTGGTGTTCTGCATCTGCCCAGGAAATTTGCCCGATCCGTTTCAAAGGTAATCGGGGTTTCGCAATTTTCCTTACACAGCAGGTAATGCGCCAGGAATACCTGTTTTTCAGCAGTTGTGCGGGTGCGTCTTTTGAATATTAACACTTCCTTATCAGGGATCAATTCACTTTCCACAAATAATTTATTGAAAGCCTGGTGACGGCTGTCTGCAAAATGGGCAGCGAGGACAACCTCAGAGAAGCTGGTCACAGCCAGACGGCGAGGAACATCCGTTTGATTTGTAATGGTGAGCCAGCGAATTTCAACATTAGCGACTGGCGATACCGTTATTTCAAGATCAGACCTGATCCCATGTTGTAAGCTCTGATAGGCAACTTTATATGGGTAAAACTGTAAATCAGAAGGTTGGCGTTGTGGGATCCAGGATGTGCCCGATTCAATATCCTGCAGATATACCCACGATCCCCAATCATCCTGGGTAGTATCGTTTCGCCAGCGTGTCAGATCCAGATCCTTCCAGCGACTATAACCTCCACCGGCATTCGTAAGCAGTAAGCTGTACTGCCCATTTGACAGGCAGTGCACCAGTGGAAGTGAACTGTACACGCGCGGGTGCCAGGGATTTGCCGGTGGATACATTTGGAAAACTTTGATCAAAGATCCTGGCCGGACACTTTTTTCTACATCTTCCGGATGGGGATATTCCAGATGCATTTTCACAATTGGACGCTCTTGCAACAACAGGGCAACACTTTGCAAACGCCGGTCCCTTGCCATCCGATGGATCATCTTATCATGTCCAAGATAGTTTGCCAGAGCGACCATGATCATTCCCTGGTGATGCGCCATATATGTGTATACGATCTCTTGGCCTGAATTTGATTGCCCGGTTGGTGTGAAATCAATAGATTCATAGAAGCCATACCTGCCAAGCATTCCCAACCTGTTCAGGAAATCAATATTTTTCAAAACATCCTTTGGATGAAGAGATAAGGCCAGCATACAGGCATACGGTGCAATCACCAGCTTTTCTCCCAGGCCTCGCTTGAGTCCCAATCCAGGGACCCCAAAAGCCTGATACTGATACCCCATTTGGTCATCGAAACTATAAAAAGAAGATTCCGAGATACCCCAGGGAACATTTTTTTGCTCTCCGTAATTGATCTGTCGAGTAACTGCAGCTTGGCAGCTTTCAAAAAGCAAAGTTCCCGGATATTGTGGCAGGAATAAATTGGGCATCAGGTACTCGAACATGGTTCCGCTCCAAGATAAGAGAGTACGGTTCCCATTTACTTCCGTGGTAGGGCGGGCCATATGGAGCCAGTGACTGGATGGGACATCTCCCTTGGCAATTGCAATAATGCTGGCCAGACGAGCTTCAGAAGCTAAAAGGTCATAATGATTTTGATCCAGTGCATTCGTATCCAGGTTGTATCCGATGTGGAATACCTGACGATCTGGATCAAGTAAAAAGTTGAAATCCATATTCGAAAAGAAATGTTCTGCTTGAGAACGGATACGCTCACAACCGGAGAGGAGTGCTCCTGCAGTCAGACGGGCTGATGTAAGTTGTGATCTGAAATCATTGCACCAGGTAATGGCTTCTTCGCAGCAAATCTGGAATTCCTGGTTCTTTTTGTTCATCCTGGCCAACTGCCTGGTTTGGGTGAGAAGTTCCGAAATCAATACATCTGCCTGCTTGCTGGTTTCCGGAATGTTTGAAAGGGATTGAAACGGGTCAAAGATGCCAAGCAGTTTTTTATAATTCTCATTGATCAAGTTGTCTTTCTGGAAGGATTCATCAGTATCGATAAGCACGGATGTGAATAAGGCTGGTTTATCCTGAAAATGGAAAATCCAGGGCATCAGCATTTCGATCTCTTTTTTCAAGTTCTGAATATGGTATTCTGCCCGTTTAATCCATGTGTACAACTCTTGCAAAAAATCCGCCTCATCCCGTTCAGAAACAATGTCAATTGCTTTCAGCAAATGCCGGGCAAATTCACACTGATCTTGTTTACATAACTGCCCCAACAATTCCGGAAGCTCATCCGGGCAGTCTTTCAAGCAGAGTATCTGGTGATAAACCTTCTCCAACTGTTCCCGGAAATTTCCCAGGTTTACCCCTTGTGTTGAACTTTCCTCTCTTAAAATCTCCAAGATGTCGATAAAACCCTGCAATCTTTCCCACCTAAGAACAGGCGTATGACAGATATCCGTACAGGCATGTTGGAGAACCAGCAGACTTCCCCCCAGGTTTCCACTGTCCACCACTGAAACATAACGCGGAGAGAGCGGCTTGAGGCTTTGAGTATCGTACCAATTCAGCAAGTGCCCTCGATATAGTTCGAGTTTCTCAAAACTTTCCAGTGTGTCTTGCAAGCGAATCGAGATTTCCGGGAAACCAATAAAACCAAAATCATAAGCGGCCAGAGTCGACAACAGGTAAACGCCGATATTGGTTGGGGAGGTATGGTGGACAATTCCCAGATGGGGGTTGTCCTGGTAATGATCAGGAGGAAGCCAGTGATTATCCGGTCCTACGAATTGTTCAAAGAACAACCAGGTTCGACGGGCAAGATTGCGCAGCGTCTGTTGCTGATCTTCGCCAACGAGTTCTGGCACTTTGTTGCGTGGGCTACTGATCTTGCTGGCAACAAAGGGTGCGATCAGCCAGAGAAAAAGGAATGAAAATATGTAGGGGAGGGTCTTCAAATTAAGCCACATAGTTACGATACCGGCCACCCAAACCAGATAAACACTGATCGCCATCTGATTCCAAACGATGGATAATTTCATTTCAGATCCAAATAACCGTACCGAGTGGGAGGCGGTTACCCATTGAAGCATTTTTTTATGCGTACTATACATACGCACCAATGTGGTTGAAATTGCATCCACTGTCAGTAAAGACCGGTAGGGAATGACCATCAAGGTCAAGACTGAACGTATGCTTTCTTTGCCAACAGCCCGGATGAAACCCTTCCCCGGGCGAACTTGTAAAATTGGCAGCAGCAATGGCAGAACGGCCAGTAACATCCAGAGCCAGACAGTTGCACCGGGTACTAACCAGGCACAGAACAACATTGCCAGTATAGCCGGAGACATTAAACTTCGGCGTAAATTATCGATTATCTTCCAGATATCCAAAAGGGAAAGATCATTGGGTATTTTCTTGCCGCTTGTGTGAGGCGCCTTTATGGAAAGCCAGGGCAGTAACTGCCAGTCTCCACGTATCCAGCGGTGCATCCTGTGCATAAACGTTATGAAGTTCGGAGGGAAGTCTTCGTAAAAGGTAATGTCGCTGACATACCCAACCCGACCATGGATACCTTCAAATAAGTCATGGCTGAGCAATGTGTTTTCTGGCACCCGGCCTGCGAGTGTACGCTCGAAGGCATTTACGTCATAGATTCCTTTTCCATAATAGCTGCCTTCTCCAAATAAATCTTGATAAACATCAGAAACCGCCTGAGAGTAAAGATCAACGTTACTATCGGGGGAAAAGACACTGGCAAAAAAAGAAGCGTTGGCGCTGTTTGGCTTGGTTTGTGTCCGGGGCTGTAGTATGGAATACCCGGAAATCAACAAACCGTTGTCCGGATCGAATTCTGCCCGGTTGAGTGGATGCGCCAGTGTGGCAACCAACTGGCTGACACTATTCAGCGGCAGCATCGTATCGGCATCCAGAGTAACCACATATCTCACCTCAGCCAGGTCTTCTAAATGTCCCACCGTAAGCAGATAGTTGGTTTCGGGAACATCCTTTTTTCCAAGTGAGAGTAAAAGCTTGTTAAATTCTGACAGTTTACCTCGCTTACGTTCCCAACCCATCCAACAATTTTCACCAGGGTTCCACTTTCTTTCCCGGTGCAATAAATAAAATGGGCGCCTGTTATCTTTCTCATAGTTGGCATTTAATTTTTCAATTCCGTTTTGCGCAGCATCTAGAAGCGCGGTATCTCCGGGCAGCATTTTTTCAGGTGCATCAATGAAATCTGTCAACAGTACAAAGTACAAATTCTTTTGTGTATTTGCCAGGTAATGAAGTTCCAATTGACGCAGCAAGAAAGCGATATCTTCCATGCAGCCCAACAACGTTGGAACAACAATAACCGTGCTGTATTCAACCGGGATTTGATCTTTAAACTCAAACCTGGGTAAAGTGCGTGGGGAAGTATTCGCGAGTACAACCTGATTGACAATCTGCACCGATACAGCCAGTGTGGGTAAAAATGCCAGGCAAGCAGCCAATAGCCAACCCAACGGGTATAGTTTAATGACAAACGCAAAGCGGGTAAACAAGCCAACAAGCGCCCCCGTCATTAGCAGGATACTGCTTAAATACAAGAACAAGACATGCTTTGATAACCATATCCTGAGACGGGCTCTCCAATTCTCCCGGTACCCCAGAGCCTGTTTCAGGTCTTCATATCCTGGAGCGATCAAATAGTACCCAACGTGGGTTATTTTTTTAGGCGGCGACGGAGCGTTTGCAAGCGTTGCAACATTATCTGCAGCCAGCCGCACTACAGTATCAGCAATCTCCGTTTCGGTTGAACTGCATTCCTGAGCCAATTTCTCAACAACGCTGCGATACCGGTTCCTTGTCTCGAAATCCATCTGAGCGTATACCCCGGCAGGGTCTCTCCGAAGTATCTGGTTCACCAGGCTGACTTCTTCAAAGAAAACTTTCCAATCCTGGGTGGACAGCACCCGCAAACTCATGATGCAGTTTGCCACTACCATTTCGGGAGTAACAACTTCATCCGGGCTAATCCTATCATCTGCTGATTCTTTGGTTGGAATGCCAGCAACTCTCCCTGGCCTGGTTGTTTTCGTTGATTCGCCTGTTTCTATGCTTCCCTTTACAAAAGCCGAGTCTTCTGATGTTATGCCGGATATGGTCAGCGACAGATTTTCCAGGATGCCCAGACGCAGCATGGTTGGAAAGGCCCAGATCTCACCGATTCGCAGAACCTGGATTTTCTGGAATGACCTGACAAACCTGACCAGGTTGTCCAGGTCAATACGACTTTGGGAAAATTGGATAAACTGATGGGCTAGTTCATATACTCTGGGGGCGCCACTGGATATGCTTGGATCAAGTTTTGGTAACCGATAGTAGTATCCCCAGGGCATATCCTCCCTGACCTGCCTGGCTGCCTGTTCAATTACATAAAAGTTATCAAGCAACCACTCAACGGCATATGAAAGTGAGGACCAGGTTCCTTTCACCTGTGTAAAATAGGTGCGCGCCGATTGCAGGACTGCCATCTGCTTCTGCAGGCGTTTTATGATTGGAAAACTTCTTCCCCGGTTCTGCGTAACTTTGTATTGTCTGGCAAGATGCAAGGCAAGTTCATCCAGGCTCTGCAGGATATCGGCTTCAACCTCACCTGAACTGCTCTTGCTTCTCACGCGATCATTTTGATCAGCCCGACTTTCTGTCATATATTAATGTCCGCCCCCGTGTTGAAAGGCCATTTCTGCCGGGAATTTTTCTGCTTCTTCTTGGGTGAGATCCTGCATAATGATCAGCGGTGTGGACCCATAAATAATAAAACTGGTTGTTACACCTCCATGGGGCCATTTTTTCCCTCTAGAAAAGCCGTGTGCGGTCAGCAACACCAGATCGATCATCTCTTTCGAAATCATGTCATGCAGAATTGTCGCCGTATGCTCGCCAACAATCAGGCGCTGTTGGATCTCATAACTTCCTGACATTAATTTAGACTGAAGATGATCAAAATATCTTGAGGCCTCTTTTTTATTACGATCGACTACCTTGGTGATCAAGGCGTGATCTTCTTGTGTGAGTGGACCTCGTTGGGACATTTCAGGAATACTGACCACGTGGGTCAGCAATACCTGAGACTGGAACTGTCTGGCCAGGTTGGTTGTGATCGGCAAAATACATTCGGCACGCTGCGAACAATCCAGTGGTACGAGCAAACGATGATATTGAAGTTTACCAAGTTCATCGGATACTGGCTGGTAGGCGCGCACCAAGAGAATAGATTTATAGGAACGTAAAATGATCTTCTGAACGACACTGCTGACATTCCATTTGCTTAATCCACTCAACCCGTGACTGCTAAGTGCAATCAGGTCGATATCATGGATATTGGCATAGGCGATGATCTGGTCAGCGGCTTGCCCCTCAACCAGGGCGCAGTCGACGCTTAGTCCAAAGCCTTGCAGCCGCTCAGCTACGCTTGTCAGGTACGTATTTGATTTTGTCTTGTGAATATGCCATTCAAGCGGGTCAACAACCGGGGTCTGATCCGGAATTGAATTCTGCTCCAATACCTGCAGCAGTGTTACCTTACTTCCCATAGAACCGGCAACTGCCAGCATATGAGGTAAAACACATTCAGCCAGGGATGAGCCGTCCAGGGGAACCAAAATATGTTTGATCATACATGCTCCTGATCGTGCAAGTGAACTAGCAATACAAGCCTCACCCTCTGGAACTTTTCCACATCGGTTATATTGAACTTTATACTTGCTGGTATGAGATATGGAGTACGTTGATCGTCCCTGCAATGCTTTTACAATGCAGGAAGATTATTTTTATTATATATCAAGTCCAGACAAGTTTCCCCCAGGTGTTGGTTATTTCCCGGACATTGGTTGTTAAGCTACTTTTGTTAGCAGCGAGTCAGGATATCCGTGCGAAGCTTTCTGCTCGAGTGAAATCATCAGGAGTGTTTAGATTCCAGAAGGCTGTCCCTGAAGGATCCAGTTCTGTTATTTCTTCGGTCGAAAGCAGGCGCACCTGTACCCTGTCAATCCATGAAATCACTTTTCGCTCACCAGCCTCCAGGGCCAGTTCTATTTCGGGCAGGCAGGTCTTTTTCCGATAGACAGCATGCAGCGGCTCCAGACCCTGTATGGTCGAAGGAAGGACCACATCGAACTCCGGGCTGCCAAGTAAATTACAGGCATGTTCAATGATCGTCGCACTGGCAAAAGGCATATCACAGGCAATGACACCCACCAGAAGATACATTGCTGAAGAAAGTGCTGTGAAAAGCCCTCCGAGGGCGCCACAATTGGGGCGGATGTCTGAAAAAAGCGGGACATCCAGGAACCGGTACATTTCTGGTTGGTTGGTTGTCACCAGAATTTCATCGGCAACTGGTTCCAGTCGTTTCATAACACGGTGGATCAAGGGTTCGCCGAGGAAAGGAAGCAGGGCTTTATCCTGCCCCATTCGTTTCGAGTTTCCGCCAGCCTGGATGACAACACTTAGCATAAGGTGTATTATAAAGGTGGTAGGCTATTATGAGCAGACTGGCACATATACTCGATCAACTGACCCGGGCGGGTGAATTATATGAAAGCCTGCCCGATAAAGCGCTGCGCTGCTGCGCCTGTGGTCATCGCTGCCTGATCAAGGAAGGGCGGCGTGGGATCTGCCAGGTGCGCTTCAACCGGGATGGACAGATTCGAGTGCCCTGGGGCTATGTTGCTGCGCTGCAGGCAGACCCGATCGAAAAAAAACCTTTCTTCCACCTGCTGCCCGGCTCGACCGCACTGACATTTGGTATGTTAGGCTGCGACTTCCACTGCAACTATTGCCAGAATTGGTTAAGCTCCCAGGCCATGCGTGACCCGGCCTCAGATATTTCTATTCGATACATTCGAGAAATTACCCCGGAACAGGTGATCGAGGCTGCCAGGCAGGCGAATGCTTCTGCAATGGTCTCATCTTATAACGAACCCTTGATCACCAGTGAGTGGGCCCTGGCAATTTTCAGGCTGGCAAAGGAAGCCGGGATGAAATGTGCCTATGTTTCGAATGGCAACCTCACTCCTGAAGTACTGGCTTACCTGACCCCATACCTGGATGCTTATAAGATTGACCTGAAATCCATGCAGGATAAGAACTATCGCAAACTAGGGGGAGTATTGCAAAATATCCTGGATGGTATTCGGCTTACTCACGATGCTGGTTTGCTGGTAGAAGTGGTAACCCTGGTTGTACCCGGTTTCAACGACAGCAATGAAGAACTTTGGGAAACCGCCCGTTTCCTGACCGGCATCTCCCCCGATATCCCCTGGCATGTGACTGCTTTTCATAAAAGTTACAAGATGACCGACCCGGATAATACGTCGCCAGCTACGCTGCTGCGCGCTGCAGAGATTGGACGTGAGGCCGGACTGCGTTATGTCTATGCCGGGAATTTACCTGGCCGAACCGGTGAATACGAAGACACTTTCTGCCCGAACTGTAACCGCAGCCTAGTACAGCGCACCGGGTATATCATCCATAGTTATCAACTGGGGGAAAATGGTACCTGTCCCAATTGCGGCACAGGTATCTCCGGTATTTGGCCAGGTGAACCGGGGCAGGTCCATCTGGAAGGACCTGGAAGACCGTTTCTGGTCTAAATTATCTCCCTCTCTATCGTTATTCCATTCCCCTACCAGGGATGGGGTAAAGTTAATCCCATAGAGTGGCATAAAAACGTTTTTCAATTCCTATAATGAATACAGATATTCCATCCTTCGGTGGAGAATCTTCGAGACAAACCCTGTTTGTAAATTGTCTGGCATGTTTTAGTTTTGCTGTATAATGGGAATATCAAAAAGATCCCCATCGTGTTAAAAATTTTGGACAGGAGGTTATATCGAAATACAAGCTTTCTTATGTCAACCTTTGAACATTCAATTACTATAACTAGTTCCAGGAGAAGAATTGTATGAAACGCCAAATTTTAGTAATACTGTCGCTGGTCATTATTTCCAGTATGGCCCTGTCGGCCTGTGCTGGTGGTGGTGCAGCGGGTCGTGAATATAAAGAAGAAAAGTTTGAAGGACTTTCACTTGATGCAGGTGGATGTGACTACGGCGGCTTCTTTAAATCCATTGAAGCGACCGATGAGAAAACCGTAGTTTTCACGCTTTGCAAGTCAGATCCTGCTTTCCTTTCCAAGGTTGCTTTCAGCCCGTTTGCCGTTTATCCAAAAGAATGGATCAAATGGAGTGCTGGTGAAGAGAGCCGTACCAGTGCCGGTCTGGAAAAACCGATTGGTACCGGTCCGTATATGGTTTCGGAATGGAAACGTGGTGAAAGCATCACCTTCACCAAGAATCCTGATTATTGGGGAGAAGCCCCTCTGGCCGCCGATACGTTGGTTTTCCGCTGGTCAACAGAATCTGCTGCTCGTTTGCTTGAACTTCAGGCTGGCACAGTGGATGGTTTTGATAATGTGGGTCCAGATGACTTCGCTACTATCGAAGGTGATTCAGACCTGCAGCTTGCCATCCGTCCTGCGTTGAACGTATTCTACATTGGCATGACCAATACATATGCTCCTTTCGATGACGTAAAGGTTCGGCAGGCCATTGCAATGGGCATTGACCGCCAGCGTATTGTTGACACCTTCTATCCTGAGGGCTCGGAAGTAGCCTCCCACTTCACCCCTTGCGCAATCCCGAACGGTTGTGTTGGTGAAGATTGGTACGAATTTGATCCTGAAGCCGCGCGTTCTTTGCTGGCCGAAGCCGGTTATCCTGAAGGTTTCGAAACATCACTTTACTATCGCGACGTCGTCCGTGGGTACTTGCCCCAGGTCAGCAATGTTGCCCAGGATATCCAGGCACAATTGAAAGATAACTTGAATATCGACGCCGAAATCGTCGTTATGGAATCTGGTGCTTTCATTGAGGCTTCTGCTTCTGGTCAATTGAATGGCTTCCACCTGCTTGGATGGGGTGCCGATTACCCGCATATCACAAACTTCCTTGATTACCACTTTGGCAAGGACACCCAGCAGTTCGGTGCTATTGACGCATCCATCTACCAGCCAATCATCGATGGTGGTCAGATCGCCGATAATGATGAAGCTGCCCCAATCTATGAAAAAGCAAACAATGCTATTCGCGAACTGGTCCCGATGTTGCCAATTGCTCACGGTGGTTCTGCGGTAGCTTACCGGGCTGAAGTTGAGAACCCGCAGGCCAGCCCGCTGACCTCCGAAGTCTTTGCTTTCTCCAAACCAGGCGACCGAGACGTATTTGTCTGGATGCAGAATGCAGAACCCATCAGCATGTTCTGTGCAGATGAAACTGATGGTGAATCCCTGCGTGCTTGCGAACAGGTTATGCAAGGCCTCTACAGTTATGAAGTCAATGGAACTGCTGTTGAACCCGCTCTGGCGACCAATTGTGAACCCAATGATGATCTGACTGTTTGGACCTGTACCCTGCGCGATAGTGTCAAGTTCCATGATGGAACGGGCCTTGATGCGGATGATGTCGTCATGTCCTTTACAATGGGACTGGATGCGTCCTCTGAATACCACAAAGGGAACACCAATTTGTGGGAATACTATGACTATCTCTGGGGAATGATGAACAAACCGGCTGAATAGTCCTGTACCTGACAATAAGTAAGTTTATAATACGGGATGGCGGATTACCCGCCATCCCGTATTAAAACAGGAGCGGTCTAACCTTATGATCCAATACATAACGCGACGAATGTTCATGGCTATCCCGGTTTTGTTCGGGATCTTACTGGTTACCTTTGCCCTTGCGCGCCTGATTCCTGGAGACCCCTGCCGGGCAATACTTGGAGAAAAAGCTACCGATGCAGTCTGCGAACGCTTTATCCATGAGAGAGGCCTTGACAAGCCCATCCCTGTTCAATTTGGGGTTTATCTGAAAGAAATCATACGTGGTGATTTTGGCAGATCTATTCGATACAGCTTGCCTGTTACCCGTCTTCTGGTGGAGCGCCTGCCAACAACAGTCGAACTGAGCTTTGCAGCCTTGACGTTAAGTTTAATCATCGGTATTCCCCTTGGAATTATTTCGGCGGTCAGACATAATTCTTGGATAGATGTGCTAACAATGATGTGGGCCAATGCCGGTGTTTCGATGCCGGTTTTCTGGCTTGGCTTAATGTTGGCTTACATTTTTTCTCTGGTATTGAAAGATACTCCTTTTTGGCTGCCCCCATCTGGTCGGGTTAGTCCCGGCATTTCAACCGCTGCTTTTTATGATGTTTGGGGGTTATCCGTTTATGGACAAGGTCTGGGTGTGGCTATCCTTAATTTCTTGAGCCGTCTCAATATTCTGAACGCTATCCTCAGTGGTAACTGGAAACTGCTTGGAGATTCGATCAAGCACTTGATCCTGCCCGCTGTTGCACTCAGCACGATCCCAATGGCCTTGATCGCCCGTATGACTCGGTCCAGCATGTTGGAAGTGCTGGGCCAGGACTATATCCGTACAGCACGGGCAAAGGGACTGGCAAAAAGGATGGTCATCTTGAAACATGCTTTCAGAAACTCACTGCTGCCCCTGGTGACAGTGATTGGCCTCTCCTTGGGCAGTTTATTGGGAGGCGCCGTGCTGACTGAAACCATCTTTGGCCTTTCAGGGTTAGGCCGCACACTCTATGATGCTATCACTGCCCGCGATTATGTAATCGTACAGTCTTTTACTGTCGTCATTGCCATTTTCTTCGTGATCTTAAACTTGATCGTGGATGTCTCCTACGCATACCTCGACCCTCGTATTAAACTGGATTAAGTATAGCCATGACTGATAAAACCGCTAACCTTGCAAACCTGGATAAAGAGGGGCTTTCCCTCAAATCTGTTAGTTTATGGCAAATTACCTGGCGGCGGTTATTCAAGCGAAAATCCGCCTTGCTGGGGTTGGGCATCCTGATCGTACTGGTCTTCATCGCCCTTACAGCTCAGTGGATTTCTCCATATGATCCATACCAGGTATTGATTGGCATTGAAGATGTTGACATGCGTCAGGCTCCCTGTATCCACCTGTTGGGATGTCCTAAAGATCAGCCTCAACACATTATGGGTATCGACGGGAATGTACGCGACCAATTCAGCCGTCTCCTGTATGGAACGCGCTTGAGCCTGATGGTCGGTCTTACAACGGTATCTTTTGCGATCATCATTGGAACCATATTGGGCGCATTAAGCGGTTATTTTGGCGGTTGGGTGGACAATACAATCATGAGGGTTATGGATGTTTTGCTGGCTTTTCCTTCCCTGCTGCTGGCAATTGCAATTGTTACTGTATTGGGACCGGGGTTAATTAATGCCTTGCTTGCAATCGGGATAGTCTCGATTCCAGCTTATGCCCGGGTAGTACGTTCAAGCGTTCTATCGGTGCGTGAAATGGATTATGTGTCGGCTACACGGGCTCTCGGTGGGAATAACTTTGACATTTTGTTTAAACGGATTATGCCAAACGCCCTGACGCCACTGATTGTCCAAGGCACACTCGGCATCGCTACTGCCATTCTTGATGCAGCGGCTTTGTCATTCCTCGGTCTTGGTGCGCAGCCGCCCACACCTGAGTGGGGACAGATGCTCAGTGCTGAACGTAACCAGGTTTTTACCGCACCTCACCTGGTCTTCTATCCGGGATTTGCCATTATGACCACAGTGTTGGCATTCAATCTGCTCGGTGATGGCCTGCGAGACGCACTTGACCCGCGTCTGGCTCATACTAGTAAGTAACGAAGTGGAGAGAGTAGTGACAAAAAATAACGCTGCTCCATTACTGGAAATCAAGCACCTCAAAACGCACTTTTTCACCGAAGACGGGGTTGTTCGAGCTGTAGATGGGGTTGACCTGCAAGTATTCCCGGGTGAAGTAGTCGGCCTGGTAGGGGAATCCGGCTGCGGGAAAAGTGTCACATCACTATCAATTATGCAGTTGATTTCGGCGCCGGGAAAGATCGTTGCTGGTGAAATCACTTTTGAAGGGCAAAATTTACTTGAGTTGTCTGAAAAAGAGATGATGAAGATTCGCGGTGACCGGATTTCAATGATCTTCCAACAACCACAGACCAGCCTTAACCCCGTTTTCCAGGCGGGCGACCAGGTAGCGGAAGTTTTCCGTATCCACCAGAAACTTCAGGACGAAGAAGCCTGGGAACAAGCAGTAGAACTGTTCCGTATGGTTGGGATCCCGGCTCCCGAGCGAAGGGCTAAGTCTTACCCCCATGAAATGTCAGGGGGAATGGCTCAACGCGTCATGATCGCCATGGCCCTGGCGCTGAGGCCTAACCTGCTGGTTGCTGACGAACCCACTACGGCCTTGGATGTAACCATCCAGGCTCAAATCATTCAGTTAATACAAGACCTGCGGAAAGAGGTAGGGGCGGCGGTAATCCTGATAACCCATGATCTAGGCGTGGTTGCCGAGATGGCTGAACGTGTAGCTGTGATGTATGCTGGGCAGATTGTAGAGATGACCGACGTAATCTCTTTGTTTGACAAAACCTTTCATCCTTACACCCAGGGGCTGATTGGCTCGATCCCGGTCTTGGGAAAGGTCAAAGAGCGCCTGGAAGTGATCCCCGGCTCTGTTCCCAACCTGGTTGACCTGCCCCCAGGCTGCCGGTTTGCTCCACGCTGCAGAGCCCGTATGGAATATGGCCTGGACCTATGCACAAAGGTCGAACCTCAATTAATCGAATACCAACCCGGTCATCAGGTACGATGTTGGCTTTACCAAGACACGGAAGAGTACAAAGCGCCCCTCAAGGACCGAGGTTGAGACATGGAAACAAAAACATTGAAAGCGAAATCATCCTCCTCAAAGATGGACCTGGTTAGAGTCAAGCACCTTACCAAGTATTTCCCTGTACGCTCCGGTTTATTCCAGCGTGTGGTTGCCAATGTGCAGGCAGTAGATGATATCAGTTTCAATATCAAAGAAGGTGAAACGCTGAGTCTGGTAGGCGAATCGGGATGTGGAAAGACCACTGTTGGTCGTACCATGCTGCGGTTGATCGAACCCACCTCTGGATCAGTTTTCTTTGACAACCAGGATATATTCTCTCTACATGGCGCTGAACTCAAAGCGATGCGCCGTCATATGCAGATCATCTTCCAGGACCCCTATGCATCGCTGGACCCGCGTGTTCCGATTGGCGACTCAGTTATGGAAGGGTTGACCCTGCACAAGATTGGCGTCCCACAGGAACGCTTTGATATGATGGTCGACGTCCTACACAAAGTCGGATTGGAAACATACCATGCCCGTCGTTATCCCCACGAATTCTCGGGTGGACAGCGCCAGCGTATTGGTATCGCCCGGGCGCTTGCCCTGCAACCCAGGTTCATCATCTGCGATGAACCCGTTTCTGCCCTGGATGTATCTATCCAGTCTCAGGTTTTGAATATCTTGAAAGACTTGCAGCAAGAGTTTGGCCTAACGTACTTGTTCATCGCGCATAATCTGAGTGTAGTTGAACATATCTCTGACCGTGTTGCTGTTATGTACCTGGGGAAGATGGTAGAACTGGCCAACCGGGAGACACTTTTCTCTGACCCTTTGCACCCTTATACAAAAGCGTTACTCACTGCTATCCCAATTGCAGACCCGCACCTGCGGCGCGAGCGCACTATCCTTAAAGGGGATGTGCCCAGTCCGATCAACCCGCCTTCCGGCTGCCGTTTCCACCCGCGCTGTCCCATTGCTGTGGAGCAATGCTCCCAACAGGAACCGGAGTTCAGGGAGCTCAAGCCAAACCATTGGGCAGCTTGCTGGCGGGCGGAATAAGCCTTCCTGGTCCAAAGCGGATGCCTGAGCGGCCGCTTTTTGTTATCACTTTAGTGAGTTGAGGGCGTAAGCCCGAAACAATAAACCACCCGCATAGCGGGTGGTGAAAAAAGGCTTATAGCCCAAAGGAAATCACTCCCTGTAGAATGGCAGGAGTTCAAGCCACCAAACAACAAGGAGTGAAATCCATGACGAAGAGTCTAGCACACACGCAGTGGAAATGTAAATATCATATTGTATTCACCCCGAAGTACAGGCGGAAAGTGATATACAACAAGCACAAAGAGAGCATCGTACAAATCTTGAAAGACCTGTGTAAGTGGAAAGGGGTGGAAATCATAGAGGGGAAGGCGATGGTAGATCATATACACTTGCTGTTGTCGATATCGCCAAAGCTAAGCGTATCAAGTTTTGTTGGATACCTGAAGGGAAAAAGTGCCCTGATGATCTTCGATCGACACGCGAACTTGAAGTACAAGTTTGGGAACCGGCATTTCTGGTCGCGTGGATACTATGTGAGCACAGTAGGACTGAACGAAGCGACGATAGCGAAGTACGTGAGGGGGCAAGAGAAGCACGATCAGATGATGGATCGAATCACAACGAAAGAGGCTGAAGACCCCTTTAGGGGTAGCTAGGTAATCGGTGCACCGGGCTTGAACGAAGAGAAAGCAGCGCCTTGAGGCGCTGCATGTAACAGGCCCTTCTAGGGCCAGGTCAAGCCACCCGCTATGCGGGTGGTCTTGACTTCCCTGTCTTCGCCGGAGGAAATGCTGCCGTACCATTGAACCTGTGCCAGCCCTTGTTTGGGAAAATCTTATCCCCTCCTTATAAGGTTTTCCTTACCTGCTCCCGTCGTTATCTTATCCTGTATTCATCCTGTATTGGACCTTTCAGAAACCTTTTCATTCCATCCGGCGGCGCTGACTTTCGTCTATCAGGGTTCTCCCAGCCGCAGGGCCTTTTGTTTATGGAATAGAAAAGTGTATAATGCAGAAAATGTCCCTTTTCAAGGATCCCAAGAGTAATCATGAGCATAAATAGAAAACACTTACGATCTTTTGTACTGATCATCATTGTCTTTATCATGGGGTGTGCTTTACCAACCCTGCCTTTCCTTCAGACTCCTACTGCTGTCACTCCCACAGTTGCCTTGCAGCAGCTGCCCCCAGCCCTGGTTGAGGCCGATCCGCCCTCCAACAGTCAGCTCTCACTGACTGCCCCGATCACATTCTATTTCAACCAGGACATGAAGCAGGCTACAGTTGAAACCGCACTTGGCGGGCTTCCCGCTGGAGGATTCACCTGGCTTGACGGTACAACGGTTACTTACTCGCCCGAAGCGCCCTACCAGCCGGGGTCAACCTTTTCCTTCACGCTTCCAGTCAGTATTACAGCTTCCAATGGGCTTGAAATGCAGGCCCCAGTAACCCTGACCTACCAGGTTTCAGACCACCTGCAGCCTGTCCAGACCCTGCCTGAATCAGGCTCGGTTGATGTGACGCCGGATTCTGCCGTAGTGGCTGCCTTCAATCAACCGGTGGTGCCTCTGGGCGCTGCCCCGGACTCCCTGCCAGAAGGGTTCACAATCCAACCCGCGGCCAGCGGTAAGGGAGAATGGCTGAATACCAGCACGTATATCTTTTACCCGGATCCACCGCTTTCGGGCGGTGCCAGTTATACGGCCAGCCTGAATCCATCCCTGACTGCCACTTCCGGGGCTGGTATCGACCCTGCCTCGGGGCAAAACTCATGGGTATTTACCACTTCCCTGCCGTACCTGGTCTCGATCGAACCCGAAACCGAAACCGGATTTCCTCTCGACCCGGAAATCACCCTGACCTTCAACCAGCCGATGGATGCCGCCAGCCTGGAAAGCAGTTTCAGCCTGGATGGTCCCACAGGTTTGCTGGCGGGGAGTTTCTCCTGGAATGAAGACTTTACCGTGGTCAATTTCCAACCAGACGAAAACCTGAATCGTGACAGCGACTACACCATCCGCCTTTCCGCTGAAACCCAGGCCAGCGGCGGAACTCCTCTGGGGGAAGGGCTTGAGATCACTGTGCATACTTATTCCAATATGCGGGTCCTCAGCACTGCCCCTGAACAGGGAGGGACTGTTGATGATTTCCCGGTCATCACCTTCAGTGTTCCCCTGGCAGATGTCGACTATAACGATTACATTACCGTTGAACCGGATATCTCCAATATGTCCGTGTCTGTACAGGAAAGCAACAAACTGGTCATTTACGGAGAACGCCAACCGGAAACCAGCTATACACTGACCATCTCGGAAGAACTGGAAGACCGCTGGGGACAGAGCCTGGGTGCAGCTTTTACCCTGGAATTCAACACCGCACCGGCTGCCCCTGACCTGAACCTGACGAATTTCGCCAGTCTGGAGGTCTTCACACGCCCGGCCGAAGCCGGTGTATATGTCAATGCAGTCAATATTACCAGTGCGGAAGCAAGTGTCGCCCCGCTGGCGCTGACTGATTACTTTAGCCTGACAGCCAGTGCACGCCAGAATTACCAGCCGGAAAATGCAAAAATCTACAATGAGACCTATTTCTTGCCGCCCAGTGTCACTGAGACCATCAAAATCCCGCTGGCTTCCGGCGACGCCGCACTTGACCCGGGTATCTATTTCGTTCGTATTTCATCAGATGACCTGGGAGATCGGGCGCTCAATCCGGTTGTCGTTATCTCCAGCGACGTCAACCTGGTTTTTAAAGATGGCCCCACTGAAGCCCTGGTATGGGCCACCGATCTGCGAAGCCAGGTTCCGGTCGTTAATGCCCCGGTTTCTCTTTATGCATCCAACGGCACGCTGCTCGCCTCCGGGCAGACCGATGAGCAGGGCATTTGGAAAGGCCTGTTACCCGAAACCCAGGAGGATACTGGCAGTGCGGCGTATGCCGTCCTGGGACAGCCCGGGGATGACTTTTTCAGTTTGGCTGCGAATGTCTGGAATTCCGGTATCTCTCCCTGGGATTTCAATCTGGGATATTCCCAAAGTGAACCATCTACCAAAGTTTACCTCTACACAGATCGGCCGATCTATCGCCCGGGCCAGACGGTTTACTTCCGCGGGATTGTCCGCCAGGCTTTCAACGGTCGTTACCAGCTGCCTCAGGCAACCTCCGTCTCATTGACTCTTGGCGGTTACGACCAGGACAGCCTGGTTTCCTTCGACCTGCCGGTATCCCAATATGGTACCTTCCATGGCGAATACCTCCTGCCGGAAGACGCCTCGCCCGGGTATTACTGGTTTTATAACGATGAACTTAATATTTCCCTTTACTTTGATGTCGCCGAATACCGCAAACCAGAGATCAACCTGGGCCTGGAGATAACGCCACAGGCTGTTCGCCAGGGTGAAACCCTGCAAGCCGAAGTAGAAGCGCGCTACTACTTCGACGCACCCTCGGGAGACCTACCGGTCCAATGGAAACTATATGCTTATCCATACAATTTCTCAATTCCCGGCTATCGTGTCGGGAAGTTCGATACAACCTGGTTTTACCCGTACTTTATACCCGGGTATTTCGGCAGTGAGACCGCTTCAGGAGAAACCCGTACCAGTGCTGATGGGACCATCAGCCTGACGCTGACAGACATCCCTGAAGCAGAAACAGCCCAAACCCTGACCCTGGAAATCGTTGCTGAAGACGAGAGCGGTTTCCCACTCAGCACTCGCACGAGTGCCTTGGTACATCCGGAAGACTTTTACATCGGTCTGAAACCGGACCAATGGGTCGGGCGGGTTAATACCGAAATGACAATTGAAGTGCTGACAGCCGATTGGGAGAAAAATCCCAGTCCTGAAAAGACGCTGACAGCCGAGTTTTCAAAGGTTACTTGGGAAACATCCACAGATAGTTACGGTATGCCGGTCCTTGAACCTGTCTACGAAGGAGTTGAAACCCTGAATGGAATCACCACAGATGCAGATGGGCTGGCCAGCTTATCGTTCATACCAGAATCGTCAGGTACGTTTATGCTGGAAGTCCGCGGGGAGAAAACAGTCACCCAGATATTGTTATGGATCAGCGGTCAATATGAGTCTCCCTGGCCTAACCTGTCTAACCAGCACTTGAAACTGACCACCAACCAGGACAGTTACCAGCCAGGTGATATGGTTGAAGTCTTTATTCCCAATTCATTGGGAGAAAACACGCTGGCCCTGGTGACCGTAGAGCGAGCAGTTGTTTTCAGTAGTGAGATCATTGAAATGGATGCCAGCGGTTCGACCTTTACTCTTCTGCTGACGGATGAACACGCTCCCAACGTGTATGTTTCTGTCAGCCTGATCGGGACAGGCAATCGCTTCCTGCAGGGATATGTCAACTTGCCAGTTAATCCATCTGCCCAGGAGTTGAATATCGAACTGGTTTCCGAACCGGAGAGAGCTGGTCCCGGGGATGAACTGACACTCGATCTGCTGGTAACTGATTCGCAGGACAGTCCGGTTCAGGGTGAGTTTTCACTGTCTGTTGTTGATCTGGCTGCTCTGGCCCTGGCCGATCCCAATGTGGAGGATATCCTGCCTGCATTTTATGGGAAACAGCCATTGGGTATCAGTTCCAGCCTTTCATTGGCGGCTTATACCGGACGTTTCGTCTGGCTGCCAGGCGGGATGGGCGGCGGCGGCGGCGGGGGCGCGCCCAAGGTCATTCGAGAAGAATTCCCTGATACCGCTTCCTGGATTCCAACCCTGGTCACAGATGCCGAGGGCCGGGGACAGGTGGTGATCACACTGCCCGACACCCTTACCACCTGGCGCATTGATGTGCGCGGCGCCACACAGGAGACCTGGGTTGGGCAGAGTGCACTGGATGTCGTAAGTACCAAACCGCTGTTGATCCGTCCGGTTACACCGCGCTTCCTGGTAGTCGGAGACCATATCGAGATGGCCGCGATTGTCCATAACAATACCGATCAAAATTTGCAGGTGGATGTCCTGCTCCAGGCGATCGATTTCATTTTGGACCATCCCGAGAGCGCTAAACAGGTTATTAATGTTCCTGCCGGAGAACGCCAGCGTGTCAGCTGGTGGGGCATGGTACCGGAAGCTGAAACGACAGAACTGATCTTCTCAGCCGAAACAGGAACCCTGAGCGATATTACCCGGCCGGTTTGGGGGACGCTGCCGGTGTTGAGTTACATTGCCCCGCAAACCTATGCAACTGGCGGCGTCCTGTCAGGAACGGGCTCACGGTTGGAAGTCATCAGCTTGCCGCGCAGTTATGAAGCTGCCAGTGGTGAGTTGAAAGTCGAGTTTTCTGCTTCTCTGGCTGGTGTCCTGCTGAATAGCCTGGAAGCTATTCAGCTCCCTGAGTACACCTGCAGCAGTGAGTGCATCCTGTCTTATTTATTGCCTAATCTGGAAACATACCGGGCCTTGCAAGCCGCTAACCTGGAATCCCCGACATTGAATGTGCGCTTACAAACGGATATCGAAGAAACCATCCGCCGCCTGCTCACCCGTCAGAATTCAGATGGCGGGTGGGGTTGGTGGGCTTCGGCCCAGGGCAAGAGCGATCCTTATATTTCTGCTTATGCCCTGTTTGGACTGCAGCGAGCTCGCCAGGCCGGGTTTGTGATCAACGATTCTGTGTTCGAGAAAGGCCGTGAATACCTGGCCAATGAACGCGATACGCTGAATGAGCCTGGGCTCCAGAACTGGCAGATCGACCGGATCGTCTTCATCATGTATGTCTTGCAAGAGACCGGCGGCACAGAAAGTCACCTGATCGATACACTCTACAGCAGGCAGGATCAGCTCAGCCCTTGGGCCAGGGCGCTGCTGGCACTGGCAATGAACAGCCAGTCCTCGGGAGATACACGCGCTCAAACCCTGATCAGCAACCTGGAATCAGGCGCCATCCGTTCGGCAACCGGGGTCCATTGGGACAGCAACGGCGGTACCTGGCATAATCCCGGGACTCCGCATTTTACTACAGCTGTTGTGGCCTACGCCCTGGCACAGCAAAATCCTGGCTCAACACTCCTGCCGGATGCTGTTCGTTACCTGACCTCGGTCCGCAACCCATCCGGGCTGTGGAGCTCGACATACGAGACATCCTGGACGATTATGGCCCTCAGCAAGGCGCTGCAGTCTTCTGGTGATTTACAGGCCAGCTACTCCTATTCTGCCACCCTGAACAATAATTCGCTGGTGAGTGGGCAGACTGGCGGCGACCAGACCTTTGCTCCCAACACCGTTGCAGTAGAAATGGGGCAGTTGTTTGCCACGGCTCCTAATAGTTTGAATATTCACCATGGCGAAGGCCCCGGCTCGCTTTACTATCGCGCCGCGCTGGAAATCAACCGTCCGGTGGAAGCTGTCAAAGCACTCAAACAGGGTCTGGAAATCCAACGGTCTTATTATTCTTCAGACTGTGAAAAGGAATGCCAGCCGCTTAACACTGTTCAGTTGGGATCAAACACCAACCTGAAAGTACACCTGACCCTGACTGTCCCACGGGACACCTACTACCTGCAGGTGAAAGACTATATTCCCGCTGGAAGTGAGATCCTGGACCAGGTCCTGAAGACCAGCCAGCAGGGTGAAGAAGCGGTTGAGATCGAATATTATGATCCCGAACGCCCTTATGCATCAGGTTGGGGATGGTGGTTGTTCAATCGACCGCAAATCCATGACGAATACATCTTGTGGACTTCAGATTACCTGCCGTCCGGGACCTATGAGTTGACCTATACCATTGTCCCGCTGCAGGCAGGCCAGTTCAGGGTGCTGCCTGCCCATACCTGGCTGACATTCTTCCCTGAGGTACAAGGCACCAGCAATGGCACGATTTTTGAGATCACTCCCTGATTTTTACATTCATGCCATCTGGGTGGATAACCGATCCTGACTTTAACTTTATCTGTAGAAAAGCACCTCCTGTATAACAGGAGGTGCTTTTGATATTCAATCGGGTTAGAAGGAAGCCAGGGCTTTGCCCAGATCGGTATAAATTTCCAGGAACATGTCATACCCAAAGAGTTCCAGGGTTTCTTTGAGCTTGTCATTGGGGTTCAACAGCTTGAAGTGTCTGGCCGTGTAACTGCCTGTGCGGATGCCCTCACGTCGTCTGGCAGCGCCTTCAGGGGATTTATCTTCCACCAGCCTCTCAAAGATCTGGTGGACCACGCGTAATCCGGCGCTGCTCATAAAATCCACTTCTGTCAGGTCGAGCAGCATGTTCTCAGTACCTGCTTCGATTATCTTTGTTGCTTCTTCCAACAACATCGGGCTGGAAGCGCTGTCCACATTACCGATTACCCGCAGGATTGTAACCTGAACATTCGACTGTTGAGCGGTGACAATGATTTCCATCTGGCAGCTCCTTGTTTGCTGGTGTGATACACAAGATTATACGGTTTTTATACCCACAAAGCAACCAGTGCCAGTCAACTAAAGTGGGCGCCTGTCCGTTTAGGGGCAAGATGTGTGAGAGAATGACGCGTTCGTGCATCACCAGGGAGACAGCTGAGATGCAGAGCAAAGCAGAAAAACGAGCCCGATGCCGGCAAAAACAGCCCAGGTGACTTTCGTCCGCCCGAAAAAAGGATATGTTTTCCAATAAACCGGATCTTTTCCGTAACAGATACGGACTCCTTCCAATCCGCTCTCGAGCGGATACCCAATAAATGCGCATCTATTGATCAAAAGAT
>JAFGMV010000043.1 GCA_016927315.1 Anaerolineales bacterium | reverse complement strand
GCGCATCTTTTTGGTAAAAGGTACCGTGTGGTTTTTATTCAGCCGGGACTTCTTTTTATTCACTCCGCCGGCATTTCTCGTTCCTTTTGGGGCGCTTTGTGGCCGGAAGACAAAGGACTTAGTCTGGGAGTTGGGCGTTTGCTCATGGCTCGCCCTCGAATTGACATACACCCCCAGTTGATTTCACTCTTGACCTCCGGGTGTTTCCAAGCTACAATCGTTCCGTTTTTGGGGTGCCCCCATATGTTTGAGACGCTAACCGGACGACTTAACCAAATCTTTGACCAGCTGAAACGGCGTGGGAAGCTTTCCGCTGAAGATGTAAATGTCGCCATGCGGGAGGTTCGTCTGGCTTTGCTTGAAGCTGATGTTCACTACAATGTTGTTAAAGATTTTGTAGCCAGTATACGTGAAAGGGCTGTGGGGGCAGAGGTATCCAGGGCGCTCAACCCGGGACAACAGATCATTAAAATCGTAAATGAAGAACTAATCGCGATGCTGGGCGAACCAATCCCGCTCAATTTCAGTGGACCAAAGCCACGTGTAATCATGTTGGTCGGTTTGCAAGGCGCCGGAAAGACTACCGCAGCTGGGAAATTAGCTCGTTTTTTAAGGGCAAAAGGGGAACGGGTGATGCTGGTTGCCGGAGATCCTTATCGTCCGGCGGCAATCCAGCAGCTGCAGGCGCTGGGTCAGCGGCTGGATGTACCTGTTGAGGCAAATGCAAACCTGAAACCACCGGATTTGGCAAGGCAAGCCTTTGAAAGAGCACAAAAGGGCGGATTCAGCGTGGTGATTGTGGATACCGCTGGCCGTTCGCAGCTTGATCAGGAATTGATGCGTGAGTTGAAGTCGATTTCCGATAGAGTTTCTCCGGTCGAAACCTTGTTAGTGATTGATGCAATGATTGGGCAAGAAGCACTTTCGGTTGCAGAAGGTTTTCGGGGGGCTGTTCCTCTGACGGGTTTGGTCCTGGCAAAAATGGACGGGGATGCTCGTGGGGGGGCGGCAATCTCTATTCGATCAGTGACAGGTGTTCCAATTAAATTTCTAGGGACAGGTGAGAAACTTGATGCTCTGGAAGCTTACGACCCGGTTCGACTTTCCTCCCGTATCCTTGGAATGGGAGATGTGATTGGACTGATAGAAAAGGCAGAAGAAGCTTTTGACAATCAATCTGCACAGAAGCAAGCTGAGCGCCTTCTAAAGGGCCAGTTCTCCTTGGAGGATTGGCTGGACCAAATAAGGCAGATGCGGAAAATGGGTCCTATGGGGCAGATTATCAACATGCTTCCGGGTCAGTTGGGTCAGGCTGCTCGTCAGACTGATCCGCAGGAGATTGAACGGCAATTCAAGCGCTCTGAAGCCATTATCAATTCTATGACCATCAAAGAACGCCAAACTCCGGACATTTTAAATGCCAGCCGGCGCAGACGCATTGCAGCAGGTTCTGGCACCGAAGTACAAGAAGTGAATCGCTTGTTGAAGCAGTTTAAACAAACGCAAAAACTCTTCAAACGGTTACAAAAGACAGGTGGTCGTGGGGGCTTGCCTGGCTTATTTGGCTGATATAATAGACGGGTGTTATTGCACCAGTTTGTTCATGTATCTTTGCCGATGAAGCGCACATCCTTTCGTGCCCTCTCACCTCGTTGGTTCAGATATAATAAATATAGAAATTAGTGAAATTTAAAGGAGATCGTTTTCGATGGTTCGTATTCGTTTACGCCGTATTGGCATGAAGGGGCAGCCTTCCTATCGTATTGTCGCAGCTGACAAAGAGAGTCCACGAGATGGACGTTTCTTGGAAATTCTTGGTATGTATAACCCACGGACTGAACCTGCAACAATTACAGTCAAAGAAGATCGGGTGTTTGATTGGATGAACAAAGGCGCTCAATTAAGTGATTCGGTTGAGCAAATTTTCAAGTCTGCAGGAGTACTAGATCGCTGGCAGCGTTTCAAGGCAGGAGAAGATATTGAAAACCTGATGACTGAAGCTGCTGAGGCTGCCGGGAAGCGTAATGTAAGTTCCAAAACCCGCCAGGATTGATGATTTTCCTATCTGTTAGAAAGGGGCATGCGTGAAAGAATTGATTGAGTATATTACCCGTTCGCTGGTAGATGCCCCTGATCAGGTTGATGTCAGGGAATTAAAAACTGGTAATAGAATCCGGTTAGAGCTGCGTGTGGCAAAAGATGATATGGGACGCGTGATTGGAAAAAGCGGACGCGTTGCTAATTCCATTCGTTCCTTGCTGAGAGTGGCTGCTGAACGTGAAGGCAAGCAGGCTTCCTTGGAAGTTATTGAGCCTCAATGATGACATCTGCCAGAAATTTAATTCAGGCCGACACAGGCTCGCCATCAATCGGCGAGCCTGTGTATTTGGTCGTTGGAAGATTGCGCCGCCCTCATGGTATTCGGGGTGAAATCTTGATGGAGTTGTTGGTTGGTATTGATGTGTTCAATACCGCAGACCGTCAAATCTATGTAGGCGACAATAAACGTCCTTTCAAGCTAACATCTGTCCGGGAACATGCCAAAGGACTTTTGATTCAATTAGAGAATCTACATAGTCGAGATTCGGTTGAAGAATTTCGCAACCAATCCGTTTGGATCACAGCAGCGGATCTGCCCGAGCTTTCTGATGGCAGTTTTTATGACTACCAGTTGATCGATTTACAAGTGTTCGATGACAAGTCTCGACTGTTGGGTACATTGGTCGAAGTTATTAAAACGGGCGCGAACGATGTTTATGTTGTAAAAAGACCGACCGAAAAGGATTTGTTACTGCCGGCTATTCCATCAGTGGTGCTGGAAGTGGATTTGAGCCAAAAATTAATGAAGGTACATCTTATTCCAGGATTGGTTGAAAATTATCAGGTTGACTAAGTCGTCGTATGGGGTGTTGTATGAATGAAAAGTGTTATTGGATTGCTTTCAATAAGGTCAAGGGGATTGGCGCAGTACGGATCAGGGGATTGCTGGACTATTTTGGTGATTTAACGACTGCCTGGCAAGCAGCTCCTCATGATTTGGTTTCCTCGGGTCTCAGTGCGAAAATTGTTGAGCGACTTATTGCAGTGCGCGCGACCTTGGATTTGGAAGATATTTGGAAAAAGATCGATACCCATAGCGTAGAGGTACTAACCTGGAATGACAGGGAATATCCACGTAGATTAAAGGATATCTCTCAGCCGCCGCCGGTTTTATATGTGAGCGGCGAACTAAAAAGTGAAGATGATCTGGCCGTAGCTGTTGTTGGTACCCGGCAAATTACACCTTATGGGCGCCAGGTTACCGAACGCCTGGCCGCAGTACTTGCAAGGCATGGCGTCACTGTGGTTAGCGGGTTGGCGCGTGGGGTGGATGCGGCTGCACATCGAGCAGCCCTTAAAGCGGGTGGGCGTACCATTGCAGTACTTGGGTCAGGCGTCGACCGAATTTATCCGCCTGAACATAAAAAACTTGCCGAGCAAATAACGCATAATGGCGCCGTAGTAAGCGATTATGCGCTGGAGACACCCCCCGATAGTACGAACTTTCCTCCGCGCAACCGGATAATATCTGGTTTATCCGCAGCAGTGGTTGTTGTGGAATCTGGCAAGACCGGCGGCGCATTGATTACAGCTGAATTCGCTGCTGAACAAGGTCGGGATGTGTTTGCGGTGCCAGGAAGTATACTTGCTCCTCTAAGCATTGGGCCCAATCGATTGATCCAACAAGGTGCGTTTCCTTTGCTTGATCCAAATGATTTGCTGGATATGTTAGAAATAAACACGCTATCCAAACAGCGTGCGGTACGGAGCGTTCTTCCAGCAGATGCAGTTGAAGCCAGGTTGTATGAAGTGTTATCATCTGAGCCTCTGCACATTGATGATATTCGCAATCAGGTGGAGCTGCCAATTGAAAAAGTTTCGGCTGCATTGGCTTTAATGGAATTAAAAGGATTGGCCAGGCAGGTTGGCGGCATGAATTATGTGCGCGAGGTTGAACCAGATTATATCGTCTGAATTTGGAAGCGGTGACTATGATTGAACATACATATGCTGTTATTATGGCCGGAGGCGGTGGTACTCGTTTGTGGCCAGTTTCACGGCGAGATCGCCCAAAGCAAATGGTGCCTTTGATTGATGATCGAACCTTGTTCCAGACAACAGTACAGCGCCTGGGAAACCTTTTCCAGCCTGAGCAGATATTGGTAGTCACGGTCGAAGAACAGGAAAAGATGCTTCGTGAACAGGCGCCCGAAATACCACAGGATAATTTTCTTTTGGAACCTGCTCCAAGGGGTACCGCCTCAGTCATAGGTCTTGCGGCTGTTGTACTCAAGCAGAGAGATCCGGAAGCTGTAATGGTAGTGCTGCCGTCTGACCACTTTATACGGAATCAGGATCTATTTCAACTCTTGATTCGAATTGCTGTTGATGTGGCGAAAATGAATTATCTCGTAACGCTAGGTATAACGCCGACATACCCTTCTACAGCCTATGGATATATCCAGCGCGGCGAATCACTACCCGATCAATTTCTTTATCCGGTCTACGAAGCGGTTCGCTTTAAGGAGAAACCGGATCAAAGCAGCGCCCGGATAATGTTGGCAAAGGGTGATCACTCCTGGAATTCAGGAATGTTCATCTGGCGCTCAGAAGTGGTTCTGAAAGAGTTTTCAAGGCAAATGCCTGGGTTGTATAAATCGTTAACCGAAATTGGCGCAGCTTGGGGTACTGAAAGACAGAATGATGTTATCCGAGATTTGTGGCCAGCGCTGGAAGTCAAAACAATCGATTATGGAATAATGGAAAATGCAGCCATGGTTGCTGTTTTGCCGGCTAGTGGATTGGGATGGAGTGACGTTGGTTCATGGGATTCATTGTTTGATGTTCTTCTTTCAGATGAAAACGACAATATCGTGTTTGGCGGTCAGCATATCTCGTTGGATACCAGAAAAACGCTTGTCTATGGCAACGATTGTGACCGGCTGATTGTAACAATCGGAGTAGATAATCTTGTTATTGTTGACACGGGCGATGTGCTTTTGATTTGCGATTCTGATCGTGCCCAGAGTGTCCGAGAGATCGTTGCAACATTAAGAGAAACCGGCAAGGAAGATTACATATAAAATGATTGAAACATATATTACAGGTAAAATTTTTGTAATAACAGGAGGTGCTTTGTGGAAGCTTATTGCATGAAATGCAAAGCAAAAAGAGAAATGATCGAAGCCGAGGCGACTTTTAATGCAGCAGCAGCCCCGGTTACGCGCGGAAAATGCCCGGTTTGTGGAACCAGTATGTACAGAACGGGCAGAACCCCTGCTCATGAAAGTCTGATTGCACCCGAACGACCGAAAAAGGTTGTTGAACGAAAAGGTAAATTTGTAATTGTGGAATCCCCTGCCAAGGCGAAGACAGTTGGACGTTTTCTCGGTAAGGGGTATACAGTCCGCGCCTCAGTTGGTCATGTACGGGATTTGCTGCGTTCTCAGTTATCGGTAGATGTTGAGAACAATTTTACACCGAAGTATCGTGTTCCTAATGAAAAGAAGAATGTCGTTAAAGAATTAAAGAACCTGGCGGCGAAAGCAGAAGAAGTGTACCTGGCAACCGATCTGGATCGAGAGGGGGAGGCCATAGCATGGCATTTGATGGAGGCTGTCGCCATCGAACCCGAACGGGCGCGCCGGGTGGTGTTTCATGAAATAACTGAACCGGCGATCCATGAAGCCTTTGCTCATCCGCGAAGCATCAATCTGGATTTAGTCAACGCTCAGCAGGCGCGCCGGATTTTGGATCGGTTGGTTGGTTATAGTATCAGCCCAATCTTGTGGGAGAAAGTTCGCAGTCGCTTATCAGCCGGTAGGGTGCAGTCTGTGGCTCTCAGGCTTATTGTGGAACGAGAAGAGGACATTGATGATTTTATTCCAGTTGAGTACTGGTCAATAGAAGCGGAATTACTCCCGGATGGTTTGGATACCTCTTTCATCGCTAAACTCGTCAAAATTGATGACGATGAACCACAGTTGGGCAATGAAGAGGTTGTCAGACCGATTTTGATCGATATGGAAGGCGCCGGGTATCAGGTTTCGAGTGTTAAGCGCGGCCAGCGCAGGCGCAAGCCGGCGGCTCCGTTTATCACTTCTACTTTGCAGCAGGATGCCTCCAGGAAATTAGGGTTTACGGCCAAGCGCACGATGGCGCTGGCTCAAAGGTTATATGAAGGGTTGGATTTGGGAGACGGCGGAACGACGGGTTTAATAACCTATATGCGAACGGATTCTACCAATATTTCGGCTGTTGCGCAGAATGAAGCTCGCGAATATATCAAGAACCGGTTTGGGCCCGATTTCTTGCCGGAAGAACTGCCTGCTTATCTGACCCGCTCCAAGGGCGCCCAGGAAGCACATGAAGCCATTCGTCCTACTTCCACGTTACGTGAGCCTGAGGGCGTCAAGCAATATCTTGACCCGGCTGCGTATAAGTTATATCGATTGATCTGGCAGCGCTTTGTGGCTTCCCAGATGGAAGCGGCTGTCTATGATACCCTTAAGGTCGAGGTAACCGCAACCAGCAGTGCTCATAGTTACCTGTTGCGTTCCTCCGGTTCTTCAATCAAATTTTCGGGTTTTTTGGTTGTATACGAAGAGTCACGTAGCGCAGAAGAAAAATCGAAAGAAGAAGACAACGTACCAATTCCGGCAGAGATCGAGGAAGGACAGAAACAATCCCTGGTAAGGTTAATCCCGGAGCAGCATTTTACACAGCCGCCTCCAAGATACTCAGAAGCATCATTGGTGCAGGCGCTTGAAGAACACGGCATAGGTCGACCCTCAACCTATGCACCAACAATATCTACGATTCAAGCCCGTGGATATGTTGAGCGTGAAGACCGGCGGCTTATTCCTACAGAAACCGGTATCCTGGTAAATGATTTGTTGAAGAATCATTTTCCGGAGATTGTAGACCTTGGATTCACCGCCAGAATGGAAGGCGACCTGGATAAAATTGCCAGCGGCGAGAGTGAATGGGTCGAGATTATCAGCGACTTCTATGGTCCTTTTTCGAAACAGGTGGATAAGGCCCAGGCTGAAATGCCGGTTGCTAAAACAGAGCCCGAATCGATCGGCAGGCCATGTCCGAAATGCGGGCATGACCTGGTGATCCGGTTTGGAAGATTTGGAAAATTTATTTCGTGTTCAAATTTTCCGGAATGTCGTTATACGGAACCCTGGCTTGAAAAAATTGGCGTTACCTGTCCGAAAGACGGGGGCGATATCGTTCAGAGGAAAACCAGAAAAGGTCGGATATTTTATGGGTGCGCTAATTACCCGGAGTGTGATTTCACGTCCTGGAAGCGTCCGCTGTCAGTGCCCTGTTCAAATTGTAATGGGATGCTGGTCGTTGCCAATAAGCGGGAAGCAAAATGTCTGGATTGTGAAGAGAGCTTCCTGTTGGAAACAGTGCTTCCGGAGAAAGAGCAGTCGTAACCTTTAATCTTCAGTATATCAAAACAAGATCACACGGTTCAACGAACCGTGTGATCTTGTTTTTGAATATTTGAAATTGGTTTACGGTGGAAGCAAGAGGATCCTCTCGTCCCTGATAACCAATGTCCATTTATCTGGGTTATTGATACAGCCATAACCGCTAACGGTGTATTCCTTTCCCTTCTTGGTTGTAACCCATCCATACATCGAATAGCAACCATAGGGCACCGTCATGAGGGTTTGTCCTTTGTCGTTGAAGTTCGCATATGCATATCCGCATGCGAATGCAGTTTCGTTTAGATAAATTGACAGGTTGACAGTGCCTTTCACTTCATTAACGATGAGAAGTTTTGCCTCAGGGCCTGTCCAGGAGGAGAGAGTTTTATTGCAAGGGTCTCCACCGGTTGCCGGCGTGGCGGTTGGTAATGACAGGGCATCATTGGCGGGCGGAATTGTTGGGGCCATTGTCATTGTTGGCATCAGGGTTGGTGTGGATGTCGCAGTCGGAGGAACCGGTGTTGCAGTAGGCATGGCTGTCTGTGTTTCTGCGGCCCAGGTCCAGGCGATCGCAATCGCTGTGTTTTGAACATCAACAAGATCCGGTGTTGGAATTGCTTTTGGGCCACACGCCGTCAGTATTAACATAATCATTATCAGTATTGGATACAGTCGTTTCATCATTTCTCCAAACTTATGAGAATGGTTTTTTAGCAATCCGGGGCACAACCTGCGCGTAGTACCAGGCGGCCCTGTTCAACCATAAGATTCCAGCTTCCGGGTGTAAGCCTGAAGGTCGTGTCTGCCCGGAAGTCTGTTTTACCATCAACCCAGGCAAAGGCGCTGTAGTTCCCTGTCGGGACTTCTGCACTGGTTGAATTAGAAAAATTGAAACTCATATAGCCACATTCACCATAGTCTGTCACAACATATAGTGACAGCACAACATTGGTTTTTTTAACGCCGTTTGTCATAATTAGTTTGGCGCTGGGCACTTCCCAGGTAGTGATTGGTTGGTTACAGGGGTTTCCCGACGCGCCGCCTGATGTTGTGTTTGTTGGAACGACGGCAAAGGTTGGTGTTTCCAGGCCAGTGGACAAGACTGTTGGTGTTTGGATTAGCGTTGGGGCTTCGGTTGGCAGCGGAATAGGCGTCTCTGTCGGTGGCGGCGTGGTTGTGGGGGCTGCCAATTGTGTTTCCGCTGCCCATGTCCAGGCGATTGCAATTGCAGTGTTTTGCGCCGCTGCCGGATCCGGGGTGGGTGTGCCTTGAGGGCCGCACGCACTTAACATCAGCGTCAAGGCGACTGACAGAATTAAGAAATTTTTCAGCATGAATGAATACTCCTTATCACGATAATGAAATTAAATCTCTCTTTGATAGTTTTCTTTATTGTTGGTCAGCGACCTCAAGAAACTGGGTCACCGTATCCCTGAGCATTTTCTCCGGAAGGGCCCCGACATGGCGATGTATCACCTTGCCGTTTGCGATGAAGAGCATGGTTGGAATACCCTGGATACCATATTTGCCTGCCCACTCATCATACTCATCGGTATTAATTTTGGCGACAATTAACTTCCCGGCAAATTCCTTAGCGAGTTTGTCCAGCAGCGGAGCTACCATCTTGCAGGGAGCACACCAGGGCGCCCAAAAGTCAACGATTGCAGGCAAACTGGCTTGCAATATACTCTTTTCAAAATTGGCATCTGTAACGTGAACAGGCTCATCGTTCATGGTTTGTCTCCACAGAATGGTAATGATTTGTACAGAAAGATCAACTTGGTGTGTCAGGCGGGAGTATAACATAAAAAGCTTCTCGCCCATGATATAATGGCGCGTCGTGGATAACATTCTGGCTCAATGGCAGAAGGGTCTTTCAAAAACCAGCCAGGCGGCTTTCGGGCGCTTGGCTGGCTTATTTGGCGTTTCTGAAATTAATGCTGACCTCTGGGATGCACTGGAAGCCCAGTTGGTTCAGGCAGACCTGGGCATTGATACAACTATTTCGGTCAGCGATGCTTTAAAAGAAAGCGTCAGAGAGAAGGGTTTAACAAAGGCATCGGACCTCTGGGATCTCCTTCGTGAAGAACTGCGGTCCCGTTTGGATAATTCCCCGGCAGTTGAATTTACCCATGTTCCGACCGTGATATTGATGATTGGGGTGAACGGGTCGGGGAAAACCACGACCATCGCAAAGTTGGGGCACAGATTTCTCAGTCAGGGGAAGAGCGTTTTGTTTGGCGCAGCTGACACGTTCCGGGCAGCAGCGGTGGATCAGCTTCAGGTTTGGGGAGATCGATTGGGCGTCGATGTAATCACGGGGCAGCCGGAAAGTGATCCCGGGGCTGTCGCTTACAATACCGTTCAGGCGGCTGCCGCCAGGAAAGTTGATGTAGTGCTGGTCGATACAGCCGGGCGCCTGCATACACGTTTCAATTTGATGGAAGAGCTTAAAAAAGTCCACCGGGTGATTGGGAAGGCGTTGCCCGGGGCGCCCCATGAAGTCTGGTTGGTGGTAGACGCTGCCACCGGACAGAACGCGCTTCGGCAGGCTCGATCATTCAGGGATTTGATTGGTGTGACCGGAGTGATTTTGTCAAAGCTTGATTCATCGGCTCGCGGAGGGATGACATTTGCGATCAGGCAAGAATTGGAGCTTCCTATTCTCTTTGCAGGATTAGGAGAGAAACTCGAAGATTTGCAGCCTTTTGACCCGGATGCATTTATTGATGGAATCATGTATAAAGAATAATGTTGGAGGCATTATGCAAGAGCTTAAAAGTAGACTTCAAGAAGCGAACGAATTAACCCAGCAATTACTGGAGCGTCTTTGACCTGGCTGCAAAGGAAACAGAGCTCAGCGATTTAGAAAAGTTAATCTCGAACCCCGATTTGTGGGAGGATCCGACGGAAGCACAAAGGATTATGAAGCGAGCGACCCGGCTGCGTGAAGACGTCGATCATTGGCGTACTTTCAGATTGAAGCTGCAGGATGCAGTTGAACTTGCAGATATCGGTGATGAGAGTTACAGGAACGACCTCGAAGAAGAGGTCGAAAATATTGAAACGGAACTAGAAAAGCGCTCCTTTGCGGCGATGCTCTCGGGGAAATATGATCGTGAGGATGCATTGCTGGCCATACACGCTGGGGCAGGGGGGACAGACTCGCAGGATTGGGCAGCAATGCTTGAACGTATGTACCTGCGTTGGGCCGAGCGACGTGGTTATGAGGTTGAGATTCTTGACCTGACAGAAGGTGAAGAGGCCGGCCTGAAAAGTGTTACCATCGCAATCAACGGAAGGTATGCGTATGGTTATTTACGTTCCGAGAAGGGAGTCCACCGGCTGGTGCGCTTATCCCCGTTTGACTCTGCACATCGACGCCATACTTCTTTTGCTTTGGTCGAGATCCTTCCGCAGGTGGGCATGGACGATCCAGATGTTGGCGTCAACGCCAATGACCTGCGCATCGATGTGTTCAAGTCATCCGGGGCCGGAGGTCAAAGCGTCCAGAAGAATTCCACAGCCGTACGCCTGACGCACCTGCCTACCGGAATTGTGGTGACGTGCCAGAACGAACGTTCACAGATCCAGAACCGGGAGAATGCTTTGCGTGTGCTGCGTTCAAGGCTTGCGGAGTTGAGGACTGCGGAACAAGAAAAGGAGATCGCGGTGTTACGAGGTGAATATACCAAAGCTGAATGGGGCAGCCAGATCCGTTCTTATGTTTTGCACCCTTACCAGATGGTTAAGGATCACCGCACAGAGTTTGAAAACGGGAACACCCAGGCGGTGCTTGATGGGGACTTGGGTGGATTTATGGAGGCCTACCTGAAATTGCCTGTAAAAAAGGAGTAAGAACAGTGAAGAAGTTCTTGTCTGGTATATTCTCAAGGGAAAATATGTTGGCGCTGTTACTGGCATTGATAATGATCGCCCTGGTTATTTTTACTGCAGATTCTTCGCCCACCTGGATTTACCAAGGTTTCTAAATGAGCATCTCGAATATCCTGACCCTGGCTGCGGTTTCGCTCGTAATAGGACGTTTTAGAAGAGGGCGGTCCCTGGCCGTTCTCGCTTCGAGTGCTATGGTGATCTATTGGCTGCAGCCCCAGGACGCAGATATTGTCACACTGGTTTACTGGATACCGACCGCGACGATTGTTTTGGTTAGTCTCTTTTGGGCGGTTACATCCCTGCCGGATAAACGCAGTTTTCAGGAGAACTGGCCGGCTGCCCTTGTTTTGAGTGCCGTCTTGCTGTTGGTTGACCTGAACCGGTATTTTGGATTTGAGCAGGTTTTTACAGTCAAGACTCCTCGGCCCATTCTGATCGCTGCGGTGATTGTGGTTGTCTTCCTTCTTTCAGTTCTTCTTCTGCGTTTTCGCCAGTTAAAAAAACTGTACTGGATATCCGGATTGGCTGGTATTATCCTGGTTTTTCTGGTTATGAAGACTCCAAATTTACCCGGATCGGGAGTTGAGTTGCTGCTAGACAAGGCTGGCCGGCCGCTTGAAACGGGAAGTAACATAGCGTTCAGTTGGTTGGGTTTTTCCTACGTAGCCTTTCGTTTGATGCATACGATCCGGGATCGCCAGGCAGGTCGACTCCCGGCGCTTAACCTGGCTGAATATGCCAGTTATGTATTGTTTTTCCCATCTTTTACTGCGGGTCCCATTGATCGAAGCGAACGCTTTGTCAAGGAACTGCGGGAACCCCTGGTGATGGATGATGAAGGTTGGCTGTTTGCGGGTCAGCGCCTGGCAGTTGGTATGCTGGTCAAATTTGTTTTTGCTGACATGCTGGCGATCCTATCAATCAGTGACAGACTGGTCCGGGATGTAATTTCTCCTGGGTGGTTGTGGTTGTTCCTGTATGCTTATTCGTTCCGAATCCTTTGTGATTTCAGCGGTTATACCCATATTGCGATTGGTCTGGGCCGCCTGATGGGGTTCCGCCTGCCGGAGAACTTTAACTGGCCTTACCTGAAATCAAACCTGACGCAATTCTGGAACGCCTGGCATATAACGCTGACCCAATGGTTCCGGGCATACTTCTTTAATCCGGCCTCCCGTTGGATGCGTTCAAAACGCTGGCCAGTTCCACTGATCATCCTGGTCATGCAGCTTTCGACCATGACGTTAATCGGGTTGTGGCATGGTATAACCTGGAACTATGCCCTGTGGGGGCTGTGGCATGGGATTGGTCTTTTTATCCAAAACCGCTGGAGCGAGTTTGCCTCCAGCCGGTTGCGATGGATTTTTTCGGACGGCAGGAAACAACGCATCCTGGATATCTTCAATATCTTTCTTACATTCAACTATGTAACCCTGGGATGGGTGTTTTTTACCCTGTCCGAACCGGCGATCGCATGGCTGGCAATCCTGCGCCTGTTCAATCTGGCGTGAGGGCAAGAATGAGATTCGGGTTTGGTGATTGTGTGACCGTGCGACCAATCTGGGTTCTAATAAAAGCGGTTCTGCTCTTTATCCTGATCAATGTGATCTTTGCCTGGACAGAGCCTCCGGCGGGGAAGCTGTCTGTCTATAACTGGCTGGTCCCCGGCAGGGTGCGGGTGCCGTATGAGAAAACTCCGGAATTGTTTTCTGTTGGGTACAATTCGCCGGTGTTTGATGATTTCGATGCCATGTTTCGCGCCACAAAAATAGCAAACCCGAAGCAGCAGGATGAGTACAGGGTTGTCATGTTAGGCGATTCCTCTTTATGGGGCTGGGGCGTTACGGCAGACAACTCCCTGCCAGAGCAGTTGAACCGGTTGGAGGTTAGATCTTGTGACGGCAGGCAGATGGTTTTTTATAATTTAGCCTATCCCTGGCCGTATATGTACCGGGATTTATTGCTGCTGGATGAAGCCCAAAAATATGAACCGGATATGGTGATCTGGATGCTGACGCTTTATTCTTTCCAGCATAAGGATATCGAGTATTATTTCCTCGAGCCGCATTCCGATCAGGCCTTGGCATTATTTAGCAGATATGACCTGGAAGCTGACTTTAAGGAGCGGCTTCAGCCGGTAACATTTTTTGACAAAACGATTGTTGGGCAGCGAAAGCGCCTGAAAAATATATTTCAAGTTCAAGTGAACGGCTTTTTATGGGCTGCTACGGGTATCGACTTTCATAACCGGGACCTTCCGGGAACCTCAAACCTGAGTGTGGAAGCCGACCCGCTGTATTTTGATCATCCACCGGAAGACCTGGATGAAATTCTGGGGAAAATGTCTCTGGATGTTTTGGCGGCGGGGTATGAACTTACAGGAGATCAGGCGCTGCTGGTAGTACTGAACGAACCGATTTTTATCGCTGAGGGTGAAAACAGTGCTGTCCGTTACAGTTCCTTTTATCCGCGTTGGGTTTATGATGGCTATCGTGAGTATTTAAGCGACTGGATGCGTAAAAACGACTATATTTTTCTGGATTATTGGGATCTGCTGCCTGTCAGTGAGTTTGCTGATCAGGAATTTCACAGGACGCATGCTGGAGAGCAGCATCTTGCTGAAGCCCTTGCGGAAGATATTGTTGTGATCACCTGCCCACTACAGTAGGATAAACTTTATTGGAGGTCTGAAGATGACACAGGATATTATGAATACGATTGCCGGTTTTCTGGCCAATGAAATTTTAAAACAGCCCGACCGTTCGATTGGGGCTGACGAAGCGTTGATATCGAGCGGTTTGATCGATTCGTTCAGCCTGGTTGATCTGGCATTATTTGTTGAAGATACATATGGTGTGCGGATCGATGATACGGAATTAAATGCTGATACTTTCGATACGTTAGCCCAGCTGGCCGGGTTGGTTGTGACCAGGCAGGGCGAATGACCACTTTTTCACACTTACTGCAGGCTTTTTTCCAAGAAGCGCCCGACCGGATTGCAGTGTATGTGTTGTCTGCAAACCAGTCTGATGCTGCGCTTTCATACAGGGACCTGCTTGCCAGGGCCGGCGCCTATGCAACCGCATACCGCGCACGCGGCATTTCCCCTGGTGAAATTGTTGTTCTTATTCTGCAGCATGGTGAAGATTTATTGTCTGCCTTTTGGGGAGCGATATTGGTTGGGGCGATCCCATCCATCATGCCTTTCCTGACCGAGAAACTATCCCCCGAACGTTATCGGGAGGACCTGGCTTCCTTGATATCGGTGACCCGACCAGCGGCTATCGTGACCTATCCGGAGTTCAAGGCCGAAATTGAATCCGCCCTGCAAGCGGGGGGGCCTGTGCGGATGGTGCTCGATTGTTCGGAAATCGGATCATCCCAAGAGCCTGATTTCGACAGCCTGCCAGGGCTTTCCCGTTCGGAGCAGGATATTGTCCTGCTGCAGCATTCGTCTGGCACAACCGGGCTGCAGAAGGGAGTGGCCTTATCGCACAAGGCTGTCCTGAATCAGTTGGATGCGTATCGTCGTGTTTTGGGGTTCTCCGGGGAGGATGTTGTGGTATCCTGGCTTCCACTCTACCATGACATGGGGTTGATCGCAGGCTTTCTGATGCCCATTCTCACGGGGGCGACCCTGGTGTTGATGTCACCATTCGATTGGGTCAAGGCACCGTACCGCTTGATGCAGGCTGTGTCCAGGTACAAGGGTACTTTTTCCTGGCTGCCTAATTTTGCCTATAACTTTTGCGCGCAGAAAACCCGGGACCGGCATATGGAAGGCGTTGATCTGTCCACGTGGAAGGCGGTCATCAATTGTTCAGAACCCGTAAAACATGAAAGCCACCAGATCTTTGCGGACTATTTTCAAAAGTTTGGTCTGGACGCAAAAGCACTGCAGACATGTTATGCGATGGCTGAGAATGTCTTTGGGGTAACCCAAAGCCCATTAGGGCGCCTGCCTGCAGTTGACGATATCGATCGTGAAAGTTATATGACAGAACGCCTGGCTGTCCCTGTACAGGATGGCCGTGTGAAAATGACGATGTTGTCCTCCGGCAAACCACTGGACAACACCCGTGTCCGCGTGCTTGATGAGAAAGGACAGGAGGTTCAAGACAGGGTTATCGGGGAGATTGCGCTGCAATCAGATTGCATGCTGACCGGTTATTACAACCGGCCCGATATCACCGAAAAGGCGTTCCTGGATGGATGGTACCTGACAGGAGACTTTGGTTATTTTGCTGATGGTGAACTCTATGTGACCGGTCGAAAGAAAGATATGATCATCGTTGGCGGGAAGAATGTTTATCCCCAGGACATTGAAGCTCTGGCAGGGGAGGTGGAAGGAATCCATGCCGGCCGGACGGTCGCATTTGGGTTGTTCGATGAAAAGCAGGGTACGGAAGAGGTTGTCGTTGTCGCTGAAGCAGAAACCAGTGATGCGCAGGAACAGCGCCTTATCGCTGACAAGATCCGGCAGCATGTTACCAAAAACTCAGCGATTGCACTGCGCATTGTAAAAATTGTACCGCCCAGGTGGATCCTTAAAACCAGCAGCGGAAAAGCGGCCCGTTCTGCAAATAGAGAAAAGTATCTGAGCGAAATTCCCCAAACCTAAGCGGTGAACAGAAATTATCACCTCTACAAGAATGATTTTCTGGGCGTCACGATGAAATTATTGTTGAGACCTGATAACTTACATATCGGTACCGGCCCTGGAACTAGCCAACAGCTGTTTTAAAATGAAAAACTCCCGCCAGTCTTTGGTGGGAGTTTTAATTTGTTATTGTTAGCCGCCGGTAGGAAGCCTTTTTTCAAGTGTCCGGTTGAGAAGGTCTTCCTGTTCTTTCGTGGTAGCGGCCTTTGAGCGTTTTGCTTTTGGCCCCTTTTCCTTTTCTTTTGCTCGTTCGAGTGCTTCCTGCCATGCGATTTCCATGGCAGTCAATTCGGGTTCCGAAGGCCCGGCAGCCGGGACATCCTCCAGGCTGGGTTTCACGTTGCGTTTACGTTGTCCTTTGCTCTCTTGTTTGACGGGAGCAGCGGATTCCTCTTCGGGCAGCGCAGCCTTGAGACTCAGTCGGATTTGCTTCTTGCGGCGATTGACTTCCAGCACCATGATATCGATTTCGTCGCCTTCTTTGAGCACATCACCGGGGGATTTAATATATCCATGAGCCATTTCACTGATATGCACCAGCCCCGGGCGTTCTGCGCCAATTTCGATAAAGGCGCCATAGTTCTCCAGCCGGACCACCTTTCCCTTGACAACCATCTGGGGTTTGATCTCCCGCCATTCAAGTTCGAGCGGTTCGATCATGGTCAGTTCAACACTGTCTTTTTTGACTCTCCGAACCCAGGTCTCGACGGAATCGCCAATTTTGACAATATCCTCAACTTTGTTGACCGCTTCTTTCTGAAGTTGTGATATGTGGATTACGCCCGGAAGATCCATTCCCAGGTCAATCAAAGCCCCCGCCAATGTCGTTTTGACTACTTTACCGGTTACTTTTGTTTTTGGCTCCAACGCGCTGGCTTGCGCGGTTTCATTCGTAGTGGCCATAGTACACTCCTGTAAATCTGGAATTTGCCGAAGCTCGATTATACCGTCTCCGGGAATATACGTCAATGTAATGCCGCAAAAAAAGGCTAAAAAGCCCGTTTGCTTCCCGCGAAAAGAAACCAGGTCTCATTTGCAGCCTGGCTTTCGCCTCACTTGGATGGGAAATCCATCGTGATAAAGTGCAAGTAGAATCAAGAACCTGCGAACGTGATAAGCGGCGTCCAAGACTGCGCACTGCAGGCGAGTAGTCTCTTACTTTAGCCCATATCCAGGTAAGGGGCTAACCTTACTGGCAATCCGGGGATGGTCCTCTCAGCCTTTGTGCTGAATGAACAAGATAATACCAGCCACTCTGTTTCTTCTTTGGTGCTTGTTGGTTGACAACCGCAGGCTTGAAAAAAAAGATATTCCCCGTCAGATAAACCAGGGGAGGCGGTTAATTCGCGATATACTTTATAAAAAGCCACCAAAGGGATTCGAACCCTTGACCTGACGATTACGAATCGTCTGCTCTACCAGCTGAGCTATGGTGGCAATAGCGGGAGGATTATAAAGCACTCCCGCAATTTACGCAAGAAAGGCGACCTCTTCCGAACAGGCGATCCTGTATGAAGTGGAATTTCACACCCATCATTGAGGTGAGGGAATAATGCTGCGAGTCGCAATGATTTCTTATCATACCTGTCCGCTGGCTACTTTGGGTGGTAAAGACACAGGCGGAATGAATGTATATGTACGTGATCTGACCCGCAGGTTGGGTCGCATGGGGATACATGTGGATGTTTTTACGCGTTCACAAGACGAACATGTACCACACGTCTTGCACGACCTGGGATATGGCAACCGGGTTGTGCATGTACCGGCCGGCCCCGAAGTGCCGCTTCCCAAGCAAGAGCTCGCCAGCTATGTCCCCGAATTTGTGGATGGTATCCTTGCTTTTGGCGAAGAAAAAAAGCTGGGCTACGATATCATTCATAGTCATTACTGGATGTCCGGTTTGGCGGCAGGCGCTTTGGGTGATCTATGGGAAACGCCAATCGTGCATATGTTCCATACACTGGGAGAAATGAAGAACCGCGTGGCGCGTTCAGATCATGAACGCGAGGGGGCCTACCGCCTGGATGGCGAGCGCCGGGTGATCGAGCGCGCAGATTGTTTGATCGCTGCTACCCTGGCTGAACAGGTACAGTTGGAGTGGTTATATAAAGCAGATCCAAAGAAAATGATCATTATTCCTCCAGGAGTGGACACCTGTCATTTTTACCCCATCGATCCGGACGAAGCCAAGGAATATGTCGGCGTCCGGAAGGACGAGCATACGGTTCTGTTCGTCGGACGTATTGAACCGTTGAAAGGGATCGATACGCTCATCCGGGCCGTCTCTTCACTGCGCGCGAACTGTTATACCCGGCAGGTGAACCTGATTATCATCGGGGGCGACCCGGATGTCAGCCGGGAAGAGATGAATGAAGAGATGGTTCGCTTGCAGAAGTTATGTGATGAACTGTGTATGGGGAGAATGGTTGTTTTCCTTGGTAAGCGCAGCCAGGACACATTGCCGTATTATTATTCCGCTGCCGATGTGATGGTGGTGCCATCACACTACGAGTCTTTCGGGATGGTTGCCCTGGAGGCCATGGCCTGTGGGACTCCGGTCATCGCTTCCCAGGTGGGTGGGTTGGCTTACCTGGTACAGGACGGCATCACCGGTTATCATGTGCCCGATGGCTCCCCGGATGAGCTGTGTGAGCGCCTGTCCCTGCTGATCGGAGACCAGGAACTTCGCAAGCAGATGGGAATGCAGGCGGCTGAATATGCCAGTGACTATTCCTGGAAAAATATTGCCGGTCGTATCGAAGAAGTGTATCAGGGGCTGGTCCGCGGGATGCCGGTCGCAGAGCAACAAAAACTAAAGTCCCCGAATTCATAATTCAGGGACTTAATTGTATACAGGGGGCGGCCGCTCGATGTCTCTAGTCTTTCAATTTTACGTAAAACAAGGTGGTTCCGTTTGTTTCTACTCCGCGCTGTTCAAAGGCGCCTTTATTGCTGGCGATCAGGTGGGAAAGTTGTCTGTGTCCGTATGTGCGCGGGTCGAAACTGGGGTCTATCTGGTATAGGGCGTTTCCCATGGCTGCCAGTGTAGCCCAGCCATCCTCCTGGACAGATACTTCAAAGGCTTGCTGGAGCAAACTCATCAGATCCGGTTGTTCCGGTTCCGATTTTTTTACACCCGTTATGGATTTCTGGGGGCTTACCTTTTTAGGTTTGTTTTTGGGAACCAGGTTCTCTGTAAAGATAAAAATATCACAGGCGTTTACGAAAGGTCTGGGCGTCTTCTTTTCACCGATCCCCATCACAAAGATACCAGATTCTCGGATACGGGTGGCCAGTCTGGTGTAATCGCTGTCACTGGATACCAGGGCAAAGCCATCTACTACCCCGGAATGCAGCAGGTCCATGGCGTCGATGATCATAGCAGAATCGGTGGCATTCTTGCCTATGGTATAGCGAAATTGCTGGATAGGTTGAACAGCATGGAAGTTCAAATTATCTTTCCATGAGTTCATGTTGGATGTGGTCCAATCTCCGTAAATTCGCCGGACGGTTACCTGTCCGTATTTCCCGACTTCAACCAGGATCTTTGGCAGGAGACTGCCCTGTGCATTATCTCCGTCGATCAGGACGGCGATCTTACGGCGGAGATTCTTTTCTTCACTCATATACTTATTATACTCCCTTCGCTGACTTTTTCCTTTCCCGTTTACCCGGCGGTAATTACGGTGTCAGTCGTATGCATGCTTTGCAAAGATCTTGTTTGGGCGGTAGCCCCTACCAGGAATTTTCGACAGCCTGTTAATGCCGCCACACCTTCTTTAGTAATGTCAGACAACCCGGAAGACCTGTTTTTGACTGCCCTTCCGCAAAGAACGGAAAAGTAACAATTCCATTGTGCGCCTGGCTGTTCATTTTTTGGGGTTTTACTGACTCTTTCGCCTGCTTTTCTTTAACGTACAAATCCGCTCTTGCAACGACAGATGTATGGTATAGAAGCCTGCTTTGTGAATACCCTGTACGTACTACACCCGTTGGTTGGACTTGAAAATTCTGAGAAAATGTGTAAGAATATATATGCTCGTCGTTGGGTGCCCCCCTCACCCAGCGGCGGGCTTTTTTTATATTCCTTCAAGCGGCGGCAAATTTTCGAGCCAGTTCATCGAGTGAAGGTTCTACCAATACTTCCCCGTTGGGAAAAACAATCGTCGGTACACTGCGGCAGCCGTGGTTGACCCCGGCGACGAAGGAGGCCGCGCGCACATCACTATAGATGTTTACTTCCAGGTATTGAATTCCATTTTTTTGGAAGAATTGTCTGGCCCGGATGCAGTCTGGGCAAAACGGCGTTGTATAGGCTACGATGACAGAAGGGGTGTTGGTGTATAGATCATCCACGATGCGTTCCTTCAGGTTTTGGTGGTTATTATCTCATAATTTTCTTCCTTATCAGGAGTTTTCAGGTAATTCATTCCCACGACAATCAAATTGCAATGTTCTTACCTGGTCGTTTGTCTTGTGCGGATGGGTTTATCCGCCCAGGGTTTGAAAATACTCCCGTATCATCAGGGCTGCAGTTGCGCCTTCCCCAGCTGCGGCAGCGGCCTGTTTGGTAGCGCCTGAGCGTACATCCCCTGCTGCGAAGATGCCTTCCAGGCTGCTCATCATTCGGTCTGTTTTGATGAAGCCCCATTGGTCAAGTTCTGCGCTGTCCTTAACCAAGGTACTGTTGGGGGTCAATCCAATAAAGATAAATACCCCATCGTATTCCCAGGCTTTAATCTCTCCGGTGGAACGGTCTTCAACCAGGATTTGTCCAAGGCGCTTATCTTTGAGTTTGAATTCTTTTACGGCATGGTTGGTCGTGACGTGCATATTCTCTTTGCCGGCGACTTTGTCCTGCAAGATCCGACTGGCCCTGAGCTGGGGGGTGAATTCTACTATGTCTACCTGTCTGGCAAATCTGGTCAGGAAGAGGCCTTCTTCAAACCCGCTGTTGCCCCCGCCGATCACCAGGACTTTTTTGTCCTGATAAAAAGCCCCATCACAGGTAGCGCAAAAGTGAATGTTGGTTCCGATCAATTCTTCCTCGCCGGGGATGTTCATTCGGCGGTAGCTGGCGCCCGTGGTCAGCAGTACAGCCCGGGCACAGTAGCAGGTCTCGTCGCTGGTTTGCACCTGAAGGTATTGCCCTTCACGTTCGATCCCGGTTACCTCCTGGGATTGCAGGGTTTCTACACCGAAACGGTGAGCCTGCCGGGTCAGGCGGTCGGCAAATTCGGCTCCAGAAATGCCTTCGTCAAATCCAGGGAAGTTTTCGATTTCCTGCGTGATCCCGGCCTGACCGCCCAATCCAGCCTTTTCGATCACCAGGGTATCGATCCCCTCGCGAGCCAGGTATAGTGCGGCTGTCAGTCCGGCTGGCCCTCCACCTACAGTGATGACGTCGTAATAGGTTCGTTCAGCTTGCGTTTTCAGGTTTAGTTTCCGGGCCAGGTCGACATTCGATGGTTCAACCAGGATCTCTCCATCCGGGAAGATGATGGTCGGGATAATACGCTTGCCGTCATTGATTTCTTCAACGAAGGCCATCGCCTTTTCATCCTGTTCGATATCGATATTGGTGTACTGGATACGTTGTTCCCCAAAGAATTGCTTGGCGCGCTTGCAGTCCGGGCACCAGACCGTGCTGTAGATCATGACCGAAGACGGTTCCCGGTTATAGTGGTCAGTTTTTTTCATCGCTTCTCCTTGCTGTCAGATGGTTAGCAGATAATCCAAACGAATAATCCAATTGTCATAGGCGGAATTCATTACCTGTTTGATGGGAGTAAATTTCCTTTTCTTACAAGTTGGGAAAGCGCCTACTCTTGAAAACGGGACTTCCAGATTTTGTGGAGAGAGCGCCGCCGATGCGGGTTCGCAAAGCGGTTGGATGTTTTTGGATGTCGCCGCTCCCATTGGGTCGGACGGGATGGTTTTTCTGGTTAATGTCGTGCTTTCAGGTTCCCGGCGGGGCGCACAAGCGCCAAGACCAGGAAGGCGATGGCAGGGCTGTTTGTACGACCTGCGGCTGACGATATACACACTGCCTCACCGGTTCTGCTGCTGATTTTCACCGGATCCGCGGCAGTCCTTTACCAAAACAGTCACGGTTTTTGACCAGAATGGAGGCAGATAGGGTTCCAAGACGGCATAGATCCCTCGCCCGACGAGCGCTTACCTTCCTTGCGCCAAATGCATACGAACCCGGGAAGTAAGTTCCTGCCTGCCGCGATGTGATTGTCTTCAACATGCAACTGCCGGGGCGGGGGACCCGGCAGTTGCAGATGGAACAGCAGATGAGATGGTCATCAAGCGCTGTCAAGCGTCATTTTCCCCTGTTTTGTCCGGCGTTATGAGTTCAAATACAGGGTGCCGTTCAGCTTCAGCTGCGAACTTTTCCAAGGGTGAGTCTGGCCTGGCGATGAAATATGGGCGGGTAATCGGTTCAAGCGCCAGGTATGCTTTCAGGATGGGGGCGCGCTTTTCCGGCGCTACTTCCTTGATCTTGGACATCTCGGTTTTCCGGCCGCGTTCCAGTTTGACCTGTCCGGCGGCCCTGGCGTTTATCGTCCAACCGACCTCACCGTATGGAGCCACCAGCCAGCGCCGGCCGTCCTTAATGACCAGTGTGACCGGTGTCGTATACAGGTTCCCGGTTTTCCGTCCGGGGACGGTCAGCAGGTGGATGCCTTTGGGAGCCAAACCCAGTTTTACCAAAAAAGACATGAACCGGTTCACTGTCCTGGTTGTTGTGTTGATTTCATATTCTTTTGTCACTGATTACCTCCTTGATCTTTTCCAATTGGTCGACAGTCCTGTGGGTTGTCTGGGTATCTGTGCCAAAGAAGAGCGTCATTCCGGCGCCATATATTTTGGTGGGAGGCCGGGAAGTATCCCAAGAATCGAAAGGTCGTTCATTTGACGGTTAGCCAGATTCCCGTTTCTATCTCCAAATTTATATACGTTGGCAGGACGCCCCTGGTTGCAAATTCTACGCTGATTGAACTATACTGGGACCATTATGCCTATCTACCAGCCATCTGACCTGGGTTTGATCCTGTCGTATAAATGCCAGAGCCGCTGCGCTCACTGTATTTACAACTGCTCGCCGGACTGGGGTGATTGGATTGCCCCGGACGATATCCGGCTGGCGCTGGAGCAAGCCTTAGGCGCCTGGGGACACAGTTTCCAGGTGCACCTGACCGGTGGAGAGCCTTTTCTCAACTTTCCCTTATTGAAGGAAGCGGTTGAGATTGCTGCGGGGTTGGGTATTCCCTGTTACCTGGAGACCAACGCGGGGTGGTGTGTCCGGCCTGAAATTACCCTGGAGTGTTTCATGGAACTCAGGCTGGCAGGGCTGCAATCTGTCTTGATCAGTTGTTCACCCTTCCATATCGAAACGATCCCTTTATCCCGCGTCCTTTTGGCGGCCCAGGCTGCCAGCCAGGTCTTTGGCGCTGGCAGGGTTATGCTGTACCAGTCGCGGTGGACCCAGGTCCTGGCCCGGTTCGGCCTGGATGAGACCGTTTCGCTGGAACGTTTTGTTAACGCATATGGTCAACAGGAAGCCGGCCGGATGGTCTGGTCGGGGTATGGGTTAATTTCTGGGGGACGCAGCGGTTATGGGCGCCTGGGTGAACTGGCCGCCAGGCAGCCTGCCGAAGCCTTTCAAGGGGAGAACTGCCAGATGGAACTGTTGTATGCGGCGCATTCCCACTTTGACCTGTACGGGAATTATATACCGGGGTTCTGCGGCGGGCTGTCTGTTGGGGATTGGCGTGAACTACCCGATATCAGGGAAAAGGCTTGCGCAGAAGACGGTCCTGCCCTGATCGGCCTCCTGCTGCGTTCCGGTCCCTATGGGATATTCCGGCTGGCTTGTGAAGAATTTGGATATCGCCACTTACTGGATGGTTATGCCGGTAAGTGTCACTTGTGTGTTGACGTTCGCCGCTGCCTGTCGGCCCAGGGGGAGTTTGTCGAGCTCCAACCGGCCGGGTTTTATTCCAACCTGTAGAGTGCGTGTCTGCAAGAGTTCTAACCGGGTTTTCAGACCCGGCTGGTTGGTAAGGCTGCTTTCGAATAATGTTCAGGGGGTACAGGTTTCATCGCACCCGCAGGTTTCTATGCCGCGTGCCTTTTCAAATGCCTCCCGGCCTTCGTTAATCGAGAAGTAGATCAATCCCAGGGCGCCGAGACTGTCTACCAGGGCGAAGCCTGTCAGTTCATAGATCAGGCTTGATACCAGCAGGACTACAGACATATAGATACATACCATTGTGCAGTTGGCGTCTGCCAGGATGGGCGCAGAGTTCAATTCCCTTCCGACCCTGCGTTTGGCGGCCACCAGGCTCCACATAACCCCGATTGAGACGAGCGAGATGATCAGGCCGGGGAGGGTGGTCGCAGGTTTATGCCGGATGACCATATTAACGACTGCCGTACAGAGCAGCCCCAGCGCCAGCAGGTAGAAGCTGATACCGGTAATATGCAGGGCAGTCTTCTCGAAGGCGCCCCGGGGTGTATCGGGGTTATGTTGGATGCGGATCACCATGGCGATGATCCCCAGGCCAGAAATGACCTCGATAAAACTATCCACTCCAAAGCCGAACAGGGTCAGGGTTTCATCGTTGATCCCAAAGAAGATTGAGATCATCCCTTCCAGCAAGTTGTAAAGCACAGTGAAGACGGCCAATAAAAGGGCAGTTTGGAACAGGCGTTTGTGGTCTGTTTGTACTCTTGTCGCTGTCATGGGGATAGTATAGCGCATTGAAAATGTTTGTACCAGGGCCGGATCGAATAACAGGGATAAAAAAGCACGGGTCTGTAAAGACCCGTGCGAACATTTCGATCTGGTGAGTTAACCGCCGAGTGAAACCGCCAGGACGTCATAGTAGGTCCCGGCGCCAAAGCCATCGAGCAGGATGTGCTGTCCCGGTTTCATCGAGGGCAGCTGCCTCAGGAAGGCGATCATATTGGATGCAGCGCTGACGTTGCCGAAGTCGCTGATCACCCATGGGAAGGGGAACTTAATCCCCAGTTTTTCCAGGTTTTTTACCTTCAGCGCGTTGATCTTGTAATTGGCATGGTGAACGACGCAAAACTCGATCTCCTTACCGGAGGCGCCCATTTTATCCATCAGTTTGCGATATGAAGCGTAAACATCGCTGACCACCTGCACTCCGGTGCGCACGAACAATTTGACCATTCCCATTGGACCGGCCATCTCGATGGAAGAGCCGTCAGCAGGTTCGTGCATCATACCGGCTAAGCGGAAGTGAGAACTGCCTGCCTGGGAATATTCCAGTTTCGATTGTCCGGGTTTCTTTTCTCCCGAATACGGATAGAGCATGCGCACGGCCAGTACGCCTTCCTCGTCGTAGGCTTCGTGGTCTTTGCCGGCCAGGAACTGCATGGTTTCACCGGGAATGATGCCGATTGCGCCGGCGCCATTGCCGAACAGCTGCAGGGCATTCTTGTCGCGGCTCATACTGGTGAAGCGGCTCAACCCCTCGATACCGCCGACCAGTACTTTCTTGCCTTTCAATTCTTCGGCGACATTGAACTGTCCTTTGCGTCCCAGGCCCAGGTTGAGGGCCAGGTTCAGGCCGCCGACTGATCCGTCGCAGGCTTTGTGCACGCTGAATTTGAGGGCTTCCGGACGGAGGCCGGCCCGTTCGGCGATCTTTTCGACGTAGTCATCTGCCACCGGGCCCGTCAGGCCGATCAGGATGGCATCCACTTCTTTGATATTCCAGCCATTGGCCTGTGCGGCCTCCTGCAGCAGGCGGGCGCCGACCTCGATCTCGAGTTCGATGTGGTCTTCCTCCGAGAGCAGGGGGATGTGTTGCCGGCTGTGGAAGCCCAGAGGCGTCAGGTTCATGGTGTCTTCGGGCTTCAAGGTTTCATCCAGGCGGTCTTCGATAAAGGTTTTCAGGCTGAAATTGTCGTAACTTTTTCCCCAACTGGCGTAAGCTCCGCCAATACCGATCTCACGGTTGGCGATGCGTTCTACCCCAAAGGGAATACCGCCAGCTACCGGGACGCTGCTGGTCTGTACATTGGGTCGCTGGTAAAATGACGGGTTTTCTCGCGCCATGCTGTTTTTTTGCTCTTCACTCATTTGATTGCTCCTGCTTTGTGATTTGTCTATCTAATCGTGACTGTTATAACCCGAAAAGCAAAAAACCGTGACGCATCACAGGGTCATCTAAAAGTGCCCGTCTATTTCCGCTCGATATGTTGTACAATGAATACTGCATATGCCAAAAACAGTTCAGGTTCTCTTTTTAGCTGCTGAAGCCGACCCGTTTGTCAAGGTCGGCGGTCTGGGTGATGTTGCGGGTTCGCTGCCGCGCGCCCTGCGCGCCCTGTCCGATGAGCAGACCGGCGGCGCTGTCCTGGATGTGCGCCTGGCGCTGCCTTATCACCCGCTTTTGAAGTCTCACCTGGATGGAGTAACCTCGGTGGGCAGTTACGCACTCGAACAGTCAGGCGACTCGGCCGAGGTGGATATTTATGAAACGGCCCTGGATGGGATGCCGGTGTATTTCATTGACGGCGCCCCGATCCAGAGCGGGGGGTCCGTATATTCGTCAGATGCGGCCTTAGATGCCGGGAAGTATACTTTTTTTTCGCTGGCGGCCCTTGAGCTGCCGAGATATATCGGCTGGAAACCCGATATTCTGCATGTGAATGACTGGCATACGGCGCTGGCAGCCTACAGCGCCCTGTTGAGGAAGTGGGATGGTGAGTTGAAGGATATCTCCACTGTCCTGACTGTTCACAACCTGCCATTTATGGGGCCAGATGTGAGTACACTGCTGCCGGAATATAACCTGCGCCTGGTAAATACTGGTTTACCCGAATGGGCCGAGGTGATGCCGCTGCCCCTGGGGCTGTGGGCGGCAGACAAGATCGTGGCCGTTTCCCCGACCTATGCAAGGGAACTGCTGACGGAAGAAAACGGCTGCGGGTTAGATGCTTTCCTGGGGTTACGCCCGGAAGCATTGTCCGGTATCCTGAACGGTATCGACACCGCTTCTTTCAATCCGGAGACAGATTCTGCCCTCAAAGCCAATTTCAGTATCGAAACGCTGGCCAACCGCTTCCAGAATAAAGAAGCCCTGCAGTCGCAGTTGGGTTTCACCGTAGATCTGGGAATCCCGCTGCTGGGCGTCGTCTCGCGTATGGACCAGCAGAAGGGGATTGACCTGGTCTTGAAGACGCTCAAGAAGCTGGCCGGAAGGCCCTGGCAGGCGGTCATCCTGGGGACCGGCGATCCGAAACTGGAGAAGGCCGCTGCCCGTCTGCAGGAGGCGGCTCCGGGACAGTTTCACGCCGTCCTCAAATTCGATTCAAAATTGGCCCGCCAGATCTATGCCGGGGCCGATATCTTCCTGATGCCATCGCGTTACGAACCCTGCGGATTGTCACAGTTGATTGCCATGCGGTATGGTTGTGTGCCGGTTGTACGCGCCACCGGTGGGTTGACTGACACTGTGGTATCGGGAGAAACCGGCTTCCTGTTTGAAAAGCCCACTCCAGGTGGGTTGGAAAAAATCCTCTTGCAGGCCCTGGCGGAATATGAGGATGGGGTTCGTTGGCGCGAGTACCAGTTGAATTGTATGAAACAGGATTTCTCCTGGGACAAGTCAGCGTTGGCGTACTTTGACCTGTATCGGTCAATCACACCCCTGGCATGAGGCCCGGTAATGGAATTTAATCGTTCGTCGGGAATTCTACTGCATCCGACCAGCCTGCCCGGCCCGTTTGGGATCGGCGATTTTGGTCCGCAGGCATATCGCTGGCTGGATTTTCTGGCGGACAGTGGGTGCGGTCTGTGGCAGACCCTGCCGCTGGGACCGACAGGGTATGCTGATTCTCCGTACCAGTGCTTTTCGGCGTTTGCGGGTAACCCATACCTGATCAGCCCGGAACTTCTCCGGGATGATGGTTTGCTGACCGATGAAGATCTGATAGATCGTCCCGATTTCCCTGCCGACCGGGTGGAGTATGGTACGGTCATCCCCTGGAAACTACAGATGCTGCAGCGGGCTTTTGGGCATTTTACCGATGACCCACTCCTGGAAATGGCAGAAGCATTTGACCGCTTCAAGCTCGAACAGTCTGACTGGCTGGATGAATATGCTCTCTTTATGGCGCTCAAAGATGCCAATGACCTGCGCCCTTGGGGTGAATGGGACATATCCCTGCGAATGAGGCAGAGCAGCGCAATGAAAACCGCCCGGAAGAGGCATGCCGAAGTCATCGAACGACATGAATTCATGCAGTTCATTTTCTTCCGCCAGTGGGAAGCCCTGCGTGCCTATGCCAACCAGCGGGGCATCGGGATCATCGGCGACGCTCCTATCTTCGTAGCGATGGACAGTTCAGACGTCTGGGTCCGTCCGGAGTTGTTTTTCCTGGATGAGAACCGCCAGCCGACAGTGGTGGCTGGCGTCCCCCCTGATTATTTCTCGCCAACAGGCCAGTTGTGGGGTAACCCCCTTTATCGCTGGGATGCCCACCGGGAAGAGAAGTTCAGCTGGTGGTTGAAACGCATCCGGGCAGTTCTCAAATTAGTCGATTTCGTGCGCCTGGATCACTTCCGCGGATTTGTGGGCTATTGGGAGGTGCCGGCCGGCAATCCAACCGCCGAACAGGGACGTTGGGTATCTGCTCCCGGTGTGGACCTGTTCAAGAAAATCCAGAGTGAGTTGGGAGAACTGCCGATTATCGCCGAAGACCTGGGAGTGATCACCCCGGATGTCACAGCGTTGCGCGATGCCTTTAACTTGCCGGGTATGAAGATCCTGCAGTTTGCTTTTTCGGGGCCTGACAACGATTTCCTGCCTCATTACTACCCGGTCAATAGTGTTGTATACACCGGCACACATGACAACGATACCAGCCTGGGCTGGTATTACTCTGCCCCAGAACATGAAAAGGATTTTGCCCGTCGTTACCTGACCACGGACGGAACTGATTTTGCCTGGGACCTGATCCGGGCGATCTGGGCTTCAGTGGCTGTCTTCGCAATTGCCCCCATGCAGGATTTTCTCAGCCTGGGGACAGAAGCCAGGATGAACTACCCCAGCACGGTCGGAGGTAACTGGCAGTGGCGTATGGATGACTCCGTACTGGAAGATGAAGGTCTCCGGGATAAGATCCGGCAAATCAATTACCTCTACCTTAGATAAGCAATAACTCCCGCGGCTGCAGGTGTAAATGCTAGTGGATTATTGATAGTACCAGTTATGGCGTCCTGGTTGGGAGATTAACTGCGCAAACAAGGTCCTATACGGGCAGGCTAAAAGCCAGGAAACTGAGTTCATTTATTATTTCCTCAAAGGTGCTGTTGATGGACGGTGCAAATAGGGTCAGCAGGGCAATAACACAAAACGGCAGCACACACAGAACCAGATTGGCGTAACCGAGAATCAGGCCGGCAGTTGCCATGCCTTCCCCGCCCTGTGGAGTGGCGCTTTCCTTTATTTCCTTTTTTGCCATGTGCCCGGTGATTGCCGCGGCAATCCCACCAATGACTGGTAGAAGAATGAAGCCTGTTATTCCGGCGACCAGGCTGACGATTGCCAGCGTGTTGTTCGGCGGTGATGGTAAGGTGGTTGGGGGTGTTGTTTGATTTTCCATAGCCGTTTCTCTCCTTGATAAATTGAAAAGAAGAACCTGTGAGATAACTATAGCATAGATCAAAAAATAGTCGCCGGTCTTTATGTTTGTCTGTTACGGCTTTCCCAATGTCAGTGATGACGCACAGAAAGGGTAAACTATTCACCACATAGACACAAAGGAGCACAAAGTTCGGATTATTCTGCATTCTTTCGCTGTCAAAATCCCTTTTTGAGACTTCATCAACTTTATTAATCTGACTTTGAAAAAGCCCCGGTTTGTCTGTTTCCTCCCTTTTTTGGGGTATGGGGCAGCCGTACTGCACCGTGGAGCTGGCAGGGGACTCCTTTGTGTTCAGAAATGGGCTGTCAGGCGTTTGGAGAAGGTTTGCTTCTTGAAGCAAGGAAGATGCCCAGCAGAATCAACAGGCCTCCTGCCAGGGTCAGGGTGCCAGGGGTTTCATTCAGGACGAGGTAAGCCAGGATTGTAGAACCGACCGGTTCCCCGAGAATAGTGACCGCAACCAGCGCAGCCGGAATATAACGGAGCGCCCAATTATAAGTTGAATGGCCGATCAGCTGCGGGATCAGCGCCAGCAGGATCATCCAGAGATAGGTTGAAGGATGGAAGCCGGTAATGGATTGTCCCGAAACCAACATAATCAGGATCAATGCAATCGCTGCCATGCTGTAGACCACGAAGATATAAGGTATCAAAGACAAGCCTGATCTTAATCGACGTCCGATCAGCAGGTATCCGGTGACTGCCCAGGCGCCCACCAGGGCCAGGAAATTGCCCCACATGGCCTTCCTGTATAGGAAATCGGATAGAGGCGGGCAGGATAAGGATAGCAAGCCGGCGCCGGTTCCGCAGGAGTCGCTGGCAGCGATCAGGATACCTCCCAGCAGCGCCAGCAGCATGCCGGCCAAGATACCGCGCCCCAGCTTTTCGTGCAGGAATATTGGGGTCATCAGCGCCGCCCACAGCGGGGAGGTGCTGACCAGCACAACCGAACTGGCTACGGTCGTATATTCAAGCGATGAGATCCAGGCTGCGAAATGGACGGCCAGGAATAAACCAGAAAACAGGGTCATGATGAGGTCACGTTTACCCAGGTTCTGTAATTCTGCACGGTGTTGAAAAAGGGCTATCGGCGCCAGCGCCAGGCTGGCGATGGTCAGACGAAAGGCGGCAATCGTCAACGATGGGGCTTCTGCCTGGGCGAATCGAATGAAGATCGAGGCGGTTGAAACCGCCAGGATCGCAATGGTCAATGCCAGGGGCAGTAAGAAACGGGGTTGTGGCGGCGGCACAGGGATCCTTGTTGTTGAAAAATCAAGGGTACTACTTTGAAATTCTCCAAAGTACTTTCCCCCGAACAGTATCACGTTTGACAGGTCCCAGGCGGCGGCTGTCCAGACTGTTTTCGTTTGCACCAATGACGTATACCTGATCATCATTCGTGAAATTCAGCACGCGTTTGATCAGGAGCCCGTAGAGTCCGTGTTCGAAAACGATCACGTCTCCGGCTTTGATGTGCTTGATGAAGAACAGCAGGCTGGTCGTGATGATAAAATCCCCTTCCTGAAACTCTGGGGACATGCTGTTGCCAGTGATTTTTATTACCTTGAACATTAATAAAGCGAGTGAAGTTAGAGGCCTTCACTCGCTTGTAAGGCCGAGCTAGAGATCGGGATAGACCATCTCAAGCGCAGGCGCATACGGGGCCTTGGCTTTCTTGGTCTTGACATCTTTTGTGCCCCAGAAGACCTCAGCGAACTCGTTGATCGCTTCGACAAAAGCCACACCGGCTTCCCGGTTGGCAGTTTGCCGGCATTGGGAGCCTAACTGCATGATTTTGTGAACCAGGTCGTCAACATTGGGGTGCTTGTCCTTTTTGAAGTAATCACCCCAAATAATACGGATCTCATGTTTGGCTTTTTCGGCATGCTCTTCCTTGACAGCCACGTAGCGCGCCATGCTGTTGTCTTTGGCAACGCCTTCGCCTTCCAGGGCGGCTATCAGGTCCATCATGCGGACGACTGTCAGGGCTGCAATCTGGGCAGTTCCGGGATCATAAATCCCACAAGGAATATCGCAGTGGGCTTTGGCCCGGTTAAACGGAAAGGTTTTATCTAGTTGGGTCAGAATATGATGAAGCATTTGGAAAACCTCCTTTTGGATTCAATCTTATGGATTGGCGAGCATGAAATTATTCGGCGTCTATAAGCAATTCAGATCATAATAATTATGACAGGCTATGTCAAGATGAGAGTTAATCTTATTCGGATGATGGTCTATTAACCATATTGACATCATCATCCTGCCAGTTATTACCAATCTGCCAGGCTGTTGGACGAAATAGGGTAAAATAGTAATAATAATCGTCCTTTAACCCATGGAGGAACCAGAATGACTCATATTATTACCGGTCTGTGTTTGCGTGATGGTAGTTGCGTTGAGGTCTGTCCGGTAGAATGCATTGTCCCGGGCAAACCGGCTGCGGAATGGCCTACTTATTACATTGATCCAGATACCTGTATTGATTGTGGGGCCTGTGTGGCCGAGTGTCCTTTTGGGGCGATTTTCACTGAAGATGATGTCCCGTCGGCTTACTCAGCCAAAGGCGGTGAATCTCTCAATCGTCTTGGCCTGGATGGGCATTATGAAGGCACAAATTGTGATGGAGATCCCGTCGAACTGGATACCGTCAGGCAGCTGCAGGCTGGTGAATTGGTAGACCTGACAGAAGATATCCAGAAGAACGGCGAGTTCTTCCAATCGGGTCCCGGGTATGATGCCGCGGATTAATAGCGAACAGTGATTAAAAAGAGACCATTTCCAGGGTCTCTTTTTTTATATCCTGCTGCTACCGTATCTGTTCGGCTGTACGCAGTGACTACTTCAGGGCTGTAAGGCCTCTTTCAGTATTTTACTCCCGACCTCAACGGCCAGTGGTTCATTGTCTTCCTCCAGCAGCAGGACGATGGTCAGGGGAGTAGCCTGCCAGTTCGGTAGGGTGCCGGCCAGGTACCAGGTATAGGCGCTGTCGGCTTCTGTCAGGGTTTCAGAAACCTGCCAAAAGGGTTCTTCCGGGATCATCAGGCTTTCTGCCGTGTCTGCTGCCCCGGATGGACTCAATACCCTTTTCGGATCTCCAAGCGCAGGCAAGATTACCCAGCCGCTTTGGCTGGTTTTGATGGCAGTGGTAATCCTGGCTGGTGGGCGTATACCTTCAGCGCTGTAGACTGCCGCAGCCAGGGCAGCTTGCAGTGGGCTGATGGTTGGGTTGTCTGCTGCAGCGCGGGCGGTCACTGACCCCATTCTCAGTCGGGGAGCTTCGAACAGTCCGAAAGTCTTCATCGACTCGATATCGCTGCCAAACAGGCTCTTCAGTGTGCGGCCAATCGGATAACTGCCCAGTGTAACCCGGTTGAGCAGTCTTGCGTCTGGATCATCGATCAGGGTATTTCCGGTTTGGTCGAGCAGGTTTGGGTCGAAGGTCGGATGGGATGAAATGACCAGGATGTCGCCTGTGCTGGCGTCGATCAATACCAGGGCCCCGGTATGTTCTTTGAGCGCCTGGTCTGCCGCAGCCTGTAATTCCAGGTCAATGCTCAGGCGAACGTCAAGACCTTCAGGCGGCTGCCCGTACAGCAGTTGATTCCACAGGACCAGACTGACGGGGTTTCCTTGCAGGCCGCGCAGATAATTATCCAGGCTGGCTTCAAGGCCTGCCTGCCCGAAAATGGGATGCGTGTATCCAATTACAGACCCGAGTTCCGGTATCAGATAACTGCGTTTATACTCGCCAACCTGGCCATCAGTCATGTTGATTGGCCGGTTATCCCGGTCAAGTATTTGTCCGCGCGGCACATAGCGGTCTGCTATCGAGCGCCGTGGGTTGTCGGTGCGGGTGAGCAGGTCTGCACTGCGGATGATGCCCCAGTAGCTGTTTGCCAGTAATGAAAGCAGCAGGCCGGATAACAGCAGTGCGCTGGTGATGAGATAGGGCGATGGCTTGGGGAGTGGTGCGGGCTCATCATCCGGCTGGCTGCCGATCAACAATAACAGGAGAATGGCGATTGTACCGGTGATCAGTGATGAGCCCCCATAGGATACAAACGGCAGGGTAACCCCGGTCAGCGGCAGCAGGCGCAGGTTGCCGCCAACGATCAGCAAAGTCTGGATGCCAAGATAGGTGGTCAGGCCGGCAGCCAGGATGCGCCGGTAGCGATCCTGGGCGTTGAGCGCAGCCCGAAAGCCCCGGTTGATCAATAATCCATATAGCATCAGCAGGGCCGCGGTTCCCATCAGGCCATGCTCTTCTGCAAGGGCGGCGAAGATAAAATCTGAGTGAGCGACAGGGACCAATCCGGGACTGCCCAATCCGGGACCACGTCCAAGCAGGCCGCCATTCGCAATTGCCAGGAGTGATTGCACTATCTGGTAGGAGGTTCCACTTGGGTCGGCCCAGGGATTGAGCCAGGTATCTACCCTGAGACGCACGATGTCGATCGTGAAATAACCCAGGATCCCGGCCAGGAGTAAAGTTCCAAAACAGATCAACAGGAAGCGCCGCCTGGCGGTTCCCATATACAGGATCATTGTGTAAAGCCCGATAAATATGGAGGCGGTTCCCAGGTCGCGTTGAACGAGTAGCAGTAACAGGGAGAGACCAATTACAAGAATAGTTGGGAACGTGAGCAGTAGCAAGCGCCGCCGTAAGTGGATGCGATCGGACAGGTAAGCAGCCAGGTAGATGACCAGCAGTAGTTTGAGTGGTTCGGATGGCTGCAGGAAAACGCTCCGGTACCCCAGCCAGAGTTGCGGCCCGTAGCCCAGCGGGTTGGCGCCAAAGAATAAGGTCAGGGCGGTCAGCAGCAATCCGCTGAACAACAGCAGGTATTTATAATTTCGAAGGTGCCTCAGATTGGCGGGCAGGCGCAGCCCAATGGTCAAGACAGCCGTTGCGAGCAGCAGCCAGATGGTCTGGCGCATACCAAGGCTGGGGACCAATCGCCAGATGAGCAGTAAGCCCCACCCACTGAGCACCGCGGTGATCGGCAGCAAGAAGGGGTCTCGATCGGGCAAGAGCCTGGAGGTTTGGTAGTTTGCGATGGCAAAACAAACAGCCCAGACCAACAGTCCGATCCAGTGTTCCCAGCGGTATGAGACCTGCCAGGTGCGCATCCGTACAGCCGGTGACAGGGTCAGGATGATTGCGTATAAGGCCAGAAAGCCGCCCGCCAATTTCAGCAAGCGGCTTTGAAGACGATCGGTCATTAAGAGTTTTCTCTTGACTTACGAAAGATATTTCTTGACCAGCAGGCCCAATTCATCAATGGTTTTCTGCGGAATAGCATCGCGATTGGTTATCAGGGCTGAAGCCAGCGCCTGCCCACATATGCAGGTTTGTTCCTGGTCGAGCAGCGGTAAGATTTGGCGGATCGCCTCCTGGGCTGTGGCAGTGTTCTTATTCAGGGTTTCGATGACCATATCAACTGTTACCGGTTCTTTGCTGGTATGCCAGACGTCATAATCCGTGACGTGGGCCATGCAGGTATAGCATAGTTCGGCCTCACGCGCCAGGAAGGCCTCTGGCGAAGCGGTCATACCGATGATAGACATATCCCAGGAGCGGAAAGTGTTTGATTCTGCCTTGGTCGAGAAACGTGGACCTTCGATGGTGATGAATGCACCGCCGTTATGGACCGTGGCGCCAGTTTGTTTGACTGCGCTGTAGAGACAGGCCGACAAATCCGGGCAAAAAGGATCGGCAACGCCTACGTGGGCGACCAGGCCTTTCCCAAAGAAGGTTCGTATACGGTCTTTTGTATTATCGTAGATTTGATCTGGAATGACGATATGGCCGGGAGCATAATCCTCACGGAGCGAACCGCAGGCGCTGATGCTGATTACTTTGTCGGTCCCAAGTGACTTGAGTGCGTAAATATTAGCCCGGTAGTTCACATCAGTTGGCATGATTGTATGACCAAGGCCGTGTCTGGCCAGGAAGGCGACGCGATAACCGTCCAGTGTGCCAACAACAATTGGGGCGCTGGGGGAGCCAAACGGGGTGTCAAATTCGTGTTTTTCGACGTTTTCAAGCCCTGGCATACTGTAAAGACCTGATCCGCCGATGATAGCCAGTTTCACTTTTGCAGTCATAGTTTCTCCGGTTCAAATTCTTTGGGTTGTTGTTACTGATGAGTCTGATTGTAATCGAATTGTTAGTGTAGTTTTACCACAGATAATCTCATCGTTTGAAATGATAACGGTCGGTGTGGTCAATTTGTTGGAATTCAGGATTGTGCCATTTTTGGAGTCGAGATCTTCCAGCCACCACTGGCTGTGATGGTAATTCAGGCGCGCATGTCTGGCTGAGGCGGTTTCTTCTGTCAACAGGATATCACTATTAGGTTCGCGGCCAATAACAATTTCCGGCTGCGTAAATAGGCGGGCGATGGGAAGGGAGTCTTTTTGCCGGATTTCGATATTTATCCCGGGTACTTTGCGGGAAGCCAGGATTTCTCCCTGTTGGCGGACATTTTGCCAAATGGAATAGTACATCCACCCTAATAACGAAATAAGACTCAGGGTCAGGAGTATACGCAAGGCCAGGACAATGGGGCCGCTCATCTGTCTTTTTTTAATTGTTGTGTGTCTCTTTTTAAGACGGCTGTAGGACGATCAATGAAGTTTGGGGGCTCATCCAGAGGGGCTGTTTCCTTAAGGTCGCTGCGTAGTGGTGGATTATCCTGCCCAAAAATCAATGGTACACCAGCCAGGGAAATTACATCCCCAGGATAAAGAATACTCTGGTTGCCGCGCTGTCCGTTGATGAATGTGCCCCCGGTTGAGCTCAAGTCAAAGAGTACATAGCGCCCTTTAATCGCACGTAATTGAGCATGATTTCTGGAAACACGGGGGTCGTCAATGACGATGTGGTTTTCCAGCCTGCGTCCGATATTAACGACAATCTCTTTCAGCGGGATGACTTTAACGCCATCGATGATAATAAATGCATTCTCAGGGATGTCTGATTCAACTCCTGCCGTATTTTCGGCCGCATTATTGTTCCCTTTTGTTTCCGTCAGTATGTCTGCATGGTGGGACGCAATTACCTGGATTTCACTACCGGAAATTTCTTCGTCGGTGGTGATGGAAATGGTTGGGGTTGCTTCGAACTGCATGCCGACTTCCTCGCCGGCGGAGCGGACTGCTTCTCGCAGGGTATCCAGCAGGTGATTGTCTTTCTGCCATTCGGCTGCGGTTTTGGGCTGCATGATTAGTGTGTAAACATTCGGGGCGACTCTGGTTCCATCGGCCAGCAATACTATTTTGGCTTTTATGGCAGTCGCAAGTTGTTGGGTGATAAGGTCCTCGATTTTTCGGCCCGGCAGCATTTTTACCAGATGCACTTCGATCAGTGACTGCAGCTGGTTTTCCAGTTCGTTAAGACTAATTTTCATATTGCACCATCGCTAATCGTCCGGCTGACTACTTTATTATAGGTTCCTAACTTTGTTATTGCAACCAACCTGTTTTCCTATCCGGTGTCAGGATATTTTATTTTTGCAGTCAGGACAAATGACTTCGCCGTGGAGTAAGATAAAGCCACAGGTAGCGCATGTTCTTGGCTGGGTTTTCCCCAGGGGGGCGCCGCAGGCAATACAGTGCGGTTCGCCGATGGGGTTGGCCGTGTCGCAATAAGGGCACATAACACGTGACAGCCGCTCAGACAGTTCCATACCGGCCCCGGCAGCCAGCGCACTGCGGTCAACGACTTTCCAAATGGAGTCCGTCATCTGCAGGCTTTCGATATCCTGGGCAAGGTCATCCAGTCTTCCTAACAGGTTGACCGGATTTCGAAATACGGAGATGGCTGTCTGCCCCAGGCTGGCCGCAACGCCCAACCAGGCCTGGCTTCCAAGTTGGACCATTATCCCGTCAGCGACTTTCTGGATGGATACGGTCATGGCGGTCTGGCCTCCAGACCTTGCTCCTGGTCGAGAGCCAATCTGGACAACCATATTGTCGCTTTCGCCGAAAGCCTGGGCGCGCAAATTTGACTGGTTGAATTCTGCCAGCAGCGCCTGAGCAATATCCGCAGGGGTAATATTTCCATGAAAGACACGTCGTTCCATATTATGCATTATAATCGGCTTTGTGTTTTTTTTACTTTGAGAAGATGGTTTTGATATGTTTTTTTCCAGAATTAAGCTGATAACCTGGCTCGTGATTTTGCCTGGCTTGGCCGGGTTGTTTTTTTTGCACCAGGACGGTGTTTTGGGCCTGGAAAACCCGCAGGAGGGTTCCACCCCGCAGCCAGGTTCTGAAGTCTATGTCACAGTCATTTATGATGCAGAAATCAACGTGCGTTCGGGCCCGAGTACTGTCCTTTATGATGTGATTGGCCATCGCCAGCCAGGTGATGTTTTGCAGGCTGTGGGAGTTTCTCCGGGACAAGATTGGGTGCAGATCGTTTTCCCTGAGGCGCCCAACGGCCTGGGCTGGGTTCATACTTCTTTGATCTCAGTGCCAACCAGTTTTCTGAATGTAGTGGAACCGCCTCCCACAGCCACGCCTCTGGCGACGGCCACTTTCGACCCGACTCTGGTGGCTGAATTCGTGATCGAGCCGACCGTTACCCGGATGCCGACCTTTACCCCTGCGCCTGCACTGGAAATTCCGAGCTTCCCGGCCGAAATCGAGAAAATCTCTTTCCCCATCCCAAGCGCCGTGATCATTGCCGGCCTGGCGAGCATTGGTTTAATAGGGTTCTTAATATCTCTCTTTGTACGCCGTTAACGAAAGTATGAATCTCAGAGCAAAAGTATCAGGTCTGGCGATTTTGTTCTTGGGTATTTTATTCCTGCTTCTTTTCTACCCTGCCTCGAAGTATCCTGTCTTTGCGCAGCAGCCTACGGGTTCTGTGCCGACTGTAACCGGAACCCCCTCCGGGCCGGTTGCAACCGTTTACCAGAATCTGGGGGTGATTAAGGTGTATGCCGGTCCGAGCACCTATATTTACCCGCCAATCGGGGTGCTGCTGCCGGGAGAATCTGCTCCTGCTCTGGGTAGATCGGTCGAATCGGATGACTGGATTCAGATCATGTACCCGGGTGTTCCTGGCAGCGTGGCCTGGGTGTACGCTCCCTGGATCTCCCTATCGCCCGGCCGGCTGGAGAGGATTCCCGCTCCGCCAACCCCAACACCGTATTCGACCCCGACCATCGATCCGACCCTGGAGGCTGTTTTTATCGGCCAGCAGACGCCAACCCGCCTGCCGACCTTTACGCCGCCTCCCGCTTTGGAAATACCTTCTTTCTCCGGCGAGACAGCTGCCCCGGGGGGCGGGGTTCCAATGGGATTGGTAATCTTTATCCTGGGGTTTATTGGGGGGCTGGGGGCATTGATTTCATTCTTACGCGGGCGTTAAAATAAAAAAAGCCGGGTATCCAGCTCTTTTCATGGTTTACCACATTTTTCCTTAACAGGAACAGCCGCTGTCGCAGGAACAGCCTCCGGCCGCCTGGTTGTGTGGACTGTTGACAATGAACCCGGCGCCGTACTGTGGATCGTTAATATAATCAATGCTGGCGTCTTTCAGGTAATTGATTGTAATATCATCAATGACAACGCTGATTCCGTTGCTTTCGATGGTCAAATCGGTATCCTTGATATTGTTATCGAGCGCCATCCCAAACTGTGGACCCTTGCAGCCGTTGCCTGCGATGTAGATACGCAGGGCGTAACCTTCCAGGTTGCGCTGGGTTAAGACATTTCGGACTGCCTCAGCGGCTGCCGGAGTAATACTGATGGTTTGGCTATCTACCTTTTCAAACATTGGTGCTTACCTCTTCGGTTGCTGGGTGGTTCGGTCAAATTTGGAGTGATATTATCAAAATACAGCCGGGTTGTCAACCGTTTTTTTTCAAGACACTGTTTTTCTAAGACTGACATTTGACACCCACATTCGTTAACTTGCTCGCTTGACACATCTGTATACAAACTGTACAATTTGCAGGTTTGCAATCTTTTTTGGGTAATGCCCAAAATTATTATAATCCGCGGGAGGATTACCTTATGTACCAAATGCACGGTCTTACTATTTTCGAAGCGGCCGCAATCTGGGCTGTCCTGGGTGTTGCGATCCTTGGGCTGGCCTACGCGGTCTTCCTGCGCAGTCAAATCTTGCGTGAAGACAAAGGCTCCGACAAGATGAAAGAGGTCTGGGGCTGGATAAAAGATGGAGCGGATGCTTACCTTTGGCAGCAATTGAAATCGATTCTGCCGCTCATATTCGTTATGACAGTGGCGCTGTTTTTTTCAGTATACATTGTCCCGCCAACGCCAGAGGCGGTAGAACGTTTCTCCACGATGGGAGAAGCACAGGTCCGTCTGGTCATTGGCTTGGCGCGCGCAATTGCCTTTGTGCTTGGAGCAGGTTTCTCTTTGACAGTTGGTCAGATTGGTATGCGCATGGCGGTTGAAGCCAATGTGCGCGTAGCGTCTGCCGCTCGCAGATCTTTTGGCGAAGCGCTGAAAATTGCCTATCGCGCAGGCACCATTACTGGAATGTTGACCGATGGTCTTGGCTTGCTCGGTGGTACAGCGATCTTTATTGCTCTTGGCATTGCAGCTCCGGACGCCCTGCTGGGTTTCGGTTTTGGCGGCACTTTGTTGGCGCTCTTCATGCGTGTTGGCGGCGGTATCTTCACCAAAGCTGCTGATGTAGGCGCCGATCTGGTTGGTAAGGTTGAAGCGGGTATTCCCGAAGATGATCCCCGCAACCCGGCCGTTATCGCCGACCTGGTTGGTGATAACGTCGGTGACTGTGCCGGTATGGCTGCAGATATCTTCGAATCTTACGAAGTCACGATCGTTTCAGGCTTGATCCTGGCATTGGCGCTATATCACATCACCGGTGGTATGCTCCAATGGATTATTTTCCCGCTTATTGTACGCGGGATTGGTGTACTTTCCTCGATCGTTAGTACATATACAGTCAAGGGCGGCGAAAGTGGCTCTGGCGAAGATGCTTTGAACGCTATTTTTGGCAGTTTTATGACATCTGCCGCTATTTCTGCTGGTCTGTTCTTCGTCGCTGGTTTCTTTTACCTGCGTGGTAGTGAAATGGCGAAGTGGGGCGGCTGGTGGCGTACACCGCTGGCTGTTGCCGTGGGTGTGATATTGGCAATCTTGATTGATCGTATGACTGAATACTTCACCAGTACACATAAGAGCCCTGTTCAAGAGATTAAGAAAGCCGCCAATACAGGCCCGGCGACTCTGATCTTGCAAGGCATCTCAGTTGGTTATGAATCCTCTGTCTGGGCTGTTGTTGTGATTGCGTTGACCATTATGGCTTCCATTTTCATCTTTGGAACCATCCCTGGATTAAACACAGCACAGCAGGCCACATTTGTGTTGTATGGTGTAGCCATGACTGGTATTGGCATGTTGACCCTGACTGGCAATAACGTAGCCATGGACTCGTTTGGTCCAATCGCTGACAATGCCAACGGGATCGGCGAAATGTCTTGGTCTGGACAGAATGACAAAGAGACCAAGGCTGCCCGGCAGATCATGGCCGACCTGGATGCTGTTGGGAATACCACCAAAGCCATTACAAAGGGCGTTGCCATCGGTTCTGCTGTAATCGCAGCTGTCTCACTTTTTGCTTCTTACATGATTGATACCAGCCGGGCACAAGAAGTTCTCGGGGTTCCACTGGCTGAACAGATCCAATCGGTCGGCATTCGCGTGGATATTCCTCAGGTCTTTGTTGGTATGCTGCTCGGTGGTGCATTGCCCTGGTTGTTCTCATCCTTTGCAGTCCAGGCTGTCAGCCGTGCGGCTGCCTTGATCGTGGAAGAAGCCCGCCGACAGTTCAAAGCTGGTGTTTTGGAAGGAAAAGTAAAGCCGGATTACAAGAAAGCCGTTTCCATCTCTACAACTGCTGCCCAGAAAGAACTGGTTTCCCTGGCACTGCTTGGCATTCTGACCCCGATTGTGGTTGGATTAACTTTACAGGTAGAGGCCCTGGGCGGTTTCCTGGCCGGTATCATTGTTTCAGGTCAATTGCTGGCTGTTTATATGAACAACGCCGGCGGCGCCTGGGATAATGCCAAAAAATTGATCGAAGACGAGCCTAAAAACCCGAAAGAAAATACCGGGAAGGGTTCTGAACGCCACAAGGCTTCGGTTGTGGGTGATACCGTTGGTGATCCCTTCAAGGACACTGCCGGCCCAGCCCTCAATCCGATGATCAAGGTTGTCAACCTGGTAGCCCTGATTGTAGCTCCGGTTGTTGTAAAGTACTCTGGAGCAACAGGCGGCGAACTTATCGGTGTTTGGGTGGTTATTCTGGTGTTGCTTGCTGCTCTGGCCTGGGCGATTATGCGCTCGAAAGCCCAGGCTCCTGAAGTGAAGTAGACGAAAATTTGAACGATAGAGAAACAGGCAGGCGTTTTTATAACGCTTGCCTGTTTTTGGTTCTACGCGTGTTGAAACTTGGACGATAGGCTAGTTCAGAAATTTTTTCTGCCACTCGAATAGCTTGTTCAATGCTTCAATGGGGGATAATTCGTTGATATCCAGTTCTTCGAGCTCATCAATCAATGGGTTTGTTTCCGGGAATAAGGCCGCCTGCTGGGCTGACTGCGGATTGATCTTGACGGCTTTCCCCGAACTCTTTTCAAGCTCTGCCATGATCTCATTCGATCTCTGGATGACCGGCTTGGGCAGCCCAGCCAGCTGGGCGACATGGATGCCGTAAGACCGGTCGGCGCCGCCGGGTACGATTTTGTGCAGGAAGACGACCTTATTGTCAGCTTCGGTAACGGCTACATTATAGTTACGCACACCGGGAAGTAGTTCGGCCAGTTGGGTCAGTTCATGATAATGGGTGGCAAACAGGGTTTTGGAACGCAGGTGAGGGTGGTTATGGATATGTTCGATCATCGCCCAGGCGATTGAGACTCCATCGTAGGTGCTGGTGCCGCGACCGATCTCGTCCAGGATCAGCAGGGAGCGGGGGGTGGCGTTGTGCAGGATATTGGCCGCTTCGACCATCTCCACCATAAAGGTTGACTGCCCGGCGTGGATCTCGTCCTGTGCGCCGATGCGGGTGAAGATGCGGTCGACCACGCCAATCCTGGCTGATTTGGCCGGGACATAGGATCCCATCTGAGCCAGCAGTACGATCAGAGCGGCCTGGCGCAGATAAGTCGATTTACCGGACATGTTCGGGCCGGTGATGACGCGTATCAATTCACCTTTTTCGAAAACGATATCATTCGGAACGTACCGCCCCGAGACAGTCGTGCTGTTGACAGTCTGTTCCACTACCGGGTGGCGGCCTTCGGTGATGTCCAGAGTCTGGTCGTCCAGGACCTCTGGCCGGGTGTAGTTGCCCAAGGCAGCCGCCTCTGCCAGGGAGGCCAGTACGTCCAGTTCGGCCAGGCCGCGGGCGGTCTTCAATAATTTTCGTGATGATCTGGTCAGGGTGGCGCACAGTTCCCTGAACAGGCGGGTTTCGATCTCGTGGACCTGCTCGTCGGCATTCAAGACCAGGGTTTCGAACTCTTTCATCTCGGGAGTGATAAACCGCTCCCCATTGACCAGGGTCTGTTTTCGGATGTATTCTGAGGGGGCGTTGTCTGCCTGACCTTTCGATATCTCGATGTAATATCCAAAAACCTTGTTATAGCCGACTTTGAGGGTCTTTATCCCGGTGCGCTTCCGCTCGAGCGCTTCGAGGTTATTGATCCATTCCCGGGCGTGGTTGGATGCCTCCAGCACCCCGTCCAACTCCTGGGAATAACCGTATCGGATGACCCCGGTGTTTTGCAGTGTGGCCGGTGTATCTTCGGCGATTGCGGTTTGGATCAGTTCGAGTTCCCTTGTACAGGGGTCCAGCAGGTCGAGCGGCAGATTCCGGGCGGCCTCTTCCCCCAGCCCGTTCATGATTTCCAGGATGTCCGGTATTTTTTCCAGCGTATCCCGCAGGGAGACCAGGTCCCTGGGTTGGGCATGGGCTGCGGCAATACGGTTGCTGAGGCGCTCCAGGTCCGCCAGCGGTTTGAGGGTGCCGCGTACTTCCGCCCGGTCCAGGCTGCGTTCAAAGAAGAAGCAGACCCCGTCCTGTCGCCGGGTGATTTTTTGCACTTCGAGCAGCGGCTGGCTGACCCACTGCCGCATCAGACGTTTCCCCATTGGGGTGACGGTATGGTCGAGGATACCGAGCAGCGAACCACGTGTATCGCTGCGATTGGTATTGGACCGCAGGGTTTCGGTCAATTCCAGGTTGCGGCGGGAGGCCGCGTCGAGGGCCATGAATTCATGGATGCTGTAGGTATGCAGGCTGGTGAGCAGTTGGAGCGCCCCAGGTTCGGTATCCTTCAGGTATTGTATGATCGCCCCGGATGCCCGAATGGCCAGGCTGCTGCCCCTTAATCCAAACCCGGACAGGGTAGCTGACTGGAAATGGGTCAGCAATGCATCTTCACAGCGGCCCGCCTCGAAGCGCCAGGCGGGTATCACGGTCATGTGCCCGGGTAGATTGTTGTCGAAAGACTGATTGTCCGGATGGATGGTCTCGGCCGGGTGCAGGCGTACCAGTTCGGCGCGCAGTCCTTCAATGGGAAGCTCGGTAGCGGCAAATTCACCGGTCGTGATATCGACGTAGGCTACCCCGGCCAGTTCTTCGGATGCGACTGCGGCTGCCAGGTAGTTGTTGGCGTCTCCGGGAAGCAAACCGGGCTCGACGATCGTGCCGGGGGTTACCACTCGAACAACTTCCCGGGGAAAGATCCCTTTGATGGGTTGGTCGCCAACCTGCTCGCAAATAGCCACATGGTAACCTTTTTCGATCAGACGCGAGAGATAATTCTCCAGGGCATGATACGGGATGCCTGCCAGTGGGGTGCGGACTCCCTTGCCGATCGGGCGTGAGGTCAGCACAATGTCCAGTTCATGGGCGACTATTTCGGCATCCTCGTCGAAGGTTTCGTAGAAATCCCCCAATCGGAAGAACAGGATTTCACTGGGGTGTTTGCGCTTGATCTCAAGGTATTGTTTGCGGGCGGGGGAGACATCGTTGACCATAAGTTGATTCTAAGGGGAAGATGAGTATTGGGCAAGGGACAAACCGCGGGACAAACCCCGGTGCACAGTTCGGCGCAGGCTTGTTGACTACGGGATAATTGGATTGACCGGGCTTTGAATTTCCCGAAGGTTTTCTGTCTGGTCCTCTTTCGGGCAGGTTTACTCTTTGGGACGCTGCTCCGGCGAAATCTTTTCAGTGATTTTTTGTAACTACTCAGCCTATTTTGGTGAAAACCGCTATATGTGGCAAAAAGGACTAAATCCTCGACAAAATGTTATATGTGCTGGACGTACTTATGGAAAACATTTTCAGATTCTTAGTAATTTTGCCATATTTGGCGATTATCAGACCATGCCTGAGTAGTTACAAGTTTTCACGGTGGTATTAAATGGGTGCCTGTCAGTGTAGGGGCAGGATGAGTGAGAAAATGACGCGTTGGTGCATCACCAGGGAGACAGCTGAAATGGAGAGCAAAGCAGAAAAACGAGCCCGATGCCGGCAAAAGCAGTCCAGGTGACTTTCGTCCGCCCGAAAAAAGGATATGTTTTCCAATAAGCCGGATCTTTTCCGTAACAGATACGGACTCCTT
>JAFGMV010000042.1 GCA_016927315.1 Anaerolineales bacterium | reverse complement strand
TTAGTAAATAAATGCGCATCTTTTGGTGAAAAGATGCGCATCTTTTGATCAATAGATGCGCATTTATTGGGTATCCGCTCGAGAGCGAATTGAAAGGAGTCCGTATTTATTGTGAAAAAGATCCGAATTATTGGAAAGCATATCCTTTTTTCGGGCGGACGAAGGTCACCTGGACTGTTTTTGCCGGCAAGCAGGCTCGTTTTTCTGCTTTGCTCTGCATTTCAGCTGTCTCCCTGGTGATGCACGAACGCGTCATTTTCTCACACATCCTGCCCCTAAACTGACAGGTGCCCCAGGACCCTGACACCAGGACCCTGAAATATTCAAATAAGTCACTTTTTGTGTCATAATGGAAAGGAAAGTATCAGCATAACAAAAGAAAGGATGGAAACTTTCCAATGTTGATTGCTCTGCAAATTGTTGCCACCCTGATCACCATAATCCTGGTTGTCAGCTTCATCTTCTCTGGCATCGTGATGCACTCCAGGCGCCAACCAATCGTCAGAACCCCAGACGAATACGGTATGGAATACGAAGATGTATCGTTCCAAAGCACCGACGGGGTAGAGACCAGTGGCTGGTTTATCCCGGCCAAATCGGGCAAGAGCGATCAGGTTCTCATCCTGACACATCCCATGCCCATGAACCGGCACGGATTCCTGGCCAAAAACCAGGGCTTCCCACCCCTGTTTCGTACGGATGTCGACCTGCTGAAATCGATCCTGGCCCTGCACCAGGCCGGCTACCCGGTGTTAGCCTTCGACCTGCGCAACCACGGGGAAAGCGGCCGCGGGATTACCGGGAACGGTCTTAGTGAATACCAGGATGTGCTGGGAGCTATCCGGTATATCAACGCCCGGCATGATCTCCAGGTAAAGGATATCGGTTTGGTGGGTTTCTGTATGGGGGCAGCTTCTGCGATGACCGCCCTGAGCAAAGGCAAGTACCAGATCACAAACGCCCGGTTCCTGGTTGCCATCCAGCCAGTCACTTCAATCGTCTTTTTTAAGCGCTACATGGCCAGTGTTTATACGCCGCTCAGCCTGTTCCTGATCCCGATTGTAAACCAGATCCTTAAATGGCGGGGTGGTTACAGCCTGGAAGAGATGGCTCCCGGCCGCTTTGCAAAGGATATCGAGATCCCCACCATGTACGTGCAAGCCCGGGAGGACCCCTGGACAGAATTGAGCGATATCCAGGGTTTCTACGAGTCTACCCCTGGCGCCGAAGAACTATGGTTCATTGAAGGAAAAATGGGACGCTTCGATGCCTATAACTTCATTGGTGAACAGCCAGAAAAGGTCCTGGCCTTCGTGAACAGGCATTTTTCTGCTTAATAATTTTTTTATACGGAAGGAGTACAGAAATGAAAAAAATCCTGGCTATATCCATTGCAGGCCTCTTGCTGTTTTTATTCTGGCTCCCTGCCCAGGCTGACGTCGCACCTCCACAAAAACCATCCGGCTCGAGTCTGGGGAGCGAGGACGAAAGCACACAAGTACAGATGCTAGCTGAAGAAGTTACCATTAATGTCCTCGCTAGTGAAAGGCCCCAGGCCCATGTCACCGCCAATTTCACCATGCGGAACACAGGAAGCAACACAGAGAGCATGGAAGTCCGCTTTCCCTTGGGGCAATCAGATGGCTGGGGAGAGTTCCCAGAAATCAGAAATTTTGGCGTCAAAGTAAACGACAAGGCGGTATCCTACGAGCGTAAATTGCAACTGGATCAGGCATTCTCGCGTGAAACGAGCTATTGGGCGGTCTTCCCGGTGACCTTTATGCCGGCTGAAGATGTGTATATCAAAGTCTCCTACGATCTTGATGGAACCGGTTACGAAGCCGAATCAAAAACAAGTTTCTATTATGTGCTCTCAACCGGGGCTGGCTGGAAAGGCACCATTGGATCCGCCAGGATTAGCCTCAGTCTGCCCTATGAGGCCAATCCATACAATGTCATCCTGCATGAAGAATTCAATGATGTCCGTTTCGACGGGAATGAAGCTCAATGGCTCCTGGATGATTTCGAACCCAGCCGTGCGAATGATTTTATCTTCCCAATTGTCAAACCCTCCGTCTGGCAGCGTCTCATTACGGAAAAAGAAAGGGTGGCGGGTAACCCCAAGGATGGTGAGGCCTGGGGACGCCTGGGCAAGACCTATAAAGAAGTCTGCTTTGCATCGGATAAGGGTTACCCCCGCATGGACGCCGCCAGCTCCGAACTCTATGAGTTGAGCAAGGAAGCCTACAGCAAATCTGTCGCCTTGCTGCCTGATGACGCACTATGGCATGCCGGTTATGCTGAACTACTGTTGAAGTACAATTTATGGAACTGGAACGGGGAAATAAATACGGACGATCTTACCCTGGGCTACCGGGAACTGGAACAGGCTTATGAGCTGTCACCGGAAGACCCCTTCATTATCGAACAGGCTCAGCTTTTTGCAGATGAACAGGATGATGGCACATTCATCTTCCAAAATCCAAACCAGGCACAACCTGAACCTGCACCGACCATGCTCCCACAAGAGGAAACTGAAGCGCCTGCTGAGACTTCCGCACCTGCAACCGCTGCTGAAAAGCCCACCAAACAGGCAAACGAGACCGGCGGGAAAGCCCCCATGTGTGGCGGCGCAGCATTCCTGTTTCCATTTGCCCTTGCTGTCTGGCTGCGGCTTAAGCGCTGATCTTCAGGGTTCCCTTTTTTTACCAACCATCCCCGGCTTCAGGCCGGGGATTTCTTTTTGCGATACAATACCACGATCCTAATCAAAAGGAATATTATGCACGCATTCCATAAAGATTTTCTTGCCGGTGTACGCGAGATTATCCCCATCTTGCTGGGAGTTATCCCGTTTGCAATGATCTCGGGAGTCTCGGCGGTCGCAGTCGGGCTGACTGGCTGCCAGGCCATGGGTATGGCAGCGTTTGTCTTTGCCGGGGCCTCCCAGTTTGCCATTTACCAACTGCTGGCCATAAATGCATCCCCCATTGTCATTGTAATGACCGCCTGGATCATCAACCTGCGATTCATCATGTACAGCGCCTCGCTGGCACCCTATTTCCAGAAGCTGCCCACCCGCACCCGCAGCCTGCTGGCCTACCTGATCACAGACCAGGCGTACGCGGTCAGCATCAATCGTTTTGATAAGGAAGAAACGGTCAACCATCAAGCCTATTACCTGGGAACCGCAGTAGTGATGGCCGCCGCCTGGTATTTCAGCTCCCTGGTTGGCATCGTGTTGGGCTCCCAAATCCCGGCCAGTTGGGGGCTTGATTTTGCTTTCCCGCTGACGTTTATGGCCCTGATGATGCCGGCCATCAAAGACCGCCCAACCGCCGTTGCTGCGATTGTCGGCGGGAGCATCGCAGTCATCTCCAAACCACTGCCCTATAACCTGGGCCTGATCCTGGCAGCAGTCACCGGGATCCTGTCCGGTTTTGCAGCCGAGACCCTACAGAACCAAATACATCTGAGAAAAATCCTGTGAATCTAAAACCTGAAATCATCTGGGGCTTGATCCTGGTCATTGCCCTGGGGAACTTCCTGCTGCGTTTCTCATTCCTGTACCTGTTTGGACGTGTTGAGGCGCCTCAATGGCTGACACGTCTTCTGAGATTTGTCCCGGCTGCGGTCCTGTCCGCCCTGGTAATCCCAGCGCTGGTCGCCCCAAAAAATATTATCGATATCAGCCTGGGTAATGAACGCCTGATTGCCGGACTGGCCGGTATGCTGGCTGCCTGGTACTCCAAGAATATTCTGGCGACCCTGGCCGTTGGCCTGACCATCTTTTGGATATTACGATTGATATAATACCGCTCAAAGGAGATAAATGGACACACGCGCATACAATCGTGAAGCCTGGAACCGCCAGGTTGAAGAGGGCCAGAATCCCTGGACCCAACCCGTCAGCCCGGAAGTCATCACCAACGCCCGGCGCGGTGAATGGACTGTGCTCCTGACCGATCAGAAACCGGTTCCGCGCGGGTGGTTCCCCGAACTACAGGGGCTTGATTTGCTAGCTCTGGCCTGCGGCGGTGGACAGCAAGGACCGGTCTTTGCGGCAGCCAGCGCCAATGTGACTGTCTTCGACAATTCGCCCAAACAGTTGGAACAAGATCAATTGGTGGCCGTGCGCGAAAACCTGACCAACCTGCGAACTGTCGAAGGCGATGCCAGGGACCTGTCGATGTTTGCAGATCAATCTTTCGACCTGGTCTTCAATCCGGTTTCGACGGCCTTCATCCCTGAAGTTCGTCCAATCTGGCTGGAAGCTTTTCGGGTTTTGCGTCCCGGCGGCAGGTTGATGACCGGCTTTATGAACCCCGCTTTCTATATTTTTGATATGGATAAGGCCGATGAAGGTATCGTGGAAGTCATTCACAAGCTGCCCTACGCAGATTCTGAAGATCCAGTCGCATGTGACAAGATCACTGCCGCAG
>JAFGMV010000041.1 GCA_016927315.1 Anaerolineales bacterium | reverse complement strand
GTCGTAGTCGCCGGGGACCGGCCGGTCAGTGGAGAGCCCCCACCAGGTTGCGGTCTGGCCGTAGGCGTACCAGTAGCCGTTGGAGGGGCGGAAGACAGAAATGTCGGTATCGCCGTCACCGTCGAAGTCGGCGGGAGGCGTTTTCATCAATGCTGCCAGGGCTGTTTTTAGGTCCGGTCGAGGGCCTATATTCTGGCTTAGTGGGTAGCTGGGGTCGTCCTGCTGTGGGCTGCCCGTGTTGGTCAGTTGGGACCGGACCCAGGCAGGTGTGGGGGTATGGCCAGCCTGCTGGTAGATGCTGCTTAACAGTGCAGCTGCCCCGGTAACGATTGGCGAGGCGGAGGATGTCCCGCTGAAGGCATCGGTGTATTCAGTATCTTCGCTGCCGCCAGTATACAGATCGCCATACCCGGTGGTTGTTACCAGGTTGCCCCAGCCCTGGACGTCTACCCGGCTGCCGTAGCTGGAGAAGTACAGGCGAGAGCGATCATTCTGGCTCCACCCGGGAGGGGCGCCGGCCCCGACGAGGATCGCCCCAGAATCGCGCACACTGCGGTCGAAGGTCGTACCGCAGGCGGTGCTATCCAGGTCTACCCCCCCATTCCCGGCTGCTGCGACCACAATCCGTCCGGCGGTGGTCGCAACCAGGGTCGCATCATAGACCGACTGAAGCCCCCCTTCCAGGGGACCATAGCTTGAGGTTCCACAGACCTCGTACTGCTGTTCGATCAGAATCACATCCCCGGCAGAGGTATTCGAGACAGCCGTATTGATCGCACCGGCAGGATTATAAACCGTACAACTGGCATCACTGCAGGGGGATGAGAACATGACTGTTGAGCCGTAGGCAATACCGGTCACGCCGTAGCCGTTGTTGACGCCTGCAATTTCTCCCAGTACGGCCGTACCGTGGTCATCACCCCAGGCGCTCCACTCTGTGCCGCCAATTACAGGAATACTGGGCAAATCCTCATGGGTGTTGGTGAAGCTGTATTCGATATCAACGATATTGACATTGCTTCCCGTCCCCCCCGGCAGTGTCCAGGTGTATTCAGCATCGATGCCTCCCGTTGCCGGATCCAGATAACCCTGTTGGGAGGTATAGTCCGGGGTCGGGTCTGACAATGGCGCCACAGAAGGAGCAAACAATGAATAGGCAGGAGGGGGGGCCGGAAGTGGGGCCGGATAGGCAGTTTCCACTTCTTCCAGGGCGTTCAATGAATCGATCAGCGCTTCCGGATCGGCGCCCTTTGGGACTTTCATGCGGTACCACAAGTTCAGGTCGGGCAGCTCTTTACCAGAAGCGCTCTCCAGATTGGATTTTTGCAGTGTCAGTTCATTTTCTGGCTGGTTGAACAGCCGTTCGATCTCATCAACAGAAAACTGATCCAGGACGCCCTGGACAGCCGCCTGGCGTTGTCCATCCGGTGCGGTCATCTGGTCCGCTCTCAACCTGAAGGCAGAACCCTCCACGAATTTGATTTCAATGTAGTTCCGGGATTGGCCTTCCAGTATCTGTGTATGTGCTGGTTTGTCCGGTGTCCATTTCGGTGATACTGGGCGCTCAACAGCGGAAGCCTGTGCAGGAATATAAGCCTGGCTGCTCACAAGGATTACTGCCATCAATACTAAAAAGAGTCTATTTTTCATTTGAATATCTTTCTAAAGGTTGAGGTACTATTAGCGTATAACGATTGTAATTAAGATTCAATATACCAGATACCGCGTTCGGTATTCCCAACTTCGATGAGCAATCCAATCTGGTGATGGGGATTATGTAAACCAATTGTTACTGAGTGATTTACGGGTGTCAACCAACACTTTTGATATTTGGGTTTCCATACATCCCATCCGGATATCGAGGTAACAAAAAGCCCTGTAATATTATGTACAAGGCTTCTTCTTGTTTTGCTGCTGGGTTCTTCAATATCACCTGTTGTTTTTCTATTCACTTACCCGTTGAAACCTCCAGGCGGCAATGCTGAAAAAGACCGCTGCATAGCCAACCAGTGCCAGGCTGGGCAGCAGTACCGACTCTATCCCCAGGCCGCGCATGGTGATATTCTTGAAACCATCCATTGCCCAGGCAATAGGAGAAAGATGTCCGATCGCACTGAAGGTTTTGCCTGTAAACTCGAGGGGTACCCAGGCTCCCCCGATTCCAGAGAAAACGAACATTGGGATCAACGAAAAAATGACGGCCTGGTCATCGCTTTTGGCCAGCACCCCAATCAACAGGCCCAGGGCTGAAATACAGAGGATAGAACTGACCATAACCAGCAGGGTGCCGAAGGGCACACGCAGGTAATCGATCCTGAGTACAAGCTGGGCAAACAGGATCAAGAATGTGAATTGGGCGAACAGCATGATAAAGATCGTCAGGAAATGCCCCAGCAGGATGTCAATCCGGCGGGTCGCGGTGGTCAGCATTCGCTGCAGCGAACGTGTCTTACGTTCGTTGACGATGATCGTGGCAATCGTCAGCAGGCTGGCGATTGCAAACTGAAGCATCATTCCCGGGGAGGTGTGCGCCAGTGACAGGGTCTTCTGGTCGATATCCTTGATAACAGGACTGAGGGTTTCCTTTACAGCGATCGGCGGGTCTTCCCAGGCGGTGATAACCTGGTCAAAGGAGTAGTCAAAGGGCATCCGTTTGGCGTCAATAGCTTCCAGAATGGTGGCCACCCGGACCGCGCTGTCAACACGATCGGCTGCAGTCAGGATCTCTGCCTCAACGGTGGTCCAGGCTGTTGAGTCTGTTTCGGCGAATACAATCAGGCGTACGGTCCTGCCTTTCAGCACGTGGCTGCCATATCTGTCCGGGACGATGATTACAGCGGCCAAGTCTCCATCTGCCACCAATTGTACCAGTTCTTGGGCAGAATCGATCCGGGCGGCGCCAATCCGTACGATGTCTGATTTCTCAAGCTGGTCGCGCAGGGCCTGGCTGACCCAACTGCCATCCTGGTCCAGGAAGCCGATCGGCAGGCGTGAGTCGGCGCTGCCGTCGATCCCCCCGAACGCAAATCCAAACAGAAAGGTAAAGATGATCGGCATGATCAGCAGGAACATGAAAGTTTTGAAATCACGTACCAGCTGGAGCAGGTCTTTCAGGGTAATGTCAAAAATTCGGTTCATCGATGATTCCTATTCATAGCGTTTATTGAAACGCAGGAGACCGACCACGAAGCAAATGACGCTCCACACCAGCAGTGCCAGCGTGGTCAGCAGCACGCTGCTGACCGGTTCACCTTCCATGGCCTGCATCAGACCGCGTATCGCCCATCCTTGGGGAACCAGCAGTGAGATGGTGTCTCCCATCTTGGTTGCAGTGGGAGAATTCATGGTAAAGACACTGATCAACCCAAGCATACCGGTTACAGTCAGGACGCCGCCGAACAGCACCCCGGCCTGTTTGGTGTTTTTCAGGAAAGAGTTCAGGAATATGCCCAGGGAAGAGGCGCTCAGGACAATGCCGGTCGCGCTCAGGAACACGGGTAGGGGCCGCCCCCATTGGATACCGAAGATCAATGTCCCGGCGATAAGCAGGGTGGTTGTCTGGACGGCTACGGTCAGGAAAACGGACAGCAGTTTTCCACTTAAAATGGTTGTCTGTGTGGTCGGCGTGGTGAACAGGCGTGGCAGCGTGCGTTCTTCTTCCTCTTTCAGGATGCTCTGGGCAGACTCAGCGCCGGTGAAGTAGGCGTAAAAGATCATCATACCTCCCATGATCGGGCCGACGATGCTCAGCAGCAGGTTTTTCTTCTCTTCACCGGTGTCTTCCTGGATACCTGCCGGGGAACGCACATCCAGCAATTTTTCTTCCACGTTTTCCGTCTCGGCCAGGGAGATTTCAAGGTACTGCTGGACGACCTGCCCGGCCAGTATCTGGTCTTCAAGCGCGGCTTCATCCAAAAAGACATTGACAGCGATCTTTACACCTGCCATGCCGTCCATGAAGCGGTTCATCATGGCCCGGATGATTTCAGGCCCCAGTGTCAGAGTCGGGTCCTGGTAGAACTCGATAAAGGCTTCCCCTTCCTGGTCAGCGAACTGGTCCGAAAAATCCTCAGGGATGATGATCGCTACCTGGGCCTGCTGGTTGTCTACAGCCGTGCGGGCACGCTGGGCATCCGGGGCATAAGAGACCTCCACCAGTTCGTTCATCTCATCGCTCTCCATGATGTTGATAATTAACTCACCCATGGTCTCGGCATCTTTGCCGCCGGGTACATTTTTGGGGTTGACCTGAAACTTTGGACCGCCCTCATCCAGGTTGGCAATGACCACTTCTGTGCGGGGCAGGTCAAACCCACCATCCTCAGCCATATTGCCGAACATTAAGTAGAACATGCCGGATACCAGCAGTGGGACAACAAACATAAATACTACAGCAAAGGCACTGCGGAAGGAGCGCAGCATATCTTTGATGGCAATGTCGAGGAGTTTCATGGTTATCTCCAGGCAAATCAGGTAACATAGTGAACAGGTAATCAGTGATTACGATTAATGCCTGGTTCCCTGATCCCTAATCTCTCAGTTCCCTCCCGGTCAGGTGCAGGAATACCGCTTCAAGGTTAGGTTCCTGGATTTCGACCGAGTTGATACGCACATTCTGGGCATTGGCGCTTTCGAACAACCTGGGCAGTGCCTGGTTGCTGTCTTCTACCAGCAGGTGCAGGGCGCTGTTCTCGGCAGTGATGTGTACCACACCGGGGATGGCTTTCCAGATCTCTATCACATGGGCGCTTTCGGTGTTGATCCCTAATATGATCCGGTCATTTTCACCAACGATCCGGACCAGTTCTTCATGCGAACCATCTGCCATCACCCTGCCATGGTCCATGATCACGATCTGGTTCGAGAGTTCCTGTGCCTCTTCCATGTAATGGGTGGTGTATAGGACGGTCATCCCCTGATCTTTGAGGGCGACGACGCTGTCGAGTATATTCCGCCGGGACTGCGGGTCGATCCCGACCGTGGGCTCATCCATGTAGATGATTTTGGGTTTGTGCAGCAGCGCCACACCGATGTTGACACGCCGTTTCATCCCGCCGGAGTACTTTCCGACCCGGCCTTTGGCTCGTTCTGTCAGGCCGATGATCTCTAACACTTCGTCCACCCGTGATTTGAGCGCCGCACCGCGCAGCCCGTACATCTTGCCCCAAAAGATCAGGTTTTCTCGGGCAGACAGGTCTTCATACAGGGCAATGTCCTGCGGGACAACACCCAACACGGATTTGACAGCCATCGGCTCTTCCTTGATGGAATGCCCCATTACCAATGCGTCCCCCTGGTCCGGGCGCAGTAAGGTGGACAACATCGAGATGGTAGTGGTCTTTCCGGCGCCGTTGGGCCCCAACAGGGAGAGGATTTCTCCCTCCCTGATGTTGAAAGACACACCCTCAACTGCTTTCAATTCGCCAAATGATTTGTGCAGGTTCTTTACTTCGATTGCGTTCATCGTCATCCTGAGTTCGTTAAATATTTCCAGCCAGGTCTATGGAGAAGAACTTCAAATTGTTCCGTTGACACCGCGGTACAATTTCTTGTCGACCTTATCTATCCAATTCTGTCACGGCCAGCCCGAACAGCCCAATCCCAAGCAGAAGAAGCTGGGTCTGAATTTCCATTGTATCCAGGACGCCAGTCACGACAACTGCGACGGCCATTGCTAGGGCGACTGCCTTGAAAACCAGGTCAATTATAGTACCGACCGAATCCTTGTCCTTAATCATATATACGAGTTTCCTTTCCTTTCGTTTCGTTTCGTTTCACATAGTATAGCGGTTCTTGCTGCCAGCACAATTGAGCCTTCGGGCAGCCCGGACAGTGTACGAATGTACATTGTCCGTCAGGACAATGGCAGACAGATGCCAGTTTAATATACAATGGTGCTATGCCAGAGAAAAAAGTTTCCGCTCCAGTTCAAAAAGTAGAACGTGATCCCCGAATGTTCATGTGGTTCATGACCCTGGTTATTATGGTTATGTACAGCGCTACACTGATAAGCAGTCAACTTTTTGATCGCCTTTGGCTGTTGGTGGCTTACACATTCCTGGTAGTTATGCACCTCGTTTTGCATTGGACGCTTGAGAAAGCGGCTGGGCGTCCCTATCTTGTGACAGGCTATGTAATTTTTCAGGGATTGATGGCGTTCATTATTTCCTGGATTGGAAATGATCCTGGCATGGTTTTTGCTCTTTTTATGGCCTTGATTGGAGAATCGATCGGTCTGCTCCGGTTTACACGCGCCGGGATTCTGGCAGTCGCATACTATCTTGGCCTATTATTGTTTGCCTATGTCTGGGTGGTGGGCTGGACCGTAACCTGGTGGTGGCTGCTGGCCGTTTTGGTCAGTGTTACCTGGGTGGCTGTCTATGTCACGCTGTATATACGCCAGCTCGAAGCCCGCGAACAGGCCCAGGCGCTTCTGGCAGAGCTGGAAATTGCCAACCGCCAGTTGAGTGAGTATGCTGCCCGGGTGGAAGACCTGACCCTGGCAAATGAACGCCAGCGCATGGCGCGTGAACTGCACGATACCCTTTCTCAGGGGCTGGCCGGCTTGATCCTGCAGCTGGAAGCCGCCGATGCCCACCTGAACAAGAAGCGCACTGAACGAGCCGGGGCGATCATTCGGGAAGCCATGCAGCAGGCCCGCGAAACGCTGGCAAGCGCCCGCCGGGCGATCGGTGACTTGCGCACAAAAGTGGAAGATTATCCCGGGTTGGAGCAGGCATTGGAGGCCGAAGTGGAGCGCTTCCGTCAGGCCACCGGTTTGCCCTGTGACCTGGTCGTTGACCTGGAGCACAAGATATCGCAGCGAATCGTCGAGACCGTTTGGCGGATCGTTTCTGAAGCGCTGACCAACGTTGCCAGCCATGCCCGGGCCTCCCGGGCTGGGGTACAAGTGGAAGAATTCTCTGGGCAGGTCTGCCTCAAGGTTACGGATGACGGCCAGAGTTTTGATCCGCTGGCGGTGGCAGCCGGTCATTATGGGTTGTTGGGGATGCAGGAACGGGCCCGCCTGGTGGGGGGCAGTTTAGAAATCGCTTGTGAGCCTGGGAAGGGGACCAGGGTAAAGGTCTGCCTGCCAATGGAGGTGCATTATGAGTGATGCCATCCGCCTGCTGATTGCTGACGACCACCTGATCGTTCGCCAGGGACTGCGCCTGATCCTGGAAACCGAAGACGGTTTCGAACTGGTGGGAGAAGCCTCAGACGGGGCCGAAGCGGTGCGGCTGGCGGGGGAACTGCATCCTGATGTGATCCTGATGGACCTGCGAATGCCTGGTGTGGATGGGCTGACAGCCATCCAGCAGCTGGCGGATAAGCAGCCCGAGGCGGCGGTTGTCATCCTGACGACGTTCAATGAAGATGAACTGATGGTGCGCGGCCTGCGGGCCGGGGCCAGGGGGTTCCTGCTTAAAGATACCGATCGTGAGACCCTGTTCGATTCGATCCGGGCCGCAGCCCGTGGAGAGACCTTGCTCAAACCGGATGTGATGGAGCGTTTGCTGGCACACATCTCATCCGGGCTCCGCTCTCAATCTGGATTTGTCGACCTGACCGAACGGGAAAGTCAGGTCCTGCAGGCCGCCGCACAGGGACAGCGCAGCAAGGAGATTGCTATCTCCCTGGGGATCAGTGAACGCACGGTCAAGGCGCACCTGGCCAGTATTTACCAGAAGCTGGGGGTCGATTCAAGAGCGGCTGCCGTTGCAGCGGCGGCACAGCGGGGATTGTTAGCTGGCTGATCCTGAGACGGTTCTTAAAAAACCAATCTACATGGAATTATCTGGCATTTCCAAGGTTGTCCAGCTCATTTTTCAATGATTCGTATTCGGCTGGGGTGATCACCTGGTCTTCGATCATATTCCTGATCGAGGTGTCATAATCCAGCCATAATAAAATATTGACATGCTGCCCATGTCGCACCTGGACGCGGATTTGTTCAAGCTGTTGGATCAGGTCGGCCTGCATGGATGGCTCGCAATCGGATTGCTGGAGGATCTCAATATATTCGGTGATATCGCTGGCAATACCGTATTTGACAAATTCCTGCCATCCCAGTCCCGCTGCAAAAAGGCTGATGACCAGCAACAGGCAAAGAAAAACACCACAACCAATTCCGACCGCTTTCCAGTTAACATCGGATGAACCCGGATTTGTTGGTTTGTCCATCTCCATCTATGATTTCCAGTCTGCCGGTTAGCAAATTCTTGGCAATAGTTCGCCGGAAGGCAGGTCAACTACCCGGGAAGCTCCGATGGCGGTCTTTGCCAGGACCACACCCGGATGGTCTGCCACCACACGGCCGATAATGACGGCCTCCTGACCGTAAGGATTGGCCTGCATGGCAGCCAGGACCTCTTCGGCCAGTTCCTCTGGGACGATGGCTACCAGCTTGCCTTCATTGGCCACGTACAACGGGTCCAGCCCCAGCATTTCGCAGGCAGCATTGACTTCCTGCCTGACCGGCACCTTGGTCTCTTCGAACTCGATGCCCACTTTAGAAGCAGCTGCCAGTTCGTTCAGGACTGCCGCCAGCCCGCCGCGGGTGGCATCTCGCAGGCAGCGCACAGCCGGTCCGGCCGTGCTGCCTGCAGCCAGCATCGCCTCCACTAACCCGTTCAGGGGGGCCGAATCGCTTTGAATGGGAGAGTCAAACTGCAAGCCTTCCCGCATCGACATGATCGCGATCCCGTGGTCCCCCATTGTGCCGCTGACGATCACCACGTCTCCCAGCCTGGCCTGGTCAGGCTCGATCTTTCTGCCCCGGGGGATGAACCCGACCCCGGAGGTGTTGATGTAAACACCATCCCCGTGGCCTTTGTTGACCACCTTGGTATCGCCGGTCACGATGTGTACACCGGCTTTCTGGCAGGCGCGAGCCATAGAAGCAGCGATTTTTCCCAGGGTTTCCATTGGCAGACCTTCTTCGAGGATAAATCCCGCAGTCAGGAAGTGTGGTTTGGCTCCGCTCATGGCCAGGTCATTGACGGTTCCGTTGACTGCCAGTTCCCCGATATCGCTGCCCGGGAAGAACAATGGACTAACCACAAATGAATCAGTGGCGATTGCCATGCGCTGCCCACCGTAGAGACCAATATCGATTCCGGTCGAGTCGCCCATCTGGTCCAGCCACTGGTTCTTGAATTCGGCCGCGAACAAATGCCTGATCAGGTCATTCATCATCTTTCCCCCGCTGCCATGCCCCAATACGATGGTGGGGTAGTGTTGCAGCGGTATTGGACAGGTCCAGCCTTCGATATTGGGTGCAGCCATCGGTCACCTCCTGGTGGGTTGCCTAATTGTACTACTTTCCTCTGCAATGGCCGCGCGGCTTGGGAAGGGGTGTGCTACAGAGTGCTGCGTAAATATTTTAACCTGATAGTCGCAATTTACCTGTGTTTTGATTTCTCAAAGTTCACCTATTTATGCAAGAAGCAGTAAGATCTATAGAATCACCCAACCCGCACGCCCCGAAGGGTTTCGATCAGACCCGCTTCCGGGCAGGTCAACCTTCGCGACGCTGCTCCGAGACGGCCGCCGCTGCGATAAACCCGATAACATTTTCGTGCACCCTTGGGAAGGATACCAAAGAGTGCCAGGAACGTTTCGGCAAGCCTCCCATATCCCGGCAGTATCCTGTATTCATCCTGTACTGAACCTTCCTGTTGTTCTCCGGCTGCCTTGCTGTTGCCTCCCAGATTTTATGCAGCAGCAGTGGTACAAATGAGCCGTGACCGTACTTGTAGAACTATTCTCCTGGAAGATGCCCGGCAAGGGATTCTCAATGTGCGTCAAACACGCTGGCAGAATCCTCTGCAAAGATTACGACAGGTACGGCTGCAGGGTAACCAGGTCCCTGGTGTTCCTTATATGTACTTTGTGTTTAAGCTTCACTGCTTCAGGGCTTGATGGACCTGGTTTGATAAAAAGCACAAGTGACCAGCGGGTGGGTTGCATTTCCATCCCTTCCGCCTCTATAATTAGAGATATTGTTGCGGTTAGGATGGGATCATGTTTCGTCGTTGGTTGGGATTGGCTGTCCTTGTGCTGGTGGCCCTGGCCTGTGGATGGCTTGATGAACTGAATTACGACTCTGGCGGTGAGGGTGCATACGAGGGTATCCCGACCGTAACGGAAGCAGCCGTTATACCGGAACCTCTTTCTCCCCCGCCGGTTTCAGCATTTGACACGATGTCCTTGTGGACGGATGGAACCCGTCTGCGCGGCGCCAATACCTGGCAGCGTATCGTCGTCCCCAGGTATGATGGGCCGGATTTCCTGGGCAGCGGATATATCGGTCCGCCTTATACCCAGGAAGATTTCAACCGTCTGTCTGCACTGGGCGCAAACTATGTCAATTTGTCGCACCCGGGGATATTTACCGAGCGCCCGCCCTATGGGCTTGACGAGCAGGCCCAGGCCAACCTGGACCAGATGATTGCCATGGCCGCCCAGGCCGACCTGTTTGTGGTGATCACCTTCCGCACCGGTCCGGGGCGCAATGACTTTACCTTTTACCGCGATGATGACTGGTTTGCGGTCCACGACTTGATCGAAGCGGTCTGGAGTGATGAAAGCGCCCAGCAGGCCTGGGTCGAGATGTGGCGCTATACTGCCGGTCGCTACAAGGATCAACCGGTTGTGGTCGGCTATGACCTGATGTGTGAACCCAATGCCAACGAGATCCTGGACGAATGGGATCAGGAAGCCTTCTTTGCCGCATATACCGGTACGGTGTATGATTGGAACCGCTGGTATCCGGAGATCGTTGCAGCAATCCGGGAAGTCGATGACCAGACGCCCATCCTGGTGGGCGGGGAAGGGTACAGTGCCCTGGATTGGATGCCATCCCTCAGGGTTATCGATGATGAGCGAATTGTGTACACCTTTCATCAGTATGCGCCTTTTGTGTATTCGCACCAGGAGCCGGGAGGTCCGAATACCTACCCGGGTCGCTTTGACGCCGATTATGACGGCCAGGCAGATACAGTCGACCGGTTCTGGATCAAGGAGTTCCTGTCGACGGCCAGAATGTTTTCAGAGCAGCATGGTGTTCCGGTGGCCGTCAACGAGTTCGGTGTTGGACGCTGGCAGCCAGGCGCAGCTGAGTTCATGCACGATGAGATGGCCGCCTTTGAAGACCTTGGCCTGAACTATGCACTTTGGGTCTGGGACCCGGACTGGCGCCCCTGGAATGAAGGGGTCAACTCCCTCAACTTCCGGTATGGCCCGGATCCGGACAATACGACTGGTACTCCCAACCAGCTGCAGGATGTGATTACCGGGTACTGGGCCCGTAATCAGGTGCGTCCTTCCACGATTGACTGGCAGTCTTCCACCTCCCCGCGCTTTGAACGGCATGACCGGGATCCGGACAGCACCTTGCCTGCCTGGCAGGGAGGCCTGGCTGTCATTAGCGGTGCGGTTGATCTCGTGCCGCAAAATATTATTTGGAATTACCAACCCTCCCGCAGCGATGGTCCTGGGCTTTTTGCAGCCAGCCGTGGAGAGGGCGATGTTTTTGAGTTGGCGCCATGAATAGAACAGCATTGATGATTGTTTTCCTATTGGTCTCTAGTCTGGCTTGCAGGACCACCGTGCCTGTACCGGATCCGAACCCGGCGACACTCCCCGAGGGTGAAGCCCCCCAAGAGGCCGCGACGTCCATCCCTGCCACCCCCGGGGTTTTCCCGACCGTGGTGAATAATACGCTTTACCTTTCTCCTGGGGAGGATGTTGAATATGCATTGTTACAGAGTATGCCCGTCGAGGCGATTCATTTTGAGCCAGGCGCCTATACCATTGCTGGTCCGATTGTCTTTGCGAAACCGGTCAGCCTGGTTGGGTCGGGTAAAGACCATACGGTTATTACGGTAACCGGTGTTCAGGGGATCGCTTTTGAAGGGCAGGGTGAATTCCGGATCGATGGGATTACTTTCAACAACGCCGGCCAGGGACGGGCTGCTGTGGAGTTCAGGCAGGGCCAGTTCAGCGTCAGCAGCTGCCGCTTTACCAGCACGCCTGAAAGCCAGAATTCCGGTTTGTTGGTCTCCGGTCTCGGAACCCGGGCGAATATCAACAGTTCCTTTTTTGATCAGAATGGGATGGGGGGGATCTATGTCGAAAAGGGCGCCAATCTAACCCTCGAGAACAGCCTGGTTGCCAGCAATATATCGGGGATCGCATTTTTTGATACGGCCTCTGGTACCGTCACAGGCAATACCATCGCGGGGAACCAGACGGGTATCCTGGTGATGGAACAATCTACGCCGGTGATTGAATATAATGAAATATATAATAGTGCTACAGGTATCCTGGTTTCAACAACAGCCTCCCCTCGGCTGGGTGAGAATAACTTCCATGATAACCACAAAGATACCTTGTCCATGTCCCCGGAATAATGTTTTACCTTAGAGAATTAACCGGTAACAGCGATACTATAAAAACTTTTCAGGAGAAGGTAATGTCGAAAAAACAAGTGATCGAAGATTTTATAGACCAGAAGAAACTTGCCATTGTCGGGGTGTCCAGGTCGGGGAACAAGTTCGGGAACATAGCGTACAAAGAATTGAAACAGAAAGGATACCAGGTTTTTGCAGTTCACCCTGAGGCCGAAACGGTCGCAGGGGACAAAGCCTACCCTGATTTCAAGTCCTTACCGGAAGCTGTCGATGGGGTTGTACTGGTAGTTCCCCCGCAGCAAACTGAGAAGGTTATCCGGGATGCGGCTGAAGCCGGGATCAAACGGGTCTGGATGCAGCAGGGCGCCGAATCGGACGAAGCCATCCGGTTCTGTGAAGAGAAAGGCATCAGCGTGGTTTCGCAAGAATGCGTCATGATGTATGCCCGGCCGGTCAAATTCCCACACAGCCTGCACCGTTGGGTTTGGGGATTGATGGGTAAGATGGAATAGGAAAGCCTTTCTGGGAGATTGCAATAATGTGATCTCCCGTTTTTTTCTAAAGAAGGAGGCACAATGATTAAAAATAGGATCCTGCTGGTAATGACCGGAGGCATTGTCATTCTGGGTTTACTGTCGGTGGCGGCGGCCCCGGTTCAGCAAACAGATGATGCTTCTCCCCCGGCTCAGCCCGTGAAATTGATCTTCATCCACCATTCGACCGGGGAGAACTGGCTGACGGACGGTTACGGAAACCTGGGTCTGACCCTGGGGCAGAACAATTATTTTGTCAGCGATACTAATTATGGATGGGGACCGAACGGGATTGGCGACCGCACGGATATCCCCGACTGGGTGGAATGGTTCCGCAGCAGCGAGGCGCCAACCTACATGGAGGCGCTTTTTAACGAGAATGACCAGCATTCCAGTTATACGCGTACCTTGTCTGATCCGGGCGGCGAGAACCAGGTCATTATGTTCAAATCCTGTTTCCCGAATTCTGCTTTGGAAGGGAGTCCCAATGACCCGCCCGGATCCTATGCAGATTACACAGTCAGCGGGGCCAAGTATGTTTATAACGAACTGCTGAAGTATTTTGCTGCCCACCCAGATAAGCTTTTTGTGGTCATTACCGCACCACCGCTTTCTGATCCTTCTCATGCGGAGAACGCCCGGGCCTTTAACCAATGGTTGGTTTTTGATTGGTTGAATGAAAACAACTATACCGGCAGTAATGTGGCGGTTTTTGACTTTTATAATGTCCTGACCGGTCCGAAGGCCCATCACCATTTTGTGAATGGGAATGTAGTACATACGATTGGCAGTAACAACACCCTGAATTATCCCTCCGGTGATGACCATCCTTCGGTTCAGGGCAGCCAGAAAGCCACCGACGAATTTGTCCCCCTGCTGAATGTTTTCTATAACCGCTGGCAGGCCGGCCAACCACCTCAATCCCCAACCGGGTTGGAGGTCCACCAACAGGGTGATGGGAGCGAAACCAAAGCCCCGGCGCCGCAGCCCCCGCCGGACAATCAGGCGCCAGGGGTTTCACAGGGCCTGATCGATGATTTTGAAGGCGCCCCCCCCTCCGGCGCCAGCGGCTGGGAACCCTTCTGGGATGAAGGCACACCCACCACGATGGTCTGTTCACAGGTCGGGCAGGCGCATACAGGTTCGCAATCCATGCAGCTTGATTTCAATGTGGCGGCTAACAGTTGGGCGACCTGCGCACTGATGTATACTCAGACCCAGAACTGGAGCCAGGCGGAAGGGCTGAGCTTTTACATCAAGGCGGCTCCGGCCGGCCTGGTGATGCATGTTGACCTGTATGCGGGCAGTGGCGATGCCAGGGAATCATACGTGTATGTCCTTGAAACCCCTCCTGATAGCGCCAATGGCTGGGTGCTAATCCAATTGCGCTGGGAAGATTTTCACCGGGTCGACTGGGAAGAAGGCGCTGGTTCACCGTTCACAAAACCGGATCAGGTTCAGGGGATGGCATTCGGCTTCGATACATACCCCGATACGCCCAATACCGGAACGATCTGGGTGGATGATCTGAATCTGATGAGCGGCCAGTCGGTTGAACAGCCCACCGCCCCGGCAGGGGACCAACCGTCAGATGCTTCTCCTGCCCCGGCGGCAGAAACAGGCCGCGGGCCGGTGGGGCGGATTTTGCCCTGTGGTGGTGCGGCGGTGATCCCGATGGGGCTGTTGGGTCTTTTCCTGGGATACAGGAAGAAAGGAAAGTATGACTAGAGGGGCGCTCCGGGACCTCAGTTACCGCTTTTTTGAAATTTCTATCCCGGTTTTATTCATCCTGGCGACGGGTGTGCTGGTGATCTTAAACCCGTCGTCAGGGACGGGCCTGGCAGCGCCTGTTTCTGCAGCAAACCAGATAGAAGTATATACCTATGCCATGCCCCGGCAGGGCTGGGCTCCGCTGACGGTTTATTTCAGTGCTTTTGGCAGCCGGTCCCTGAAAGGCAGCCTGATTAAATATGAATGGGATCTGGATGCCAACGGGCGTTACGATACTGATGCAACTGCCAGCGGCGGATATACAAGTTATACCTACACCAAACCGGGGAAATACCTGGTTACCCTGCGAGTGCTGGATGATCTGGGGAATGTCGCCGCCGCTAACGTCCTGGTGACTGTCCGGCACCCGGCTTCCAGCAGTGTGGATTACTGGAATATCTTTGATGACAGCCAAGTGCGCAAGGTTGAGCTGCGTATCACCCAATCTGAATGGGATCGCATGTGGCTCGATCCCGGTTCCAAGACCCGGGTCAGGGCCGATGCGGTCATCTTTGGCGAACTGATCCAAGATATTGCAGTCAGTATGAAAGGCAATAGCTCGTTGGATGGTTCGGGGATAAAGAAATCCTGGAAACTCGATACCAATTACTACATTCCGGATCAGGAGTTTCATAACCTGAAGCAGCTCCTGTTCCATAATAACTTTGCCGATGCTTCTATGCTGCGTGAAAAGATGGCCTACGACCTGATGCAGTTTGCCGGTGTCCCTGCTGGTCACACGGCTTATGTTGAGTTCTGGATCGATATTGTCGATGATGACCAACAGCCAACTTACCTGGGCGTCTATACCATGGTCGAACGGGTCGACAGCAAGCATGTTGGCAACCGGTTTGGACGCGACAGCGGCATCGGTAATCTTTATAAAGCAGATGCCTGGTTTGAAGAAGGAGCAGCAGACCTGGCTTATTATGGGGAGGACATAGCAGATTATCCCAGGCCGCGCGGTGAGGTTGCCTATGGATTGCAAACCAATCTCGACCATCCTGATTACAGCGATATCATCAACCTGTGCTATGTGATTGATGGGGCGGCATACCAGAGTGAAGCTGAATTCACACAGGCCCTGGAGCAGGTTTTTGATGTAGACAGTTACCTGCGTTATCTGGCAGTTATCTTAACCACCCTTAACCTGGATACATATCCTTATACCGGCAATAATTACTATCTCTATCATGATCCTGGGACGGGGAAATTTTCCTTCGTTGCCTGGGATTTGAACAATTCCTGGGGGCATTTCGGTGGGGATTATGATTTTCCGCTGTATGGAGAGGCCTGCTGCCAGGGTCCCCTGCAGTGGGCGCCCTTGTTCACCAGGGTTTTCCAGGTCGAACGATACCGGCGGGATTATGCCGCCTATGTCGATCTGCTGGTCCGCGGCCGCTTCAACGGGCAGGATTTTGCCTCCCGGGCCCAGGCCTGGCAGGAGTTGGTTGGTCCATACCTGACCAGAGCCGCCGGGGACAAACATTATTTTGGGGCATCGGCCATGTACACATTCGATCAATTCACCCAAGACCGGCAGTCAATGGTCACCCTGACCGCTCGTCGCAGCCAGTACCTGCTCTCAGTTCTTGGTTCTGATCAATGGAAGGTTGCCCCTGATGCAAATGTTAAACCTCAAACCGGGCAGCAGCAGCCTTGAGAGCAGGGCCTTTCGATACCCGTCATTCATGGCAGGTTGTCTGCCTTCTTATAAAGAGGAGAATTATCATGCAAAGCAAAACGAGAGTATTGATTGCCTTCTTGCTTGCAGCACTGCTGGTGTTGATGTCCGGGCTGGTTGCAGCCCAGGAGGACGGCACAACGGAGACTTTCGACAGCGCCGAACTGCAGGGATGGGAACTCTCTCCACAGGCCAGTGTCGTTGATGGAGTCCTGAAGATTTCTCCAGATGGGTTTGCTGCTCGCTTTGGTGATTGGAATGATGTCACCATTGTCACAAAGATAAAACTCACAGGGGAGGGGGAAGCTGTGGTCGCCTATAACCAGGATGATAAGGGACGCTATGCGCTGTTCCTGCTGCCCGGCCACCTGCACCTTGAGAAGAATCAACAGGGAACGCCAACCAACCTGGGGGATGCCGATGTTCCCGGCATACAGCCTGGCAGCTGGATTGATCTGGGAATCGTTTCTTCCGGCGGGGAACACAATATTTATATCGGTAATGAACTGGTTTTAAGCGCCAGTGATACTGAGCCCCTGACGGGGGGCATTATCTTCTTCCAGGCGCTGGCGCAGGCAGTGGTGGAAATTGATGATGTTCAACTCAGCGGGAGTGAGGCGGCGGGAATACCGGTCGGTGAAGGCGCCCCTGGAGAACCGGCTGGCGAGGAGCCTCACCCAGACGAAGGATACCTGGAGGAGGAACTGCCCGCTCCACTGGAAGGTCAGACGGACACAACCGCGGCTGCCCCCCAACCGCTCACGAAACAGGGATTGATCGAAGCTTTGTTTGCAAGCCAGGCCAACCGGGTTGAACTGGCAACCTTTTTCATCAATCTGCTCCTGGCGGCTGTGTGCGCTTATATTCTCAGTCTGGTTTATATCCACTGGGGTTCATCCTTGAGCAACCGCCGTAAGTTTGCAGCCAATTTTATGCTGATGACCGTCACGACCACCTTTATCATCCTGGTGGTGCGTTCATCGGTGGCGCTCAGCCTGGGTTTGGTCGGCGCTCTCTCGATTGTTCGTTTCAGGACCGCTGTCAAAGAGCCGGAAGAACTGGCTTACCTGTTCTTTGCAATCGGGCTGGGGATTGGACTGGGCGATAACCAGCGCCTGATCACGTTTGTCGCCCTGGCAGTTGGGATCCTGATTATTGCCCTGCGCCGCCTGTTCCGCAAACCGGATGCAGATGTCAACCTGCACCTGACGGTTGCCGGCCAGGGTGACGGGCGGGTAGGCCTGGAAGCTGTCACCGCAGTACTGAAGCAGCACACCGCCAAAGCCAGGCTGCTGCGCTTTGACGAAACCGACCGGACAATTGAGGCAGCCTTCATCATCGAGTTTCGGGATATGAATGATCTCAGCCAGGCCAGGAACGCCCTGCGGGAATTATCCCCTGCTCTCGAGATCACATTCATGGATAACAAGGGTATCTGGTAGTGAATATCACATCCTCTCGAATGGAGTGAAACATGCCTACTGCCGCAGCGCCTTCTTACCGTTACGAACGTAAATTCCTGGTCAGCGAACTTGATGCAGGTCAGGTTCGCATGCTGGTAAAACGCCATCCTGGCATGTTTTATGAGCCATATCCCCCGCGCTATATCAATAATATTTACCTCGATTCGGAAGAATTGGAGAATTATAACCAGAACGTCAGCGGCATAGGGGAGCGTCATAAGGTTCGCGTACGCTGGTATGCTGGATTGTTTGGGAATATTTCCAGCCCGGTGTTGGAGTTCAAGGTTAAAGATGGACTGGTTGGCGCAAAATATTCCTACCCATTACCCCCTTTCCAGTTCGAGCATGGTTTTGACCAGCGCAGCTTTCAGGAACTTATCCGCCGGGCAGAACTGCCTGAGCAGGTAAAACTTTATTTGCGCGGTTTGAATGTTGTTTTGTGCAACCGCTATTACCGCTGGTATTATGTCGTCAGGGACCAGCGCTTTCGGGTGACTGTCGATACAGACATGGTTTATTATCAAGTTAAAAAAGATCGTAACCGTTTCAGGAGGAAATATCCTGATCATAAACATGTGGTGGTCGAGTTAAAATATGAGAAACCATTTGATGATATTGCAGACCGTATGGCCGGCTTCTTTCCTTTCAGCCTCAGCCGCAATTCCAAATATGTCACAGGCATCGAAATGGTGTACCTGTGATGGAGGTCGTCATGAACAAACAAGCTGCCTGTGAATTGGGGACCCGGCTTATCCCTGTGCTGGAGGCAGGCAAGGTGAAACAGGCCTATAGAAAGCTGTCGCCGGTCCTGGCCCAGAAGATTCCTTTCCCGATTCTTGGGATGATTGGTGAAACGATAGGTCCCTGTTCGTTCAAGACGTTGGATCCGTTCCTGGATTACATTGCCGAAAAAGGTACGATGGGAGGCTGGGTTGTGATTGGTACAGCACTTGGCCAGCACCTGGAACGAGGCCTGGTCGGTACTTTCAGCCGCTGCCGGAAGTATGTAATCCTGGCCGACTGCTGGTATGGCACCGATATCCTGGGAGAACGTATCCCCGGTCCGGCGTTGGTGAGCGGTGATTTCAAAAAAACCCTTTCTCTGCTGCAGCCCTGGTGCAAGGATAAGAACCGCTGGGTGCGGCGTGTAATCGGGGTGGCCGTACACTTCTGGGCCAAACGGTCCCGCGGCAATCCCGAACTGGAGGGGCAGGCCAGGCAGCTTGTGAAATTACTGCAGCCGATGTTCGAAGAGCCGGATACAGATGCCATCAAAGGGGTCGGCTGGGGGCTGAAGACCCTAGGAAAGCATTATCCCGACCTGCTCTCTGAATGGTTGACAGACCAGATCATCAAGAAACGCCGTAATCCGCGTCTTTTGATGATCCGTAAGGCCACTACGTACCTTGGCGATTACAACCTCTAGGTATTTCCTGTAACTGCCGATGGCCTCTTCTCCCGTCCGTCCGGATCGTTTTTCCAGCTGCCGGTATCAGGCAGGACAACCGCTCTTTGGCGAGTTCCTTTACTCTGTCTATATGCTGTCTATATGCTTCCTTCTGGTACACTTCTGACTCCTCCCGGGGAACTGCCTGTCCCCGTGGGGTTGCCTTGTCCGAAATTTTTGGATATCGAGCATGTCTGCAGACCCGGGTTTATGCTCCCTTACGGAGAGAGTGACTGAGTCCTTTTTTCATCAGACAGGAGAGGACCTTTTTGACACGCACGACCTTCATTCCTTACCGTCCAAAGTCCATCCTCAACAAGCATAAGCGCGCCGATCACTGGTTCTGGACGCGCTACAGCGCCTATCCATACCTGGGCTGCCAGCACGGTTGCCAGTTCTGCTACTGCCGCGAGCGGAAATACCTGCCGTATGAAAATCCCAATGACTTCGCACACGTGATCAAGGTCAAGCAGAATGCCCCGGAACTGCTGCGAAAGGCTCTCAGCCGGGTGCCGATTGATCTTCTGATGACAGCCGATTACCAGCCCGCTGAACGCAAATTCGGGCTTTCCCGCCGGATGCTGGAAGTCTGTCTGGATTTGGGATTCCCGGTCTTTGTGCTGGAACGCAATCCCTCGATCTTAAGGGACTTGGATCTTCTGCAAGCGATCAATCAACGCGCCCCTTCCGTGGTGGCCTTCAGCATTATCAGCACGCCAGAGTCGCCAAATTATGACCGCATCCGCCAGATGGAGAACTTGGCCCCAGCCCCGGAAAAACGATTCGCAGCCATGCAGAAATTCTCTCAGGCCGGTTTCCTAACCGGGACATGCATGATGCCGATCCTGCCCGGTCTATGTGATGATGACGCAAATCTCGAGGCCGTCATCCGCTGGACGGCCGAACACGGCGGTCAGTTTATCCTGGCTGGCGGCCTGACTCTGGCGGACCAGCAGCGTACGTACTTCTTCAACATATTGCAGGAACGTTTCCCGGAACTGCTTCCAAATTACCAAAAACTTTACCCCAGGGGCAGCTACAGGGCCGCAGGGGACTGGGCACCCATTGCCCGGCGTATTCGCGAGCTGTGTGAGAAATATGGCATCAAAGACCGCATGCCGCGCCCGGTCATTCTGGGGGACAAACATGCGCTTAATAAACGTATTGCTGAAAGACTTGCCAATCGGACATATTCCTTGGAATTGGAGAAAGCCCCTTCCCATAAGGTTTGGGGGTATCGGAAAGCCTCCTGGGCGGTAGATGACCTGGAACAAGACATCGGACTTGTTTACAGGATGATGGGCTTGAAAGGTTTGCAGAGTATCCCAGATATTGGTATTTCGTTAAGTAAAGAGATCGAAGACCTGGTCAATGATTTTCAGAAGTGAGAAGGATGTGTTATGAAACAGATACGTTTACCTATTCTTGTCTTGGTGCTGGTATTTACCCTGGCCTGTACCATTGGGCAGACGCCTCCTGGTCAGCATGAATATGGTGATGAAGCCTATGATGAGGTCGAGACTGCTGCGCCGCGGGAAGCAGAACCCGGGCCGGTTGGAATTTCTCCGCTACCGCCAGGGCCGCCGCCTTCAGGGGATGCCCTGCCGGCGGAGAGCCTGGCATATATTGGCGCCTTCCGGCTGCCGGGCGGGGAAGAACGACCGAAGACCTTCGCGTACGGCGGTAATGCCATGACTCTCAATCCAGATGGGGATCCTTCCGGTGGCGTAGATGGTTTCCCGGGATCGCTTTTTGTAATGGGGCACGAGCGTATTGCTTACGGTGATTTACCGGACGGTAACCAGATTGCCGAAGTGACCATCCCGGCGCCGGTTATTTCTCGTAACATCGAAGAATTGAATACGGCAGAATTCGTGCAGGATTTTCATAATGTCATGTCCGGGTATTTTACCAACCTGGAAGAGATTCCCAGGGTTGGAATGGCCTATCTGGACTATCCCGGGACAGGGCCGAAGATCCATATTGCCTGGGGACAGCACCTGCAGGAGCCCGGCGACCCTTCACACGGCTGGTTCAACCCCGACCTGGGTAACCCGGACGTGCAAGGGTTCTGGTTCATCGGAGACCAGAACCCCTACAGCACTACCGGCTATATGTTCGAAATCCCTGCCGAGTGGGCAAATACCTATGTTGGCGGCCGCTATATCGCTACCGGGCGCATGCGTGATGGCGGCATGAGTGGTATGGGACCTGCCCTGTTCGCTTATACCCCCTGGCAGGTGGATGGTTCCCCGCCGGTATCCGGTGTACACCTGCAGGAGATCCCGTTGCTGCTTTACGAAAATACTTACAATACTGAGGATATTGTCCGCAGTTTGAGCGGTTACCAGCATCCGGATGAATGGGAAGGCGGTGCCTGGATCACGACCGCCTCTGGCAAGCAGGCGGTCGTGTTCGCCGGTACAAAGAGCACCGGCGTCAAGTACTGGTACGGGTATATGCATCCGGATGGCCCCCAGTATGTATGTGTTGATGATCACGTGGATGCTGGAGAAATCACATGTCGTAACGCGGATGGGTCCCTCTGTCCGGAACAGGGTTGTTGTAATGAGGGTGCGGGTACCTGCATCAGCAATCGCGGTTGGTGGTCAACCCGCTTTGATGCCCAGTTGATCCTGTACGATCCCAATGATTTTGCCCGGGTTGCCCGGGGAGAGATGGAACCCTGGCAGCCGCAACCTTATGCGGTTATCGATATTGATGAACATCTGTACCTCAACCCGCCTGAATGGGATGAAGTTGATATTGGTTGGGGAGACCAACGCCGGAACCGTATCGGGGATGTCAGTTTCGACCGTGCAAATGGTCTCCTGTATGTGCTCGAGTTCTATGCAGACGGGGCCAAACCGGTTGTACACGTATGGAAGGTTCACTGAAATATTGCAACCTTTTGCGTTCTTCTGCGTAGATAGTAATGAAGATCGTTCTCATCTTTTTCGTGTTTATTATTAAGAGATACTTACGAGGAGTATGCTATGAAAAAAACTGATCGTTCACGCCTGGGCTTGGGGATTATCCTGGTCCTGTTGGGAGGTTGGTTCATTGCCCAGAATAATTTCCCGCCGCTGCAGGAATGGGTACAGGAGTATTATGAATGGCCAGTTGGGATTGTTGCAGTGGGCGCCGGTTTGCTGTTGTTGGGCATGATTATCGGAGAGCCCGGAATGTCAATCCCGGCAGCTATTGTGGCTGGGGTGGGCGGTATTCTGCACTACCAGAACACCACCGGTGAATGGGCGACCTGGTCTTATATGTGGACCCTGATCCCGGGGTTTGTGGGGGTGGGTACGGTCGTGGCGGGGCTGCTTGGTGAAAATACCCGCTCAAACATCCGGCATGGACTAAACCTGATGGTAGTTAGTGCTGTGCTGTTTCTGGTATTTTCTGCCTTTTTTGGCGGCTGGACGCTTTTTGGGAGCCTTGGGCCTGCTGTTGTGCTGATCCTTTTGGGATTGTATGTGATTGGAACCGGACTGATCAGCACAACGAGAAAATCGAAAGATGGATACAAACAGGAGTAACTAATGCGTCGCTCAAATATATTCTGGGGTTTTATTCTTATTCTGGTGGGGAGCCTGTTCCTGGTTAAGTCCATGGGTATTGAATTGCCTGGTGGGGCTGATGTTATGGAGTACTTCTGGCCTTTGTTATTGGTATTCTTGGGGCTGTGGGTTATTTGGGGGGTAACTATTGGGAAAAGCGGTGAACCGGTATCTGAAGCCTTTTCGATTGACCTGGGGACCGCCCGGAAAGCGGCTCTGAATTTGAAGCATGGGGCCGGCCAATTGACAGTCCGGTCTGGAGCACTTTCCACCCAATTACTCACTGGATCGTTTGCCGGCGGCGTGAAGCAAAAGATCCGGTTTGAGGATGAAAGCCTCAATGTCGAACTTCGCTCTGCCGTGGATTTCCCTTTCTCATGGGATTGGGGCTCTCATGGTCTTGAGTGGGATATGCAGATAAACAGTCAGATTCCCCTGGAATTGAAATTGGATACCGGGGCCAATCAATCCACGATTGACCTGCGGGATACCAAAGTGACCTACCTTGATTTGAACACCGGTGCAAGTTCCACTGATCTGACCCTGCCTGCCGGCGCCGGGCAGGTTCGGGTTGATATTGACCTTGGGGCTGCTTCCCTGGATGTGCGTGTACCAGAAGGTGTGGCTGCCCGGATAAAGGTAGATCAGGGCATTACTGCTGTTGAAATTGATGCTGCCCGTTTCCCATATTCTGGTCAATTTTATCAATCAGCGAACTATGATACGGCTGAGAACCGGATTGACATGGATATCGATGCAGGGGTTGGCCGGATCGCTGTCTATTAGCAGGTGAACAGGGAGATGCAGAAATGAAAAATCTGGATGTACGTATCCTGATCGGCGTACTGCTGATTGGGTTAGGCGGGCTGGCAATGCTCGACACGATAGGATACCTCAATGTTACCGGCAGCTGGATCCTGGGATCGATTTTCGTCATTGGAGGGGCTGTTTTTCTATACACCTTTGCGGCCGGGCAATGGTGGGCTGCGACCCCTGGAATGGCAATGCTGGGGCTGGCCGGTGCTGTCTTCCTACCGGGAGACTTGGGGGGAATGGCTTTCCTGGTATCTCTGGGGATTGGTTTCTGGCTCTGGTACCTTGTTCGAAAGGACTTCTGGTGGGCGATTATTCCGGGTGGGGTATTGATCACACTGGGCCTTGAAGCAGGTGTGACTGATCATGTCCCGGGTCTGGATTCAGGGGTAATCTTTTTCTTGGGTCTGGCTGTAACTTTTGCATTGGTGGTCTGGCTGGCAAAGGCGAAATGGGCTTGGTGGCCTGCTGGGATACTAGCAGCTATGGGATTGTTTGTGGGTATTGAATCATTTGTCGCTTCCGGTTTTATCTGGGGTGCGGCTCTTATGGTAATTGGTGGTTACCTGATCTTCAGAACGTATAAAAAATAACCCCCGGTATATAACCGAAAAGGCAGAGACCCTTGAATTGAGGATCTTTGCCTTTTTTTGTTGAGCCAGGTCAGATTTCAATTTTTGTCAGGTATTCCAATATTCGAATGACTTCTAATTCAATCTGGTTGACAGTTTCCTTAATCTTGGTAATGTCCTCATTGTCTGACATGCTTTCTAGTTTATTGGCAAGTGCAGACAATCGATTTGCCTTGAAATTTGCAGAAAACCCTTTGAGGTTGTGAGCAGACCTTCTCAGACTAGGGATATCGTTCCCATACAGTGTGACGTCGATTTCGTTCAGACGGTCTGGCAGATGGGTGATGAAGTCTTGTATCAATTCCATCATCAAGCCGCGATCATTATCGAAATTAGCCAGGGCATTTACAAGATCTACAGGCGGGGAGTTATCGTCTGGAATGGTAATTTCAGGTTGGGGAGATTTGACGGCCTTAATTTTTTCACGTATGTCAGATGGACCTGTTTGTGCGGGATGTTTGCTCTTGAGAATAACCCATTTGTCAACCGTCTCGATCAAGGATTTTGCTTCCAGCGGCTTGGAAACATAATCATCCATCCCGGCTTCCAGACAGAGTTCCCGGTCTTCTTTCATTGCATACGCCGTCATTGCAATAATGGGGATGTGTTTCCCTTTATCTTCTCGTTTTCTTATGTACTCGGTGGTTTCCAGGCCATCATATTCTGGCATTTGAATATCCATCAGGATAGCATTGTATTTGCTCTCCTTAATTTTTTGAATAACCTGGTGCCCATTTTCAGCAGTATCTACCAGATAACCGGCTTTCTGCAGTAAGATCGCTGCCAGCTTCTGGTTGACAGGATTATCTTCGGCTAACAGGATACGCATTCCCCGGCGTTTGTATTCACTCAATAAAGTTGAGGTTACCATCTGATCAGAGGTAATACCAGCCTCTTTTTGGCTTACGATAGTGACCAGCGCTTCTCTTAGCAGGCTTTGTTTTATGGGTTTTAGCAAGTAGCCAGCACAGCCAAGTTCTTCCAGGTAAGAGATGTCACTGCGCTGGTTCATGGAAGTCAGAGCGATGATACTGATATCCTTACCACCTGGAATGGATATGATCTCCCTGGCAATCTTGGTTCCATCACTATCGGGCATTTGCATATCAAGCAGTACAATTTTATAGGGATCATCATCGAGATAAGCAGCGTGCATTTTTTCGATTGCATCTTTTTTGTTGGCAGCTGTTTCGATCCGGCAGCCAAATGTTTCAACCATTTTAGTGAGTATCATTCGGTTGGTGGCATTGTCGTCGATCCCCAGAATGTGTATACCACTCAGGTTTACGATGGGAAGCTTTAATGCCGAAGTTACTTTTTGTTCTGCTTCTTTCTCGAATTCGAGTATGAACCAGAAAGTACTGCCCTTATTCGGTTTGCTTTCCAATCCGATTTCTCCGCCCATCGCTTCCACCAATTGTTTGGAGATTGTTAATCCCAACCCGGTTCCACCGTAACGTCGGGTTGTAGATCCATCGGCCTGTGTAAAGCGTTTGAAGATAGCACTCTGTTTTTCTTTGGGGATGCCAATCCCGGTATCCCGTACCGAAAATTTGACTTTGGCCCGGTTTTTGGTTTCTTCCAGAACCTCAGCCCGGATGATGATCTCACCCTTTTCTGTGAATTTGATCGCATTTCCTGCCAGGTTGGACAGGATCTGGCGTAAGCGCCCCGGGTCGCCGCACAGGTAAGTCTTGGGTGGTGGATTGATTAGGCAGGCCAACTCTAATCCCTTGCTTTGTGCGCGTGGCGCTATCGTATAGGCTACATCTTCGACCAAATTATGAAGGCTGAAGCCGATTTTTTCAAGGTTGAGTTTCTTGGCTTCTATTTTAGAGAGGTCGAGGATATCGTTCAGGATCGTCAACAGAGATTCTGCGCTTTGCAAGGCAATCCGCAGAAATTCATACTGGTCATCGCTCGTGTCTTTATCTAGCATGGCCAGTTCTAACATTCCAATAACCCCATTCATTGGTGTACGGATTTCATGGCTCATATTGGCTAGAAATTCGCTTTTTGAGCGGTTTGCCTCTTCAGCCTCCTGACGGGCTTTGACCACTTCAGTAATATCCCGCCCAATTCCAACCAACCCGATGACGTTTCCATCGCTATCTCGCAGGGGGATTTTTGTTGATAATACATGTACCGGATTTCTGGCTTTGTCAAACCCGGGTTCCTCCCGGTTTATGATTGGTATCCCCGATTCAATAACCGTCATATCGTCGGCCCAGAATTTTTCGGCTATATCAGGTGGGTAGGTTTCGAAATCAGTCTTTCCAACAACATCTTCCATGGATTCCCCACCGGATGCATTCCAATCTGCTTTGTTTGAAAGAATTTTTCGCCCCTGGATATCTTTGGCATAGATACGGTCTGGAATGCTATCCAGCAGAACATTAAGAAGATAGCTTTCTGGCAGTTGGATTTTTTCTTTTTCAGTTTGTCTGTCGGATTTTGCTTTAACAAATAGAGTCTTGTCTTTGTCCATTCCGAAGTATCCTTATTCGAAGCGGATCGTAAACTGATATCATCACGTGACCTGTACTATATAGTTTAACATGGAAGCTGTCATAAAAGGCTTGCAATAACTTGAACGGTTAAAGCGACAAGGCCCTGTTATCACAGAGGCCTTGTACACGTATACCTGCCCTCACACAGTACTAGCTGTGTAGTAATTTTTATTCAGCAGCAACAACTTCAATGTCGGGAAAGAATTGGTGAACTGTTCCGGCCACCCAACCTTTCAGGGTGGTTGGCAGTAATGGACATTCCAGGCAGGCACCGCCCAGGTGGACGGTAAGTTTATTGCCTTCGAGGGAGACAAATTCTACTGACCCTCCGTGAAATTGTTCAATGTAGGCACTAATCTGTTCAAGCAGTGCTTTTAACTGTTCTTCATGTGAGTGGTTGGATAAAGGCATTGTCATTATTCTACCTTTCCTGTTCTTTCACGTTTTCATCGATGCTATTCTTCAGAAAAGATCGAATCTGTTCCTGGGCATGTTCCCAGCGCGATGAAACGGATTTTGCCAACCTATCAAGAATAAAAGAGCCAATGTCTGGGTGTGTCTCACAGAGCGCGCGCAGGTCTTTCCCTTTGATCCGAAGAGTCAAACAATCTTCGATACAGATAGCACTGGCAGTGTAATTTGGCCCACCTACTACAGATGACCAGCCAAAGATATTCCCTGAAGAAACTCGTCCAAGCGAGAGGGGTTCATCATCATAAGGCTTGTACCTTAGTTCTACTGAACCTTCCAGAATAAGATACAGACACACAGCCGTCTCTCCCTGGCTGAAAATGGTTTCGCCAACCCGGCAATCGAAAGACTGAAAAAGCGGTTTGAGTAGTTCTAACTCATCCGTTTTCAGGCCTTCCAGTAAGGGAACTCGAGATAATGTAACAAACATATACTTGGATGTTACCCTATTGACATAGACGCCTCATAGTGGCAAACATCATAATTGTATTGACATTCTTCCTTTTTTGTCATGGAAAATTGTCATCGAGTATACTGTGTAATGTCAGCATGCAACTTTCGTGTGAAAGGATCATCTAAATGGATGTAGGTGAATTGTCGCTGGAAGCATTAAAAACTGGTGACAGGGCAGAGTTTGCCCGTATGGTAGATGCTTATTCTAACCAGGTTTATCGTGTCGCTTTGAAAATCCTTGGAGATGAGCAGGATGCCGAAGATGTACTGCAGGACACCTTCTTGAAAGCCTTGCAATCGCTGTCTGCTTTTGAAGGACGATCTTCAATCTCTACCTGGTTATATCGGATCGCTGTCAACGAAGCCTTGATGCTGTTGCGCCGGCAAAAACCGGAGATCCAGGTTGTTCCGGATGAACAAGCCGATGAAGATGATTTTACACTGGTTCAGTTTGTAGACTGGTGCTGCCTGCCGGAAAGCGAGTTGTTGTCCACCGAAGCCCAGGTGTATCTCGAGCAGGCGGTTCGAGACCTGCCAGAAAAACTTCGCCTGGTTTTCATATTACGAGATATGGAAGGGCTTTCTATACATGAAACAAGCGAAGCCCTGGGCTTGTCTGAGACGGCAGTCAAGACTCGTCTTTTGCGTGCCCGCTTGAAATTAAGAGAACAACTCTCTACCTATTATGGTGAAAGGCTTGGAAAGGAGAAAGTGTAATGAAACACACACACAATCACCAGGGTAACTGCAGAGACTTGTTGGGACAGCTGTCGGATTATGTCGATGGTGTCCTGCAGGATGAACTTTGTATGGAGCTCGAACGGCATATTTCTGAATGTAAAAATTGCCAGATTGTGGTTGATACAATGAAAAAGACGATTTATTTGTATCATTCCACCTCATCCAATGGAGAAATACCAGCAGGGGTACGTTCTCGCCTCTTTTCAAGCCTTAATCTGGAAGAATTCCTGAAACCAGAGTAAGCGCAAATATTTCATGGATTGACATACTTACAAAGTGATTCATGGGTATGTAACTTTTTTAGGCACTCTGCATCTAAGCTGTATGACTGCAAAAACTGGAAACAATTTATCGGCATATGAATTGTCATTGATCAGTACGGAAGAACTTGAAGTAAAGAAGACTGTCCTTTTGAAACAAGGAGTTCGCTGTCCTGAATGCAAACTGGGTACTCTGGAGTATAACGGTCTACTTGAATTGGAATGTTCACAATGTGATTATCGTGTCGGTAATACTGGCGGTTGTACTTGATAAATGAAAAAGCCCCGTGTGGGCACAGAGGAGTAAAGGATGACGAAGTTATTGAATGAAGATATTGCAGACCAGGTCCGGGAAGCCTTTGCTAATATTCAGAACCCTGTTGAAATCTTGTACTTTGGCCAGGGGCAGGATTGCCAGTATTGTGACGAAACTCAACAACTGCTGGAAGAAGTTACTGCATTATCTGACCATCTGGGACTGAAGGTTTATGACATACAGGCAGATGTCGATGTTGCCCAAAAATTCAACATAGACAAATCTCCCGGGATTGTAATTGCAGCCAAAGATGGTGATCAGATTACGGACTACGGAGTCCGATTTGCCGGTGTCCCTTCGGGACATGAGTTCACATCCCTGATACAGGATATCTTGATTGTTTCAACCCGTGATTCGGGTTTGAATACACAAACTCGAACTTTTCTTAAAGACCTGACCCAGCCTGTACTGTTGCAGGTCTTTGTTACACCAACCTGTCCGTACTGCCCATCGGCTGTTATCTTGGCGCATAAGATGGCGATGGAAAACCCGCTGGTACAGGCGGAAATGGTTGAAGCCATAGAATTTCCCGAATTATCAAATCAATTCGGTGTCAGTGGTGTGCCCCAGACGACAATCAACAGCGGTAGGGGCAATGTGGTTGGGGCTGTTCCGGAAGCCAACCTGGTGGCCGAAATTCAGCGTGCTCTGGCAAATTAGATATTAAAGTTGCTATAGAGAGCAGGCTTCAAGAAGACAGAAGTCTGCTTTTCTTTTTCAAGATATTTACTTATCTCTTGGTAGTTGACGTTTTTCCGGGATTATGCGAAAGTAAATCAGGAGTAATCCATGGTCAGAAATAAAGTTGTCAGGAAACGAAGACCAGCTAACAGAAAGAAGAACCACCCTTTATCCTTGATATTGATTGGAGCAGGTCTGCTCTTTGTAGGCGTGGTTGCATTGCCCGTTCTAATCCCGCGTGGTGAATCCAGTTCAGACAGGCCGGAAGTAATAAATTCTGTCCTCCCGGTGGAAGTGAACTATCCGGCTCCGGAATTGAAGGCGACCGACCTATTGGAACAACCGGTTTCTTTGAGTGATTATAAGGGACATGTACTGCTGTTAAATAATTGGGCTACCTGGTGCCCGCCTTGTAAAGCAGAAATGCCCACCCTGCGGTCTTATTATGATGACCACAAAGCTGACGGATTTGTATTGATTGGCATCAATGCGGGTGAAGAATCGGACCAGGTGGCTATGTTTGCCAGTAGTCTGAACCTGACATTTCCGGTCTGGGTTGATCTTGAAGAAGCGTCCCTAAGAGCCTTCCGTACGACCAGTTTGCCAAGTTCGTTTGTGATTGATCGAAGTGGACAGGTGCGCCTGGCCTGGACGGGCGCTATTGATCGTGACGCACTCGAGGAACATGTCACGCCGATCATCCTGGAATAGTTAAATGGAGCAGGAGGAAAAATGCAGGCCAAAGTAATTTGGAAAGGTGATATGGGTTTTGTCGGCCAAGCGGACACGGGCTTTACCGTTGATCTGGATGCAGCCGCAGCCGTAGGAGGGCATGATGGCGGTTTCCGCCCGATGGAATTGATGGCGATCAGCCTGGCAGGGTGTACGGCCATGGATGTGATTTCCATCCTGAAGAAAAAACGCCAGACTATAACGGGCTTCGATGTCAGGGTAGATGCTGACCAGGCCGGGGAACACCCGCATGCGTTTACCAGTGCCGCCATTACATATGCAGTGGTTGGTCATGAAGTGCAGGAAGATGCGGTCAGGCGGGCAATGGAGCTGTCAGCTGTACGCTACTGCCCGGCACAAAGTATGCTGTCCCAGGTTATGCCGATTGTGTTAAATTATGAGATCTACGAGGATGAGGGAGAGAACCAGCACAGTATGAAGATCAAGGGTGTGCTTGAACTGAACGAACAATAAATATTCATTGTAGTTGTAAAATGTATAACGCTGATATATCTTTCCAATGCCGATTGTTGTGGATTTTCAGGATCATCATAGACAGTAACTTCTGATTCAACCGGGTATTTATCGGTCATGTTATACGATTGCCGGCTGGTATAAAACGATATAAAAATATCTCCAACTTTGTCTGAGTGTTGCTGTACTCATTACTGTAGCACTGTGTTGATAAATATTAAACGTTATCCCATTTTAACCAAATCGGTCCTGTAATGCCAGGG